>CAVZQS010000004.1:0-373592 GCA_963777425.1 uncultured Alphaproteobacteria bacterium | reverse complement strand
CTCGAACCTGCGGACTATCGCGCAGCGTTTGGCCTGCTCGGCATTGATGTCCGCGCTGCTTCGATTTCGGCTGAGCTGGAAAGTGAAATCAACGGCAAGATTGACAACCGTCTGTCTTTGTTGGCCGCAAAAAGCTTTGCAGAAGCCGACCGTATCCGCGAGGAACTGCTCGAAAAGGGCATCCAGTTGAAGGACGGCAAAGATCCGGAGACGGGCGAGCGCGTCACAACCTGGGAGGTGAAGCGATGAGTCTCGACAACAGGCCCGTCTACTCCGGCGGGTGTCAGTGTGGCGCCATCCGCTTTCGGGTCGAAGGCAAACTCGGTGACGCATCGATTTGCCATTGCCGCATGTGCCAAAAGGCTTTCGGCAATTTCTTCGCGCCGTTGACATCGGTACGAGGTGCGGACTTCGCTTGGACTAGGGGGAAACCGAAGTGGTTCCAGTCGTCCAATCACGTCAAAAGGGGCTTCTGCACGAATTGCGGGACCCCGCTGACCTACGAGGGGCCCGACGGTATGGCACTTGCCATTGCCGCCTTCGACCATCCCGAGGAGTTGGCTCCCACAGTGCAGTGGGGTCTGGAAGGCAAACTCCCTTATGTGAATGATTTGTCCGCGCTTCCAGGGTACACGACCGAAGACGACCCGGAATCGGCAGAATTCGTCAAAACAATGATATCCTACCAGCACCCGGACCATGACACGGATCAGTGGCCACCATCGGGGCCGCAAGGGGAGGCGGGCGAGTGACAAAGGAACGGATCTATCTCTTCGACACGACATTGCGTGATGGCCAGCAGACGCCGGGCATCGACTTTTCGGTCGAGGACAAGAAGGTCATTGCAGATATGCTGGATGAGTTTGGCTTCGACTATGTCGAGGGCGGTTACCCGGGCGCCAATCCGACCGACACAGCCTTCTTTGCCGAAAAACGCACCAAGCGCGCGAAATTTGCAGCCTTCGGCATGACGAAACGTGCAGGCGTGTCAGCCTCCAACGATCCCGGCCTTGCCGCGCTCATTCGCTCGTCAGCCGACACGGTGTGTTTCGTCGGCAAGAGCTGGGACTATCACGTTCGCGTGGCCCTCGGCTGTACCAATGAGGAAAATCTCAACTCTATCGATGCTTCAGTGAAGGCGGCTGTCGAAGCTGGCAAGGAAGCCATTGTCGATTGCGAGCATTTCTTCGATGGCTACAAAGCCAATCCGGACTATGCGCTTGCCTGTGCGAAAATGGCTTATGACGCTGGCGCGCGATGGGTCGTTCTTTGCGATACCAATGGTGGTACCCAGCCTGCGGAAGTGGCAGAGATTGTCCGGACCGTGACGAAACTCATCCCAGGCGATCATTTAGGTATTCACGCACACAACGATACGGAGCAGGCCGTCGCCAACTCGCTCGCGGCAATCGATGCTGGCGTTCGCCATGTGCAGGGCACGCTCAACGGTATCGGCGAACGCTGCGGCAATGCCAATCTCGTCACCATCATCCCGACGCTGATGCTGAAGCCTGCCTGGGCGGATCGCTTCGAGACCGGCATCAGTCTGGATAAATTGCAAGGGCTATCCCGACTTTCGCGCAGTTTCGACGAGTTGCTCAACCGCGCGCCTGATCCCCAAGGCGCGTTTGTCGGCGCGTCTGCCTTCGCTACGAAGGCAGGCATCCACGCCTCTGCCCTCATCAAAGAACCCGCCACCTACGAGCATGTTCCGCCGGAAACCGTTGGTAACCGCCGCAAGGTCATGATTTCTGATCAGGGCGGGAAATCAAACTTTATCAATGAGTTGGAGCGTCTTGGTATTCCCGTTGCGAAGTCAGATTCACGTCTCGACACCTTGATCGCCCTGGTCAAGGAACATGAGGCGGAAGGCTATGCTTATGAAGGGGCGGATGCGAGTTTCGAATTGCTCGCGCGGCGCACGCTCGGCACGGTGCCGGAATTCTTCAAGGTGGACTCCTTCCGTTGTATGGTCGAGCGCCGCTTCGATGCCAATGGCAATATCAAGACAGTCTCCGAGGCTGTGGTGCGTGTGGAGATAGATGGCGAAACCCGCATGTCCGTTGCGGAAGGGCATGGTCCGGTCAACGCGCTCGATCTTGCGCTCCGCAAGGATATGGGCCGCTATCAGCACGAGATCGACGACCTTGTACTGGCGGATTTCAAGGTGCGTATCCTCAATGGCGGCACGGCGGCCATCACGCGTGTTCTCATCGAGTTCGACCGAACTCCAGCAATGCTCGCTGGTGGACAGTGGGCGTTTCCGACAACATTATCGATGCATCGTTCCAGGCCCTGATGGACTCGGTCGTCTACAAATTGATGAAAAACCGCGATCTGGCAGGCAAAATTGCTGCGGAATGAGCTATTAAGCTTGGGCTTTGTGTACAAATGATGTGCGAAGTGGCGCAAAAAACATCAACAGTCTTGATCGATTGATCAGCCGAATTCAATGGACGGCAAGTGGTGCGAAGAATAGGACTTCGCGTCATGACCGAGCAAATCGACCATAATGGCGCCCTGAGCGCGTGCCGCGTGACAACCGAGTTGACGGTTCGCATGTCGGACGGCAAAAGAGGCTTTATCTTCGCGCTTTCAGCCTATTTGCTCTGGGGCATCCTGCCGTTTTACCTGAAGACAGTTGCCCATATGCCCGCGCTCGAGGTGGTGGCCCACCGCGTTATCTGGTCTGTGCCGATCGCCGGTGCGCTGCTCTGGTGGCTCGGCCTGTTCGGTGATCTGAAAGTCGCGCTCACCACCCCGCGCATGCTTGGCATGGCTATGCTGACGGCATCGCTTATTACGCTCAACTGGGGCACCTATGTCTGGGCTATTGGCAGCGGCCATGCCATCGATACGGCACTTGGCTATTACATCAATCCTCTGGTGAACGTCGTGCTTGGCGGGATCTTTCTCTCGGAACGCCTGTCGAAGCCGCAAATCCTGGCCGTCGCCCTGGCAGCTTGTGCCGTGATCCTTCTGACGGTGTCGTCCGGCGGTTTGCCTTGGGTTTCGCTGGTCCTCGCCTTCAGTTTTGGCTTCTACGGCTTTTTCCGCAAGACATTACCGATCGGCCCGACACAGGGCTTCATGCTGGAGGTTCTGCTCCTCTCGGTCCCTGCGCTCGGCTATATATTCTGGACGGTGTCACAGGGAACCAGCCATTTCTTCAATGGCAACGCCCATGACATCGCCCTGCTGTTGTTCGCTGGCCCAGCCACGGCGGTCCCGCTCATTCTATATGCGTTCGGTGCGAAACTCCTGCGCTACACCACGATTGGACTTATGCAGTACATTGCGCCGACGATCGTCTTCCTGAGCGCGATATTCGTCTTTGGCGAGCCATTTTCGCATATCCAATTCATCGCTTTTGCGCTGATCTGGTCAGCACTCGCGATCTACACCTGGTCAATGTTGAATGAAGCCCGCAAAGCGAGATCACTGGCGACGGCCTAGTTTCTCGAGCCGCCGATCCTGCGTACGAGCAGATAGACGATTGCCGAGATCACCAAGGCAATGAATGCAACTACCCAGAATCCATGCAGATTGCCGGAAAAGGGCAGTCCCTCCGTGTTCATGCCGAACAGGCCAGTTATGACATTTGTCGGCAACAGGACCGCCGTCATGACCGATAGGACATAAAGAAACTGGTTCGACTGATCGGTGAGCTTCGCCAGCAGTTCGTCCTGTAACAATCGTGCTCGCTGTTGCAGTTGTTCTCCTTCAGCGTGCAATGTCTCAGCACGACGCGACAAGCCTTCGATCAGGTCGTCCAGATCTTCGGGGAGGGCGCGGCGATCCGCATGGTCGATGTGGCGGAACAGGCTTGTCGCTGCCGTCAGGTAGCGGTGAAAGACAACGATTTGGCGCCGGACCGGCACGAGCCGTTCGCGCTCACCTTGCCAGTTTTCGCCGACAATGTGATCTTCGATTGAATTGAGCGTCTCAGCGAGTTTGGCGATTTCGGCCTTCAGGAGCTCGAGAAAGCGCCGAAAGATGGCATTGAACAGCGCAATCGGCGATGCTGGCTTGATCTTGCCGCGGCTGATGGACTGCCGGACGTCGTCGACCGACTGGAGTGGATGCCG
Organism: uncultured Alphaproteobacteria bacterium; assembly: GCA_963777425.1. Taxonomy (GTDB): domain Bacteria; phylum Pseudomonadota; class Alphaproteobacteria; order Rhizobiales; family Rhizobiaceae; genus Phyllobacterium. The sequence continues at coordinate 369,504 of CAVZQS010000004.1, read as the reverse complement.
CCGCCCGCTGATGAAAAGCCGGTCATTGAAGGCGAACCGGAAATAACCCAATTCACGCGGATCGCCATAGTGCTCGTGCTGAAGGTCGGGCAATTCGCCGAACAGCCACCCATCCTCGTAGCTGATCTGGTACTGGTCGCCTGTGGCGAGAAATGTCTCCCTGACCAGTTCCGGCAGGTTTTCATCTGTTTCGATTGAGCGTCGCGCTCTGGCATCGGCAAGGGCATAGCTCTTCCATATCCACGCCGCGTGCGCCGGCGGAAACGCCTTTTGCAGCAGCGCACCATCCGGGCCAAAACCGTGGGTTATGACAAAATCATCATTGTGGAGCTTGGCGACGGAGGGTGAGGGATCGGAGGTTATACTGTCCGCCATGAGATCCCTTTTCGTTTCCTACATCCGTCCGATAATCGCTTCGTTACCTTCCCGGTCGCCTTTTGCCGAGGCATTCAGGACGGCAGGCACGATATCTTCTGGGGCTTCTACCACGAGCGGATTGACCAAATGTGACGTATGAACGAAGCCCTCTGCCTTCATGTGGTCAATAAGCGCCAGCATGGGGTTCCAGAAGCCATTGATATTGGCGAAGACCATCGGTTTCCGGTGGCGGCCGAGCTGCGCCCAGGTCATGATCTCGACGATCTCTTCAACGGTGCCGATCCCGCCTGGCAGGGTGACAAAGGCGTCCGACCGTTCGAACATCTTGTGCTTGCGCTCGTGCATGTCTTCGGTAACAATCAACTCCGAAAGCTGGCCAAGTGCGTGTTCGGTGGCTTCCTTGTTCATCAGGAACTTCGGAATGATCCCGGTGACCTTGCCGCCCGCAGACATCACGCCGTCTGCGACTGCGCCCATGATGCCCTTGGTGCCGCCGCCATAGACAAGCTCAAGCCCGTGCTCAGCGATCGACTTGCCGAGAAGCTTGCCGCTTTGCTTGTAAATCGGATCACGTCCGGGCGAGGAACCGCAATAGACGCAAATGGATCGAATCTTGCTCATTCGATGAGTGGTGCCTTGTGCATCGCAAAACGTCAAGCCCGATACAAAGGCGACAAAATGCTGGAGTGAGATTTTTGGTGAGTAAGTCTAAAGAATAGGGCTGAATTTACAGCGTTTTCTTGTAGCTTGGTACAAAAGGCGCTAGAGCAAAAAGAACAAGAGGATCGGGGAACAATGATCAACAATAAATTTGCGTTCTTGGGGTTTGGTTCAGTCGTGGCGGTGGGGCTTGCGGCTGCTTACATGGGATACCTGCCAGGCAAGCCGACTTCAGATAAACCGGTCGCTCCCGTCAGCGGCACAGTGCAGACCAAGCCTGCTGAATTTACGCCGCAGCCGCAGGCACCCGTTGCCCAAACGCCGACCGTGCCAGATGCAACGGCTCCCGCCCCCCAGGCCGCGCAAACGCCTCCGGCAGCTGCGGCGCCGCAAGGTGAGGTGGTGGAGACAAAACCGATCGCACCGACGTTTGATGTCTTGCGCGTTGAACCCTCGGGCGCAATGGTCATCGCCGGCAAGGCCGGTAAGAATGCATCCGTTGATCTCCTCGCTCGCTCCAATGTGATCGGTTCAACGAAATCGTCAGAGAGTGGCGACTTCGTCATCGTGTTGGATGATCCGTTGAAACCGGGTGACTATCAACTTGTTCTGCGTTCAACACTGCCGGACGGAACCGCAATGACATCGCTTGAGACGGCGATTGTCTCAATTCCTGAGACAAAGACCGGCCAGGTATTGGCACTGGTGGAGCAGTCTGGCCAGCCAAGCCGCATGATCACCAAACCACAAGCTGTTGAACCTCCGGCTGCACCGGCCGAAACGGCGACTGCCGCTGCCCCGAAGGGTGACAAGCCGGTAGTCGCACCCGACGAAAAGGCGTTAATCGCCGTTGAGGCTGTGGAGATCGAGGGCAATAAGCTTTTCATCGCTGGGACGGCCGAGGCAGGTTCGACCGTCAAAGTCTATGCCAATGACGACTTGGTTGGCGTCACAAAGACATCGCCAAACGGCCGGTTTCTTGTGCAGGCGGTTCGCGAACTGGCTGTTGGTGACTACATCGTGCGCGCCGACATGATCGGCAAAGATGGTGTGACCGTCGTTGCCCGGGCAGCTGTTCCGTTCAAACGTGAAGCCGGCGACCGCGTTTCGGCCGTGGCGTCTGCGGATCCGGCACCATCGGTCGATGGTTCGCAGACTTCAACAGGTGCCGTTGCACCTCAGACGGATGCCCAGGCAACGCAAGCACCCGACGTTGAAGCGCCTTTGAAGAATGTCGAGGGATCGGTGATCATCCGTCGGGGTGACAATCTCTGGCAAATTTCACGCCGCACCTATGGCGAGGGAATGCGTTACACGACAATCTATCTGGCCAACAAGGAACAGATCCGTAATCCGAACATGATTTTCCCTGGTCAGGTGTTTAGCTTGCCGGAGAAGGACAAACAGGCACAGCAATAGCAAAATCGATCTGCTGTCACCTGTTTCGGAGTAGGAGCGTTCGCATTTTCCACTTGCAATGGAAATTTGTATCGTTTATCGCCGATGAACGATGAAATGCAGCACTCGATTTGAACGGCCTGTAGCCGACGCTGAATCGGCGCGTGTGCTTGCCGCGCTGGCTCATCCGGCACGGCTGCGCATTGTCCGCCAACTCGCTTGCCTCGACGCCTCCTGCTGCAAGGATATCGTTGCGCAACTTGACCTGGCGCAATCGACCGTGTCGCAACACCTCAAGATCCTGGTCGATGCCGGTCTCGTGCACTACCGGCCAGCGGGTCAGAGTTCCCAATACAGCATCAACCCGGAAGCATTCGCCGATGTCGCGTCGTTCGTCAGCGATATGGCCAACCTTTGCTGTCCGCCAGAGACAATTGTCGGGAAAGTGGCGCGGCCTCAGCGCGACATTGTTCACAAGGATTAAACGTGGCTAGTAAAACCGTCTCAGCCGAGTCTGGAAAGACACTCCAGACAATTCGAAATCTCTGGCCGTATATGTGGCCGGACGAACGTCCGGATCTGAAGATGCGGGTGGTTTGGGCGACCGCCTATCTGCTTGTCTCCAAGGTTGTCCTGATGCTGGTTCCCTATTTCTTCAAATGGGCAACCGATGCGCTGAATGGCAAACTTGAGACGTCCGAGCTCGTGCCCGTTCTGCTGATCGGACCACTGATGCTGGTCGCCGCCTATAATGTGGCCCGCATCGTTCAGGCAGGGCTCAATCAATTGCGTGATGCGCTCTTTGCCAGTGTCGGCCAATATGCTGTGCGAAAACTGGCCTATCGGACGTTCGTCCATATGCACGATCTGTCGCTGCGCTTTCACGTGGAGCGCCGCACCGGCGGGCTCTCTCGCATCATCGAACGCGGCACGAAGGGCATTGAAACGATCGTGCGGTTCACCATTCTGAACACGGCGCCGACCATCATCGAGTTCGTACTGACGGCCATCATATTCGCCGTCACTTACGGCCTGTCTTACCTGGCAGTCGTGGTCGCGACAGTGTGGCTCTATACCTGGTTTACCGTTCGAGCCAGTGATTGGCGTATTGGCATCCGCCGTGACATGAATGCCTCGGATACGGATGCCAATTCCAAGGCGATCGATTCACTGCTGAACTTTGAGACAGTCAAATATTTCGGCAATGAAGCGATGGAAGCGAAACGCTTCGACACTGCCATGGCGCGTTATGAGATATCCGCGACCCGCATCTGGACCTCCCTCGGCTGGCTGAACTTCGGTCAGGCAGTGATCTTCGGCGCCGGCATGGGGGTCATGATGATCATGTCGGGCAGGGAGGTCCTTGCTGGCACGCAGACGATCGGTGACTTCGTCTTCATCAATGCCATGCTGATGCAGCTTTCCATTCCGCTCAACTTCATCGGCTTCATCTATCGCGAAGTGCGTCAAGGACTGACGGACATTGAGCAAATGTTCGACCTGCTCGATGTTGAGCAGGAAGTCATGGACAAGCCAAACGCGAAACCGTTGACGATCGATCGGGGTTCTGTGCGCTTCGACAATGTGCACTTCGCCTATGATCCAAAACGGCCCATCCTGAAAGGCGTCAGTTTCGATGTGCCAGCGGGCAAAACTGTTGCCATTGTCGGCCCTTCCGGGGCGGGCAAGTCAACCCTGTCGCGATTGCTGTTCCGCTTCTACGACATTCAGGACGGATCCATCAGTATCGACGGCCAGGATATTCGCGATGTGACGCAGGAAAGCGTGCGCTCGGTCATTGGAATGGTTCCGCAGGATACAGTCCTGTTCAACGACACCATCGCCTACAATGTCCTTTACGGACGCATCAGCGCGACCGATGAGGAAATGCGCAATGCTGCGGAATTGGCGCAGATCGGGCCGTTCATCGAAAGCTTGCCTGAAGGCTATGACGCCATGGTCGGCGAGCGCGGTCTGAAACTTTCTGGCGGCGAGAAACAGCGTGTCGCAATCGCCAGGACCATTTTGAAGGCTCCGCCAATCCTTATCCTGGATGAAGCAACATCGGCGCTCGACAGCGCGACTGAACATGAAATCCAGTCAGCACTCGATCTGGTCAGCCGTAACCGCACAACGCTGGTTATTGCGCATCGGCTTTCGACGATCATCGGCGCAGACGAGATCATTGTCCTGAAGGACGGCGTGATCGCTGAGCGCGGAACGCACCTGAAGCTGCTGGCCAAGCATGGGCTTTATGCCTCCATGTGGAATCGCCAGCGCGAAGCCACCGAGGCGGAGGAGCGGCTGCGCCGGGTACAGGCGGAAGACGATCTTGGCGTTGTTGTCCGCGGCAAACCCGCTTTGCCAGCGTGACGCTGAAAAACCTGGAGATCACGCGGATCGGTCCGCGTGAAAGGTTTGCCCAATTCGTTGATCTCCGATAAGTAACGCTCTCAAACCTTTGGAGCAGTTGCCGTTTCATGGGACGTCCCTTGCTGAGATGCCGGCACAATCAGGAACAAACGAATGAGCCTTGTCGATTCCATCCGTAACACGCTGGTGCCTATTCATCGGGAAGGTTATCCGTTCATCGCCGGTTTTGCCGGCGCGACGATCATCATTGGATATTTCTGGGAACCGCTGTTCTGGATCGGTGTCATCCTTACCGCTTGGTGCATCTATTTCTACCGGGATCCGCAGCGCGTGACGCCAACTGACGACAAGCTGGTGATCAGCCCGGCCGATGGTATCGTTTCGGCAGTCGGTCCTGCAATACCGCCGCGCGAACTCGGGCTAGGTGAGAAGGAAATGACCCGTATTTCGGTGTTCATGAATGTCTTCTCCTGCCACATCAATCGCGCCCCGGTGCGTGGGCGCATTTCAACAATCGTCCACAAGCCAGGCAAATTCCTGAATGCCGAACTCGACAAAGCCAGCGCCGAAAACGAACGCAACAGCCTGTTGATCGACAGTCCGAACGGGGAAGTGGCAGTCGTGCAGATCGCTGGTCTTGTGGCACGCCGCATTGTTTGCTGGGCAGATGAAAACACTGCAATCGCCATTGGCGAACGCTTTGGCCTGATCCGCTTCGGCTCGCGCGTCGATGTCTATTTACCGGAAGGCTTCACCCCGCGCGTCGCGATTGGCCAGATCGCTGTCGGCGGCGAATCCGTGATCGCAGAATTCGGCGGCGCGGCCAGCGCTCCGCTCGTTCGCGTCAGCTAAGGCAACCGGAATGAGCGAACACGAAGCCGATCCACTTTTCGACGAGAAACCGCAGGTTCGAACCCTGACCGGCTCGCGCATCCCGATGCGTTATCTCGCTCCCAATGTGATTACGGTTCTGGCGATTTGCGCAGGTCTAACCGGGATCCGGCTGGCGTTCGAAAACCGATTTGAACTTGCCGTCTCCATGGTGCTGCTGGCCGCGTTTCTCGACGGAATCGATGGACGCATTGCCCGTATGATGAAGGGGTCCACAAAATTCGGTGCCCAGATGGATTCTCTCGCCGACATCGTCAATTTCGGCGTGGCACCGGCTCTGGTTCTCTACGCCTATATGCTTGATCAGGCGCGCTCATTCGGCTGGATCGCCGCGCTGCTCTATTGCATTGCCTGCTGTCTGCGCCTTGCCCGCTTCAACGTGATGTTGGACGTGGTGGACAAGCCCCTGTGGCAGAATAACTTCTTCACCGGTGTTCCGGCGCCAGCAGGCGCGATGCTGGTTATGCTCCCGGTCTATCTCGGCTTTCTCGGCCTCGCGCCGACCCGCACGCTGGCTTTTACTGCGGCCGCTTATACAGTCGGCGTCGCGATCCTGATGATCAGTCGCCTGCCGGTCTACAGCGGCAAGGCCGCGGGCACGAAGCTGCGGTCCGATTGGGTGATGCCGACGTTCCTGTTCATCGTTGTCTATGTGGCATTCCTGATGAGCTATACATGGGAGACGCTGACGCTGACGACGATAGCGTTCTTTATCACGCTGCCTTTCAGCGCCAGGGCGTGGAAGCGTTTCGAAGCAGCCGACGCTGCGGCGCTTGCGAATGTTGAAAAGGATGGCTCCGGGGCCGTTTCCTGACTCCGGAGCCACGCCGCTTTAGTGGGCCGCTTTCAGGGTCCGTTCGAAGGCCAGGATGATCATATCGACAAGCTGCGCATGAATCTCGGCGCGTGACCGCCCGCCACCATCGTCGCAAAGCGGATCACCGATCTTTTCAGCCGCAATGATCTCGGAAGCGGCGGGCTTGCACTCGGCAAACATGCTATAGTGGCTCGCATCTTCGATTACTGCAAACCTCGCATTTGAAATCGCTTTTGCGATTCCGGAGGCCTGAATTGTCAGCGGGATTTTCCCCGGGTGACCAAGATTAATGATATCAACTGGAATTTTAATCCTGGCGAAGCTCTTGAGTTCAAAGATATCGGATGGAGCAGGATCAATTGCCATGGCAAACCGAATCCGCTCGTCCATATTGTCACGATTTGCAGGTTCCAAATTCATCGCATGAAGATCAACACCGCTCTGTCTGACCCACCCACAAAGCGAAGGATTGAGCAAGTCCGTATCGCAATAGCTTGCCAAGAGTTGTGAGTCTAAGCGAGCACCCGCTATTGCCAAAGCTGTGTTACCACCCAGGGAGAGACCAAGAACACCGGTCTTGCCTTGATCAAGATGATTTTGGAAAAATTCGTCTGTCTCTATTGTATTCAAGGTTGCGATGAGATCGGCAGGTCGCAACCATATTCTCATTGTTTCAAAGGCTGATCTATTTCTACCGGTGTTTCCCGGATGTGTGGGAGCAGCAACAACGAAGCCGCGCTCGGCTAACGGCGTTGCAACCCAGCTCAAAGCCTGGGCGCTACCCGCTAGCCCGGCACCATGTGAAAGCAGGATGAGCGGAAACCTCTTTTCGGAGATCGGCGCGTCGTGCATAGCAGTCGTTCCAACGAAAAACGCGTTGTCACCCAGCAGAACCTGCTCGCCACCCGCTTGAGCGGGATACCAGACCGTCACATCAAGATCGACTCCACGCTCCTTCGACGGTGCAAGGATTTGGCGGACGCCCACATTAACGTCTGCATCGGCCATTGACTGCGTTGAGATAATCGAAATGACGGCAACACAAAGCGTTGTCCAGAACTTCATCGGAGTCTCCATCGTTCTAACGCTACATTTGGATATGTTCGGGGGAGTATTTCTCTTAGGGTTTCGTGACTTCGACTATATTTTTGCGGAAGAAGGCCAGGATTTCCGCGCCGAACTGCTTATGGAAGGCAGCGCGGTCAAAGCCCGTCTTGTCAGTACAGAGCTCAGGTTCATCCTCCGCAGTGCGTCGCGCAAATTCCATGGTGCAAGGGGGAAGGAAGGAGAAATGACCGGAATTGGGAACGACGCGCAAATCCGCCTTGATAGGAAGGTTCCCTACAATCATTGCTGCATCGTCGGGGGATACGCCGTCTCCGCCACGCTCAGATGCCCAGAACTGTAGCGGCACTGTTATATCACGCAGTCCAGAGCTTGGGAAAAGCCGCCCTGCCGGTGAGTCGACAATGACAGCGGCCTTGATTCTTCCATCGTGAGACATGGGAGCGATTGGGCCGGACCGGATCTGTTCGCAAAAGCGGTTTCCGGGATATACAGGGCAATTATCGAGCAGACGTTTCCAATCGGGATTAGCGCCGACCAATCCAAGGCCGGTGAATGCACCCCTTGAGTAGCCGATGAAACCAACGCGTATCGCGTCAATTCTTGATCCTTCCGGCCAATTGTAGAATATGAAATCAATCAACCGGGAAATGTCCATCGGTCGCTGCACCATCGAGGCAATATCGCCGGGATTTCTCACCTTGGATTGGCCACTGTCCAACGGGTGATTGATGGCTGCGACGATGAAGCCGTTGTCAGAGAGGAGTTCGGCCAGCCCGTGGAAATTGCCAAAGGTACCACCCACACCGTGCGAGATAATCACAAACGGATGTTTGGTCCCGCTGATAGGGCAGTCTTGTACCGCCTTCATATCAAAACCGGCAATATTGATTTCAGTCGGTGTACCGGCACACGGGTACCAGACCGCGCCAGCAATGGCGGGTCCATGAGTGTTTTCGGGCACTTCGATGAGCTGCAATCCAGCAGCCTGAGCGGGAAGAATGCTGAAGGCAAGAAAAGAAAGCATCGCTGAGAGTGTGAGTATTTTCATGTAAACGTCCTTGCCATTTAATGGTTGGAGCGATCGGCCCATACTAACGGATGTCACGGTGTTGATTGCCGTTGCGACCAAGAAGCTTGCTTTCTTCGGGAATTTCGACCTTGATCGCATTCAAGGTCGTCCCGAAACGTGATTCAGGACACTGTGGCGCCAATCAGTTTGCCGGTAGTTGCCATGCTCTTTGTCCCGTTGCCATTTGTCGTTGCTCTTCTGCTGCTCATCCTGCTGATCCAGATGATCAGGCGGAATGACGGCAACGCTCCAAACCCGTTCTTCACGGCCTTGATTGCTGTCTATGTGTTGCAGTCCGTCGTGATTGGCGTTCGCTGGGGCTATGGTGTGACCCAGATCCTGCCTGTGCAGGCCGTACTGGCGGCGATCGTTCCTGCACTGGCCTGGCTGAGTTTCGAAGGGCTGAGAGACGGACGATCGATGTTGAAGCGGCCATTCCTCCTGCTGCACGCACTGCCCGCATTGCTGATCCTTGGCTTCATCGCGTTCTGGCCAGCACCAATTTCGCTTGCTCTCATTCTAATTTTCCTCGGTTACGGCCTCGCGCTCACGGCGCTCGCATGGGCGGGACCGAATGCGCTCGGCTCATCGAGGCTCGATGGCGTGATCAGCACCTACAGGGCTTTGCAGGTTACAGCTTTCTCGGTATTGGCTTCAGGCTTGATCGATATTGTCATCAGCCTCGACTTTGCTGAAACAGGCGGCGCCTATTCGGGCGGTATCGTCGCATTCGGCAACGTACTGGCGTTGCTCATTTTGGGAACAGCAGCCACGGTTGCAGGGACGAGCCAGCCGCCATCCGAAGAACCCGGCGATGACGCCGCTGCGCCGGTGATGGCCAGCGAGGAGGATGCAGCGATAGCGGCATCGCTCGACACGCTGATGCAGTCGCGCGCGCTCTACCGCGATGTTGATCTCAACCTCAACCGGCTCGCCCGCAAAATGGGTGTGTCAGCTCGACAAGTCTCGACCGCCATCAATCGCGTGAAGGGGATGAGCGTCTCGCAATACGTCAATGATTATCGGGTGAAGGAAGCCTGCCGTCTGCTGGCCCGTACGGATGCGCCGATCACCCGGATCATGTTTGATGCGGGCTTTCAGACAAAATCAAACTTTAACCGCGAATTTTTGCGCGTGACCGGTACGAGCCCGAAGGCATGGCGTGCGCGCACGTCATCGGCAAATGTAACCAGTGATAGCGTCATACGCCTGGCCGGTTAGCTCGGGTCGTTGTAGCTCAACAATTTGTTGGCGCGCACATCGTAGAGCTTGCCTGTTGCGTCGAGTGCGGGATCGCAGAGCAATACGATCTTGGCGGCAACCTCGGCCGGTGTTGGCAGCGTGTCGGGGTCTTCGCCCGGCATGGCCTGCGCCCGCATTGCCGTTCGAGTCGCGCCGGGATTGACGGAATTGACGCGCAGACGAGTCTGGCGAGTTTCCTCGGCCCATGAGCGCGCCATGACTTCGACGGCTGCCTTGGATGCCGCATAGGGACCCCAATAGGCGCGTGCCGTGTATGCAACGCTCGACGACAGCAGAATGGCGCGGCCAGCATCAGAGAGTTTCAGAAGCGGATCCGTAGTCCTGATAAGACGCCATACACTCGAAACGTTGATCGCCATCAGCTTGTCGAAAACCTTTGCCTCGACATGACCAATCGGCGAAATCGTCCCCAGAACCCCGGCATTTGCCACCATGATATCGAGCTTGCCCCAGCGCTCATGGATAGAACCGCCGAGACGGTCAATCGCTGGCATATCGGTCAAGTCCAGGGGCACCAGCGTTGCCGTACCACCAGCCGCCTTGATCTCATCATCGAGTTCTTCAAGTCCACCCACCGTGCGGGCGACTGCAATCACATGAGCACCGCGGGCTGCAAGTTCTTTGGAAAGGGAATAGCCAATGCCGCGGGATGCGCCGGTGACAAGCGCAACCTTGCCGTCCAGCCGAAAACTGCCGTCAGAAATCATGAGTTATGCTCAACCGTTATTTGCGAGAAGCGATAGTTTGTGGACGTTGCTGGGGCCGTCCTTGTCGAGAAGCCGTGTCGGGTAATCGCCAGTGAAATAATGATCGGTGAACAACGGCGCGCGCGCATCACGCGGCGATCCGCTGACGGCCTTGTACAGCCCGTCGATTGACAGGAACGCCAATGAATCGGCACCGATGTAATCGCACATGGCGGCCAGGTCGGCATATTGATTGGCCAGCAGCTTGTCGGCATCCGGCGTATCGATGCCATAGAAGTCAGGATGGAAGATCATCGGGCTGGCCACGCGGATATGGACTTCGCGTGCACCGGCATCGCAAATCATCTGCACGATCTTGACCGATGTAGTTCCACGCACGATCGAGTCATCGACGAGCACAACGCGCTTGCCTTCGATGACGGCACGATTCGCCGAGTGCTTCAGCTTGACTCCGAATGCCCGGATCGACTGGGTCGGCTCGATGAATGTCCGGCCGACATAATGGTTACGTATGATGCCAAGTTCGAAGGGAATGCCGCTTGCCTGGGCAAAACCGATGGCTGCGGGCGTACCGCCATCCGGAACAGGGACAACAACATCAGCCTCAAGCGGCGCTTCCTTGGCGAGATTGATGCCCATGTTCTTGCGCGCGGTGTAGACATTGCGTCCGCCGACGATGGAGTCGGGACGGGCGAAATAGACATACTCGAACAGGCACAGGCGCTCCTGTTTTGGATTTTGTGGTTTGAACGTGTCGATGCTTATCGAACCGTCCGGCTGGATCTCGCAGACCACCACTTCACCATTCTCCACGTCACGTACAAATTTGGCGCCGATGATGTCGAGTGCACAGGTCTCAGATGCAAAGATTGGCTTGCCGTCAAGTTCGCCCATGACGAGCGGGCGGATGCCGATAGGGTCGCGCGCAGCAATAAGTTTGGTGCGGGTCAGTGCGAGCATCGCATAACCGCCTTCCATCTGGCGGATCGCGTCGATGAAACGGTCGCTGGAAGAGGCACTGCGTGAACGGGCAATGAGATGCAGCACGACTTCCGTATCGGAATTCGACTGGCAGATAGCGCCATCGGCAATCAACTGGCGGCGCAGGGTCAGGCCATTGGTGAAATTGCCGTTATGGGCAATGGCGATACCGCCAACCTCGAGTTCTGCGAGCAGTGGCTGCACATTGCGCAAGACCGTATCGCCAGTCGTGGAATAGCGGACATGGCCAATTGCGCGGTCACCTGGCAACTGGGCGAGGGTCGCCGGGTTGGTGTAGTGATCACCGACGAGACCCATTCGGCGTTCCGAACAGAACTGCCGACCATCATAGGAGACGATACCGGCTGCTTCCTGCCCGCGATGCTGCAGGGCATGCAGCCCGAGCGCTGTCAGGGTTGCAGCGTCGGGATGCCCCAAAATGCCAAACACACCGCACTCTTCGTGCAGTGTGTCATCATCGAGGGACATCAATTGGGTATCGTTACGAGAAATGTCGGTCATTACCGCCAGCCTTTCGCCGCAGATTCAATTGTGTCTAGCTTGCATTATGCCACACTATATGGAGCATTACCAAATAAACGCCAAGAGCCGATAAGTGCGAATATTGACGCAGTTATGTCGTTCTCACGCACTATTACTGGTTTGTCGTACCTTCCGGAGGAATGTCTTCCTTGGGTTCCGGCGCTGCGGTGCCGTCTGGGGCAGTATCAGGTGCCGTCGTTGTACCGGGCTTCAGTCGGTTGAGAATGGTCGATTCCGGATCTTCCGGCAACAGACCGATCAGTTTTGCCCCCAGTGAATCGATCATCGGCTTGGATTTCGCCTGGGCGATCCAGGCCGGCTGGTTGTCAGTCACCAGCCAGTTGAAGAACAACATGGCAACAACAACCAGGAGCACGCCGCGTGCTGCACCAAAGAGGAAGCCGAGCGTCCGGTCCAGCGCGCCGATGCGGCTGTCGATAATGAAATCTGCAATCTTCATGGTGATGATGGACACGACAATCAACGTAACGATGAAGACGAGGCCAGCCGCAGCGATCTGCGCGATGGTGTCGTTGCTGATATATGGCGTCAGAAAGGGCACGACCGGCTTGTAGAAGAGGTAAGCAGCCGCAGCGGCAGCTGCCCAGGAGACAACCGATAGCACCTCCCGGGAAAAGCCGCGCACCATGGCAAGGACCGCCGAAACGAGGGTGATGCCCAATAGAATTCCGTCAAGCAACGTAATCGGCATTATTTACAGTCCCCAATTCAAACCTGATCAGCCAGAGCCTCGTTAGATCGGCTTGGTAGTCAGTCTTCGCGTTGTCTTTTACCGGGTCCCGACGCTGCAATCCGGGCCACAAGGTCCGGCAGCGACGCCGTCTCGGTCAGACGAGCATTGCCGTTCTTTGAGACATCGTTGCTTCCCTTGGGAAGAACAGCCTGTTTGAACCCAAGCTTATCTGCTTCCTTCAGCCTCTGCACTGCGTGCGCCACCGGGCGAACCGCGCCAGATAAACTGACTTCGCCGAAATAGACGCAATCTGCGGGAAGGGCAATACCGGCGATAGAGGAAACCAGTGCAGATGCAACGGCAAGGTCGGCTGCAGGCTCGGCAATGCGATATCCACCCGCGACATTCAGGTAAACATCATGCTGACCGAAGCGAACGCCGCAATGCGCTTCGAGCACCGCGAGAATCATCGACAGCCGGTTGCCATCCCATCCCACGACTGCGCGGCGGGGAGTGCCGAGGGTAGAGGGTGCGACGAGGGCCTGGATCTCGACCAGAATTGGCCGCGTGCCTTCCATGCCGGCAAAAACCGCGGCTCCAGGCGACTTTTCATTGCGTTCGCCGAGAAAAAGCTCGGAAGGATTGGCGACTTCCCGCAATCCCCGGTCCGACATTTCGAACACACCGATTTCGTCGGTTGGCCCGAAACGGTTCTTCACGGTGCGGAGTATCCGGTAATGGTGACCGCCTTCACCCTCGAAGTAGAGCACGGCATCGACCATGTGTTCGACGACGCGTGGCCCGGCAATCTGGCCTTCCTTCGTGACATGGCCAACGAGAACCACTGCCGCACCTGTCTGCTTCGCATAACGGATCATGGCCTGGGCGCCGGCCCGCACTTGGGTGACCGTGCCGGGTGCCGAATCGGCGGCGTCGGTCCAGAGGGTCTGGATCGAATCAATAATGATCAGATCCGGCCGCTTTGCGTCGGAGATGGTCGCCAGAATATCCTCGACATTGGTTTCTGCAGCGAGCAGAACATCCGTGTCGGCAGCATGCAATCGCTGGGCGCGCAACCTGATCTGTGCCACCGCTTCCTCACCGGAAACGTAGACGACGCGATTGCCTTTGCGTGCCAGAGCGGCGGCGGCCTGCGTGAGCAGGGTGGATTTCCCAATCCCTGGATCGCCGCCGACGAGGATTGCCGAACCGCGGACAAAACCACCACCGGTGACGCGATCAAGCTCGTTGATTCCGGATTGGATGCGCGGTGCATCCTCGATCTCGCCGGAGAGGGTGGTCAAAGCGACCGCGCGGCCTTTGCGGCTCGACAGCTTGCCTGGCCCGCTGCCGATGCCGCCGGATGTGCCTTCCTCGACGAGCGTGTTCCACTCGCCGCACTCGTCGCACTTTCCCGCCCAACGCGCATGAACAGCGCCGCAATTCTGGCAGATGAATTGAATTCTCGTTTTGGCCATCAGTTGCCATTTCCGGAATGGAGATAGCGGCGGTGGTAACGATTTCCGAGGCTTGTCAGCAATTCATAACCTATGGTGCCGGCCGAACGGGCGGCATCGTCAAGCGCAATGTTCGGGCCGAACAGCTCAATATAGTCGCCCGGCTTTACGGCATCCTCGGCGAGATTGGTAATATCGAACGAGGTGAGGTCCATGGTAATCCGGCCGATGATCGGTACTTTCTTGCCGGCCACGAACCCTTCGCCGCCGCCAGGCACCGCATTGCGCAAGGGCACGCCGCTGCCTGAAGCAGATCGAAGGTAACCGTCCGCATAGCCCACTGAACAAATAGCGATGCGCGTATCGCGTTGGAGCGTCGTGGTCGCGCCATAGCCGACGGTTTCACCCTTCACACCAGTTTGGATTTGGACGATACGTGCCTCCAGAGTCACCACCGGACGCATAGGATTGGGCGTGTCCGAAAGCGGCTCTCCGCCATATATCGCAACGCCTGGGCGGTTGAGATCGAATTCTCTACTTGCCGGATGAAAGATGCCAGGAGAATTGGCGATGCTTGATTCAATTCCTGCAAAGGCGGCGCGAAGCTCTTGAAAAGATTCGAATTGTTTCTGGTTCAATGCATGAGCCCGATCATCGGCCGTTGCTAGGTGCGTGATCAAAAGGATCGGCTTGTCGGCCCGTCCATCCGCAGCAAACGCCAGCCCTTCATCGACGTTGAGGCCCAGCCGGTTCATGCCCGTGTCGACGTTGAGCGCAAAAGGCAGCTTGTCTTTGCGGCCATTATTCAGCTTTTTCCACAGACTGAGTTCATGCAGGGAGCCTAAAACCGGGATCAGATCGGACTGTTCATAAACCGGAAAAGCCTCAGCAAAGAAACCATTGAGGACAAACACCCGGGCATCGGGCGCGACAGCTTTCACGCGCAAACCTTCTTCGGGCAGCGCCGCGAAGAACGTCCGGCATCCCGCCTGCCACAGCACGGGCACAACGTGCACGATACCGAGTCCATAGGCGTCAGCCTTCACCACGGCCCCAGTATCCGCCGGCGACTTTTCTGCGAGAAGCCGCCAGTTGGCGACAAGAGCGTCGAGGTCGATTGTGAGCCGCCCGCCCGCAAGCCTTGGATCGGCACCAGTGGTCGTGATGTTGGAGTGGTTTGCAGTCATATTGGATCAGTTCTGTTTCTCGAATGGCGAGACGATCCATGCGGAGGGTGGCGCGGCCGATGTGTGTGCATCGGACGAAGCTACCTGACAAAGTGGGTGTCCGCCAGCCGGAAACCCGGTCACTCGAACCGTTCTGGCAGATGCGAGTCTTCGGCAAGGTCGGTAAAGCGCGTATATTCCGCCTGGAACGCAAGCCGCACCGTGCCAGTCGGACCATGGCGCTGCTTGGCCACGATGACTTCGGCCTTGCCCATGGCTTCGTTGAGATCGGCCTGCCACTTGAAATGCTCCTCGGTTCCCGCCTTTGGCTCCTTGTTCTTGATGTAATACTCATCGCGATAAACGAAAAGCACAACGTCGGCGTCCTGTTCGATCGAACCCGATTCGCGCAAGTCTGACAGCTGCGGATGCTTGTCTTCTCGGCTTTCCACCTGGCGGGAGAGCTGAGAGAGGGCGATTATGGGCGTGTTCAACTCCTTGCCGAGCGCCTTCAGTCCCGTCGTGATTTCTGTGATTTCCTGCACGCGGTTTTCCGACGCACGCTTCGATGAGCCCTGCATCAGCTGAATATAGTCGATGACAAGGACATCCAGACCGCGCTGGCGCTTGAGTCGCCGCGCGCGCGCCGCGAGCTGCGCAATCGAGATACCACCGGTCTGGTCGATATAGAGCGGTACCTTCTGCATGTGCTGCGAACAGGCCACCAGCTTCTCAAAATCGGCCTCGCTGATCTCGCCACGACGGATTTTCGAGGAACTGATCTCCGATTGCTCGGAGATGATACGGGTTGCCAGCTGCTCGGACGACATTTCGAGCGAGAAGAAGCCGACGACGCCGCCATTCTTCGCCTTGAAGGTACCATCCGCCAGTTGCTCAGGCTCGTAGGCGGCGGCAATGTTGAACGCGATATTCGTGGCGAGCGATGTCTTGCCCATGCCCGGGCGTCCCGCCAGCACGATCAAGTCGGAGGGCTGCAGACCGCCCATGCGCGCGTCGAGCGCGCGAATACCTGTGGAAATGCCGGAAAGGTGGCCGTCGCGCATGAAGGCGGCGTTGGCCATGTCGACAGCAGTCTTCACCGCATCGGTAAATGTCTGGAACCCGCCATCGTAGCGCCCGGTTTCGGCAAGCTCGAACAAGCGCCGTTCCGCATCCTCGATCTGACCCTGAGGCGCCACATCGACCGGTGCATCATAAGCGATATTGACCATGTCCTCGCCGATCGTGATCAGCGCGCGGCGTGTTGCAAGATCGTAGATCGCTCGGCCATAGTCTTCGGCATTGATGACGGTCACGGCTTCTGCAGCCAAGCGGGCGAGATATTGCATGACAGTCATTTCGCCGACCTTTTCCTCGGCCGGCAGGAATGTCTTCAGCGTGACGGGATTCGCCATCTTGCCCATGCGAATCATGTCGGATGAGACGTCGAATATCTTGCGGTGCAGCGGCTCGTAGAAATGAGTCGATTTCAGGAAGTCCGATACGCGGTAGAAGGCATCGTTGTTGACGAGGATCGCGCCAAGCAGCGCCTGTTCGGCCTCGATATTGTTCGGGGCCTCGCGGTAGAATGCATCCCGCGCCTCGTTGATCTTGCGTACCGTTGCTTCAGCCATTTCGTGTTTTCCTGTTCTCCTTCACTATGGCCCAGTGGGGCAATTCATAGCGTGCGCAGATTTGCACCTTATCACCGCAATTCACACAGATGCGGTTAGAAGAACCTGACTGCTTGACTTGATGGTTGACTATAGCGCTGAGTTCGGCTGCAACGCCACCAGCGATGTTCCTGCCGGTCGGTGTCGCGATTCTGCGGGCTGGGATAATGCCAACGATCACCGTCATCCTCGGGTCCAGTCTGAGGATGACGGAGAAGTGGTGGTTTGGGGCGCCTAACGCCCGGCCGCAGTTTCCTTGGTCTGAACCTGGCTGTTGGCGGAGCTGCGTTCGCATTCGAGCCGCTTGAGCCGCTTTTCTTCCTTCTCGATATAATTCCGCGTCAAAGGCACGGCCTCTTGGCGATGCGCCAGCTGGATCTGGAACACGACAAGATTCTGCCAGCGGAACGCCGCTTCCGAAGCTGCGAGATAGAATTCCCACATCCGGCAGAAGCGCTCGTCATAGATCGCCTTGGCCTTTTCGCGATTTGCCATGAAGCGTTCCCGCCAGATCCGCAGTGTCTCGGCATAATGCAAGCGAAGGATTTCGACGTCCGTGATGATCAGACCGGCCTTCTCTATATGCGGAACGACCTCCGACAGGGCCGGAATGTAGCCGCCCGGGAAGATGTATTTCTGGATGAAGGCATTGGTATAGGACGGCCCATCGGAGCGCCCGATCGAGTGCAGCAGAAAAACGCCGTCCTTCTTCAATAGCCGCGCCGTATGGTGGAAATATTCGGGGAAATGGCCGATGCCGACATGTTCGAACATGCCGACAGATACGATCCGGTCAAAACTTTCCTCGATCGTGCGGTAGTCGCGCAGGTCAAACCGGGCCTGCGCGGTCAGACCCTCGTCGAAGGCGCGCTTGTTGGCGATCCCGTGTTGCTCCTGAGACAGGGTTACACCGGTGACGTCAGCATCAAGGTACTTGGCGAGATAAAGCCCGAGGCCGCCCCAGCCGCTGCCGATATCGAGGGTTTTGTGACCCTTTTCAACCAGCAGCTTGGCTGCGATATGGCGTTTTTTCGCCATTTGCGCCTCTTCGAGCGTTGCGTTCGGCCGTTCGAAATAGGCGCATGAATATTGCATGTCCGTATCGAGAAACAGCCGGTAGAGGTCTTCGGAGAGGTCGTAGTGCCGCTGCACATTGTTCGAAGCCCGTGTCAGCGTATTCATCTGGTGCAGGCGTCGGGTGGCGCGGCGGATGCCTTCGATCGCCAGCATCCAGGGTTCCCTGGCAACGGTTGCACCGGTGTTTTCAAAGATGATCTTCAGAACGTCATAGATATCGCCGTCCAGCACATCGAGTTCGCCGTTCATATAGGCTTCGGCAAAATGCAGTGACGGATCGAAGGCGATCTTCCGCTCCGCGGCAGCGCTGTTGATGCGGAAGTGGATGGGCCCACCGGTTCCATCGCCAAAGGTTTGGGATTTGCCGGAAGAGTCCGTTATGATCAGTGTACCAGTGTGTATCAGTCGCGAAAGTGTAGCCTTTAGAATGGCATTCATGAACAATCTCCATCATTGACGATAGAGCTCGGCCATAGAAAGACTTCGGGAGGAGTCTAGGTCGGGCATTGGGAGGACAAACAAATGTAATCGATTTTTTGTTCCTGAAAAGCAAAAAAACACCCGGCATCGCTGCCGGGTGTTTCAAAATATTGATGGGATCATTCTTTTGAATGATACATCCAAATAAATCAGGCGTTTTCTTCGCCCTCTTCGTCCTCATCAAAGAACTCGTCCGAAAGCGGTGCTTCTTCAATGCCGTAGATTGCCTGGGCGGAGGTAAGGTCTTCACCCTTTACTTGGCGCTCAGCTTCATCGGCGGTGCGGGCAATGTTGATCGTTACCGTTGCTTCGACTTCTGGATGAAGGGCCAGAACGATGTTATGCAGGCCGATCGTCTTGATTGGCGTGTTCAATTCAACCTGATTGCGGTTGAGCGAGAAGCCTTCAGCCGTGATCAGGTCGGCGATGTCGCGCGTCGAAACTGAACCGTAAAGCTGGCCGGTTTCACCTGCGGAGCGAACGGCGACGAATGTCTTGCCGTCGAGCTTCTCAGCGATTGCCTGCGCTTCGGTCTTGCGCTCAAGGTTACGGGCCTCGAGCTGGGCGCGCTGGCCCTCGAACTTCTTTTTGTTGGCTTCGTTGGCACGAAGAGCCTTGCCCTGCGGCAGGAGGAAGTTACGGGCAAAGCCGTCCTTTACCTTGACTGTTTCGCCCATCTGGCCGAGGCGGCTGATACGTTCGAGAAGTATGACTTCCATTTGAGTTTTCCTTGTCTGTTCTGGTGTTCAATTGTCATTATTGGGTGGTGTTGAATTCGCAGCCTTCGAAACCGGGGCGTTGCGCGACGTATCGAACAATCCGGCCAGAAGGAAGAGAAAGAGCGCGAAAGCAAAAAGCATGACCGCGAGGTAGGCGAACCACAGGGCCACCGGGCGCCAAGGCGCGCCGCGTGTCCTTGCGTGCAGCATGGCGAAACCCGCCATCATGAAGCCAGCGCCAAGCGCGCCGGCAATGGCGGTTGCCGCGTAGCCTATGCCGCCAGGTAGAAAGCAAGCCGCACAGGCGACTGCAAAAATGATAAGAGCCGGGCGCGGCATGCGCAACGCGCGCGGCCAGTCGTCCTTTGGTCGGCGCAATCGTCCGGAGGCAGCGGTCAGACGCAGCGCCAGATAGAGATTGGCGACAATAATCATCACCCATACGGCAGGCTGCAAGGCAGGCAGGACGCGAACGACGAATTGCGCCATGTTCTGGGTAACATCGGCGTTTGCGGCAAGTTCGGGGTTGTTGGCAGCAAGTTGCTGGCCAAGTGATTTGGCGAGTTCGCCCGCAAGATCGTCACCGAAGCCAATCAGCATGCCGATGATAATGAAACTGGCGCCTACGATCAGCGCGAGCCGCAACAATGTATCTGCAAGCGGGTACCAGACATAAACGTTCTTGGGACCGCCGATTTCTTCTGCGGGACGCGCCAGGCCGGTGAAATAAGCGGCTGCAGCGGCGGGAATGGCTGTGATCAACACAACGATGAGTGCCGCTGTCGGTGCAGCAAGAACGGAAACAGCCACGGCCATCGCCAGGGCCGCAATAAAGCCCGCGGCAGTGCCCCATCCAAGCGCAGCCACAAAGATCGGCAGCGGCGAGAAGAGCAGGAGAGCCATGGCAAGGGTCGACTGCGTGATAACGCCGACCGAGAGCAGCGCGGCCGAAAGCCCCGCCAACACTCCAACGCCAATATCTTTTGCAGTCGGTTTCATTTCACTCGCTGTCCTGCTTGCCGAAGCAGTTAGAGGTGGTTCTTGAACCAATGCCTCAACTTGGGGTTTCCAAACCAATTCCAGGATTTCGTCAGGAATTGCGTCAAAGAGTTAGAGTTCACCAGGCCCGCGCCCATCGCGGATGGAGATGAAGGCGGCAGAGCTGGCTCTGCCGCCTTCGGATATCTTACTTCACAACGTAAGGCAGCAGTCCGAGGAAACGGGCACGCTTGATCGCCTGGGCGAGTTCGCGCTGCTTCTTCTGGCTGACAGCCGTGATACGGGAAGGAACGATCTTGCCACGCTCGGAAATGTAGCGCGACAGGAGCTTGATGTCCTTGTAGTCGATCTTCGGCGCATTGGCACCCGAGAATGGGCAGGTCTTGCGACGGCGATGGAACGGACGACGGGTCGGGATCTGATTGATATCAACCATTATTCTGCTCCTTCACCGGCTTCGTTGTCACGCGGACGGCGTGGACGGCGCGGACGGTCGTCGTCGCGGCCACCGAACTTGTTGTCATCACGGTCGCGGCGATCGTCACGGCGTGCGAGCATGGCCGACTGGCCTTCCTCGTGTTCTTCGACGCGGATCGTCATGAAACGCAGGACGTCTTCGTTGATGCGCTGCTGGCGCTCAAGCTCGGCAACGGCTGCTGCAGGAGCAGTGATGTTGAGCAGGGAGTAATACGCCTTGCGGTTCTTGTTGATACGATAGGTGAGGGCACGAAGTCCCCAGCTTTCGATGCGCCCGACTGATCCGCCATTGCTTTCGATGATACCCTTGTACTGTTCTACAAGCGCATCAACCTGCTGCTGCGAAATGTCCTGTCGGGCAAGGAACACATGTTCATAAAGAGCCATTGTCTTTGCCTTTCTTCGTTAGTATTGCCCGGAATCAACGGTAAACCTCTGCGAATCTCTCTGCCGGATAACCGGGGAAGAAAGGACGCTGATGGAGACGATCGAGAGCGGAGACACGGGAGGCTGAAGCTTTACGCTTCGACGGATTTTCATCCGGCCCTCCGTTCAGCCCCCAGCTGACGCCGAGCAATGAACGGGCGCTCTATACGGGCAAATGGCTAAATAAGCAACCCGCCCGAGAGATTTTCCAAGAACAGGCGTGAATTGCGTATAATCAGGCAAATGTCAGTTTCTGAGAGGGTGCTGGAATGTCGCGTCCCAACTCACTGGCGGCCTCAATCCAGGCTTCGATTGCATCATATGCGTTATGTACAGCCTCTTCGGGCGTATCACCATCGCTCATGCAGCCTGGAAGATCGGGTACGTAAGCACCAAATCCTCCGCCATCCTCATCGGCGAGGGGGAAACAACGACCGGATATTTATAATAGGTCCGTGAATTCCTCACGGCTTCAACAAACTCGATGAGTTTCCGTATATATACATGCTTGTTTGCCCATCAAATAGTCTCGCTCTGATCGGCGTAATTATGAAAGAGTGGTTGAGTGACAATCAATCCCACCCTTAATCTAACCCCGATTGTGTTCGATATCCCAATGCAAGGTAGCAACAAAGCTTGACTTCGTGCTTGGCTGTAGGCACATCGCGCGGCAGATTGGCAATTATAAAGCAACGATTGGAGGGGGCTTCCGATGTCCATTGCATTCACTTTTCCGGGTCAGGGAAGTCAAGCCGTTGGCATGGGCAAGGCTTTGGCCGACAACTTCGCCGAGGCGCGGCGCCGTCTTTGACGAGGTGGATGAGGCGCTTGGCGAAAAGCTGTCTTCGATCATCTGGGAGGGACCAGAAGAAACATTGACCCTTACCGCCAATGCCCAGCCAGCGCTGATGGCAGTATCCATTGCCGTTGTGCGCGTGCTGGAATCCAGGGGCATTTCCTTGAAGGATAAGGTCTCCTTCGTAGCGGGCCACTCGCTCGGCGAGTATTCGGCATTGTGCGCGGCCGGCACGTTCTCGCTCTCCGATACCGCACGGCTACTGCGTATCCGTGGTAATGCGATGCAAAAGGCCGTCCCGGCAGGCGAGGGGGCGATGGCCGCGATCATCGGTCTCGAGCACGAGGATGTCGAGGCCATTTGCGCCGAAGCGTCAAAGCATGGGCCTGTTCAGATCGCCAATGATAATGGTGGTGGTCAGTTGGTAATTTCCGGCGCGAAAGGCGCGGTCGAGGCGGCCGCAGCACTCGCAACGGCAAAAGGCGCCAAGCGCGCGCTGATGCTGCCGGTCTCGGCACCTTTCCATTCGGCTCTGATGGAGCCGGCTGCCGAGGCCATGCGTGCGGCCCTGGCCCAAGTCACAAAGAATGATCCCGTTGTACCGCTCATTGCCAATGTGCGTGCTGCTCCAGTGAAATCGGCGGATGAAATCGCGGCTCTTCTGGTCGAACAGGTCACCGGACAGGTGCGCTGGCGCGAGACGGTGCAGTGGTTTGGCGAGAACGGCGTGACCACACTCTATGAGATCGGTGCCGGCAAGGTCCTGACCGGCCTCGCACGCCGTATTAATAAAGACATTTCCGGTGTCGCCATCGGCACTCCGGAGGATATCGACGCGGCGGTAGCTACCCTGAACGCTTAAGAAGGAACGCACAATGTTTGATCTTACAGGCCGTAAGGCTCTCGTCACTGGTGCAACGGGCGGTATTGGCGAGGCCATTGCCCGTGCTCTTCACGCGCAGGGTGCAACTGTTGGTCTGCACGGTACTCGCGTCGAAAAGCTTGAAGCTCTTGCAGCCGAACTCGGCGACCGCGTTAAGATTTTTCCGGCTAACCTTTCGCACAGGGACGAAGTCAAGGCACTGGGCGAAAAGGCGGAAGCTGATCTTGGGGGTGTCGAAATCCTCGTGAACAACGCCGGCATCACCAAGGACGGCCTGTTTGTGCGCATGAGCGACGGGGATTGGGACAGTGTGCTTGAGGTCAATTTGACCGCTGTGTTCCGCCTGACCCGTGAACTGACCCATCCAATGATGCGCCGCCGCTATGGCCGTATCATCAATATCACTTCGGTGGTTGGCGTAACCGGAAATCCCGGCCAGACAAATTATGTGGCATCGAAGGCTGGTCTGATCGGCTTTTCCAAGTCGCTGGCGCAAGAGATCGCCAGCCGTAATGTTACGGTCAACTGCGTTGCGCCGGGCTTCATCGAATCGGCCATGACCGACAAGCTCAATGACAAGCAGAAGGAAGCCATCATGTCTGCCATTCCGATGCGCCGCATGGGCACGGGCGCCGAGGTTGCTTCGTCGGTTATTTACCTTGCCAGCAGTGAGGCTGCCTATGTCACAGGTCAGACAATTCACGTCAATGGTGGCATGGCAATGATCTAACCCGGTTACCATCGGGCGCGCACGTTGTATCCGATGGTATCAGTGGGTATCATCGCCAATCACATTTATGAGATTGAGGCCGTGAATAAAGCGTGATAAGTCGCGCACCAGTCTGGGCAATCAAACCGATTTGATGCCCTTTCAATTCCGCAAGGAAAGAACCGCAAGGAATGGGTGTTTTAGCTGCTGAACCGGGTGAAACAACCATCTTATTGCTTGATTAGAGTCATCCGTGCCGCTAACCAAGGCATAGGGAAAAACAAACAGGTTGAGGTTTCCACATGAGTGATACTGCAGAACGCGTCAAGAAAATCGTTATTGAGCATCTGGGCGTTGATGCCGAGAAAGTCACCGATGGTGCGAGCTTCATCGACGATCTGGGCGCAGACAGCCTTGATACTGTCGAGCTCGTGATGGCTTTCGAAGAAGAGTTCGGCGTCGAAATTCCGGACGATGCTGCTGAGACCATTCTGACAGTCGGCGATGCCGTTAAGTTCATCGACAAAGCATCTGCCTGATTTTCGTTCGGCTCGCCATCGCATGGATCGTGATATAAGGTGTTCTGCCTTGCTCATTCATGCATGGGGCCGGAAACAATCATGTTGCGTATGACATTGAAGGATCGGCCATGAGGCGTGTTGTCATAACCGGCCTTGGGCTGGTGTCTCCTCTTGCATCCGGTGTTGAAGCCACCTGGTCGCGGCTTCTTGCTGGCCAGAGTGGTGCCCGGCGTGTAACAGAATTTGAAGTTGATGATCTGCCTTGCAAGATTGCCTGCCGTATTCCGGTAGGTGATGGCACGGACGGCACGTTCAATCCGGACGATTGGATGGAGCCTAAAGAGCAGCGCAAGGTTGATCCCTTCATTATCTACGCTGTTGCGGCTGCCGATCAGGCGCTGACCGATGCCAAGTGGGCGCCGGAAAGCGATGAGGATCAAATTCGCACCGGTGTCTTGATCGGTTCGGGTATTGGCGGCCTCGAAGGCATTGTCGAAGCGGGTTATACCCTGCGCGACAAGGGACCGCGCCGCATCTCTCCCTTCTTCATCCCTGGTCGTCTGATCAATCTGGCTTCTGGCCACGTTTCCATCAAGCACAAGCTGCGCGGCCCGAACCACGCTGTTGTCACAGCTTGCTCGACAGGCGCGCATGCCATCGGCGACGCGTCGCGGTTGATTGCATTCGGTGACGCCGACGTTATGGTCGCCGGTGGGACGGAATCACCGGTAAGCCGCATCTCACTTGCGGGCTTTGCCGCCTGCAAGGCTTTGTCGACCGCACGCAACGACGATCCCACTGCTGCTTCCCGTCCCTATGACGACGACCGGGACGGCTTCGTCATGGGTGAAGGTGCGGGCGTTGTCGTGCTCGAAGAACTCGAGCATGCGCTTGCCCGCGGCGCCAGGATTTATGCCGAAGTGATTGGCTATGGCCTGTCGGGCGACGCTTACCATATCACCGCACCATCCGAGGACGGCGAGGGAGCTCAGCGCTGCATGGAGATGGCATTGAAGCGCGCAGGCATAACGCCGGACGATATCGACTACATCAATTCGCATGGTACCTCGACGATGGCCGACACCATCGAGCTGGGCGCCGTCGAACGTGTCGTTGGCGATGCGGCATCAAAAATATCGATGTCATCCACCAAGTCTTCGATCGGTCACCTTCTTGGTGCGGCCGGCTCGACCGAGGCAGTTTTCTGCGCTCTGGCGATCCGCGATAATATCGCTCCGGCGACGATCAATCTGGATAAGCCGTCCAGGGAAACCAAGATCGACCTGGTTCCGCACAAGCCGCGAGAACGCAAGATCGATATTGCGCTGTCCAATTCCTTCGGATTTGGCGGCACGAATGCCTCGCTGGTTCTTCGGCGTTATCAACAGTGATTGATCCTTTGGCGGCAGCGCTTTCGCGCTTTCGCCATATTCACAATCGATTCTACCGGCTAGACCAATATTCTAGCCGGTTAACATGTCCCGAGGTGCTTGCGTGAGCTCAGATCAACCGTCTGAAGAGACAAACGGTTCAGCCGCCGCTAACGTGCAGGACCGCAAGCCGATTGTGCCGCAATCGGCCTCCGAAGCACTGCGCCCTGAGCCCGGTACGCCGCCCCCCGCGCCGAAGAAGCGTTCCCGCCGCGCACGCAGCCAGATTGTCGTCTTTGCCAACTTCATGTTGTCGCTTGTCGTCCTCGTGGTGATTGCGGCTGCGGCTGCGGTTTATTTCGGCAAGGTCGCGTTCAACGAGCCGGGCCCCACCGACGTCGCCACCAACTATGTCGTCAAAAGCGGCACTGGCATAACGGAGATTGCCGACGGGCTCGAGCGACGCGGGATCATATCCGACGCGCGCGTCTTCATGTATGGCGTTCAAGCCTATGGCTACCAGCGCGATATGAAAGCCGGCGAATACGAGATCAGGGCCGGAGCCTCCATGCGCGACATCATGGACCTTTTGCGCAGCGGTAAATCCGTTCTTCATTCGCTGACCATTCCTGAGGGTCTTACTGTCGAACAAATATTCCAGCGCGTTCAAGAGGACGACGTACTGACGGGCGACCTGCCGGCCATCACACCAAGCGAAGGCACACTCTTCGCCAATACAATGCGTTTCTCGCGCGGTACAACTCGCGAAGAACTCGTGAAGAAGATGCAATCGGACCAGAAGAAGCTGGTCGAGGATATCTGGGAGCGGCGTGACCCCAATATCCCGCTCAAGTCGATCGAGGAGTTTGTGACGCTTGCATCCATCGTCGAGAAGGAAACCGGGAAGGCCGACGAGCGGCCGCGCGTTGCCGCGGTGTTCATCAATCGGCTGAACAAGAAGATGCGCTTGCAATCTGATCCGACGATCATTTACGGCCTATTCGGCGGCAAGGGAAAGCCTGCTGATCGGCCCATCCTCAAGTCGGATCTGGAGAAGCCGACGCCGTATAACACCTACACGGTGAATGGCCTGCCACCGGGCCCGATCGCCAATCCTGGCCGCGACGCACTGGAAGCCGTTGCCCATCCCTCGCAGACGAAGGAGCTTTACTTCGTCGCCGACGGCACCGGCGGGCATGTATTTGCCGAGACGCTTGAAGAACACAATGATAATGTGAAGCGTTGGCGCGACGTCGAGAAAAACCGCTTGGACGAAGCGGCAAAGGCAGCGACCGGAGACAAGAATGCCTCACCGGACGCGGACAGCGGCAATTAGAACGAAAGGCCTGATTGCAATCGGGCCTTTATCTTAGGGGGACATATGTCTTTGCAGAGCATGACGGGATTTGCCCGTCACCTCCGGAATAGCGCCGGGGCGCAGATCTCGTGGGAAATCAAGTCTGTCAACGGCAAAGGGCTGGACGTGCGGTTTCGCCTGCCTGCAGGTTTCGAGGCCGTGGAGCAGAAAGCCAGGGCCCTGTTCAATCAACATTTCAAGCGGGGTAATTTTCAGGCTGCCCTGTCTGTCGATACGAGTACCGGTACGGCCAAGGCGATTGTTAATCAGCCGCTCTTGCGGGAATTGGCGACCATAGCCGCCCACTTGCGCGAGGAATATGGCCTTGCGGCGTCGACGCCAGAGGGTCTGATGTCACTCCGCGGCGTTCTGGAAGTGCCTCAGGAAGCGACAGCACCCGAGCATCAGGCGGAGGTCGAAGGGGCGATTCTGGCTATTCTTGATGAGACGCTCATTCAATTGGCGCATAATCGTCAGACTGAAGGCAAGGCCCTTGGCGAGATTCTGACGGTGCAGCTGGCCACAATAGAAATGCTGGTAGAACAGGCGAAACTCGACCCGAGCCGCTCAATCGATGCTATTCGTGCTCGTCTTGCCGCGCAGGTTGCCCTGCTGCTCGATGCTGCTCCGGCTCTTGATGAGGCGCGATTGCATATGGAAGCGGCATTCCTGGCCACTAAGGCCGATATTCAGGAAGAGCTTGATCGGCTGGAAATGCATGTCGCATCGGCACGAACCCTCCTCAAGGAAGGGAACGGTGTTGGCCGCAAGCTGGATTTTTTGACACAGGAATTTAACCGCGAGGCGAATACGCTCTGCTCCAAAGCCAATGCTGCCTCCATCACGCTGGTCGGGCTTGACCTGAAAGCCGTTGTGGATCAATTGCGCGAGCAGATACAGAATCTGGAGTAACCATGCCGAACAGCATCAAAAGACGCGGTCTCATGCTTGTTTTGTCGTCGCCGTCGGGTGCCGGAAAGTCGACAATAGCCCGGCTGCTGCTGAACGACAAAGAGAAGCTTGAGCTGGCGCTGTCCATTAGCGTCACGACACGTACGCGCCGCCCAAGTGAGATTGAGGGTGTGCATTATCATTTCATTTCCGTTCGCGAATTTGAACGGCTGCGTGACAACGATGAATTGATAGAGTGGGCAGAAGTTCATGGCAACTTCTACGGCACCCCCCGCGAAGCAGCAGAGAATGCGCTTGCCGATGGTCAGGACATGCTGTTCGACATTGATTGGCAGGGCGCGCTGCAATTGCAGGAAAAAATGAAGGGCGACGTCGTCAGCATTTTCATTTTGCCGCCGTCAATGGCCGACTTGAAACAACGCCTGCATCGCCGTGCAGAAGATGCCGAAGAAGTCATTGAGATGCGCTTGCGCAATGCACGCAACGAAATCGAACGGTGGCGTTCCTACGATTACGTTATCGTCAATGAGGATCTGAATCGCGCCTACAATCAGGTTGTGTCGATTGTTACCGCAGAACGCCTGCGCCGTGACCGCTGTCCGGGTCTGTTCGACTTTGTCAGCAGCCTTCTCGACGAGAAGCTCGACTAAAGTGCATTCGCCAAGGCGACAAACTCGTCGATCGACAGCGTTTCGGCGCGGCGGGTCGGGTCGATCCCCACTCTTCTGAGCAGACCTTCCCCGCCCAGGGACTTGATGCTCTGACGCAGCATTTTGCGCCGCTGGCCAAATGCTGCCTGGGTGAGGCGGCCAAGCGTAGCCGCGTCGCAGGCAAGCGGTGTATTTCGTGGCACGAGATGGACCACGGACGATGTAACCTTTGGCGGCGGCGTAAAGGCTTGCGGCGGGACGTCGAACGTAATCCTTGCTTCCGTTCGCCAGCCCGCCAGGACACCGAGTCGACCATAGGCCTCGGATCCGGGACGAGCGACGATGCGCTCCGCCACTTCGCGCTGGAACATCAATGTCAGCGACGCATAGAAAGGCGGCCAGGGCTCGCTCAACAGCCAACCGATCAGCAATTGGGTGCCGACATTATAGGGGAGGTTGGCAACGATCTTCACTTTGTCACCGCTCGGCAGCGATGCAAAGTCCGTTTCAAGTGCATCGCCGGCGATGACGCGAAGCCGCCCGGGATAATGGTTGGATATTTCCGCCAAAGCCGCCAGGCAACGCTCATCGCGCTCTATGGCAATGACATTGGCGCCTTGCGCCAGGAGGGCACGTGTGAGACCGCCGGGCCCTGGCCCGACTTCGATGACTGTTCGCTCCTGGAGATCGCCCGCTTGCCGCGCGATTTTGGCCGTAAGATTGAGGTCGAGCAGGAAATTTTGGCCAAGTGATTTTTTCGCCATCAACTCGTGACGATCGATGATCTCGCGCAATGGGGGGAGGCTGTCAATGCTCATGCCGCGGGTCGCTTTTGCTGCACACCATGTGACGCAAGTTCGTCGGCAAGACGCAATGCAGCAATCAGGCTGCCCGGTTTCGCCTTGCCAGTGGCGGCAATGTCGAATGCGGTGCCATGATCCGGCGACGTGCGAACGAATGGTAAGCCGAGCGTGACATTGACGCTGTCGTCAAAACCGAGTGTTTTCACCGGGATCAGTGCCTGGTCGTGATACATGCAGATGGCAGCATCATAGGTGGCCCGGGCAGCAGCATGGAACATCGTATCGGAAGGGAGTGGCCCGCGTGCATCGATGCCTTCTGCCCGCAGTGCCTCAACAGCAGGACGGACGATCTTCTCGTCTTCCTGGCCCATGCTGCCGCCTTCGCCTGCATGAGGATTGAGGCCTGCGACAGCCAGCCTTGGATTGGCGATTCCAAACTGGTCCTTCAGCGCAATGGCGGTGATCCGCGAAACAGAAAGTATCTTCGCGGTGTCGAGAGCAGCCGGAACCTTGCTCAATGGGATGTGGATCGTGACCGGAACGGCCCGAAGCAGTGGTCCTGCCAGCATCATCACCGGTGTCACCTCAAAGCCGAGGTGATCGCCAGAAAGATGCGCCAGAAACTCGGTATGTCCGGGGAAATCGAAACCGGCCTCATAGAGCGCTTTCTTGGCAATCGGGCAGGTGACGACCGCCCGTGACCGCCCCGCGAGCGTCAGCGCAACGGCCTGTTCAATCGCTTCGACGGTGGCCGCTGCATTGTTCGCGAGGGGTAAGCCGGGATGATCCGTTTGGCGATTCTTGAGGGGTACGATTGGCAAGGCACGGCCAAACACATGGCTTGCTTCTTCCGGTGTCGTGATCTCAATGGGACAATTCTGGCCGAGCCGCATCGCACGTGCCGCCATGAACTCTGGGTCTGCTAGAACGAAAAAGGCTGGTAGCTGGGTTTTCTCACGCAACATCCACGCGGATATTGCGATGTCAGGTCCAATACCAGACGGTTCACCAGAACTGACGGCGAGTGCGGCGTTCATACAGAGGCAATCCAGTCGTTGGCATTATTGATTGACGATGGTCGCCTTCTTGCGCAATTCATCGAGATACTTCTTGTCGACAGCTTGCACGGTTGCGTCTTGCTTGCCATCAGCTGCTGCTGCCGCAGCTTCCTGCGAAAAGACCATGCGTGCTACGCGGTCATCGGATACCTGACGGGTGGCGCAAACGCCTAGAAATTCAACACCTTTGTCCGTATCCTGGATTGCGGTTGCTTGGCCCACCGGAGTGGACGTTACCTGCTTGGCCCATTCTGGCGGCAATTCCTGCTCGATGAACTTACCGAGGTCGCGCACTGTCACGTCCAGTGTACCCTTGGCGATATCGCGCGTCGTGTTGCAGCCACTGAAACGCGCCCGCAAGGCACTGGCTTCGCTGCGCCTCTTCGTCAAGATACCGCGATTGTTGGCGGGAACAACGAATATGACCTGTTGCAACTGATACTCAGTGGATACCGGCTTTTTGCCGCCGTCCTTGAGCATGCGCTGTACGGCATCCTGTTCGCTGATCTTATTGCCGCCCTGAGAGCGGTTGCGGGTCGAAAGGGCACGGCCCCAGCTCATCTGAAGACGGATATATTCCTTGAAGTGCCCGGGCGTGACCCCGGACTTATCCAGCACGCCCGTGAGCTGATCTTGGGTCATCTTGTTGTTGGTGGCGAATCGCGCAAAGGCGTCGTTCACCTCATTGTCCGAAACAAGCATGTTAAGGCGCTTCAGTTCCTGGCGTTTCAATGCCTCGTCTGTCAGCTCATCGCGAGCCTCTTGCGTAAGGTTACCCTTCTTGCGCTGCAACTTCAGGAACGCGGCACGTCGGGCAATGTCATAGTCGGTGATAGGAGCGCCATTGACGACAATCTTGATCTCGCTCGCCGCAGTCGGCAAAGATGCGCCAACTGTCAGTGCAGAACTCAATGCGGTGGCAATCGCCGCTGCAAGAATATGCTTCCTCACCATCATTGCTCACTATTTCCGATCATATACCATTCTAGACGAATGGGTTTGCATTGTGTTTGGGGTGCTCAATTCCACTTTATTGTCGCTTTACTAAGGCAAAAGCATGACTGGCCGCAAGTATGGCCAGTTCAGACAAAGTGACTAGGCCGCTTTCGGCCTAGATACCGCCAATGTCGACTGGAGTGCCGATATCCGTCAGGGTCCGGAAGGAAATGTAAAAGCCCCACTTCGTCGTCTCATCGCCCCGGCCCCCGTCAGCGGTAACAGGCTGTTCCTGCGAATATGACAGCTGGTACGTAAAGCACTCGTCATCATAGGCGAGGGCCGCGGTGCGCTTAACCAGAGTATCTGAAACGATATCGTAGGTACCGGACCCGAGAAGGCGCCAGTTCGGTGTGAGTTTCGCCGAGCCGCCTACAGTGACCTCATGTCTGTCATCCTCGAAGCCATAGGTGGGTTGCTGGTCGATGAAGGCATACTTCACGAACAATGTTCCATATTTGCCGGCCGTCGTGCTCGCAACTTCAGCGCGCCGCACTTCGAACGATTCCTTGTCGAAGCGGCCGCCAGTGGTGATGTTGAAGGCGCCTTTGCTGGCGCCGATCATGGCGACATAGTCCGATCGCGACGACTCGAGCCCGGACTCGGCACCCGCATTGACGAAATCATCCGTCGCGAATGAATTGAGGCCGCCGAGCTGGAAAGATTGGCCCGCAATACCATTGAGCGACCAGCCATTGTTGAATGTACCGGAATAGCGAACGCCGAGATTGGCCCGCGTTCCGCCCTCCACCCGGTCATACCCAGAGAATTTGTCACGATCAAACAGGCTTGATGCGTCGAATACAAAGCTCTGCGCGTCTTCGTTCGGCATATCGCCGGCGTAGGGCTCGTTGTTGCGTACAAAAAGCTGGGCAGTCGGCTCGAGAACATGGGTCGAACTGGTGCTCGAGAACAAAATTGGCCATCGCGCTTCAAGTCCAGCCGTCGCCATGGCGCGGAAGGCCTCGGAACGCGTCACGCCGACTGAGTCGGAGTCGACATACATGCCATCGCCGCGCAGGGCGAGAAGAGGCGTTACAACGAGACCGTTGTCCGAGATGAAAGTCCGCTTCCATTCCGCCTCAGCGGTAATGCGGCCGTCATTACCTTCGACGCCTGAGAGGTAGCCAGTGCGCGCCATTCCGATTGGCGTAGTGCCATCTTCCCGGTCGCGGTACAAAGCCTGCAGGTTCACATCGAAATTGAGCTCACCGCCAGCAACAGACTGCGTCGGCGTATATGCGTAATCCAGACTCGGCAGCACCCAGGGTTGCTTGGGTTGGGACGCGTTGGGGTTCGAATCAAACCAGCTTTCCTGAACCAGGAATTGATAGAGTCTCACGTCGAAATAGTTCCGGCCGTTAAGACCAGTCAAATAGAGCTGATTTGTAATGTTGTAGTTCTCGTAGCCCTCGATACCGTATCGGTACGCAAATGCCTTGTCCGAAGGCACCATCACGTCCCAGCCATAGGTCCAGCGCGGATTAATCTGGAAGTTACCTTTGGTTCCGATCATTCCACGCGTCGTGCTGCCGCGGTCGAGCTGATCGTCGTTGTTGAATTCATGGCGATCGAGCTGGTTTATTCCTGCTAGCTTGATGCTGTATACACCGTTGGCCAGCCTATGACGCCACTCGGCCTCGCCGAGGAAGCCCTGCTTGTGTATAGCCAGTACCTGTCAGTGTCAGGTCGTAATTCGGTGCGAGCGCCCAGAAATAAGGAACGCTGACACCAAAGCCGAGTTTTGATTTCACTATGGTAGCTCGGCATGAGAAAGCCGCTCTTGCGCTTGACGGTCGGGTCGGCAATCTCGAACGCTGGCAGAAATGCCAGCGGCATGCCGAACATCTCAAAGCGGCCGCGTTCAAAGCGAATGGTCTTCTTCTTGCCATTCCAGACAATCTTCTGGGCGCGCACCTGCCATAATGGTGCCTTGTCGGGCTTGGAGCGGCAGGGCTCGCACGCAGTATAGATACCATTGTTGAATGTCGTGAGCTCGCCGCCGATACGTTCGGCGCTCTCGGCCGCAAAGCGCGTATTGTCCGCTGCTTCAACACGTAAGGCATTGACGAACCCTTCTCGGAAATCATCGGTGATGTCGAGATTGTCGGCGTAGATCCGGTTGCCATCCTTCTCGACGATCTCAACCTTGCCCATGGCCTTGAGACGGCCGGTATTCTGATCATACGTAACCTGGCGTGCTACAAGCCGGTTTCCGTCATAGTCGATTTGCACGCCACCAACCGCTGAAATGGTCTTGGCGTTGATGTCATAGATAAGCTCGTCCGATTCCAGCAGCATTTGCGCGTTTGGATTCGTCTCGATATTGCCGACGAGCGCGTCGCCGGTCTGGGCATAGGCTGGGAGTGAAATCCCGCCCGCAAGGCATAGCAGCGCCGTCCCGCACGCAAGCCGTGCGAACCACGTCGGCAACACCGAGCGCGTTACATTCAATCCCACTCTAACCATCCTCCTTGTGCAACAGAAAGGAGACCCCAAAAAACGTTGCGATCAACACGGGTGTCCATGCGGCAATGAAAGGCGGGACGAATCCCGCATTACCAAATGCCTTGACCACAACAGTGACGACATAAAGCACGAAGCCTGCGAGGACGCCACCCAGAATCATCGTGCCGGATTGTCCAAAGCGTACAAATTTCAGCGAAACGGTTGCGGCGATTAAAGTCATCGCCATCAGAAGAGCCGGCAAAGCCAGCAAAGACTGGAAATGCATGTCAAAAGCGTTGGCTGGATAGCCAAAAGAACGAGCTGCGGCAATTTTGTTACGCAGCTCAAAAAAAGGAATTGTCTCGGGTCGAGCGAGGCTTTCTTCAACGAATTCAGGGCGAAGATGAGTCGGGATGCGCACTTCATCGAGGGAAACCGGTTTCTCGCCCAGCACGAATTTCGTCACGTCGGTCAACCGCCAGAAACCATCGTCGAGATCGGCGGTTTTGGTATCCAGCCGTTCCAGAATGTCCTGATTCTTGTCGAGACGAATGAACGTGGCGTCGACTAGTCGCAAGCCCCGGTTGACGACGGTCTTGGCGCCGATGATCGTCTCGCCATCCTCTGTTTTCTGGCGCAGCCAGGGTACACGTTCAGCCTGTACATCGTTGGCTTTTCCGGCTCGCCAGTTTGCAGTTATCTGCTCACTCCTCTCAAACCCCCAGGCAGCAAGCGGATTGACCAACAGCACCGCTGCAAGGCCGAAAAGGAAGGCGCCCGTGCAGGCCGGCAGGAGAAACTGCCACGCCGAAACACCAACGGAGCGCGCAACGACCAACTCATATTTCCGGTTGAGGGATATGAGGGTTGCCATGGCTGCGAACAGGGCAATGAAAGGAAACACCTGCTGCATGATGTAGGGGATACGCATCGCCGACAGGCCGAACGCCTGGATTGCTGAGTAATCGGGCAAGGAAGACAGCTTCCCCGAGAGCTCTGTAAAATCGAGAATCAGTGCGAGAGCAAAGCTGCCCAGGAGGAAATACGCCGTGATCTTGACGTAGCGCAGGAAGAAATACCGT
Organism: uncultured Alphaproteobacteria bacterium; assembly: GCA_963777425.1. Classification (GTDB taxonomy): domain Bacteria; phylum Pseudomonadota; class Alphaproteobacteria; order Rhizobiales; family Rhizobiaceae; genus Phyllobacterium. Next base: position 334,603 of record CAVZQS010000004.1, on the reverse strand, counting down.
CCGAGGGTCCAGCCGATCATTATCTACGCCCCCCGCGTTTGCGGCCGAACCATTTCGTCCCAACCCTGGCGAACGCCTGCTGTTGTGTTTCAAAGGTGTTTCTGAACCAGTTGCTCCATTTGACCGGCACGCCAACCTGACGATTCGTTGCAAGCGCGTAGATCGCGGCGAGGGCTGTGAGAATTGGGATGGCGAAGAGAAGTGGCAACATGGAAGCATTCTTGTCGGCGCTCTGGCCGGTTGAATACCCCAGCCAGAAAACGATGAGGCACAAGGTGATGGCCGTGAATGATGCAGATATGCGTGCTTCGCGATGCGAACGCGAATCTGCCGCTGCCGCCAGGGCAATGAGGGCAAACACGATCGGGTACGTCCAATCGGTCAGCCGCTTATAAAGCTCTGTCTTATAGCGGAGTGGTCTCTGCTGATATTGCTTGTCGTTCGGATCCGGATTCCAGAGATAGTCGAGTGGCCGGTCCTTCGGAAAAATCGTAGCCTCTTTATCGTCCGACGAAAGAAATGCCGCGAGATCAAGGGCATACGTATTGAATTTGATTATCGATACATTTCCGGTCTGGACATCGCGGCGGTCAACTTCGCCATCTTTCATGATCAACAGGCTCTGATTGCCTGTCTCAAGGACAAGGCCGTCCTTGGCGTAATAGATCAGGTCCGTTGTTTTGTCGCGCGAATCCGAAACGAACAGCCCTTTGATCGCTCCATTGGAATCGCGGCTTTCGATCTGAAGATAGAGGTCGGTGTCGAGTTCCTTGAACGTACCCTGCTGGACCACGAGATTGATCACGTCCGCGCGCGCATCGGCGACCATCTGGCGCATGTTCATCTGGGAGTAGGGGACAACGAAATTGGCGATGAGAAAGGAGGCAATGGAGATAACAATCGCAAAGAGCAGAACCGGGCGGATCACCGCTGAACGCGGCGCGCCGGCTGCGTTGATGACGACAAGCTCCGAATCCTGATTCATCGTGGACAGGGTCTGCGTCACTGCAATGACCAGCGCAAACGGCATCACGATCGGGAAAGCGTTGGGAAGCAGGTTGGAACTGAATTTGAGGATATAGAAGAAGCTCTGCCCGCTGGTGGTGAGAAAGTTGATGCGGCTGAGCACCTGAACGATCCACGTAATGCCGACTGCTGAAAGCAGCACGGCAAAAAACATGACGACGATCCGTCGCAAGATGTATATCTCAATCAGGCGCATGTCATGTTTCGCAAAAGAGTTCCGCCACCTTGTTCGACTAGCCGACCATTCATCTATGCCCTGGGATATAGGGCATTATTTTTGCCGCACTATGGGACGAACCCGTTACATGTTCAACAAACCCGACATATGTTCAGTCTAGTCAGGCTTGGCTAAAAATAGGCGAAGAAAGCTGGTTAACAAGGCCTTATCCAACCTCTTCGCCGTTAACCCCTCCATTCACCCGTTCTGGTGATTAGGAAAGTCACATTTTTGTTCATCTGGAGATATCATGTCCAAACGCCCATCCATCAGTTTCGCCAAATTTGCGCCCGTCGAAAGCGGCACTGCAATATTGCTCGTCGCCGCTGAAGGCAAAGCTGCTGCGGAAGCCGAATCTGTTGTCGGACCGGCATTGCTGTCGCGTATCATCGATGTCTCGGAATTCAAGGGAAAAATGGCCGCGGGCTTCTCTACGATTGCGCCCGCCGGCACGGAACTGGAGCGACTGGTGCTGGTGGGAAGCGGCGATCCGGCCAAGTTGAAGGCAGATGACTGGCTGAAAATCGGCGGCGCCGCTCTTTCGAAGATCGGCACGGCCAAGAATGTCACGGCGATTCTGGCTCTGCCCAGCGTCGAAATATCGGCCGCGAATGCAGCTGATTTCGCCCTTGGCATGCTCCTGCGCTCCTACACATTCGACAAGTACAAGACGAAAAAGGGCAAGGACAACGGCGAGGATAAGGAAGACAAATCAGCTGCCAAGATCACCATACAGGTTGCCGATCCCAGTGCGGCGAAAAAGGCATTTACTCATGCCGAGGCAGTGGCGGATGGCGTCGTTCTTGCACGCGATCTGGTCAATGAGCCCGCAAATATCCTCGGGCCTGTCGAGTTTGCCGAACGTGTCGAGGAGTTGAAGAAACTCGACGTCAAGGTGGAAATTCTCACTGAGAAGGACATGAAGAAGCTGGGTATGGGCTCGCTGCTTGGCGTCGCACAGGGCTCCGCACGTCCGGCGCGTCTTGCTATCATGGAGTGGCACGGCGGCAAGGGTAAAGACAAGCCGATCGCTTTCGTGGGCAAGGGCGTCACCTTCGATTTAGGCGGTGTCTCTATCAAGCCTGCTGCCGGTATGGACGAAATGAAGGGGGACATGGGCGGAGCCGCCGCCGTGACCGGTCTCATGCATGCTCTTGCCTCTCGCAGGGCCAAGGTCAATGCCGTTGGCATCATTGGCATCGTTGAAAACATGATCAATGGCGATGCCCAGCGTCCGGGCGACATTGTCACGTCCATGTCTGGCCAGACCATAGAGGTGCTTAATACCGATGCGGAAGGACGTCTCGTCCTGGCTGACGCGCTCTATTATTGCAATGAACGCTTCAATCCGAAGTTCATGGTCAATCTTGCGACACTGACAGGAGCGATCATGGTGGCGCTGGGTGTCTATCACGCTGGTCTCTTCTCCAACGACGATACGCTTGCCGGACAGCTTTTCGAGGCCGGCCAGGCAACTGGTGAAAAACTGTGGCGTATGCCGCTCGGCGACGAGTATGACAAGCTGATCGACACCAAAAATGCCGACATGAAGAACATCGGCGGCCGTCACGGCGGCGCAATCATCGCAGCGCAGTTCTTGAAGCGTTTTGTCGGCGACACCCCGTGGGCGCACCTTGACGTCGCTGGAACTGCCATGGGCGCTCCAGCCACGGAATACAGCCAGTCCTGGGCGTCCGGCTTTGGCGTACGGCTGCTCGATCGGTTGGTTCGAGATCACTTCGAAGGCTAGATCCGGTGGAGGTTAAACTCTACGGCACCGAAGAAAGCGTCTACACGCGCATCGTGCGGCTCGTCCTTTTAGCAAAGGAGCTCGATTTCGCGTTCATCGAAGCCGATCCGTTTGAAGGGGGCGTGTTGCCGGAAGATTACGATCTCCGGCAACCCTTCAAGCGGATTCCGGCGTTCGAAATGGATGGCGCTTGTCTCTATGAGACGGATGCCATTGTCCACTATGTCGATGCGGTAGTCGCTCCCAAGCTTACTCCAGACGATTCCCTTGTCGCGGCGCATATGCGCCAGATCATGCGGATCGTCGACAATTATGCGTATCGACCTTTGGTCTGGGGCATCTATGTTCCGGTCTGGTGGCGTGACGGGCTTGAACCGTCAGATGAGGCCATAGGAAAAGTCAGGCATGTCCTTGGGGTTATTGAAGGTTTCCTTGATTCCTCACCCGATGCTTGTTTCAACAAGCAAACGTTGGCCACATTCTATCTCGCAAGCGTCCTCGCCGCAGGGGACAGTGTGGCGCAAGGGACGGCTCTGATTGACGAACGGCCCCGCTTGCGTGAATGGTGGGATGGCTTTCGAATGACGCCAATCATGAGAGAGACCAGATCGAAACACACGAAATTCTGACCTTGGGCGATAATGACCGAAATCCTCTTCTATCACCTGACTGAATTTACGCTGGAAAATGCGCTGCCCGGTCTGGTCGAGCGTTCTCTCGCACGGCAGTGGAAGGTTGTCATTCAGACCGGTTCGGAGGAGCGGCGCGACAGTCTTGATAATCATCTATGGATCTGGTCCGACGCTTCCTTTCTGGCTCATGCCACCGATCAGGAGCCACATCCGGAAGAACAGCCCATCATCCTGACGACCGGAGACAGTAATCCGAATGGTGCAACTGTGCGGTTCCTTGTTGATGGGGCCGAACCACGGAATGTCGAAGCCTATGAACGGCTCGTTCTGATGTTCGACGGCCATGACCAGCAACAGTTGGAGCAGGCGAGGGCGCAATGGAAGTTGTTGAAGACCCAAGGCCATACTCTGACCTACTGGCAGCAGAACGCCGAAGGGCGGTGGGAGAAGAAGGCCTGAAATGCGTCTGTTTCTATTGCTTCTCCTGATCGTCGGTGTCCTGCTCGGGGTCGGATATCCGTGGGTTGCCACGAATTTTTCCGGCGAGGAAATCGGTACCTGGCGCATCTATGATCGCCCCGGCCCCTATAAGCCCGTCACCGTCAATCTGAAGCAAAGCGACGCGCCGGTGCGCGCGTTTGTCGATATGCAGCCGCTGCGCAACTTCATCCCGGCGGAAGGGCACACAGCTCTGACTGCAGTCGTGACGCGCCAGGGCAAGGACATTCTGGTCAACACTTTGAGCTATGCCAGCTCAAAGGCAACCAATAAGGGCTCGCCACAGGGCCCGCAGGTCTATCGCGACAGCATCGGTGACATCGACTCGGTCGAAGACGGCGATTTCACATTTGCGATCGGTCCCGGCGATTATGACGGTCTCGAAGTGGCACAGGTCGATCTTGTCCTGCGCCGGGACGTAATTGCAGTCGATTGGCGCATTGTGCCCGTAGCTATCGCCCTGACTGTGATCAGCATTTTCGGCCTGATTCTGTCTGCGCCGTAGTCGCAAAGTGGCGGCGAACGAGACGCCTCCGCCGCCAAAATGGGGCAGATGATGGCAGATCAGGCCAGCACTTTTCCGACGATCGTCACAGAGCGGCTGCGCCTGCGCCAGTTCGAGGCGAAGGATGAAGTTGGCCTGCATGCCTGCCTCGGCGATGAAAAACTGATGCGTTATTGGGATTTCACCGCCTGTGAGACCATCCAGGAAACCCGCCGCTGGGTGCGCATTCTTGCCAAGACAACATCGCCATACGAATACCTTGCGTGGGCAGTCACAGACAGGAAAACCGATGAATGCATCGGCATGGTGAATTATCATCATCGCGAGGCACGCAACCACAGGCTGGAGATTGGTTATATTCTCAGCGCCAAATGGCACGGGCGCGGCTTGATGAGCGAAGCAACGCAAGCACTGATAGTGCACTGCGTCGACAATCTGAAAACGCGCCGGATCACAGCAATCATCCACCCTGACAATGCACCATCCATCAGGCTCATAACGCGTCTCGGATTCGAGTGTGAGGGCGGACCGCTGCGCGATTACTGGCGTGTCGGCAGCAAATATATGAGCCCCATGCTCTACAGCTTCATTGCCAGCTGACGCTCGTTCTCTGGCTTTTCGGTGATGCGATAGGCGCAGCGCCGTGCACCTTTCAATATGTGCTCGAATCGCTTGATCTCCACATCCGGCCCAAGCACTGCCTGAAAAACCTCCAGCTCCGACCTGCATAATTTCTGGCAAGCTCTTGCTGCGACGCAGATTGGGCAGTGGTTCTCTATCAGTATGAGAGCGCCGCTTTCATCCCGCTTGGCCTCAGCCATGTAACCCTCGGCTGAGCGTATTTCTGCGAGGTGATTGACCTTGGCCTCTACACTATCCAACGGCTCAAGCGCTTCGCGATATTGAGCAAGGGTTGCTTTTTCCCTGTGCGAGATCAACCGGTCGAGCCCGTCATCACCAAATACCGCCGAAACCGAGGCCAGGATATCCGCCGTCAAGCCAGCATGATTATCGGGAAACTGCCCATTTCCGGCTTCAGTCAAGTGCCAGAATTGCTTCGGCCGGCCCACGCTCTCGCGGCTGTCTTCGAAATCAACGAGGCCGTCCTCGTGGAGACGGGCCAGCATCTGCCGCACTGCCACCGGAGTAACGCCTAGCCGGTCGGCCAGGGCAGCCGCGGTCTGCGGCCCGGAAACCTTGAGCGAATAGAGCATGCGATTTGTCGTGCGATCTTGCATGGACATAAGATAGCAAGAAAAATTAAAAAAGCTATTGCTTGTTTTATTAACAGGAATATAAAAACCAAAAGCTTGTTAAATTGAGGAAATGCCATGCACGATACAGAAGAAGCCGGCAGTACCAGTTGGTCGGAACTCTTGAGCCCCTCCTATTCGGCGGCGACACTGACGCTATGCCTTGGCGTGGCGCTCTTTGCCTTCAACGGTTTCCTGGTTTCAACATCCCTTCCGACGGCGGTACGCGAAATCGGCGGACTTGAACTGATCTCTTGGGCTTTCACGCTCTATCTCGTCCTTTCTATTGTCGGTGGCGCCAGCGGCGCATTGCTGAAGTCCCGGGTGGGCGCAAGGGCGGCCCTGATTGGTTCGGCGCTAGTGTTCCTTGCCGGAACGCTTATCGCGGCTTTTGCATCGTCGATGACAGAGGTCCTGATTGGACGCGCCTTTCAGGGGTTGGGCGAGGGCATCGTTGCAGCGATCTGCTATGCGCTTATTCCTGAACTTTTCCCCTCGCGGCTCGTTGCCAAGGTGTTCGGTGCGGAAGCTGTGGTCTGGGCCGTCGCTGCATTTGGCGGACCGCTTGTATCCGGGCTCCTGACCGAACATCTGTCGTGGCGCGCCGCGTTCCTGGTCAATGTGCCCCTGGCTTTGATCTTCATCGCGCTGGTCTTCCGCATCGTACCCAAGTTTTCAGGTGAGATCGCACGCCTTTCCGTGCCCTTCCTCCGGTTAACCGCAATTGGTTGCGGCATCATGCTGGTTGCCCTTGCCAGTATCATGCAGACGTTGACGGTGGAGGTGCTGCTCGTTCTAGGGGCCGCGATTGTCCTGGCTTCAGTCGTTATTGTGGACCGGCGCAGCCGCATACGGCTCTTTCCATCCGATGCTTTCGCCCTGAATTCCATCGTTGGCATCGGCCTATGGATCGTTCTGCTCATGCCGGTCGCCCAGGCGTCTACATCGGTCTATCTGGTTATGACACTGCAGGATCTTTGGGGCTATGGACCCACCAAGGCAGGTGCCTTCAACGCCACGTTCGCCGTTGCATGGAGCACCGTTGCTATCCTCGTTGCCAATATTCAGGATCCGCGTAAGCGTGCATGGTTGATCCGGCTCGGGCCGACTCTTCTCGTTGCCGGCCTTGCCACCATCGTCTTCGGGTTCTTCGTGGATAGGCCGATAGTCGTAATGCTGGGCCAGATCGCCATTGGCACCGGTTTCGGTGTCAGCTGGGGTTTTCTCAGCCAGTCGGTCATGGAATCGGCGCGCAGCGGTGAACGCGACCGCGCCTCGGCTCTGCTGCCCACCCTGCAGTCCGCCGGTTATGCGATCGGTGCCGCTGTCGCCGGTCTCGTTGCCAACGCCGTGGGTTACCCCGAAGCCACCACTCCGGACGCCCTGCGCGACGCCACGATAATTGTCTTCGCCGTCTCGACCATTATTGGCCTTGGTGCCTTCGTGGCCGGATTTGCCTTGCCGATGCGGAGAAAGGCACTTCTGGCGCACTGAAAAGAGGCGATGGCTCTAAAGATCAGCCATCGCCTCTTCATAGTCGCTGGAAAGCGCTAGCCAGTCTTCCTCGGCACGGGCGAGCGACGTCTTGGCATAGCCAATCTCTTTGCCGATCTGCGTGGCCTTGGCAGGCTCGCGCGTATAGATGACCGGATCGGCGAGCTGCGTCTGCAGCGTGTCGATCTTCTTCTGGAACCGGTGGACCAGCGCTTCTGCTTCCTGGATCTTCTTCTGCAACGGCTTCAGGGCCTCGCGCTTTTGCGCTGCAAGCTTGCGCTGTTCGGCCTTGGTCAGCTTCTGGCCCTCATCGGCGACAACCTTGCCATTGCCCGCGCGCTCGGCCTTGGCGTCTGCCAGAACCAGTGAACGGTAAGCATCCAGATCGCCATCATATGGGGCAACGCCGCCGTCGCGCACCAGCCAAAGCCGATCCATCGTAGCTTCGATCAGGTGCCTGTCGTGGGCGATCAGGATCACCGCGCCGTTGAAATCGTTCAGCGCGTACATGAGGGCTTCACGGCTGTCGATGTCGAGATGGTTGGTCGGTTCGTCGAGGATAAGCAGGTTCGGACCGTGGAAGGTCGCAAGGCCCATCAGCAAGCGTGCTTTTTCGCCGCCGGAAAGATCCTTCGCCGCCGTGTTCATCTTGACCGTCGCCAGTCCCATCTGCGCAACGCGCGCCCGCACCTTGGCTTCCGGTGCGTCCGGCATCAGTTTGCGCACGTGCTCGATCGCATTGTCCTCGGGGATCAAATCGTCGAGCTGATGCTGCGCGAAGAACGAGATCTTCAGGTTCGGCGCAACCGTCATCCGGCCGCTCTGCAAAGGCAGGCGTCCGCCAATAAGCTTGGCGAGCGTCGATTTACCGTTGCCGTTCGACCCGAGGAGGGCGATGCGGTCATCGGCATCGATGCGCAGGTTGAGGTGACGCAGCACCGGCTTGCCTGGCGTATAGCCCACTTCGCCGCTCTCGACGGCGATAATCGGCGAGGCAACCACTTTTTCCGGTTCCGGAAAATGAAATGGCATCACGTGATCTTCAATATGGGCCGAGATGGGCTTCAGCTTCTGCAATGCTTTCAGGCGGGATTGCGCCTGCTTGGCCTTGGATGCCTTTGCCCGGAAACGCTCGACAAACGCTTCCATATGCTTGCGCTGCGCTTCCTGCTTGGTGCGCTGCTTCTGCTGCAACTCCAGTGCTTCCGACCTCAGCCGCTCGAACTGGTCGTAGTTGCCCTGCCATAGCGTGAGCTTGGTCTGGTCGAGATGGATAATCGAGTTGACGGCCGAGTTCAGCAAATCGCGGTCGTGGCTGATGAGGATGACAGTGTGCGGATAACGCCGCACATAATCCTCAAGCCACAGTGTGCCTTCGAGATCGAGATAGTTTGTCGGCTCGTCGAGCAGCAGGAGGTCGGGCTCAGCGAAGAGAACCGCGGCGAGTGCCACGCGCATGCGCCAGCCGCCTGAGAAGGACGAGGCGGGCCGCTTCTGTGCTTCCGCATCGAAGCCGAGGCCCGAAAGGATGGCGCCCGCGCGTGCTTCCGCCGAATGGGCATCGATATCGGCAAGGCGGATATGGATGTCGGCGATACGGTGCGGATCGGTGGCAGTCTCGGCTTCCTCCAACAGTGCTGTACGCTCGGCATCGGCGGCAAGCACGATTTCGATCAGGGAATCTTCGGTGCCCGGCGCTTCCTGAGCGACCTGACCAATCCGCACGTTCTTCGGCAAGAAGAAGTCGCCGGTTTCCGCGTGAAGCTCGCCGGTAATCACCTTGAACAGGGTGGATTTGCCCGCGCCATTACGCCCGACCAGACCTGCCTTTGTACCAGAGGGAAGGTTCAGGCTGGCGTGATCGATCAGCAAGCGGCCGGCCATACGCACGGATATGTCGTCAAGAATAAGCATGGCCGCGCTTTTGCACGGGAAATGGCTTTTCCGCAAGCCGCTCCTGTTGCAGATATGTGCCGAGAGGCCGGAAAATGGCTCTAGGAGAAGGGGCGGCCCTCCTCAGTCCGTTGAAACTGGATGAGATCGAAGGATGGAGCCGATTTCCCGAGTGCGGTCAAAATCGCGTGAGCCTGGCCGCGATGGTGCGTCTGGTGATTGAAGAGGTGCGCCAGAGCCGGTGCCAGCCGCTGGCTGATCGTCCGCATGTCGCTGACTGTCGTATAGGTGAAGCGCCCGGAAATGGCTGCATGGTCCAGCCTGTTGACCCAGTCTAAGATGCGCGCGTCTTCTTTGACGCGTGCCGCCTTCAAGTCCTCAAGCTCATGGCAAAGAATTGCATCGAGCGCCTTTGGAGCGTCGCCTTCGCCCGTAAAGCGGTAAAGCCAGATGCGGTCAGTGACGAGGAGATGGTTCAGCGTTCCGTGCAACGACGAAAAGAATGCGTGCATGTCGCGCCGGTATTCATCATCTTCGAGATCAGCTGCCGCCGCGTATAGCCGCTCGTTGGCCCAGCGATTATAGGCCGCGAACATGCGAAAATGCTGTTCCATCACATTGACTTTCAGTAGATAAGAGTCAGTCTTGCTGACATATTATCTGAAGGAGGGCGTCTTTCCATGGGAATTATTCTGCACGAACTCGTCGGTGCTGACAAAGGCCGTCCTTTCAGCCCGCATTGCTGGAAAACCGTCATGTCACTGGCGCATAAAGGGCTGCCATTTGACCGGAACACCATCTCCTTCAATGACATTCCGCAGCTTGAGAATGGTTATTCGACCAAAGTGCCGATCATTCGCGATGGCGAAAGCGTCGTCGCCGATTCCTTTGCGATTGCGCTTTACCTGGAGGACAATTATCCGGACCGGCCGTCGCTGTTCAGGGGCGAGGGCGGCCGTGCCATGGCACGCTTTGTCGAGGGTTACTCGCAGATGATCCTTCATCCCTTCATCAATGTCGTGATCCTCATGCCTGTGCATGACCTGCTGGACGAGCCCAACAAAGCCTATTTCCGCGAGAGCCGTGAGAAAATGTTTGGCCGCAAGCTCGAGGATGTGGCGGCCGAGCGCGATGCCAAGCGCGAGGCATTTACCAGGAGCCTGGCACCCATTCGCAAGATGCTGCTGTCGCAGCCTTTCATCGGTGGCGATGGCCCTCTGTTTGGTGACTACATCATCTTTGGTGCGTTCCAATGGGTTCGCGTTCTGACGCCATACAGATTGTTTGATGATGGCGATCCCGTGCAGGATTGGTTCGAGCGCTGCCTGGATCTCCATGGAGGCATTGCCCGCGAGATCAAGGCAGCGGCGGCTTAGCATCACATGCTCATCAGGGTGGAATGGCAAATGGTCTATTGGCAAATGGGCCTGCTCCCGCTATAGAGCCGCCACCATTCCCCCTAATGACAAGGTTTCATTCCATGGCAATTGAACGTACTTTTTCGATGATCAAGCCCGACGCGACCCGCCGCAATCTGACCGGTGCTATCACCCAGAAGTTTGAAGAAGCTGGCCTTCGCGTTATTGCTTCCAAGCGCGTCTGGATGAGCCGCCGCGAAGCTGAAGGCTTCTATGCCGTGCACAAGGAACGCCCGTTCTTCGGCGAGCTGGTTGAATCCATGTCGTCGGGTCCGACGATCGTTCAGGTTCTCGAAGGCGAGAACGCCATTGCCCGCAACCGCGAAATCATGGGTGCGACCAACCCGGCCAACGCCGACGAAGGCACGATCCGCAAGACTTTTGCTCTCTCCATTGGCGAGAACTCGGTTCACGGTTCCGATGCTCCTGAGACCGCTGCCGAAGAAATCACCTATTGGTTCTCGGGTACAGAAATCGTCGGCTGACCCGATATCGAATGATAAGAAAGAGCCGGGCTTGCCCGGCTTTTTTAATGTCTAGGATTAATCTTGCCGCGCCAGCCGGGCAATGACTTTTCCGGCCTCATCATGCAGGAGGAGCTTGCTGGTATCCGCGTCGACTGAATAGCTTCGCGTCTGCTCCAATGCCGCGAAGAATTTTTGCTCCTGGTCCATCAGCGCGGGTGCACACATCATGCGTGTTGCTACCGTTGGCTTGAATGTGATCTTTGGGCCATCAATCGACGCGTTGCTCATGAAGCGGTTGCATCCGCCCGATCCCGTCACCGATCCGTCGGTATTGATCATCAGCGTGGTCTGCGCATTGTCGATTACACCGCCACCGTTGATGTCTTCGGCAAGCCAGTTGACGTCTTTCAGATCATCCCCGCGGGCAGACAATGACAACACCAGCAAGACGAGCACGGCAACGAAGCCGATGATGAGCGATCCTATTGCGATACGGTTCATTTGGCCTTGGTCCAGCGCTTGAGAGCTTCCCTGTCTTGGGCCTTTGCCTCGACCCAGCCGCTTGCTTCGCCGCTGACGAGATGCTGTTTCTTCCAGAAAGGTGCAGCATTTTTCAGGTAGTCCATCAGGAAAGACGCTGCCTCGAATGCTGCCTGACGATGTGCGGATGCGGCGACGACAAGGACGATGTTTTCTCCGGGTTTGATAAAGCCGTAGCGGTGGATAACGGTTAGCCCGGTCAGGGTCCAGCGCTCAAGCACCTCTTCGGCTATGCGGCCGATTTCCGCTTCGGCCATGTCGGGGTAGTGTTCGATCTCGAGTGCCGACAGCGTCCCACCCTCATCGCGGCAGAGCCCGCTGAATGTGACCACCGCTCCAATGTCGCGGCGTCCTCTCGTCATGCGGGCTATTTCGGCGGCCGAATCAAAGTCGCCGCCCTGGATAAGAATGAGCGGTTTGACCGTGCTCATGCCTCATCCCCCGGTCATCGGCGGAAAGAGCGCGATCTCGGTCGCTCCCTTGATCGGCGCATCGTGATCGACATGCTCCTGATTGATCGCGACGCGGATGACCTCTGGATACTCGAACGCCGCCTCATATTCCTCGCCGCGCGTCTTAAGGTGGGAAAGCAGATCACCGACCGTCACGATGGATGGCTCAAGATCGAGATGTTCCTCACCCTTGCCGATGCGCTCGCGCACCCATGCGAAATAGACAAGTTTTGTCATGTTTCAATCCACCACGTGTTTCAATCCGGCCCGGAAATAATCCCAGCCAGTGTACAGCGTTATCAGGGCGGCAATCCACAACAGAATAATGCCGACGATCGTAATGATAGGCACGATCTTGTCGCCGGCAGGCCCAGCCAGCAGGAATGCAATCGCAACCATCTGGATCGTGGTCTTCCATTTGGCGAGGCGGCTCACGGGCACGCTGACTTTGAGTTCCGCCAGATATTCGCGCAGACCCGAAACCAGGATCTCGCGGCACAGGATGATAATGGCGGCCCACAATGTCCAGCCGGCGATGGTTCCGTCGGCGGCTAGCAGCAGGAGAACGGCCGAAACAAGCAGTTTGTCGGCAATCGGATCCAGCATGCGGCCAATCGTGGATGTCTGTTTCCAGATGCGCGCCAGATAGCCGTCAAAGAAATCGGTAATGCTGGCAATCAGGAATATCGCCAGCGCGCCCCAGCGGGCTGCGTCGCTGGATTGCAGCCGGCCTTCGAGGAAGAAGCAAAGGACCACCAGCGGAACCGCGATAATACGAGCATAGGTGAGGATATTCGGCAGTGAGTAGGCGTTGTTTCTGGGCATGTTTCCAACCAATCAAATCAGCGCCGATCAAAGGGGTTCGACCGCGATCCGTCAAGCACATCAATGGGGAGTCCGGCGCAATTATGTCGGAATGAGTTGCTACGTTCGGAAATGATCGCGAATTGTGATCGCCATCGCTTCAGATATACCGTCGACCTTCATCAAATCTTCGACAGCAGCCCGCGAAACCGCCTTCGCCGTGCCAAACTGATGCAACAGGGCGCGTTTGCGTGAAGGACCGATTCCGGCGATTTCATCCAGCGGGTTCTTGACCATTTCCTTCTTGCGCTTGGCGCGGTGCGTGCCAATGGCAAAGCGGTGGGCTTCGTCGCGGAGCCGTTGCAGGAAATACAGCACTGGATCGCGCGGCGGCAGGGTAAACGCCTGCTTGCCTTCCATGAAGAAGCGTTCGCGTCCCGCATCTCGGTCGACGCCCTTGGCGACGCCGATGGCCGTGACCTTGTCCGCAATGCCCATCTCCTGCAGGATGCCGCGCACGGCGCTCATCTGGCCCTGACCACCATCGATGAGGATGATATCCGGCCATGCCGGAAACGCATCCGAATCGTCATCGAACTCGTCGATGTCTGTATCCTCCGCCGGCGCATCCTTGTTTTCCGGCGTGCCGTGTTCCTTCACAAGCCGACCGAAGCGCCGTTCGATCACCTCGCGCATCATGCCGAAATCGTCGCCCGGGGTGATCTCGGTCGAACGGATGTTGAATTTGCGATACTGGTTTTTCACGAAACCTTCCGGACCAGCCACGATCATCGCGCCAATCGCATTGGTGCCCATGATATGGGAGTTGTCGTAGACCTCGATGCGCCGCGGGGTCTTCTCAAGTCCGAAAGTTTCCGCCACGCCTTTGAGAAGCCGCGATTGGGACGAGGTCTCCGCCAGCTGGCGGCCCAGCGCTTCGCGGGCATTGCTCAGCGCATGCTCGACCAGATCCCGTTTCTCGCCGCGCTGCGGAACGCTTATCGTCACCTTGCGGTCTGATTTCGCCGTCAATGCCACCCCAAGCAATTCCTGATCCTCTACAGTTTCGGAAAGCATGATCAGGGCCGGACAGGGCTTGTCATCGTAGAATTGCGACAGGAACGCTCCGAGCACCTCTGCGCCGGAAAGCGATGGGTCTGCCTTGGGATAATAGGCCCGGTTGCCCCAGTTCTGGCCGGTGCGGAAGAAGAACACCTGGATGCAGGTGACGCCGCCATCCTGATAAATCGCGAAGACGTCAGCTTCTTCCACAGATTGCGGATTGATTCCCGAATGCGATTGCACATGCGACAAGGCAGAGAGGCGGTCGCGATAGACCGCTGCCCGTTCGAAGTCGAGGTCAGCCGAAGCTTCGCGCATCGCGTCGGATAGATGGGTTTTCACCGCCTGGCTCTTACCCGAAAGGAAGGCCTTGGTTTCGCCGACCAATTCATCATAGTCAGCATCGCTGATCTCGCCGGTGCAGGGACCGGAGCAGCGCTTGATCTGGTAGAGCAGGCAGGGCCGCGTGCGATTTTCATAGAACGAATCTGTGCAGGTGCGCAGCAGAAACGCGCGCTGCAACGCATTGATGGTTCGCCCGACCGCACCCGCAGAGGCAAAGGGCCCGAAATAATCGCCCTTGCTGGACCGCGCACCGCGATGCTTGAAAATGCCGGGAGCGAGTCGCCTGTCCGTCTGTTTTGGCGCTGTCAGCAGAATATACGGAAAGGATTTGTCGTCCCGCATCAACACATTAAAGCGTGGCCGCAAGCGTTTGATCAGATTCGCTTCCAGGAGAAGCGCTTCCGTTTCGGTGCGGGTAACGACGAACTCCATCTTCGCCGTTTCACGGATCATGCGGGCGATGCGGTTGTTGTGGCCCTGACCACGCGCGTAGTTGGACACGCGCTTCTTCAGGCTGTGGGCTTTGCCGACATAGAGGACGTCGCCGGCCTCGTTGAACATACGATAGACACCCGGTTTGTTCGGCAGGCGCTTGACCAGGGCTGCAATCACATCCGCGCCGCTAGTGCCGTCACTGATGATCGCAGAATCCCACTCGATTGCACCTATCAGAGCAGCAACGTCACGTGGCGGCTCGCTGCCCGGCTCAACTGTTTCGTCCTCGTCGTCCTCCACGACAATGTCGATAACATCCACTTTCACTTCGTCTGAAAGAAGCTGCTTGGGGTTGGAGGATTGGTTTGCCGGATCGTTCATTCTGCTATTCCTGATACATCCGGCGTTTCCCACGCCAGATGTTGCCCGCCATCGAGCGCGATCATTTGCCCCGTGATGGAGCGAGTCTGCCAGAGATAGCGGATTGTTCGGCCGAATTCTGACAGATCGGGCCCGTGTTTCAACAGGAGTGAGCTGACCTGGCGGTCGAAATCCGCTTGAGTCTGTCTCTGGCTCGGCATGGTTGGTCCCGGCCCAATAGCGTTGACACGAATGCGCGGCGCCAATGCTTGCGCCAGCGTCCGCGTCGCTGTCCAGAGCGTCGACTTTGACAATGTATAGGAGGTGAATTTCGGCGTAAGCTTCCACACCCGGTGATCGATCATATTGACAACCAGACCATCCATATCCTCGGGCAGAGCCGTCGCCATTGCATCTGCAAGCAGCACCGGCGCCTTGACGTGAACAGCAAAGTGTCTGTCCCAGATTTCGTCGTCCGTCAGATTGCCAATACCGTCTTCCTGGAATGTGGAGGCATTGTTGACCAGCAGTTGGACCGGCCCGAGTTGGACCTGTGCATCGCCAACAAGCCGGCGCACGGCATTGCTGTCTACCAGATCAGCCTGGACGACGCACGCAGTGCCACCCGCGGCATAAATGTCGGTCAACAGCTCTTCGCCCTCATCGCGCGAGTGGTTGCAATGAATTGCAACGGCAAAGCCATGCGCCGTGAGATCTTTGACGATTGCCTTGCCAATCCGCTTTGCGCCACCGGTTACAAGAACAACGGGTCGGTCAGTCTTCAACGGGTTCATCCTTCATTTGCGATTCAGCGACGAATATAAGGATCACGAAGCGAAAGCGCGAGGGCGTAAGGTCAGCAGTGAACAGCTGCAATGGATTGTGCACGTTGATCGATTTTCGGACGGTCAGCGGCCGTAGTACGCTGGAGTTATCCAAACATTCCTCAGTTGAATGAAGAAATTAAGTATTCGTTAAATATAATATATTGCATCGCAATATCGATGGACTTTAGCGAAAATTTTGATCAAATATCATTAGATTTCTATTTTATTCCTATATTCAAAAGTGATTGAATTGATTGATGAATTCTCGTTGTTGCATAAAAAACACATCGCATTTCCGCCATTTTCTCGTCAGTTTCTTTTCACAGTCCGGAGCGAGTGCCGCCACAATGCAGAGCGAGTGTCCGTCTCGTCAAGCGGACGCAATCTTTGGTTTTCCCCCGACCAGTGCCCGCTCCGTGTAAAAGAGTTATAAAAAAGGAGATTGCCATGCGCACTCTTAAAAAAATGATCCTCGCTTCGGCAGCTGTGCTGACGCTCTCTGCCCCGGTTCTTGCTGCCGACGCTGTTGTTGAACAGGCTCCGGCTCCGGAAGCCATCGTTGAAGCACCCGTCTCCGATTGGTCCGGTGCTTACCTTGGTGCCTATGGCGGCTACGGCTGGAACAAGCACAAGACCGACGAAGGCAATGTCAATGCCGACGGTATCAAAGGCGGCGCCTATGGTGGTTACAACTTCCAGAACGGCCAGTTCGTCTATGGTGGTGAAGCCGATCTCGGTTACTCCGGTGGCGATGATACCAGCAATGGCATCAAGGCCAAGCAGGGTGTAGAAGGCTCGGTCCGTGCTCGCGCCGGTATCGATCTCAATCCGGTTCTGCTTTACGGCACCGGCGGTCTTGCTGTGACGAACAGCAAGCTCGAGTCTGCTACAGGCAGTGACTCTAACACCCACATTGGCTGGACGGCCGGTGCAGGTGCGGAAGCCAAGATCACGCAGAATATCGTTGGACGTCTTGAGTATCGCTATTCCGACTACGGCAAGAAGGACTACGACCTCGGCGGCGCCGACGACGTGTCCAGCAAGCTGACGACCAATGAAATTCGTCTGGGCGTTGGCTACAAGTTCTAAGCCGCGTACGACCCAGAAAAGCCGGGCAGGAAACTGCCCGGCTTTTTTGTCTCCAAAGTTTACTTCGGCAGCAGGGCGGCCAGCTCCGGATGCAGTTCCTCGAAGCGCTTCTGCCATCGTTTCAATTTCGAGCGGCCTTTTTCCCATTTGCCTTCAAAACGCAGGCTGGCATAGGCGAGGGCGGCCGCAAGCGCGATATGACCGCCATGGACTTTCTTGCCGAGACGCGGCGGTGCGGCATTCAACTGATCAAGCACGCGGATCGCCTTGCCCCACTGCCGATCCAGCCATGGCTGGTGGATCTTTTCCTCCGGATGAAACCGGCGCTCATAAACATGTGCAAGCAATACGTCGCATAGGCCGTCGGCAATCGATTCCAGTTGCTCGGCTTCCAGCCGCTTTTCCGCATTGCGCGGGAAAATCTTGTTGCCGGACACACGGTTCAGATATTGGGTGATCACCCGGCTGTCGAAGATCGCTTTGCCATCGTCGAGAATGAGCGTTGGAATTTTGCCCAAGGGGTTCGCATCGATCAGTTCCGCCGGTTCGGCGTTGCTGTCGACCAGGACAGATTCAACCGGAACACCCGCGTAAAGAGCGGCCATGCGGACTTTGGTGCTATAGGGTGAGGCAGGCGAATAGAGAACTTTCGTCACGGTGACGCTCCAGTAGCTTGGCGATTCGGTGTCAAACCGTAAACCGGCGCCGTCTTTTAGCAAAGTGCCGGGTTCTAGTGTGTACCTGGCATCTCAACCGATCTCCGCCGGCAGCTCGAGCGCTCCACCTCGGTGCAGGTTCGGAAATTCAGATCCTTCGACAGGCACACTCGCACCTCGCGTAAATACTCTCGGTCACAGGTAACTGCAATTCCCGCGATCGTCAGGCCGGGATTGGCAGCGACAAAAGCCTGTTCCAGAACGAGCGGATTGACGGGCGCGCGCGGTGTTGGCTGGCGATAGGCTGGCGGGATCGAAACGCGATCGACCGCCTTTCGTATCATCGAAAAATAGTCGTTTTGGCTCAAGCCCGTGCAAGAGCCATGCTTGCGCCATTCATGGACGACCAGCCCGGTCGACGGCATGATGTCGGAAAGCTGCTTGGAGCGGGCAAAGGGAACGTCGCGCGGCTGTGACGTATCGCAATCCTGCGGGTAGCCGCGCTCATATTGCGGCCACAGCCCGTGTACAACGAAGCCATAAGGTCTGCCGGACGCACACTGTTGCCGGTTTGCATTCGGACCTTCGGCCGCGCAATAGCTCGGCGACCAGGAGAGGGCGAGAACGTAGTAGTCAAAGCCCGATCCGGTGGCGGGCGGTGAGACTTCCGGCGAGGAACCCGCTCGCTGTTCCGATGCTGCGATTGGGCCGGGAGGGGTGGCCAGCTCCTGATTCTGCTCGCGCAAATAAGTAAGTAAAGTAATACCGATCAGCGCTGCAAACAGCAGGTATCGCGCCAGCGTTCCGCCTGGCATGCCTTAAAGACCACTGCAGCAGAGGTTCAAAATGGGCTCTGATCTGTGCTCAGTACAGCGTCTTGCACTTGCCATTGTAGACGTGCCAGCGATCGAATCCGGCAACGCAGAACTCGACATTGTCACCGAGGCCGACGAAGCCCTGGCCCTCTTCGATCAGATACCAGACAGGTCGCTGGTCGCCGTCGGAAAGGTGAGCTGTCGCGCGGCAGTAATGGCGGGCAACAGCAGCGAGGTCCGGCTCGCGGCTCGGTTCATAACGGCTTTGCTGCACGTTGCTGAAATTCACGATCGACACCTGTGGCAGGTACGGCACGTGATGCACCTGATAGGAAAACCTGCTTACGATGCGGTTGAGAACATACGACTGCCCGCAGGTATCGTCATAGACTGGGCTCGCTGAATAATCTGCCGCCCTTGCCGGTGCGGCGATCGAGGTCAGTGCCACACCGACGGCGAAGCTTGCAGCAAGAAGGGACGATACGCGTGCCATGATCACTCTCCGTGAATGTCTTCGTGGCGCCAATCTCGACCAGCAGTTGCGTTCGGTCAAGTGCGATCTTGCTCGCCGCGGATCCAATCGAGCGTGAAGTCTGCTTTCTGTTCCTCACTGAGGATTTTCGACAACGCTGGCAGGACCGTTCCCAGTTCGTCAGGGAGTGTGAAGGGCGGATTGACGATAATCATCCCGGTGCCATCCAGTCGGGGTTCGGCCGAAGCACCACGAATCATCAATTCCGTGCGCAATATCTTGGGTATTCCGGTGTCGTGCAGCGCAGCGATAAACCGTCGGACTTCCTGCCGGTCTTTCACGGGATACCACAATGCGAACGTTCCGCCGGCAAATCGCCTGTAGGCCCGGACCAGTCCGTCGACAAGCCGGTCGAACTCCCCTGCCACCTCGAACGGCGGATCGACGAGAACAAGCCCGCGCTTCTCCTTTGGCGGCAGGTGAGCGCCAAGCGCCAGCCAACCGTCGAGTTTGGTCACCCGCACCTGGATGTCACCCTCGAAGATTTCTGACAACCGCTCCGCGTCTTCGGGATGGAGTTCGAGGGCCGAGAGCCGATCCTGGCGGCGCAACAGATGGCGCACGATCAGGGGTGAACCCGGATAGTGCCGCATCTCGCCATCGGGGTTTTCAGCGCGCACGATATCGAGGATAGGGCTGAATTAGCTCCGCGACCTTGGCGTCGACCTTCGCGTCCAGCAGTCGTCCGACGCCGCTTTGCCACTCGTTGGTCTTGCCGGCCTCAACACCCTGCAGGTCGTAACGACCGATACCCGCATGGGTGTCGATAACGCGGAAGGCTTGTTCCTTGCGCTGCAGATAGAGGACAATTCGCGTCAGGATGATGTGTTTGACCACATCGGCGAAATTGCCGGCATGATAGGCGTGACGGTAGTTCATGGCTCGCTTGTTTCACGATGTTTGTTTGTTCGCAAGCACGCTGCAGGCGCTCTTTAGAATTGTTGATGTTAATCTTGCGATTATGGAATTTGCCGTCTGACACAAATCTGTCATAGAGCATGCGCGAGCACGCGGATGGTCGACGTGTTGGGATCTCATCATGTCTGGAACTGTCGTCCTCGTCGTGCTGTTTGCTGCGTTGATGCATGCAAGTTGGAACGCCGTGGTCAAATCCGAGGGTGACAAGTTCCTCAATACCGTCGTCGTGGTCACATCGGCGGGCATTATCGCCGCGTGCTGCCTCCCATTCCTGCCGCCGCCAGCGCGCGAAAGCTGGCCATTTCTCGCCGCATCCGGTGTTGCTCAGGTCATCTATCTCACGCTTGTTGCCGCCGCATACCGCAGTGGTGACATGAGCCAGGCCTATCCGATCATGCGCGGTACAGCGCCACTGATCGTCGCCATCGCAAGCGGACCGTTGATCGGCGAAGTACTTTCCATGCAGAAATGGGCCGGAATTGCATTGATCTGCGGCGGTGTGCTGGCCCTGGCGCTGGAATCGCGCCGCCGGGCCGCATCAAATCGCGCCGCTACAATATTCGCCTTGATCAATGCTGTCGTCATCGCATCCTATACGCTCATCGATGGGCTAGGCGTCCGCCAGTCAGGTGCGCCGGCATCCTACACGATGTGGGTATTCGTGCTGAATGCCGTGCCGCTTCTGCTCTGGACAATGGTCATGCGCCGGGGTGAACTCTGGCCGCATTTTGTCAAGCGCACCCGCCTTGCAACGATTGGCGGTGTCGGCACGCTTGGGTCCTACGGTCTCGCGCTCTGGGCAATGACCATGGCGCCGGTGGCTGCGGTGGCGGCGCTGCGCGAAACATCGATCCTCTTTGCCGTTGCTATCTCCGCCCTCATTCTCAACGAGAGTGTAGGTATGAAGCGGCTCGTCGCAGTCGCCTTGATTGCCGCCGGCGCCGCTGTCATGCGCCTTGCCTGATCTATTCCGGCCGCATGCTGAAATAGGGACTTGCTTCATCAATGGCACGAGCGAAGGAAGGGCGATTCACCAATCTGTCCAGATAGCTGGACAAATTTGGATGCTCGGCGCCGAACGGCACCGACATATTGGCGTAGAACAGCGCGGGCGATGCAGCGCAATCCGCCATGGTGTAGTGGTCCCCCGTTGCCCAACGGTGGCCCGCCAAGTCTTTCTCCAGGATGCCATAGGCTGTTTTCAGCTTGCCGCGCGCTTCTTCAACACCAAACGCATCGTTCTGACCTTCCGGCCGGAAATTATCGGTCACGATCTTCTGCATCGGCACCTGGACATGCAGGTCGAAGAACCTGTCGAGCTGCCGCGCCCTGAACGCCAGTTCGGGATCGGCCGGCAGCATCTGCGCTTTCCCAGGATGATGCTGGTCAAGATACTCGATGATCAGGCTGGATTCAGGGATCGTCTTGCCGCGCGCTTCGTCCCGGAGCACTGGAAATTGCCGGATCGGCCAGATCTCGGAAAAGCTCGCGCTTGCCACCGGATCCATGAAATCGACGACTTCCTTCTCGAAGGCCAGCTCTTTCTCATAAAGCGCGGTCAACACCTTCATGCAGAATGACGACAGCGGGTGAAAATACAGCTTGAGCGACATCACGTTTCCTCCAGGTCCTGCTTCGCTTGTGCGACGTTCGATACTAAAGTAATTACTTAACTATCAAGAAGCCGAGTCGTCGTCAAGGCGGGAGGCGAAGTTTGTCACCAAGACAAAAAGCAGCATTTCTGCATGCCATTTTTTACGCTAAGGATATGCCATGAACAAAGCTGTCCTTCTCCGCACCGGCCATTCCGCCTGTCCCCATGATTGTCCATCGACCTGCGCTCTCGATGTGGAAGTGCTGGATACGGGCCATATTGGCCGTGTCCGCGGCGCCAAGGAAAACACCTACACGGCAGGCGTCATCTGCGCCAAGGTTGCCCGCTATGCGGAACGTATTCACCACCCGGACCGGCTGCTGAAACCTGTCATTCGCGGCGGTGCCAAGGGGGAAGGCGTTTGGAAAGAGGCGAGTTGGGAAGCGGCGCTTGACCTGATCGCCGAACGCTTCCTGAAATCCGAGGCAGAATACGGCTCCGAGAGCGTCTGGCCCTACTACTATGCCGGCACAATGGGCCTCGTGCAGCGCGATTCCATTCATCGCCTGCGCCATGCCAAGAAATACACCAACCAGTTCGACAGCATTTGCACGAACCTCGCCTGGTCAGGGTTCTTTGCCGGAACCGGTAAGCTCGGTGGCGTTGATCCGCGTGAAATGGCCAAGTCAGACTGTGTCGTCATCTGGGGAACCAACGCCGCGGCAACGCAGGTCAATGTGATGACGCATGCTGTCCGGGCTCGCAAGGAGCGCGGTGCCAAGATCGTCGCCATCGACATCTACGAGACAGCGACCGTGCGGCAGGCCGATCTGGGGTTGGTCCTGAAGCCCGGCACCGACGGTGCATTCGCCTGCGCGGTCATGCATGTGCTCTTCCGCGACGGGCTCGCTGATTGGGACTATCTGAACGCCTATACCGACGACCCGAAGGGCCTCGAACAGCACCTGACGAATCGCACCCCGGAATGGGCTGCTGAAATCACTGGTCTGTCCGTTGCGGAGATTGAGGATTTTGCCCGTCTCATCGGTACGACGAAGAAGACATTCTTCCGCCTCGGCTATGGGTTCGCCCGCCAGCGCAATGGCGCGGTCAACATGCATGCCGCACTATGCATTCCGGCCGTAACAGGCGCGTGGAAATATGAGGGAGGCGGCGGCTTTCATTCGAACTCCGGCATTTTCCGTATGGACAAGCGCGAGATCGAGGGTAGGGCCTTTGCCGATGCGTCTGTCCGCCATATCGACCAGTGCAAAATCGGGGCGGCGCTAACCGGCGATCCGGCTGCGCTCTACGGAGGTCCGCCTGTCATGGCGATGCTGGTGCAGAATACCAATCCTGCCAACGTCGCGCCGGAACAGCGTCTGGTGAAACAGGGCATGCTGCGCGACGACCTCTTCATGGCGGTGCACGAGCAGTTCATGACCGATACGGCGAAACTTGCTGATGTTGTGCTTCCGGCCACCATGTTCATGGAGCATGACGATATTTATCGCGGCGGCGGCCAGCAGCATATCGTGCTCGGCCCGAAGTTGATCGATGGTCCCGGCGAGACGCGTCCGAACCTCTATGTCATCAACGAATTGGCCAAACGCCTTGGTGTCGATCACCTTCCGGGCTTTGATCTCGATGCAAGGACCTTGATCGACAACATGATGGAAGCGAGCAATCTGCCCGGCTTCGACGCGCTCAAGGAGGCGCGCTGGCTCGACATCCAGCCGGATTTCGAAACGGCGCATTATGAGAAAGGCTTCAGCTGGCCTGATGGCAAATTCCGGTTCAAACCGGACTGGACCAATGGTCCGTCGCCCAACCGCCCGCCTCGGTCGATGGGCCTGCAAGGGCCATATGACACGCTGCCGCAATGGCCGGACTATTGGGAAGCAATCGAGGTTGCGGATGAAAAACACCCGTTCCGCCTGGCCACATCGCCTGCACATAACTTCCTGAATTCATCGTTCGCCGAAACGCCGACATCGCTCGCAAAGGAGCGGCGGCCAGAACTTTTGATTCATCCCGAAGATGCCGCGGCGCTCGGCATTGAGGATGGCGCGCGTGTTGAAATCGGCAATGACCGCGGCGAGGTCGTGGTTCATGCGCGCGTGCAGGACGTGACGAAACGCGGTGTGGTGATTTCGGAAGGTATCTTTGCCAACTCCGCTTTCGAGCGCGGCGAGGGTATCAATGTCCTGACCGGAGCGGATTCACCCGCGCCCAATGGCGGCGCTGCCTTCCACGACAACAAGGTCTGGGTGCGGTTGGCAGCGAACTAATCGCTGAACACCGTCCGCCCATTCTCCATCTTGGCCTTGCCGGTCGCGACAAGCGCCAGCGCGCGGGCATAGGTCTCGTGCTCGACGGAAAGCACCTGCTCGGCAAGGGAGTCGGCTGTATCGCCGGTCTTCACCGGCACGGCGGTCTGCGCAATGATCGGGCCTTCATCCATGCCCGCCGTTACGAAATGCACCGTGCAGCCATGCACACGCACGCCAGCTTCCAGCGCCTGGTCGTGGGTGTGAAGTCCCCTGAACAGCGGCAGCAGGGAAGGGTGGATGTTGAGCATCTTTCCTTCCCATTCGCGCACGAATTCGGGTGAGAGCAACCGCATGTAGCCGGCGAGGCAGACAATATCGGCCTTTGCAGTATGCAATGCTTCGGAGACCGCCGCCTCATGTTGCTGTTTGGAAGCATAATCGCGGTGGGGGATCGCATATGCCGGGATGCCCTGCGTCCGTGCTACATCAAGCCCGCCGGCGTCTGCCTTGTTGGCGATAACCGCAACGATTTCCGCTGGATAGTCTGCGTTCTTGGCAGCTTGAATGAGCGCACTCATATTGGAGCCACGCCCCGAAATGAGGATTGCAACGCGTTTTTTCGGAAGGTCCGTGCTCACAGCGCCAGCGTGCCCTGATAGACGACACCTGCATCGGCCCGGCCAATCATCGTTCCGAGGCGGACCGCCTGCTCGCCCTGTGTTTTCAGTGCTTCGAGGACCGCATCAACATTTTCAGGAGCAACAACTGCGATCATGCCGATGCCGCAGTTGAATGTCCGCAGCATTTCATCGCGCTCGACGCCGCCGGTTTTTGCCAGCCAGGAAAACACCGGGGGAACCTTGATGGCCGACAGGTCAATGCTTGCGGTCAGGTTCTTGGGCAGCACGCGGGGAATATTGTCAGGAAAACCGCCGCCGGTGATGTGCGCCAGCGCCTTGATCGCCTTGGTTTCGCGGATCGCAGCAAGCAGCGGCTTCACATAAATGCGCGTCGGCGTCAGCAGTGCTTCGCCAAGCGTCGTGCCGGACTTGAACGGCGCATCGGCATCCCAACCGAGGCCGGACAACTCGACGATACGACGGACCAGCGAAAAGCCGTTGGAATGAACCCCGGAGGACGCAAGGCCGATGATGATATCGCCCTCGGCGATATCGG
Organism: uncultured Alphaproteobacteria bacterium; assembly: GCA_963777425.1. Classification (GTDB taxonomy): domain Bacteria; phylum Pseudomonadota; class Alphaproteobacteria; order Rhizobiales; family Rhizobiaceae; genus Phyllobacterium. The sequence goes on along the minus strand of CAVZQS010000004.1, from coordinate 309,572 downwards.
CGGTCGGCAGCAGCTGTTCGCGCTCGGCCGCGCCCACCGCAAATCCGGCGAGATCATAGTCGCCATCGCGGTACATGCCGGGCATCTCCGCGGTCTCGCCGCCGGTCAGGGCGCAACCGGCCTGCAGACAGCCTTCCGCGATGCCGCTGACGATGGCCGCGCCCTGATCGGGGTCGAGCTTGCCGGTGGCGAAATAGTCGAGGAAGAACAGTGGCTCTGCGCCCTGTACAACGAGGTCGTTGACGCACATGGCGACGAGGTCGATACCGACCGTATCGTGCACACCGGCATCGATGGCGATCTTCAGCTTTGTACCGACACCATCGTTGGCCGCGACGAGAATTGGGTCCTTAAAGCCCGCGGCCTTCAGGTCGAACAGGCCGCCGAAACCGCCGATCTCCCCATCGGCTCCGGGGCGGCGGGTCGAGCGGACGATCGGCTTGATTTTTTCGACAAGCAGATTGCCGGCATCGATATCGACGCCTGCCTGTGCATAGGTGAGGCCATTCTTGCCACCTTTGGTGGGCTCGCTTTTCACGCTCATGATCTGCTCCGGGATTGTTGTCCGCGAAATGGCACGACTCTGGTCCTGCTGCAAGGTCTGAGTAACTCTCGCATCAAGAAAACCTCGATTATGGACACTTTGGCGGCCGTTGACCTTGAGCAACCGGTTCATCCTCGCCATTTAGGATGCTGCATGAGGAATCCGAACCACCTGGAGCAAATGGCTAACAGACCGTGCCAGGCGGTCGAGCCGCACCACCGCCAATACGTCGCCGCGTTTGCCGATTGGTCGTCGCCATATGGGCAATGCGATGTGCAGTCATTGGATTGAAAGAGATCTGGCCGGGCTCGACAGGCCCGCCGAAGCAAAATATCTATAATATATGAGTGCCGCAAACGAAGACACCATTGCTAACCGCATCAGCCGGATCCTTGCTGACAGGATCGTAACCGGACAGTTGGAGCCGGGTGCGAAGCTGCGTCAGGATCATATTGCAGAGGAATTCGGCACGAGCCACGTACCAGTGCGGGAGGCATTTCGCAAACTGGAAGCGCAGGGATTGGCAGTCAGCGAACCTCGCCGTGGTGTAAAGGTCGCATCCTTCGACTTTAAGGAAGTGCGGGAAGTGGCGCTCATGCGTGCAGAACTCGAGGGCCTTGCACTTCGGCAAGCCGCGCCGCATTTGACATCAGCGATTCTCGACCGGGCCGAAGAAGCAACTGTCGCTGGCGACAATTCGCGGGACGTGCGTTCGTGGGAGGAGGCAAACCGGCGGTTTCACCGGCTGATCCTCGTGCCATGCGCAATGCCGCGTCTGCTGGCATCGATCGATGATCTTCATTCGGTAAGCGCGCGTTTCCTGTTCTCGGCCTGGCGGTCCGATTGGGAAGTGCGGACCGACCACGATCATCGGGCGATCCTGAGGTTTTTGCGCCAGGGCAACATCGACAATGCTGTTGCGGTACTTGAGCGCCACGTCCAATGGATCGGGCAAAAACCGGTCAAAAGCGCCACGGGTTCGACGCGGGACGCTTTCGCGATTGTCGGCTAAGGATCTTTGCCTGAAGTGCGGGTCGTTTTGCAGCGCAGTGCCAACAATATTTCCTGAGTAGCCGCCGTCCTGCTCCAGAGCGCTGAAATCGGCCGTATCGCAGTTTCCTTTTTCCAACAGGCTTGTGCTTTCCGGCATGCGTTGGCTAGAATTATAGATAATCTGTGATTCTATCTATAAGACTTGCTCTCAAATTGGGGAGGAATTTTCATGTCAGACGTGCCAGTGCCGGATAATGAGAACAGTTCGGCTTCTGCCAATGTGTCGTGGAGTATGGCGGACGCCAAAAAAATCTATAATTTGCCGTTCAATGATTTGCTGTTTCAGGCGCACACCATCCACAGGGCGCAGTTCGACCCAAACGCCGTGCAGATGAGCCGTCTTCTGTCAATCAAGACGGGTGGATGTCCGGAAGATTGCGGCTATTGCAGCCAGTCCGCTCATTCTGCCACCGGCCTCAAGGCATCCAAACTCATGGAAGTCGAGAAGGTTGTCGCTGAAGCGCGAAAAGCCAGGGAAGGCGGAGCGACGCGCTACTGCATGGGTGCGGCCTGGCGTAGTCCGAAGGACCGCGACTTGGATGCGATCGTCGCCATGGTCGAGGGTGTCCGCAAGCTTGGCATGGAAACCTGCATGACGCTTGGCATGCTCTCGCCGCATCAGGCGAACAGGCTCGCCGACGCCGGTCTCGATTACTACAACCACAACATTGACACATCGGAACGCTTCTACCGGGAAATCATCACCACACGCACGTTTGCAGATCGCTTGGAAACGCTGGCGAACGTGCGTGATGCAGGCATCAAGGTCTGTGCAGGCGGCATCCTCGGCATGGGCGAGACGGGTGATGACCATATCGCCATGCTGGTGACGCTCGCGAATCTTCCGGTTCCGCCGGAGAGCGTACCGATAAATATGTTGATTCCAATTCCCGGATCCAAACTCGGTGATGCCGGGCCGGTTGATCCGATCGACTTTATCCGCGCCATTGCGCTTGCCCGCATCCTCATGCCGCAAACCCATGTCCGCCTCTCGGCCGGCCGCACGGAAATGAGCGACGAGATGCAGGCGCTGTGTTTCTTTGCCGGTGCAAATTCCATCTTTGTCGGCGATACGCTGCTGACCGCCGACAATCCCGGCGAGGATCATGATGCAGGACTGTTCCGCCGCCTTGGTCTCAAGCCCATGGCGCTGGATGCCGCTAAATGATGCCCGAGCGTCTTGCCCGCTTTGCGACGACGCTGAGCGGACTGGAGCGGAAGGGACGGCGGCGCAAACTGGTGTCGCAGGATGGCATCGATTTCACGTCGAACGACTATCTCGGTCTCGCCAATTCTCCGCGTATCCGCTCCGCCATTGCGGGCGCCCTCGAGCGCGGAGTTGCCGTCGGCTCCGGCGGATCCCGGCTGCTGCGGGGCAATCATCCGGAACACCAGGCGCTCGAAGCTGAGGCGGCTGCCTTCTTCGGGACGGAGAGGGCGCTGTATTTCTCCAGTGGTTATGCCGCCAATACCGCGCTGTTCTCCACGTTGCCGCAACGTGGCGATCTTATTGTCCATGACGCACTTATCCATGCCAGCGCGCATGAGGGAATTGCGGCGAGTCGGGCGGAGGCATGCGCCGTCCGCCACAACGACGTTCAGCATTTCGAAGATGCAATCCGTCGATGGCGGAATGCGGGTGGTATGGGCCACCCATGGATTGCGATTGAGAGCCTTTATTCGATGGATGGAGATCGCGCTCCACTGGTTGAACTCCTGAATCTGGCAAATCGGCATGATGGTTTTCTGGTTATCGACGAAGCGCATGCGACTGGCGTCTTTGGACCCAATGGTCGCGGTCTTGCTGCCGGGATCGACGGCCGCGACAATGTCATCCTTCTGCATACATGTGGCAAAGCACTGGGCGTTGCGGGAGCGCTTGTCGGCGTTGGCAACGTCGTTTGCGATTACCTCTTAAACCGCGCGCGGGGCTTCATCTACTCCACGGCACCTTCGCCGCTGATGGCGGCTGCTGTTCGGGAGGCCCTGAAAATACTGGCGGATGAACCGGAACGCCGCACGGAATTCGAAGAACTCTGGATGTGCGCAAATGCGCAACTGACAGCGGCGCTTGGGTTCGAAGGCAGCGGCTCGCAAATACTGCCGGTACTGATAGGCGACAACAATCGCGCAGTGCGCATCGCCGCACGCATGCGGATGGCGGGCTTCGATATCCGGGCAATCCGCCCGCCGACAGTGCCGGAAGGAACAGCGCGGTTGCGCATAGCCATCACGCTCAACGTCGACCGGTCCGCAATTGGCCGCATGTTTGACTTCTTGGCGACCGTGGTTATCGAGGAGGCAGCGTGACGCTCCGTTTTGTTGTCACAGGGACGGACACCAATATCGGCAAGACCGTCTTTTCTGCGGCATTGGCCGATGCGCTTGGTGCCTCGTACTGGAAACCTGTCCAATCGGGGCTGGAAGGAGAGACGGACAGCGCGACAGTCCAGCGTCTTGGACGGATACCGCTTGAACGGATCGTCCCTGAGGCGTGGCGGTTGAGTGCACCTGCATCGCCGCATCTGGCGGCCAGAATCGACAATGTCAAAATTGACCCGGAAGCACTGACACCGCCGTCGCCAGAGTCTCCGCTTCTCATCGAGGGGGCGGGCGGCCTGCTGGTCCCCTTGACCGAAAGTGCGGTGTTCGCCGATGTTTTCGCCCGCTGGCAGATACCGGTCATCCTCTGCGCCCGCACCGGGCTTGGTACGATTAATCATACGTTGCTATCGCTCGAAGCACTGCGCCACCGCTCGATACCTATTTTTGGCATTGCTTTCATCGGCGATGAACAAGCCGACACGCAACAGATCATCGCGAAACTCGGCAACGTGAATTGTCTTGGCCGTTTGCCGCGGATCGACCCGCTGACGCCTGACACCTTGCGCCAGGAGTTTCGGGATCATTTCGATATCTCTTGCTTTCAGAAAGGGGCGTTATGACCCGATCTCCCGTCTGGCATCCCTTCACCCAGCACGCACTCGAACCGGCAATGAAGCGCATCGTCAGGACGGATAGCGCCTACCTCTTCGATGAGCAAGGCAACGCGATCCTCGATGCCATCTCCTCCTGGTGGGTCATTACGCATGGCCATCGCCACCCGTGCATCATGGATTCGATCCGACGTGCCAGCGAGATCTATGACCAGATAATCTTTGCCGAATATACCCACCAGCCGGCGGAAGAGCTGGCGAAAGGTCTTATTGCCATCGCCCCTGCCGGTCTCGACCACGTGTTCTATTCCGATAGCGGCTCGACCTGTGTCGAGGTGGCGCTGAAGATGGCGCTCGGCTTCTTCCACAATTCGGGCGTGCCGCGCTCCCGCATCGTCGTCATGGAACATGGCTATCACGGTGACACGATCGGGACGATGTCAGCGGGCGAACGGGGTGTCTTCAATGCGGCCTATGAACCTATGCTTTTCGGTGTGGACCGGCTGCCGTTTCCACTACCTGGACGAGAGCAGGACACGCTCGACGCCTTCGAGGCGTTCTGCCGGGGCGGACAGGTAGCAGCGCTGTTGATCGAACCACTGGTGCTCGGGGCCGGCGGCATGCTGATGTATCCGGCATCGCTGCTGGCTGAACTGAAGGCGATCGCGACAAGGCATGGCAGCCTGATGATCGCTGACGAGGTGATGACGGGCTGGGGCCGCACCGGCACTCTTTTTGCCTGCGAACAGGCGAACATCTCCCCGGACATCCTGTGCACGTCAAAAGGCTTGACCGGTGGGTCTTTGCCCTTGGCGGCGACCTTGTGTTCGGGGGAAATATTCAACGCGCACCTCTCCACCGATCGCAGCCGGACCTTCTTCCATTCAAGTTCCTACACTGCCAATCCGATCGCCTGCGCCGCAGCGCTGGCCAACCTTGACATCTGGAAGACGGAGCCTGTCATGGAGCGCATCCGGTCGCTCGAAGCCATGCATCGTACAAGGCTGGAGCGATTCAAGGTGGACGCCCGTTTCAGCAATGTGCGTCAGGCTGGAACGATCGTTGCGCTGGATGTCAATGTCCCGGCTACCGGTTACCTTTCGGATGCGGGGCCGAAGCTCAGGGCATTCTTCAGGCAAAGGCATCTCCTCATCAGACCGCTCGGCAATGTAATCTACCTGATGACGCCCTATTGCGTGACAGCCGATGATCTCGACCGGACCTACGATGCCATTGACGAGGCGGCGGACATGATGGTCCAGGGCAGTGGCCGATGAGTCCGGTCAAGGCAAGCCGCATCGCCGGGTTGGGCCATTATGCGCCAGAGCGCCGTGTTGAAAACGCCGAGATCGAAAGCCGGCTCGGTCTCGATCCCGGTTGGATCGAGCGGCGAACCGGCATCCGCGCGCGGCGCTGGGTATCGGAAGGAGAGCTGCTGACCGATATCGCGGCCAAGGCGGGGGCAGCAGCACTTGCCGATGCCAACGTGCCACCGGGCGACGTCGCCTTGACCATCCTCGCCACCTCGACCCCGGATCACCTGTTGCCCGCTTCGGCACCGTTGCTTGCCCATCATCTGGGTCTGTCCGGTTCCGGGGCGATCGATCTTGCTGGAGCCTGCTCCGGGTTCATTTATGCGTTGACATTGGCCGATGGTTTTGTCCGCACGCAAGGCAGGCCTGTGCTGGTGGTGGCAGCTAACATCCTGAGCCGGCGGATCAATCCGGCAGAACGCGCCAGCGCCGTGCTCTTTGCCGATGCAGCTGGCGCTGTCGTTCTGGTCCCGTCAGATGAAGCTGAAACGGGCCTTCTCGGCATGGACCTTGCATCGGACGGAAGCCGCTATGATCTCATTTCCATTCCAGCCGGAGGATCAAAGCATCCTTTCCGCCCAGGTATGTCCTCCGAGGAATGTTTGATGACCATGCGCGATGGCAGGGAAATGTTCGCGCAGGCCGTGAACATGATGACACTTTGCGCCAAGCGCGCATTGGCAAGTGCAGGGCTTTGCCCCTCAGATATCGGCCGGTTCGTTCCGCATCAGGCCAATGCCCGAATCTTCGATGTGGTCGGTGAGAATGTGGGTGTCGAGCCCGACAGGATCGTCCGTACGATATCTGAGTATGGCAACTCTTCCGCTGCGACGATTCCTCTGGCGCTATCACTTGCCCACCAGGCAGGGCCGTTCATCTCGGGTGAAAAACTGCTGCTGACGGCAGCCGGTGCCGGCCTGACAGGCGGTGCTATGGTCTGGTGCAACTAGCGTGGAGCTTTGTAGCTCTTAGCTGATTCAACCAACCCGCCATGATCTGTGGTGATGGCGGCACATCAAATGAAAAGATGATTACACCAATACGAAAAATGATCGCCGCCAAGGTGAGGTAAAGTTGCTGGACACGGTGCGTTGCCAGAAACCGGCATTTATCTACATGCCGTTGCTGGCTATTCATAACCTGAGTTAGATGGGCGAGATTTGGCAGCCATAATGCCAGGAACCATTTGTGATCTGACCTGGCTGTAATACTCGTGCTCAAATGTCAGATTCAAAGTTCCACTAGAATCATAGTGTTGCTAGTGGTCCTTTAAATGTGACATTCGTAAACGGGCTTTGCAGAAATGGGATACGAATTCAAAAATCGGACCGCTAGTGTGACCATCCCCAACTACATAACAATCTTCCGCTTCATCCTCGTTCCGTTCATCGTAATGGCATTGTTGTCCGATTATGTAGGAGCCGCGCTGATCGGTTTCGTCATCGCCGGGGTTTCCGACGGTGTCGATGGCTATATTGCCAGGCGCTACAATCAGCGCTCGGAGCTTGGTGCCTATCTTGATCCCATTGCCGACAAGCTCCTGCTTGTCTCGCTGTTCGTCGTTCTGGGTTTTCTGGAGCAATTGCCGGTGTGGCTGGTTGTCATTGTCGTATCACGCGATATTTTTATTGTGGGCGCGGTGCTTCTTGGCGCTGTCATTGGCAAGCCCATGGAAATGCATCCACTGCTTGTTTCAAAGGCCAATACGGCGTTCCAGATCATTTTGGTCACTGTTACGCTTGCGGATATAGCATTCGAATTTTCACTTCCCGGCATTCGCATGGCACTTGTCTGGGTGGTTGGCCTCTTGACCGCAGCTTCGGCGACTGCCTATCTCGTGGCTTGGACAAAACATATGGCTGGTTATGAGCAAGAGCGAAAATAAGAGCGTGGGCACGACCAAGCCTCAACCCGTACCAATAGAGGTGACCCCGGAGCGGGATATTCACGTCGACGTCCAGGTCAACACGCTTGCAACGAGCGTGCGGCGCCAAGCCGTTTTCTGGACCGGGGCGATGGTGTTTCTTGCGCTTTTTCTCTACATCTTCTCGTCGATCCTTCTGCCGTTCGTTGCAGGGCTTGTACTCGCCTATTTCCTTGATCCCGTCGCCGACCGGCTTGAACGTCTCGGCCTGTCGCGTCTGCTGGCGACCGTTCTTATCCTGGTGCTGTTCATCGTCACCTTTGTGTTGTTGCTGATTATCCTCTTGCCGGTGCTTGCGTCCCAGATGAGCGATCTCATCGCGCGCCTGCCGGGCTATGTGACGCTTCTCCAGGAACTGATCGCCACCCGCAATGCAGAGTGGCTGAAGGATTTCATCGGCGTCGATGCATCGGTGATCCGCAACAGCCTGGATTCGCTGCTGCAACAGGGAGCGGGCTTCCTGACCACGCTGCTGCAGTCGATATGGAGTTCAGGCAAGACCTTGATCAATGTGGCGGCACTTTTCGTCGTCACGCCCGTCGTCGCCTTCTACATGCTGCTCGATTGGGACCGCATGGTCGCCAAGATTGACAACCTCGTTCCGCGCGAACACGTCGACACCGTTCGTGAAATCGCCCGCGATATGAACAAGGCCATTGCTGGTTTCGTGCGCGGGCAGGGTACTGTCTGCCTGCTGCTCGGCATCATCTACGCGGCGGGACTCACCGTCGTGGGCCTCAACTTCGGCCTGCTCATCGGGCTCTTTGCCGGCCTGATCAGCTTCATACCCTATGTTGGTTCGCTGGTCGGCCTGGTCTTGGCGCTTGGCGTGGCCATCGTACAGTTCTGGCCGGAATGGGGCCATATCGTTGGCGTGGCGATTGCCTTCGGCATTGGCCAGTTCATCGAAGGCAATATTCTCCAGCCAAAACTCGTTGGCTCCTCGGTCGGACTGCACCCCGTCTGGCTGATGTTTGCGCTGTTTGCGTTCGGCTCGCTCCTGGGCTTCACCGGCATGCTCATCGCCGTGCCCACGGCGGCTGCGGTCGGTGTCCTTGTGCGCTTTGTCATCAGCCGTTATCAGCAATCCCCGCTCTACACAGGCAACTATCGCAAAAACGATAAGACCAAAGAAATCGGATGACAGTTCGCCAGTGGTGGCTGTATTTCATCGCGCATGACCAACACATCCACACCGCGTCAGCTCCCGCTCGATCTTGGCCATGAGCCGGGTTATTCCCGCGATGACCTGATCGTCTCCGCGTCGAACATGGCCGCGGTGGATATTGTCGATCGCTGGCCCGGCTGGATTTCTCCTGTCGTCGTGCTCGCCGGTCCGACAGGCTCGGGAAAAACCCATCTCGCCGCAGTCTGGAAGGCGGAGTCGGATGCCATCGTCATCGACGCACAGAATATCGGATCAGCATCGGGCGAAATGGGACCATTTCTGATCGACGATATCGGCGATGGTCCAATCGATGAGGCTGGCCTGTTTCACCTGATCAACAGCGTTCGCCAGAGCGGTTCGAGCCTCTTGATGACCTCGCGCAAATGGCCCGCCAATTGGCCGGTCACCCTGCCGGATCTTGCCTCCCGCATGAAGGCAGCAACGACGGTGGAAATCGGCGAGCCGGACGACATGCTTTTGTCGGGCGTCCTCTACAAGCTTTTCGCTGACCGACAGGTCGCGGTGGACCCCAACGTTATCGGTTTCCTCGTCAGCCATATCGAGCGGTCTCTCTCCACGGCCAATCGCATTGTCGAGCGGCTGGACCGGGCCGCGCTCGAGAAGAAGTCGAAGATCACCCGCGCACTCGCCGCCAGTGTCGTCACTGCGATCGATGAAGGGCAGGCAGCATTTGATCTTTGACCGGCTCGCAATCCCGCCTTTGACACTCATTTGAGAAATTCAGTTGTCATCCATGTTGATCCGTTGGGCCTGGCTGCCGACCGATCGTCGTTGACTTGAAAGAGGCAAAGCCACGCAGTGATCGCCGTAGAGAAGATGACAGACGTAAACACCCAGATTTCTGCTCGCATAGTTGTTCCCCGTTTCCTATCAACAGTTTAGCGCAACTTATGGAGTCCGCAACGCAAATTGCACGGCTGTGCAAAGAGCAATACTATGTGTCGCGTAGCGGCTCCGGCTCGCCAAAACGTTTGTAGAGCCGGCATCCCGTGCCGACGGCGGTCTTGTATAGCCTGTCGCCGGGTTTGATCTCTGCCCAGGAAGAATGCGTTGGTCCGACGGTTAGTCTGGGGCGAACGTTGAGGCCGGCAATCGCCGAGACCTCCCCGGCATAAGCTTCAAGGGAGCGTTGATTCATCCCGGTGTAGCACGTTGCGAGATACAGATAGTTCTCCAGTTCATCCTGCCCGAAGCTTTCCCTGTTGCTGAAGGTTTGAGAATCTATCGGACCGAGCAACAGCTCCGCCGCACAATGAACGACGGTGTCATCCCACGTCTCATTCTGCAGGAATATCTCGTGTTCCTGGGTGGGAAATCCGCGCGTGCTGTGGTTGGCCGGCAAGCATTTTACGAAGGGACGAGCCACTTCCGCATCGTCGAAAATCTGGTGGACCAGCGCCTTGCCTTGCGAGAAGGACAGCTTCCCGCGGACGGGCTTGATGTGCGTAAGCCACGCAGTGTCACGGATCTGCGCCGATATCGCGGTTACGCTCACTCTGGTCATCTCGGCCACTCGGATTACCCCTACAAGTGCTTTGACGGCAGTTGCACCCTATCAGAAGCGACTCTTCACCACGAAATAAGGGCATAATTTTATGTAAATTTGAGGCAATTCATAAATAGAATGATTAGGCGAAGACGCGCCGTTTGTTATGCAAATGTCATATTCTGCCTGCATTCTAGGCATTACACTTCATCAATCCGTCAACTGACCGTGGAGATTGAGCTGTGAGTGACAAGGTATTTCACGTGCTGTTCCTGTCGCAGCGCAACTCGGCAAGAAGCATGATGGCCGAAGCGATCCTCAACCGCATCGGGCATCCTCATTTCGTCGCCTACAGTGCCGGCGTCGATCCTTCGGACGGGATTGAACCGGAAACCCGGGAGCTTTTTGAAGCGTTGGGCTATCCGGCTGACAACCTGCACCCGAAACACTATCGGGATTTCAGCGCTGTCGACGCCCAGAAACTCGATTTCGTCTTCACATTGAGTGATACTGCCGCCGGTGAACCGCTGCCGGAGTGGCCGGGGGTGCCGGTCAGCGCTCATTGGGCCTCGACAGACCCGGTCAAGGCCACGGGCGAGTCGTGGGAGCGCAAGCAAGCCTTTTCCCGCGCCATGGCGGAACTCGATCGCCGGCTGAAGATCTTCATCAATCTTCCACTTGCTTCGCTCGATAGGCTCAGTATCCAAAGCCACGTGGACGAGATTGGCCAGTCTAAGGGTGAAGCTTAGTCCCGCTTTATCTGGCCTTGCCGATCTTGATGGTCTTGCCTTCCGTGTCGGCCAACGCGGTTTTGATGGCGTTGAGGAACTCTTCGGAATTATCGATGGTTATGTTGACGCTCTTGGCTTCCTTGAAAGGGTTAAGCCCCGAAAGCTTGAGGTTTCCAGTCTCTTCCTCGTATCTGATTTCGTGTAGTTCTCTAATGCGCATGGCGAATCCGATCGCGTTCGGTCAGTGTCACGTGTGTCACCTATCCGTAATATATTTGTCATAATCAACGGTTGCCGCAAATAAACCTTGCGGCGGAAATGAGGCGCTGCCGCTTTCACGTCACGGTTTTTTCATTCGGCTGACACGCGGCCAGGTTATGATTCGTTCATGGATAAAAAATCTGAATGGCACCGCACAATGAACACACCAGCAAATCGATGGACGCCGCATTGGGCAATTCACCCGGGCCAGCATTTGCTTGAATGTATCGAAGCACATGGACTGTCAGTGGAGGAGTTTGCACGGTCGGCAGAAGTGCCGGCAGCGACGATTGATGCCATCATCGCAGGCCGGCACCCCATTACACACAGTATCGCCCTGCGCCTTGAACAATCGCTTGGTATTATGCCGGAGCTCTGGTTCGTTCTGCAATCAAGATGGCAACGGCATCAGGACACCTTCCGGGCTTCAGCAGAACGGCTGCCCGTCGTTCACGGACCTCAACAAGCCCACGCATAAGTGCCCCGGCGGCTACCGGGCGACCGCTATGTCGAAGTGAAGGACTGCCTCGCGCACCCCTAGCTTTTCGTACAGCGCAATCGCCGGGTCGTCACCGTAATCGGCCTGAACATAGACAACCCAGGCGCCGCGGCGAGCGGCGATATCCTTCAAGTGGTTGATGAGAGACGTCGCTACGCCGTGCCGGCGATATATTTCATCGACCGCAAGATCATAGATATAGAACTCACGCCGTGCCTGCTCGAACTTGTCGAGTTCATAGGCGACTAGCCCGCCTGCCACGATGTCACCCGCCAATGCGACTGTAGCCACGATGTGCTCCTTGGCGAGAAAATCCCTCACATAGGCGTCGCCTGGCGGTTCGCTTCCATATGTTTCGGCATCAGCAAATGCTTTTCCAAACAATGCATTCAACTGACGAAGACGGGGAACGTCATCTGGCGTAAGTCGTTTGAGGATGAATGGCTGCGAGGACACGAGGGGATTCTCCATCCAACAGGTTCGGTTGAGCGTCGGCGTCTGATTTTAGGCGTTCTGTTGCTCCCTGCAAACGTCGCGAACACACTTGCGCAGCCAGCGATGTGCTGGATCGGCGTCGAGCCGGGGGTGCCAGAGCAACGAAACGGTGATCTCGGGCACGAAAACGGGAAGGGGAAAGCTGTGCAGGCCGGCGCGCAGGTTTCCAGTATGCCGTTCGGGAACAGTGGCGATCAGGTCGGAGGTCCGGGCCAGGGCCAGCGCGGTCGAAAAACCGCCAACAATCGTGACGATCTGCCGTTCCAGCCCGAGCGGTTTCAAGATTTCGTCAATTCCTGCCCTGTCGAGGCCTCTCCGCGAGACGATGATGTGCCTTCCGGCCGCATAGCGGGCAGGCGTGATCTCGTCCCGGCTCAGCGGGTGCCCCGTCCTTACGACGCCAATGAAGCGATCCCGGAACAGGCTTTGAGCCCGCACTTCCGGACCAGTCGTGTCATCGACCACGCCAGTTTCCAGATCGACGTTTCCGCCGCGCAATGATGCGCTATCCTTGTCCAGTTTCTGCATGAAGCGCAGCCGCACACCGGGGGCTTCCTCGCCGACGCGAGTAATAAGGCCCGGTCCGAAGTTCTCCACAAAACCGTCGCTGGTCCGTAGCGTGAAAGTTCGGACGAGCTGTTTGAGATTGAGCTGCTCGGCGGGGCGCAGGACCGCCTTGCCTTCCTGGACGAGATGACCGACCCGCTCGCGCAGTTCAATTGCCCGCGGCGTAGGAACAAGACCGCGTCCAGCCCGGACCAACAGAGGATCGCCCGTCGTCTCACGCAACCGCGCCAGCGCCCGGCTCATCGCCGAAGGACTAAGCCGCAATCTTTTGGCTGCCCGCGCAACGCTGCCTTCAGCGAGGAGCACTTCAAGGGTGACAAGCAAGTTGAGATCGGGTGTCGACATGGATCAAACATAACACGGCTTGATCATTATATGGCGTCAGATGCACGAATGTAGTGCAAATAGTGCATCTTCCGCCATGTCGTGCAAAGGACTACGTCTCAGGGACCAATTCTGGGAACTATCGGAGAACGTAGCCCATGAAGCCGATCATAGCAGAACGAGATGAAGCACTGGCTGCGGAACGAACAGGTTCGGTCGGGTTGGCACTTGCCAGCCTTTCGCTGTCCGTCTTATTGGCCTCGCTCGGCACGAGCATCGCCAATGTTGGCTTGCCGACACTGGCGATGGTGTTCGACGCCTCCTTCCAGGAAGTGCAATGGGTTGTCCTTGCCTATCTGCTCGCCATCACCACCCTGATCGTCAGCGTCGGGCGGCTCGGTGACATCATCGGCCCCCGCCGGCTCCTGATCGCCGGTATCGTCGTCTTCACGATTGCGTCGTTCCTCAGCGGCGTCGCGCCGACGCTCTGGCTGTTGATCGCCGCCCGGGTAGCGCATGGGCTTGGTGCGGCCATCATGCTCGCGCTCGCCATGGCCCTTGTCGGCGAGGCTGTACCAAAGGCAAGGACCGGCAGCGCCATGGGGATGCTCGGGACGATGTCGGCGATCGGCACCGCTCTTGGTCCATCGCTCGGCGGTGTTTTGATTGCCTGGGATGGCTGGCGGGCAATCTTCCTCGTCAACGTCCCCCTGGGTGTCCTCACACTCATACTCGTCTGGCGCTATCTGCCCGTTGATCATCGGGACCCGAAGGCTCTCCAGCCGGGCTTCGACACGCTGGGTACGCTGCTGCTTGGCTCTTCGCTCGCCGCCTATGCCCTCGCCATGACGATTGGCCGCGGCAGTTTCGGTCAGCTCAACATGGCTCTGCTGTTGGCTGCTGTCGTCGGCGTCGGCCTCTTCGTGCTCGTCGAGGGGAAGTCAACGTCGCCTTTGGTCCGACTGGCGATGTTCCGCGATGCAGGCTTAAGTGCGAGCCTCGCCATGAGCACACTCGTCTCGACGGTGATCATGGCGACGCTGGTGGTAGGTCCGTTCTATCTCTCCCGGGCGCTCGGCCTTGACGCTGCTGTCGTTGGCATCGTCATGTCGGTCGGCCCGCTCGTTTCCGCGCTGACCGGTTTTCCCGCTGGCCGTATTGTGGACCGCTTCGGGGCGCGACGCATGACGATCGTCGGGCTTGCCGGAATGGCGGCTGGCTGCTCGCTTTTTTCTCTTATGCCGGCGGCGTACGGCATCCCCGGCTACATTGGGCCCATGGTGGTCACGACGATGGGCTACGCACTGTTTCAGGCGGCCAATAACACTGCCGTCATGGCGGATGTCCTTCCGGATCAGCGTGGTGTCATCTCGGGTCTGCTCAATCTGTCGCGTAACCTTGGCCTCGTCACCGGCGCATCCGTTATGGGGGCCGTCTTCGCGTTCGCGTCCGCCACGATCGACATCACAGCGGCGCGGCCGGAGGCCATTGCCACTGGCATGCACATCGCATTCGCAGTCGCGGTGATTCTGATCGTCGTCGCGCTCGCCGTCGCGGTTGCAAGCAGTGCTCTCGCCATCCGGGAAGCTCAACTGCGTCAATTTAAACAAAAAGCACTCTAGGCTATTGCCTTCTTGAATCGAAATCTCTAGGGACAACAGCGTCCAAGTACGGACGGAGCGTAGCGCAGCCTGGTAGCGCATCTGGTTTGGGACCAGAGGGTCGCAGGTTCGAATCCTGCCGCTCCGACCACTTCAAGCAAAGCTGCCAAAAAATACGCTAGAGTTCGTCAAAAGCCTGTAATATATCGGCATTGCAGACAAGGGATTTTCAACATGGCAGCTCGCATCTACCGCCCGGCAAAAACCGCAATGCAGTCCGGCAAGGCCAAGGCCGACACCTGGACGCTCGATTTCGAGCCGGAACAGCCCCGCAAGGTTGAACCTTTGATGGGCTACACGTCGTCGCGCGACATGAAGAGCCAAATCCGCCTGACCTTCGAAACGAAGGAAGAGGCCATCGCCTATGCGCAGAAAAACGGCATCGCCTACACGGTGCAGGAACCCAAGGAGACGCGCCGCCGGGTGGTCACCTATTCGGAAAACTTCCGTTTCGACCGCAAGCAGCCCTGGACGCATTGATTTTTACGAAATTTTGCAATTTTCTGGCGAGGATTGATTCCGCCGGAACTACAAATTGGTCCCGTAGCTCAGCTGGATAGAGCACCGGCCTTCTAAGCCGACGGTCGCTGGTTCGAATCCAGCCGGGATCGCCACTTTTTCAACAACTTAACTTGGGCTGCGCTTCCATGCGTTGCGAGCATGCCGTTGCGAGATTAAAATGCGGTGTGGGTTCGCCAGCCCCAATACCAACGAGAGTCCGACGAAAAGCTGACGTCCCCAAGGCTTCCTTGTCCTGCAGGAGCAGCTGATGTTGTCCGTCTGGTCGTACCGCCCCCGATCCCTGCACCTGGGTCTTTTTGTTGCGGCCTATGTCATGGGCTGCGGATTTGCTCAGGCTCTCGCAATCGTCCCCGGTATAACGGTTTCCATTTGGCCTCCAGGCGGGGTTTTCATGGCGACGCTTATTCTCACCTCTCCGTACAGTTGGCCGTGGTGGATTCTGGCGGGCTTCCTGGGAGAGATGATCGGACAGTTCGTGTGGTTCCACAGTCCGCTGCCTGCGGGCCTGCTGATCTATGCCGGCAACGCCCTTTGCGCGACTGTCGGCGCAACGCTCGTGAACCGCGCCTGTGGGCGCGCGGTTCGGATGGAAACCTTGCAGGAAGTCCTCGCATTTGTCGCACTGGGGGCTGGAGTTGCGCCGCTCGTAAGTGCGACGGTGGGAAGTGCGACGCTTGCCTGGTTTGGTATAGAATCGCAAACCTTCACGTCGGTCTGGCCACTATTCTGGATCGGAGACGCCACCGGAATCCTGCTCGTAGCGCCATTGGCACTGGTCGTGATCCAGCACTGGCGCAGCAAGACCCAACTCTCTGTCGCGCAGTGGATTGAGGCCGGCGTCCTGGGTTTCTTTCTGGGGGCTGCCGCCCTTGCTTTGGGCGGTCATCTGTCCTCCCCCTACATCATCATGCCGCCCCTTCTTTGGGTCGCGGTGCGCTTTGAATTCAGGGGCGCTGCCGTCGCCCTGACGCTCCTCGCCCTGATCACGATGGCGCTTACAATGTCCGGTGCCAGCCAGTTTGTCGGCGATCCCGAGTCCCAGAGAGAACAGCAGGTGATGCTGCAGCTATTTCTGGTCATCTCGGCGTTTTCGGCGCTCATCGTGGCCGCCATTTCCCGGCAGCACCAGCAGGCGGTGCTCACATTGCGCCAAAGCGTGGAGGCATTGCGCGACCGGGAGCTGGAGCTCTCGCAGCTCGTTGACATGGTTCCGAGCCACGTTTGGCGTCTGACACCCGGCGGCGAGCCGACTTTCTTCAACAAGCGCATGGTCGATTACCTTGGCCTGGATGTCGAGGACACGGACAAACCGGGCATGAGCCGGCTGGAGGCGGTCATGGAGACCGTCCATCCGGATGACGCCCCGGGATTCGGCGACGCGCTGCGTGGCTGCCTTGCCAGCGGCGAGAGCTTTGCGATGCGATACCGCCTGCGCCGCGCCGACGGCGTTTACCATTGGGTGTCCAGCCGAGCGGAGCCGTTGCGGGATCAGGATGGCCACATCGTCCAGTGGTATGGTCTTTGTCACGACATAGACGATCAGTTGCATGCCGAAGAGGCGTTGCGCGAGAGAGAACGGTTTCTTTGGCAGCTGGTTGAAACGCTGCCGGCAATGATCGATTGCGCCGCGCCGGATGGCGAACCGGTCTATCGCAGTCAGCAGCTCCGTGAATTCCTCGGATATGAGCTTGAACAATTGGACGGCTTGGGAAAATCACGGCTGGACGGCACGCTCGACGCCGGGGTTCATCCTGACGATGTGACAGATGTCAAAGAGAGTTACGCCCATTCATTGTTCACCGGCGAGCCATATGCACGAAGGCACCGTCTGCGACGCTTCGACGGCGAGTATCGCTGGGTCGAGACGCGCGCCGCGCCGATGCGCAATGCCGAAGGCACGATCGTACAGTGGAACGTCATCTGTCTGGACATTGACGGTGAGGTTCGGGCACAGGAAACGTTACGTCTGGCGCAAGAGAGTCTCGCGCGCGCCAACCAGGCAGCCAGCCTCGCAGAGCTTTCGGCGTCTATCGCACATGAGGTGAATCAGCCGCTGGCGGCGATAGTAGCCAATTCACACGCTTGCGATCGCTGGCTGTCCGTCGCACCCGTCAACGTTGGGCGCGCAAAGATCACGATTGAACGCATCCTCCGGGATGCCAATTCAGCGGCGGATGTCGTCAGTCGCATCCGCGCGTTATTCAAACGATCCGTGGAGCAGCGGAACAGCATCCTTCTCTCCAGCGCCATAACGGAAGCCCGCAACCTTCTGGCTGACGAGGCGGCGCGGCGGCGCGTTCGCATTGATATCAATGTGGAAAGCAACCTTCCCGCCGTCTCAGTCGACCAAGTGCAAATTCAGCAAGTCCTGGTCAACCTTATCCGCAATGGTATGGAGGAGATGGATTGTCTTACAGGCGACAGTGTTCTGGGCGTGCGCGTTCATCGCGTGGGGGACGACATCCAGACCGAAATCAGCGATCGCGGCCGCGGTGTTGAATTCCCTGATCGAATATTCGAGCCATTCTTTACGACGAAAGAGCAGGGGATGGGTATGGGGCTCGCCATCTGCCGCTCGATCGTCGAGTCACATGGTGGGCGGTTATGGGCGGAGAACAATCAACCGGATGGGGCGACTTTCATCTGCACCTTGCCCATTGCGACGAAAGCGGTGCCATGACGACGGATGGATGAACTGTGTTGTTTGCATCGTGGACGAAGATGAACGCATTCCAATCCGGCCGGGGTCGCCACCTTGTCAGTCCTTGAAGAAAACACCCGATTGACCGTCGAAACGAGCGCCGCTTCAACGTCATTCAATCGTCGGTTGGGCGGCAGCAGCGATTTGCTTGGCGGTTAAGAGCCTGGTCTCGACCGGCTTGAATCTGCCCTCAATGTCGAGGTAGGTCGAATAAACCACGCCCGACAGCAGCATGATAGCGACGCCGTAATCGCAAAGCTTCACCATGACCGAGCGGGACCGTTGCGGTTCGAAGTCGTAATAATCTCGAGTTCTTTTCATGGCTCCCACCATCTTTTTTTGTTTTTTACCCGATGGTCTAAATTTTACGTTCGATGGGGGAGCGCGACAATCAATCGAAAACTAATCACTTAGAGTGGTAGGGCTCCGCTGCCCGCCCTGCGCTTGCGGAACATTCCGACCCGTCAGCGGTTTCCTATGCAAATCTGTGCAACGAACCGTGTCCCAGGATGGAAAATTTTCTCGAGCTTCTGGTTCCTCAGACAACATTGCCTGTTTCAACTGTCTTGTTCCGCCTGCTGCTTGCGACTGTCCTTGGCGGCCTTTTGGGAATGGAGCGGGAATGGCGGAAGCAGCCGGCAGGATTGAAAACGCACATGATGGTCTGCATGGCCTCCGCGACTTTCGCAATCGTCGCCCTTGAGGCCGTTGCCGTCCCGATGTTTCAACGGGAAAGCGTCAGAATGGATCCATTGCGCCTGATCGAGGCGGCAACGAGCGGTGTCGCTTTCCTGGTTGCAGGTTTCATCATTGTATCGCGCGGCGAAGTGAGAGGAATCACGACCGGCGCCGCGTTGTGGCTTGCAGCGTCCGTCGGTCTGGCCTGCGGCCTTGGTTTCTGGTGGATTGCCGTTCCCGCCTGCCTCATGGCCGTGGTGGTGCTGATCATCGTCCGCCGGCTTGAGATCGGCTTCGGCGCCGAACGGCGGGGAAATGGGAAACGCATCGATGAAAAGGCGGCCGAATAGTGTTGCGGCGATGAGCCTCCGCCTCGGCAATTTCTGATAAACGCCAGAACCTGCTATTATGTCCGGATGGCGCTGCCAAGAAATTCAAGGAGACGCGTAATGTCTGAATTCCTGTGGTTTCTCGTAGTCATAATACTTCCCATCGTCCTCGGCGCAGTCATCGCCCTCGGTATAATGCGCCCGCGCATTCACGACTGACGGACGAAAGGCTCCTGGTTCAGGCCGTTTGGCCGTGACTTGTCCGAAGCTCGAGGATTTGCACTTCCGAAGGGAGCTCGATCAGATAGTCCTTGTCGCGTTCGAGATGATGTATCCGAGTGGGATCATCCCCGGCGAACCGGGTCATGGCCTCGATGCTTTCCCAATAGGAAATCGTCATGAACTCGGTGTCGTTGGCGCGATCTTCCCGGAAGGTCTGGACGCCGAGGGCTTTCTCGATCAAGGGCCTGATGCCGGCGTCGTAATTGTACGCTTCATATTCATCTGCCACGCCGGGAAGCGTTCGTCCTCGCCAGATGCGCGCTATCCTTGCCTTTGTCGGATGTCCCATCTCGATATTCCTCCTTTGAACAGGATGTGGATTTCGGACTGAAATGTAGCGTGCGTGAGTTTGCCACTTTTTGGATATGTTTGTATCCCATGCAGGGGAGGGAACGCTATCGGGGATCAAACGTTGGTTTCAGGAGCGTGGGGTATTTTGCTTACGATTTTGATCTAAGGAGAATGTTATGTTGAAGAGATTGGTAATTGTAGGAGCTGCGGTTCTGATGACCGCTGCGGCTGTGCCGCAAAGTTTCGCACAATCGATCGTGATTGGTCCGGATGGTGTCCGCCTGCGTGAAGCCGCTCCGGAACGCATTGAGCGCCGGGACTACGAAATTGGCGAGCGCCAGGCTGTCCGCATCGCGAGAGCCGAAGGAATGCGCGACGTGGATGACATAAGACGCACACGGTCACGCTATATCGTAGAAGGTATTGACCGCCGCGGCGACGATATTCGTGTCGCTATTGATCGCCGGACGGGCGACGTGCTTTCGGTCGATTAATCAGACCAATCAAGGGTTCCGCCGTTTGCAGCGGCGGTCCCCGGCACAATAAGCCGGCGAAGTCGCCGGCATCTCAAGCACTTGCGCGCCGGTAGAAAGCCAGCGAACCGGCAAGCGCCAGCAAGGCACCACCGCAAAATCGATCCAGCCAAAGCGCCCCTTGCTTCTTCAATACTCGCACGGCGCGCGAACCCAGAATGGCGTAGCCGAACATGACGGCGAAATCGATCAGCGCGAATGTCACCGCGAGAGCCAGATATTGCGGAAACTGCGGCAATTCCGGCACCACGAATTGCGGCAGAAACGCTGAAAAAAACAGATATCCCTTGGGATTGGTAATAGCGACCAAAAAGCTCTTCAGGAAAACCAGGCGAGCCGAGGGCAGGGTGCTGACGCTGAGGTCGGCGTGCACGACATCAAGTGTGCCCCTGGACCGCAACAGCATGATTCCGAGAAACGTCAGATAGCCGACGCCAATCCATTTGACCACCGAGAACCAGAATTCTGATGCCGCGAGAAGGGCGCCAAGCCCCAGTGCCACGGCGCCGATGAGCACGAAGTCAGACAGAACCGCGCCCGCCATGCCATAGCTGGCTGTCCGGATGCCAAACCTCGAGCCGTTTGTGAGTGCGAGGAGCACCGTTGGGCCGGGGGTCGCAATGCCGATGAAGGATACAAGTGCAAATGCCAGAATGGTCAGATGGGTCATGACATGCTCCAGAGGTCAGATGGCGTGCCGCTCACACGGCGTTGGTTCGCCGGGCCAACTACCATTCCCCGGTTTCGTCCACCGAGTCAAAGTCTTCATCGCGCTCTCTTATCTGTCGCGCAAACTGGCATACTTCGTTCACAAGCGGGCTGAGTACGTTGTAACAATCCATTGCCATTGATTTGCCGCGACTTAAGGGGGTAATGAAGGGATTGTTGATCCCACATGCGGAGTCGCTCCCGGAAAATCGATGGAAACCAAGGCCAATTATCTTCTCGTTGCGGTTTTCTGTCTGGTCGTGTGTCTCCTGGCGTTTGGTTTCTTTTACTGGATAGGGCGTTATGGGGACACCCGCGAGACGGCGGCACTCGAGATCCGGGTTCCAGGGTCGGTCACTGGTCTGGCGGCAAACAGTCCGGTGTTCTTCAACGGATTGAAGGTGGGTGAGGTCCGCCGCCTGTTCGTCGATTCAACGAATCCCGATGCTGTCATCGTGCAGACCGAGATCGAAGCGACCACACCCATCACACGTTCGACAGTGGCGACATTGGCATTCGAACTGCTTGCAGGGCAGGCGCGCATCGAATTGACAGGCGGCAAGGCCTACGAGCCGAAACTGCTGGAGGAAGCAGAAAAGGAGGATACGGTTGCGCGCATGGACATCGACCCATCCTCGTTGAAGACGTTGGTTCAAACGGCGCAGGATTGGATTGAGCGTGTCGACAACGCGACCGCTGCCACGGAAAAGTATCTTGAGGAGACGAGGGGGCCTTTCATCGAAAGCATCAAGCAAGCCAAGGCCTTTACCGACAGGCTTGCCAACAACACGGAATTGATCAGCAAATACGGCCAGCAGGCACAAAGCCTCGAAGAGATCATGGCCGACGCGCGGGATGTAATCTCGCGTGTGAAAACAGCTTCGGTGAACGTGGATAAAACGCTGGCCAATGTCGACAAGCAGCTTTCCGACGACAAGGACAGCACGGTTAGCGCGATGCGTGCCAAACTGGAATCGTATCAGCAACAGGCGAAAGTCCTGAACGCACAGCTGGTTTCCATCACGAATGATCTCGCCAACATGACCGGGCCCACGCTGCGCAATGCCCAGAGGTTCGTGTCGCAAAGCCGCCGCACGGTTCAAAGCATCGAGCGCGGCGTTACCGCAATTCAGGATAATCCGCAAAAACTCATTTTCGGCGATGAGAACAAAGTTCCCGAATATGACGGAGGCCGCTGAGGTCGCTGGCATGGCTCCGCAGGTGACGTCACAGCAGACCTGCTTGCGCGGCAACTCCTACGAAGCTTGGGGATGCGCCGTCCTCAGGATGCGAAATACATTCCGATCAGGTAGCTTGTAACGGCCAGCGTAACCATGACGATTGCCGGCGGCCAATACAAATACGGCCTGAATTCGTTGTCGAATGCGAATGAACCTTCATCATTCGATAGCGGAAATGGAACTGCGACGGGGTTCTTCGCCCTCTTTTTCATAACGCTGGACACAACAACTCACCTTCCGAACTGACGGCCTAAATACAAGACTATTGGTATGATGATCAGAAAGAGTATGAGATAGCCCCATATCGATGTGAGGTACGGCGCGTAATCCTCTTTCTCCTTCTTGTCATCCTCCTCCATTGGTGCCTCCCGCATCTGCCAATGAAAACAGTGGTCAAGAGGACTTCAAGCCGAGTATGCAATGCGGCTCAGGTCTTATCAGGCCACAGGGAAATACCTAAAACAACTCAACAATTCGAGCTATGGTGCTAGCTTGCCGGAACATGAATACATTATATCGGGGCGCCGCTCGACCAAAGGGGAGGATTATGGTTAGCGCGCCGGCAGGGCCGCTTTCAGAGCGATATTCTCGCCTGGTAGACGAGCAATGCAATCACAAAGGGCGAGAAGATCACGCATAGGCGCAACCTCGCTTTATTCACTCAACATTGGGCGCACTAACCAAGGGCATCCAGTCGATGCGGCCGCAAATATTCGCGTTGCCTTGCCGGCTCTGTACCGGCTACTTCGCATGCTCCTTGAATCTTCGGTGCGTAAATCCGCCCTTGGCGCGCCTCAGAATATCCGAAAGCTTATTCGGACTGGCTGTCTTCTTGGGCATTTCCGAGCGTACTTTTTGTAACATTTGCGGCGATGCGCAGCTTGCATTGTGGGGTGTATGCAGCGTCACCTCTTCCATTTTGTTTGTCACTCCCTTGAGAAGAACAAAATTAACCGGTTGAAAGCCACCCAAACCGCTAAAATACGCCGATTTTTTTCTTATTCAACAAGAACTCATTGGTCCACAGCCGAATCAGCTGCTGGACCGGGTCAACATCATGTGAGATGCAACGGCGCTACATGCAGTAGCGCCGTTTTGAGTTAAAATTGTCAGGCGGGAAGCGGATGA
The DNA here is from genome assembly GCA_963777425.1 of uncultured Alphaproteobacteria bacterium. Classification (GTDB taxonomy): domain Bacteria; phylum Pseudomonadota; class Alphaproteobacteria; order Rhizobiales; family Rhizobiaceae; genus Phyllobacterium. The sequence continues at coordinate 286,176 of CAVZQS010000004.1, read as the reverse complement.
AAGCGCCGCAAGGAAAGAAACCCGGCAATCATGAACAGCACCAGGACGGTACCCTCGGCGATGGCGAACGGCGGCTCTGAGCCTGTCGGTGCGAGCGCATTGAGCGCAGGTATCTTTTGGAACGACTGTGCAACGAGCACGAAGACATTGAGATAGAGCGATACGATCGCGCTGACCACATAGATCCAGCGCCAGGCGCCGGCGAGGCGATAGACATAGAGTGCCACAACGGCTGCGATCAGGAAGATCATCGATATGATACCGACGCCGATGGCCGGTGTGAAACCGGCATATGGAAACAGAAAACCGGTCACGCTCGTCCCGATGGTTGTTATCAGGAAGACAAGTGTCCAGCCGTCCTTTCTGTCTGCGGCCAGTAACCCTGCCAGAACAATCAGACCGGAAACGATGCCAATAAGGCTCAAGATTACGTGGAACGCAGTAAAAGGTGTCATGATCGTCCCCTATTTGCTCTTGATCCCAACGAGCCTGGAATCAGCCCAGTAAGACGAAACATTGTTTCGAAAATTTGTAAATCCTCACGATTGTCCGGCAAATATGAGTGTGCAAGTCAATAAAGCGCAGCCGGCTGTTTTGCATTGGACATCATCGACCCTGGAAGACGTGCAAGTTCAGCACGCATCTTTCTAGCCCTCTACCGCTCGGTAGATCTGGCGAAGACAATAAGTCGTGCTGAGCCGTCCGTTGACACATACCAACTGTATGGTATGTATACCATATGTCGAGACCTACAAAACAGTCGCCTGAACGTGGCAGCGCACGAACCCGGCTCCTTGAGGCGGCGCGGGATATCGTTCGAGCCAAAGGCTTCGCAGCCACGACGGTCGATGACCTCTGCAAGGCAGCCGACGTCACCAAGGGGGCATTTTTCCATCATTTCACGAGCAAGGACGCTCTGGGCGTCGCCGCGGCCGAATTCTGGGCCGAGACGGCGACTGGCTTCTTCGAGGCCGCGCCATATCACGATCCTGAAGACCCTTTGGAGCGCGTTCTCGCCTATGTCGCTTTCCGCAAGGCGATCATCATGGGCGAGCTCGCCGAGTTTACCTGTCTGGTCGGAACGATGGCGCAGGAGGTTTACGCAAGCTCCCCTGACATTCGTGATGCGTGTGGCCGCAGCATCTTCGGTCACACGGCTACGCTGGTGGCCGACATTGAGGCGGCACGACATGACCGCGGCATCACGGAAGCTTGGACTGCGGCGAGCCTCGCGCGACATACGCAAGCCGTCATTCAGGGCGGGTTCGTGCTGGCGAAGGCAGGGAACGACTCCGAGCTTGCGCGGGAGAGTCTCGACCATCTGGACCGGTACATCCGGCACCTGTTTCACGTCACGGAGGAGGAGGACGTAGTATGAATAGAACCACGAATATCGGATGCGCCTGCGGGCGGACATCCTTGGAGGTGCAGGGAGACCCGATCGTCGTGTCCGAGTGCCTGTGCGACAGCTGCCGGGCTGCTGCAGATCGTCTGGCAACGCTGCCTGGCGCGAAGAACGTCCTCACATCCTATGGCGCGACGCCTTGTGCAGAATACCGCAAGGATCGCGTCAGTATCCTGTCCGGCGCCGAGCATTTGCGGGAATTCCGGCTGTCGGCGGATGCGGGCTCCCGCCGTGTCGTCGCCACGTGCTGCAATACGCCGGTGTTCCTGGAAATGAAGGGCGCGCACTGGCTGAGCATCTATCTGCACCTCTGGCCGGATGGGGCGCGTCCGGTGGCCGAGATGCGAACGATGGCTGGCGACCTGCCTGATGCGTCCAACCTGCCGAATGACATCCCCAATCTGAAAAGCCATACGGTGTCCTTCTACGCAAAGCTCCTGGGGGCGTGGATCGCCATGGGCTTCCGGAATCCAAAGATTGACGTGGCCGGGAAGGTCGATGCCTGATGGGCTCTGCCCCTGGATTTTTCAACAAATGTCGGAACCGAAGTCCTCGAAACGTCCTTTGCACTCAACTGCAACAGGTCAGAGGAGGACAGGATGACCATTCGCACGCGCATCTCGCCTAATCTCTGGTTCGATTTCAATGCCAGGGAAGCTGTCGATTTCTACGTTTCGGTCTTCCCGAACTCAAAAGTGATGCGCACGTCGCATTATCTGAAGGACAGCCCCGGACCGGAGGGCGAGATCATGACCGTTGAGTTCCAGCTCGATGGCTTGATCTTCACCGCCATCAATGGCGGCCCGCAGTTCAAGTTCAACGAGGCGGTGTCGTTCCTCGTCGAATGCAAGGACCAGGCCGAAGTCGACAGCTACTGGAGTGCGCTGCTTGAAGGCGGCGGCGAACCGGGACCGTGCGGCTGGCTGAAGGATCGCTTCGGCCTGTCGTGGCAGGTCAACTGGACGCCGCTGATCGACATGTTGCTCGATGCCGACAAGGAAAAGGCCGGACGCGCCATGCAGGCAATGCTCAAGATGGGCAAGCTGGATGTTGCAGCGCTGCAGAAGGCCTATGAAGGAAAGTAGAACCAGCGGGAGTGGCCCCTGCGAGGGCCATCTCTTTCGATCGACAGGTTTCGCCGATCGCTAGGCGGCGCACTTCCGCCGGTCGATTGACCGGCTCATCGAATCAACCTGGCCCTGCAAAGCGCCGGCTTGCTTCTGGTTGGCGGTGCGATAATCGGGAAGGAACGGCCCAAAACCGGTGATGATGTTTGGATCCTGATATCCGGCGCCGTTCGTCAGGCGGTTGACTTCAGCCGCGGCCTGGTTGCGCTGCGCCACAAGCGCCGGACACTCAACCGTGTCATAACGCAGGGACGAGATTTTTTCGTTGTCGAGCTGACCCTGAATATTGCCGCAGCCTGCCAGCAGTGCGGAGAGTATCATCACCTGAAGGTGCCTTGTCGTCATATGCCAATGTCCTCGATCGCGTGGGGCAGCGGCACATGAATGGGCCAATGACGCCGTTTTGGCAAGATGCAGGCTTTCGATAAAAGCAACTGGCGGCAGCCGACGTGAACGGCGAGGGGCCATGCACCTGGGAGGCGCATCCAAATGAGCAGGGTTCAAAATACCGCAACGATGGGATGATATGCTTGAGCCAAATCAACCGGCAAGCGATTCACTGCCGGGGACGGAGTTTGCCAGGTAAATTGGCCGCATCTCGACAAGCGCGCCAATACATCGATTGGATCATTCGTTTGAAAACGAAGCGTATTCAATCGATTAGTGTGCTTTATGCAATCATAAGTTGAATATTGCGGGTTAAATCCGTCGCGAAATCTCGATTTAATTCAATATGTCTAGTAAATTGGTATGGTATCGCAGTTTGCGCTTGCTGAAATAGCCTTTCCACCCTTATGATTCCCTATCCGGGAGCCCCCGGTATTGCAACGCAAGAGTGAGGAGACAGGAATGCCTGGTTTGCTGCACCCACTTCATGATGGTCATGCCCCCATCATATTGCATAACGCATTTCAGGACGCCATTGACGCCTTGGAAGATTGGGAACTCGGTAACGATGAACCCGTCATTGAAGTCAATGACAGGCAGGTGGCGATCAGCGCCGTCTTCCGGCGGTTGTGGACCTGCACGGATATCCTTCCTTCACGCACACTGGATGTCGTCGAGGATTTGTTGCCGTTGCGTTCGGCCGAGTTCAAGGTTGGGACGTCGACCTATGCCGATGCTGCTTACAGTCTTTGGCAGCTGTGCCTGCAAAAGCGGGCCGCCGGCTATGAAATGCGCCAGTAGGGCCTGAGTAACCACGAGTTTGCATTGATCACCCGCCGGCGCAAACCGGCGGGTGATCCATTTTGTGCGTTTAAAGCCGGCGCTCAGCCACCGCTCTTCCCGAGCCAGGCCTTCATCTGTTTGATTTCACCTTCCTGTGCCGCGATAATATCCTCGGCCAGTTTGCGGATTTCGGCATCTTTGCCGTAATCAAGTTCGACCTTCGCCATATCGATTGCACCCTGATGATGGGCAATCATGCCAAGCACGAAATCCTTGTCCGCATTGCCGGTGAATTCGATCGCCATGTCTTTGTGCATTTTCGCATTGGCTGCAGAAAACGCCTTCGATGGGGCGCTCTGATCGCCGGCAGGCATCGCCGCCGCGTCATGCTGCATGGTTTTGTGCGTATTGTGATCCTGTGCCAGCGCCGGTGAGGCGAGGGCGACGCAGATCAACGCTGCGCTAGCAAGAAATGTCATCTTCATTGTTGTGATCTTTCCAAGGGGCCAGTCAAAAGGGCACAGGCTACGGCCCGCTCACCTGTGCGTCAGACGAATCGGAAACAATCTCTTACATTCGGGGAGGTCGTGGACGTGGGGTATCGGCCCGCTCTGCAAGCGGCAACTCCTCGCCGTGTGGAATAACGATCTTGGGCTGTTGGGCAACCATTATCGGGATGGTAATAGCAGGAACCCCGATACAGGCGGCGCACACCGCCGGATGCTGCTGTTTGACATCCTGAGAACAGTGATGCTGTTCGCCGGCACAGCCATTGGAATGATGCACATGAGCAGACGTCGATGACGTCGCACCCATTTCAGCGGCCAGGCGGCCCGGTGACGCAAACACCGGAACCCAGCCGATACTAAGCGCGGTCAGAAGCACGATGATTGCGACGAATCTGTTCATGCGAACTTCATAACAACAGCGATGTCCAAATCGAAATCAACTTCTATTTACACGGCCCTCGCTGCCGCCAGCCCGTTTTCGATATCGGCGATCAGATCCGCCGTGTCCTCGAGGCCGATCTGCAGGCGGATGACCGGGCCGGCATAGTTCTGGCCGGTAATCACCCGGCCACCCAGATGGACATGCAGCGCCAGGCTTTCGTAGCCGCCCCAGGAATAACCAAGGCCGAAAATCCTCAATGCGTTCAGGAAAGCGTGCGCCTGTTTTACGCCGCCATCGATAACGATGGAGAACACCCCGCCAGCACCGCAAAAGTCGCGTTTCCAGAGCGCGTGTCCAGCATGGCTTTCCAGCCCGGGGTGCAACACTTCGACGACGCCGTCCTGCCGTTCCAGCCATTTGGCGATTTCGAGTGCATTCTCTGCATGCCGCTCCATCCGCACGCCCATGGTGCGGAGCCCGCGCAGGATCTGGTAGGCATCATCGCCGCTCACGCAAAGACCGAGCGCCGTATAGGCGGCATCGAGCGTCTTGAAGCATTTCTCATTGGCTGAGATCGTACCCATCAGGATGTCAGCATGACCGGAGGGGTATTTGGTTGCCGCGTGGATTGTGACATCGACGCCGTAATCGAGCGCCTTGAAATAGATCGGCGTCGCCCACGTATTGTCCATCATGACGATGGCACCGGCCGCATGCGCCTTTTCGACGATGGCCGGAATGTCCTGCACCTCGAATGTATTCGAGCCTGGCGATTCGGTAAACACGACCCGGGTGTTTGGCCGGATCAGTTGTTCGATACCGGCGCCGATCAGCGGATCGTAAAACTCCGTCTCGATCCCAAGGCGTTTCAGCATCGTATTGCAGAAATGCCTCGTATTGCCATAGCAGCTGTCGACCATCAGCAGATGATCGCCCGGCGAGAGAAATGCCAGGAGGGGAAGTGTCACTGCCACTAGCCCGGATGGCACCAGTAGCGTACCGACTGACCCCTCCAACTCATCGATCGCCCTGCACAGGGCATCGGTGGTCGGGGTGCCATGGGTGGCGTAGGTGTACTTCTGTTTGTGGCTGGCCATGGTTTCGGCGTCGGGAAACAGTACGGTTGAAGCATGGACAACAGGCGGATTGACGAAACCGTGATAATCGCGCGGGTCATAACCGCTGTGAGCAAGCCGCGTATTGATGCCGGGTTTCTTGCTCGGTTGCTTATCCATGAGAGCGTCTCCATATCTTGTGTGCCTAAACCAGAGACCGTTTGAAAATTTATCCCTGATGTGTCAGCTGGTGTGGTTTTTGAGAACCGGAGCGCAGCGTACTTAAAGTACGTGAGCACCGGAAGCGCAGAAAATCGCATCAGATGACCGTCAGGGTGAATTTGCAGACGGTCTCTAGAAGTCGATAATGCCACCGCATGCCCGTTGCAACAGGAGAGAGGTTTGCTTAACCGGACCGAAATTCCAAACCCGCAATCCGCCCTGCGGCGGACCGGTCAAGCCATTGTCCGTTTTCTGCGCCGCATCAATGCGCCCGCCTATCCCGGTTCACCGCCGGCCTGGACCAACGGCATGTCGATGGCAGTCGTGCTGATCTTCTTCCTCATACTGCTGCTGCACACGTACGACGAATATCTGTCACGTACCCTGTGGTCTTATGGCCCGCTGAGCCGCGTACGCCACCTGACCGATATCGGCCTGTCACAGTGGTATCTCATTCCTGCCTTTGCTATCGGTGTATGCCTCATCGGCATCGACTGGGCAAACGTTGCCCATTCGAGACGCGTGCGATTCGGTTTGGTCTATGCGCAGGCGACATTTGCCTTCTGGGCAATCGCGCTCGCGGGAATCCTGACTAATATAGCAAAATTCCTCATTGGACGGGCCCGGCCGAAATTCATCGATACGCTGGGAACGACCAGCTTCTCACCGTTTGAGGCGGGATATAATTTCGCGAGTTTCCCTTCCGGTCATTCCACGACCATGGGTGCGGTGGGCGCCGTTCTTGCCCTGTGGTTTCCGCGATGGCGCGTACCGATCATCCTCGCGACCATGTTCATCGCGTTCACCCGCATCATCGCCCGCGCCCATTATTCGACTGACGTTGTGGCAGGCTACAGTCTCGGCTTTCTCGTCACGGTTGCTCTCGCCAGGTTTCTTGCGGGACGCCGTACGGCCTTCCTTTTCGACCGGGACCGATTCTGGCCGGTTTTGCGTTTTCGTGACCGTTTTTGGCGGCCTCCGGTGATTTTGAACAAGAAATAACCGAAGATTGAACTGGAGAACAGCTCACTAGTGCTTGTTGCCCCAATATTGGGCAAAGATTATCCCTTGACCAAAGAAGCAGAATGCCCTTCGATGCGGGGGTGAATGGGAGAGGTATTGGGCCCTCTTTTTGGGGTTAGGGGTGACCTGCCAATATGCAGATTTTCTCTCTGGGAACGACGGGCAACAACCAAAGGGTACACTTGTTATGAAAAATATTGTCTTGAAGGGCGCGTTGGCTGCCTCGGCGCTGGTTCTCCTGGCGACCGCAGCCTCAGCTGGTATACTTGACGACGTCAAGAAGAAGGGCTTCCTCCAGTGCGGCGTCAACACCGGTCTCCCGGGATTTGCCTCACCGAACGATAAGGGTGAATGGTCGGGCTTCGACGTTGATTATTGCCGTGCCGTTGCTGCAGCTATTTTTGGCGATGCTACGAAGGTAAAGTACACGCCGCTGTCGGCGAAGGATCGTCTTCCTGCGCTGCAGTCCGGCGAAATCGACGTGCTGATTCGCAACACCACCTGGACGCTGAGCCGCGATACACAGGGGTTCGACTTCACGGGCGTCAACTATTATGACGGCCAGGGCTTCATGATCAACTCGAAGAAGCTGTCGGGCATCAATTCTGCTCTGCAGCTGTCAGGCGCTTCCGTTTGCGTTCAGGCCGGCACAACGACTGAGCTCAACCTCGCCGATTACTTCAAGTCGAACAAGATGGAATACAATCCGGTCGTGTTCGAGAAGGTTGAAGAAGTCAATGCGGCCTATGATTCGGGACGCTGTGACGTTTATACGACCGATCAGTCGGGCCTATATGCTTACCGCTTGGCGCTGTCGGCACCAGCCGATCACGTTGTGCTTCCGGAGATTATCTCGAAGGAGCCGCTTGGACCTGTCGTTCGTCAGGGTGACGCACAATGGGCCGACATTATTCGCTGGACGCATTATGCGATGTTGACGGCAGAGGAACTGGGCATCACCCAGGGCAATGTCGAAGAATTGAAGACCAGCGACAACCAGGAGATCAAGCGCGTTCTTGGCCAGGAAGCCAATACCAAGCTTGGAACGGACCTTGGCCTGACCAATGATTGGGTCATCAACATCGTCAAGGCCGTTGGCAATTACAGCGAAGTGTTTGAACGCAACATCGGCTCCGGAAGCCCGCTCAAGATTGCGCGCGGCATCAATGCACAATGGAGCAAGGGCGGTCTGCAATACGCAATGCCGATCCGCTGAACGGCTTAGAGCAATTCCAGGAAAAGTGGGAACCGGTTTTCCGTCCGGAATTGCGTTAAACAAAGAATTGGAGCATTTCGAGAATGGAAATGCTCCAGGTGATCAGCTGAAAATCGGGTGAGGAGGCTTTTGTCCCCTCATCCTCCAAAAATAACAAATAATAATAAGAACAAACGTTTAAAAGAAACGAGGGGTTATGGCATCGCAGGATATTACGCCTGTCGGCAGAGACAGCGCAAAAGCATCTCTTTTATACGATCCGAAATTTCGCGGTTATATTTTCCAGGCCGTGACCGTTCTTGTGATTGCAGGTCTGGTCTACTGGATCGTCAACAACACCATTGCCAATCTGCAGCGCGCTAATCTCGCATCCGGCTTCGGCTTCCTGGATGGGCGCGCCGGGTTCGATATCAGCAGTAGTCCATATCTGAGTTACACGAGCGATTCGACCTTTATCAAGGCTTTGTCGGTCGGCATTCTAAACACGCTGACGGTTGCCGTTGTTGGTATCATCACCGCAACGATCATCGGCTTCATCATTGGCATAGGGCGTCTTTCTCACAATTGGCTCATCCGCAAGCTTTGCACCGTTTATGTCGAGGTATTCCGCAATATCCCGCCTCTGCTGGTCATTTTCTTCTGGTATCTGGGGGTCTTGTCGGTTCTGCCGCAGGCGCGCGAAAGCATCAAACTGCCGTTCAGCACCTTTCTCAACAATCGAGGTTTGTTTTTCCCGGCACCCGTGTTTGGTGAAGGTTCCTGGCTGATAGGCGCAGGTCTCATTGCCGGCATTGTCGGGGCGTTCCTTGTCCGGCGCTGGGCTTACAAGCGGCAGATGGCGACGGGACAGCAATTTCCGGTTGGCCTGACTGCGCTCGGCCTCATTGTCGGGCTTCCGCTCCTTGCATTGATTATCCGGGGTTTCCCGGTTTCATTCGACTATCCGGTTCTCGGCGCATTCAATTTGCGGGGCGGCACGCTCATTGGTCCGGAGTTCATGTCGCTCTACCTGGCTTTGTCCTTCTATACCGCGTCCTTCATTGCGGAGATCGTCCGTGCTGGCATTCGTGGTGTCGGCAAGGGCCAGAGCGAAGCGTCCCATGCGCTTGGATTACGGGCGGGACCGACAACGCGGCTGGTAGTGGTACCGCAGGCGATGCGTATCATCATCCCGCCGCTCACGAGCCAATACCTCAACCTCACCAAGAACTCGTCTCTCGCTGTCGCGATCGGCTATCCTGATCTCGTTGCAGTTGGCGGGACGATCCTCAACCAGACTGGTCGCTCAATCGAAGTGGTTGCAATCTGGATGGTCGTTTATCTCAGCATCAGCCTGCTCACGTCTGTCTTCATGAATTGGGTAAACGCCAAGATGGCACTGGTGGAGCGCTGATCATGGATAACAATCTCAGCTTCGTCCGCACCGAAATGCTCCAGGGCCAGACCCCGCCGCTTGGCGAAAGGGGTATCGTCCGGTGGATGCGTACCAATCTCTTTGCCACGCCGCTGGATACGGCTCTGACGCTTCTGGCAATCCTGGTGCTCGCCTGGTTTCTGCCGGGTATGATTAACTGGCTGTTCGTCAATGCTGTCTGGTCTGGACCAGACCGATCCGTCTGTTCGACGGTGGCGCAGGGCGGCATCCAGCCAGATGGCTGGTCCGGCGCCTGCTGGGCCTATGTGAACGCCAATTTCAACCAGTTCATGTATGGCCCCTATCCGATGGACCAGCACTGGCGAGTCAATCTCGTCGCCATCATATTCGTTTTGTTGCTGGTTCCGCTGCTCATCCCCAAGGCACCCTACAAGGTGCTGAATGCGATCGTGTTCTTCTTCATTTTCCCGATCATCGCGTTCGTCCTCTTGGTCGGTGGCTGGTTCGGCCTGCCTTATGTCGAGACCTCATCATGGGGCGGCCTGCTCGTCACCCTCACACTTTCCTTTGTCGGCATCGCGGTATCGCTGCCGCTCGGCATTGTGCTGGCACTCGGGCGCCGGTCGAAGATGCCTGTCATCAAGATGCTCTGCGTCATCTTCATCGAAACGATCCGCGGCATTCCGCTGATCACTGTCCTGTTCATGGCCAGCTACATGCTGCCCCTGTTCCTTCCACCAGGTGTATCCTTCGACAGGTTCTTGCGCGCCTTGATCGGTGTGGCGCTGTTCGCATCGGCCTATATGGCCGAGGTGGTCCGCGGTGGTCTTCAGGCCATTCCAAAGGGCCAGTATGAAGGTGCCAATTCCCTCGGGCTCGGCTACTGGCAGAAAACCGGATTGATCATCCTGCCGCAGGCGCTGAAGCTGGTCATTCCAGGCATCGTCAACACCTTCATCGGTCTGTTCAAGGATACGAGCCTCGTGACTGTGATCAGCATGTTCGATCTGCTCGGAACCGTGAAACAGCACTTTTCCGATGCGAACTGGATTTCGCCGCAAACACCCATTTCCGGCCTGATCTTCGCCGGTTTCGTCTTCTGGATTTTCTGTTTCGGAATGTCGCGCTATTCCATCTTCATGGAGAGGCGGCTCGATACAGGACACAAGCGCTAAGGAGTTTCCTATCATGACAACCGAAAACGTTGTTGACCCCAACGAAATCCACGTCGACCGCTCGCTCTTGCACGTCTCCAAGACGGATGTAGCCGTCGAGATCATCAACATGAACAAGTGGTATGGTGATTTTCACGTCCTCAAGGACATCAACCTGAAAGTGATGCGCGGCGAGCGCATCGTCATTGCCGGTCCCTCCGGCTCGGGCAAGTCCACCATGATCCGCTGCGTCAACCGGCTGGAAGAACACCAGAGCGGCAAGATCATCGTCGACGGCATCGAGCTCACCAACGATCTGAAGAAGATCGACGAAGTGCGCCGCGAAGTCGGCATGGTGTTCCAGCACTTCAATCTCTTCCCGCATCTCACCATTCTGGAAAACTGCACCCTCGCGCCGATCTGGGTGCGCAAGATGCCGAAGAAGAAGGCCGACGAGATCGCGATGCACTATCTGGAGCGCGTCAAGATTCCAGAACAGGCCAATAAATATCCGGGCCAGCTCTCCGGTGGCCAGCAGCAGCGTGTGGCGATCGCGCGTTCGCTATGCATGAACCCGCGCATCATGCTGTTCGATGAACCGACCTCGGCACTCGATCCGGAAATGATCAAGGAAGTGCTGGATACGATGGTCCAGCTCGCCGAAGAAGGCATGACCATGGTCTGCGTCACCCATGAAATGGGCTTCGCCCGCCAGGTCGCCAACCGTGTGATCTTCATGGACCAGGGCCAGATCGTCGAGCAGAACGCGCCGGCCGAGTTCTTCGACAACCCGCAGCACGAGCGGACCAAGCTCTTCCTCAGCCAGATCCTGCATTGAGGCTGCATATTGTACTGAAATCTATTGCAGCGGTCCTTGTGGCCGCTGCAATTTTCGTTGTGGCAGGCGCATTGCTGCCACGCCCGTTGTTGCCGGTAGAGCAAGGACTACCGTCAGCATCCCGAACAGTGCTCCTTCTGTTCAATCCCATCCACACGGATCTGGCTTTCCCCGCCGACCCGGATGTACTGCAACGCCTTTCGATATTGGCCAACGATAATTTCCAGCTGACCGACCCGCGCATCACATGGATCATTTTTGGTTGGGGAGGGCGCAGTTTCTATCTGGAAACGCCGACGTGGGCGGAACTGAAATTCATGCCACTCATGCGCGGTCTTACCTTTGATCGGTCGGCACTGCACGTCGAGCCCATTGGTACGATCAATCTGGATCAGATCGGTATCGAGAAATTGTCCATTGAGCCTGGCGCCTTTGACGCAATGCTTCAGCAGGTACTGGCAAGTTTCCAGACCGATCGAGTGGGGAATGCGTTGATGATTGAGGGTGCCGGATACGGTGCTAACGACCGGTTCTTTGAGGCGAATGGGTATTTCAGCGCGCTCGCGGGGTGCAATACATGGACGAGTGCAGTGCTGCGCGCGGGCAATCTGCGAACCGGATTATGGAATCCTTTGCCGCAGAGTTCTGGTCTGGTCGGTAAAGTACTACAACACTCAATTTTCGCCTGGCTTCGCTGCATCAAACCCGTAAAGCCAATCAAAACCCTTGACGAATTTCTCCACCGGCCGGTTCCGCAGCAAGATATTGCGCGCAACGGCGACCGGTCCCTTGGCGTGGTAGGCGAGCTGGTTCAATGCGCCGCGCCGTACGACAGCCGTTATGCGCTGCGTCCGGGCGCTGGCGAATGCGCCAAGGGCCGCATCCCATTTGGTATTGTCGGTGCCAAGCGCACCTGCCAGGGCGCAGGCATCTTCGATGGCCATGGCCGCGCCCTGTGCCGCAAAGGGCGTCATCGCATGGGCGGCATCGCCGATCAGCACCAGCCGGTCCTCGAGGCGGAAGCGGCATTTCTTCATCTCGAACAGCCGCCACGGTGTCCATGGCTTGCCCGCACGAAGAACGTCGCGGATACCTTGATGCCAACCGGCGAATTCCCGGACAAAGGTCTGGCTGACACCTTCCGGATTGATCTGCAGATCCCAGCGGCGGCCATTTTGCCGGTCCGGCGCAACGGCGACAAAATTGATCATCTGTCCGGAGCGGATCGGGTAGGCGATCAGATGGGCGTTGGCGCCAGTCCAGGCGATGACATTGGTTCCAGGCGGCATGAGCGCGCTGAAACTTTCCGGCAATTCGTCAACAGCAACGGATGATCGCCATGCGATGGTGCCGGTATAGCGGGCGCGATCCGTATCTGACATGGCGGTACGTGTGTTCGACCACACACCGTCCGCCCCGACCAGCAGCGCGCCCCGATGCTCCTCGATGCGGTCGTGATACTGTACCCGGACGAGTATCGTTTCAGCGTCCGCCTTGTGCTGCGTCACCGCCGATTGCAGCTGGACGAGAATATTTTGGCGGCTGCGCACCTCCGCGAGCAGCGCATTTTGCAGGTCGGCGCGATGACAGACGATGTAGGGTGCTCCCCAGCGCTCCTTTGCCTGGTCGCCGATCGGCAGGTGCAGCAGTTTTTCGCCGCTTGTCCCGTCCTGCAGGCAAATGGCTTGCGGTTCGACAGATGCATATTCCAACCGCTGCAGCACGCCGAGCCGGTCCAGAAGCCGTGTCGCATTCGGCGACAGTTGCAATCCGGCGCCGATTTCTGCGAGCGTCGCGCTCTTTTCGAAAATCCGGACCTGAAATCCCTTGTCGCTCAGCGCCAGTGCCAGCGTAAGACCGGCAATCCCGGCACCGGCAATGATGATCTGTTCAGGATTGGGAGTTCGCCTGTTTCGTTCTGTACTCAGATCGATGAGAGCTGCGCTCAAGCGGCCTCGTCCACGTAGGTGCAGCCTTCCGGAACGGTCACATCGGCAGCAAGCGATGCATCATAGCGGTAGAGCGTCGAGCAATAGGGGCAGACCTTCTCACTGTCATCGCCAAGATCAAGGAAGACATGCGGATGGTCAAAGGGTGGATTGGCCCCAACGCACATGAATTCCTTCACGCCGATCGAGATGGTCGCATGACCAGCGCTGTTCTGGAAATGAGGGATGCTGTGTCCAGCCATAATTCGCTCCTGAGGCTCTTGCTGCGCCATGCGTCCGATTGAACAAAGGACGCGGTCGCGCAATTGACTTCTCTTTCGTCTCGGTTTGTATCATCCTGATTACGATTTCAAGACGAATGCTATCAAAGTGTCAAAAGAGTTCCCTATGGTGGGCTTTTGGCCACGACATTATTAATCGGAGAATGACAATGAACGAACAGTCACCAGCGATTCCGGAAGCAGTCGAGAAAGTCGACCTGCCGGATCTGCCCACGAGTGTGGACCGGTTCGTCAATCGCGAATTTTCCTGGCTGCAGTTCAATCGGCGCGTGCTCGAAGAGGCGCATAACAAGCATCAACCGCTGCTCGAACGCCTGCGTTTCCTGTCCATTTCCGCGGCCAATCTCGACGAATTCTTCATGGTGCGCATTGCCGGCCTTGCGGGTCAGGTGCGTGCCGGCGTTTCCGACCGCAGTGACGACGGCCGTACACCACAGGAACAGCTCGAATTCGTTCTGGAGGAAGTCGGACGGCTGCAGCAGGCCCAACAGATACGGCTCAATGAGCTGCGTTCAGAAATGCTCCACGAGCATATCGAGATTGTCCGGCCCGACAGGCTGACGAAGGGCGAGCAGGCCTGGCTGGAAGATCACTTCCTCGAAACGATCTATCCGGTTCTGACCCCGCTTGCCATTGATCCTGCGCACCCGTTCCCATTCATTCCCAATCTTGGCTTCACCATCGCCATGCTCCTGAACCGGAGCACCGACAACCGGCCAATGACCGCCCTGCTGCGCCTGCCGCAGGCGTTGAAGCGTTTCATCCAGATTCCGGATGAGGGCGGACGCTTCCGCTTCCTTACCCTGGAAGACGCGATCGGCCTTTTCACCGGGCGGCTGTTTCCCGGCTATGAGGTCAAGGGCGCGGGCACTTTCCGCATCATCCGCGACAGCGACATCGAGGTGGAGGAAGAGGCCGAAGACCTGGTGCGCCTGTTCGAAAGCGCGCTGAAGCGCCGCCGCCGCGGCCAGGTGATCCGCATCGAGTTCGATGATGAAATGCCGGAGACGCTGCGCAGTTTCGTTGCCACCGAACTCGGTGTGCCTGATAATCGCATCAGTGTTCTGGGTGGCTTGCTTGCGCTGAACATGATTTCCGAGATCGTCAACATTCCACGTGCCGACCTGAAATTCGTGCCCTACAATCCGCGTTTCCCCGAGCGGGTGCGCGAGCATGGCGGCGACTGCCTGGCAGCTATCCGCGAAAAGGACATCGTCGTCCACCACCCGTACGAATCTTTCGACGTCGTTGTCCAGTTCCTGCGCCAGGCTGCAGCCGATCCCGACGTCGTCGCGATCAAGCAGACGCTGTATCGCACGTCCAATGACAGCCCCATCGTACGCGCGCTGATCGACGCCGCGGAAGCCGGCAAGTCGGTGACCGCCTTGATCGAGCTGAAAGCGCGATTTGACGAGGAAGCCAATATTCGCTGGGCGCGCGATCTGGAAAGGGCCGGCGTGCAGGTGGTCTTTGGCTTCATCGAGCTGAAAACCCACGCCAAGATGTCGCTGGTCGTGCGGCGTGAGGAAAACCGGCTGCGCAGCTATGTGCATCTGGGGACAGGCAATTACCATCCGATCACCGCCAAGATCTACACCGACCTGTCGTTCTTCACCTGCGAACCCTCGATCGGCCGCGACGTCGCGCAGATATTCAATTACATCACCGGCTATACGCCGCCTTCAGGCGAAATGGGGATCGCCGTTTCACCGATCTCGCTGCGTCCGCGGATCCTGCAGCACATCGCTGAGGAGATCGAACACGCCAAAGCTGGCCGCCCGGCGTCGATCTGGATGAAGGTGAATTCCCTGGTCGACGCGGAGATCATCGACGCGCTGTACGAAGCCAGCCGGCATGGTGTCGAGATTGATCTTGTGGTGCGTGGCATATGCTGCCTGCGGCCGCAGGTCCCGGGACTTTCCGAAAATATCCGGGCAAAATCCATTGTCGGGCGCTTCCTCGAACACAGCCGCATCTTCTGCTTCGGCAATGGCCGCCCCATGCCTTCGGAAAAGGCGCTGGTCTATTTCGGTTCCGCCGACATGATGACACGCAATCTCGACCGCCGTGTCGAAACCCTTGTTCCGATCACCAATCCAACTGTGCATCAACAGATTCTTTCACAGATTATGCTGGCCAACCTTCTCGACAACCAGCAGAGTTACGAGTTACTAGCTGACGGAACCTCACGCCGGATTGAGCCGGCCGATGGCGACGAACCTTTTAACGCGCAGGAATATTTCATGACAAATCCCAGCCTTTCCGGCCGAGGTAAGTCGCTGAAGTCTTCAGCACCCCGATTGATTGCGCATCGCAAACGGTCAAAGAGAAACAAGGCTGCATGATTTCTGCTGCACAAGGACGCGTACAGGGGCGTCAACCGGCCGCGGTCATCGACATCGGCTCAAACTCCGTACGTTTGGTGGTCTATGAAGGCGTAACCCGGTCGCCGACTGTCCTTTTCAACGAAAAGATCCTGTGCGGTCTCGGCAAGGGGCTGGTGAAAACCCGCAAGCTGAACGTGAAGGCAATGCAGAGTGCGCTGCGCGCCCTGCGCCGCTTCCGCGCGCTGGCCGACCAGGCCGGAGCGGTTTCGCTCGATGTTCTGGCAACCGCCGCGGCGCGCGAGGCCGAGAACGGCTCTCAGTTCATCAAGGAAGCCGAAGCCTTGCTCAAGGAGCCGATCAAGGTCCTGTCGGGCAGGGAAGAGGCCTATTATTCGGCGCTCGGCATCATATCCGGTTTTCACGATCCGGACGGGATTGCCGGTGACCTTGGCGGCGGCAGTCTCGAGCTGGTCGATATCAAGGGCCGCCAGATCGGCGATGGCATTACCCTTCCGCTCGGCGGCTTGCGCTTGCAGGACATGTCGAATGGCGATTTGACCGAAGCGACCAACATTGCCAGGAAACATCTGTCGACGGCGAAACTTCTCGCCAATGGCAAGGGCAGGTCGTTCTATGCGGTCGGCGGCACATGGCGAAATCTCGCCAAGCTGCATATGAGCGCCAAGCACTATCCCCTCCATGTCATGCATCATTACGAGATCCCGTTTGATGAAGCCCAACGCTTCCTCAAGCTCGTCGCAGCCGGCGATCTCGACTACATGCGCGGCATCGAAGACGTTTCCAAAAACCGCCGTTCGCTCCTGGCCTACGGTGCTATCGCTCTGCTCGAAACCATCCGGTTGATGCGGCCATCGACGGTAGTGTTTTCGGCGATCGGCGTGCGGGAGGGCTTCCTCTACTCGCTCCTGCCGGAGAGCGAGCAGCTGGAGGATCCGCTGATCTCGGCCGCTGACGAATTGGCTCTGCTGCGCGCCCGGTCTCCGGCCTATGCGCGGGAGCTGGCAGACTGGAGCGGCGAGGCATTTGCTGCCCTCGGTTATGAAGAAACCGAGGACGAAAAGCGTTATCGCCGTGCTGCGTGTCTGGTTGCCGATATCAGCTGGCGCGCCCATCCGGATTATCGCGGCAGCCAGGCGCTGAACATGATTTCCAACGCCGCCTTCATCGGCATTGATCATCCCGGTCGCGCTTATATAGCCCTTGCCAATTTCTTCCGGCATGAGGGCATTACCAACAGCGTTGCGGATCCCGAACTTGCCGCCATCGCCAGCCCGCGCCTGCTCGAATATTCCAGGGTTCTCGCCGCGATCATGCGGATTGTCTATCCGTTCTCTGCATCCATGTCGGGCGTCGTTCCACACCTCTCATGGAAGCCGACCGCCGAAGGTCTCGATCTCGTCGTCAACAAGTCAAAAGCCGACCTGATCGGCGACGTGCCCGAAGGCCGCTTGCAGCAACTGGGAAGGCTGACCGGCAAGAATGTGAGGATGGTTGTGGGCTGAGAGAATGCTAGCTGCCCCGCCTCATCTCGCCCAGGCAGGATTTTCTTGAATTTTAGCCTCTTTGCTAAATCCTTGGAAATCCAAGAGAGGGGGTTAGTTAGCAAAGTAAATCCCCTCTCTTGCGATTTCTTAGCACTTAGCAAGGGCTAAGATGCTGAAATCACTTTCTCCCCTCGAGGGGGAGAAAACGAGGTCGCGATCCGGCTCAACCGCCACTCGCGCATTGCAGCTTCGGATTTACGAGAGCCGCAAAGAGGCCGCTTTCGGAGCCGCGGGCAATGATGCGAAGGGTTTCGACCTTTGATACATCGATTTTGAAAGGGATCGCTTCATCGCCTTTCTTCAATGCGGCTGTCGCATATAGGGGCTTATTGTCGTCCCAGATCTCGAACGTCACCGTCCCAGCGGTACCGACAGGCTTTGATTGTTCATCAACGCCGAACTGGCCGGTGAATGTCGAGCATTGATTGCCTAGCCGGTAGACGAGTTGACTGTAAGTGCTGCCGATGATGCCGCGTTCATAGGTTTGTTTGCCAATCCGCAAGCTCGTCGTTTTGCTACTCGAATAATCGCTTGCAGCCGAACCGACAACCATCTGGATGTCTTGGCGAATTCTTTGCGGGACCATACCGCTTTTCGCCTGTGTCGGATCGTAACTCCAACAGTACAGAAGCGTTGACCATGTCGTATGGATCAGATTGCGGGATTCTGCAGTATCGAAAGGCAATTTGACAAAATCCGTCCAACCCGGACATTCTTTTTGTTTTACCGTTTCTACAGCATATATCGGTTGTATTGTTGTAAGGTCCACTTGAGCGTGGAGGCGGGTTTCGGCGCCCCGCAGTTTCAGCATTGCGGCACTCCGTCTTGGCACAGTTACGTTCATCCCGTGAACCTTGGCATCGTGATCTTGCTGCTGCCACAAATCCCTTATCTGAATAGTGCCAGACAAACCAAAGTCCTCAAAGTTCAAGTGCAAGGTTTGGTCGCTGTCGCCCCGGTTCAACACTGCAACCGCACGCACGCCGCTCTCAGCAAGGGGCCGTTGCCACACCTGAATTTGAGGGTTTGCCTTGCGGTAGCCCGCCAGCAGGACAGCTTGCAAGTTCAACTGGTCCTGATTGATTGCGATGATTTCTTTATTGGTCAGGATTTTCAGGATATCGTCAGATTGCACTGTAATTTTATTGCCAGCGATCAGCGGGCTGGCGAGCATGGACCACATCGCGAAATGTGCTCTGTCTTGATCGCGTGATCCCTTGTCGTCATTGCCGACCTGCAGCATGTCTGCGTTGTTGATATACCCCGGCGTTGCGTATCCCGCGAACGCGCCAATCTGGTCGATGTGATGAACAATGTCATCCCAATTCGGGCTAATATCGACCGCCGGGGTCGAAGAATCTACATAGGCCGTATAGGGCAGTTCCACAGTCGATGGACGCAGCGCCGGATTGGTTGCGAAATAGATAGGGTCATCGGGGCGCGCTTTATCCAAAGCTGCTCTCATGGCAGGAAAACTGGAAAGGGAACCACCACAAAGATCATATTTGAGATAGTCGTAGCCCCACTCCGCAAATTTTTTGGCATCCTGTTCCTCGAAGTGAAGGCTTCCCGAATATTCAGCACAGGTTTTGAAGCTCGGTGACGAATAGATGCCCGCCTTTAATCCTTTCGAATGAATATAATCCGCTACAGCCTTCATGCCAGCGGGATAGGCGGATGCATTGATGGTAAGATCTCCGTTTGCGTCGCGGTTACTTTTTGCTTCGCCGGTTCTCGATGTTATTTTCGCGTTCGTCCAGCAATCGTCCAGATTGATATAAGTGTATCCGGCATCTTTCATGCCATTTGCAACAATCTTGTCCGTGGTCTCTTTGACGAGCGTTTCGTTCACATTGCATTGATAACTATTCCAGGCATTCCAGCCCATCGGCGGTTTGGCAAAACGCGGCAGCGGCGGCAGCGGCGCCGAGGGCATGTAGACGATATCCACCTTCGTGTCGATGAGAAGCTCCACCGCGGCGATGCGATTGGTCAGGCCTTTGCTGTCATCGACGCTAAGTGCTGTCTTGCCCTCGATATCCTTGCGCAAGGCGGCAAGGCTGTCCTTCAGCGTCTTCTCCAGCTCCGGCGAGATATCCGGTCGTTCATCGATCGCTTTCTGCAATAGTGTTATGCGCGTCTCGAACGCGTTTTTTTGCTCAGTGCCCTGCTGTTTTAGCAGCGTGATCTCCTTGCCCTGCTCGTCGATGGTTGTCTGGTTGTGTTTGTTGGCTTCATCCAGCCTGGCGATGCGGCCATTCAGCCCCGTGAATGTCGATGAAGTCTCGTCGGTCTTCTTGTCCTCGTTGCAACCGGCAAGCGTGGTGGAGCCGATCGACAGGATGAGTGTCGTTATCAATGCTTTTTTCATGAATGATCCCCTTGAAATTATCGCTTTTCACTATGTACTCTCGTCAAAAATTTGCAGGCCGTGGCGCTCGACGCGACAGCAGAGTTATGAAAGAAAGCAACATGTTTGGAATAATGTTGCTAATCTGTAGAATTCTTTTGAAAATTAATTACATGATTGGAGCGACCGCACAATTATCCTTTCGTCGGATAATTGGCGGGTGGAGACATGGTGCATCGCGCGCCCCATCTCTCCCCCTAAAGGGGAGATAACCGGCGCCAACGAACCCAACACGTCTTGATTTGCGAGAACCACCGATCACGCCCATGTGAGAGGTTGTGTGTTGATGAAGTCTGCCCGCAACGCCAATGTCTGCCGATGAAAAGCAGCTCGTTTCCATTCAATCGCCGCGCATTCCTGATGTCCTCGTTGGCCGGGGCCGGCTATGCGCTGGCGCCCGGGCTGGCGCGATCCCAATCTGCGGGCAACGCTGCGGCGTTCGAACCTGCTGCAACCAACGACATTGTGCAGCAGGCCGGTCTGCTGCCTGCCTTGCATACGCTGATCGTCTCCCGGCAAGGGCAGCTCGAGATCGAGCGGACGTTTCGCGGGTCTCCCGCCGATCGTCCGGTCAATGTGAAATCCGTGTCCAAGACGATCATCGCAACTCTGGTCGGAATTGCCATTGATCGCAAGATATTCGCGGGGATCGACCAGCCTATCGCACCGCTTCTGGCCGACCGGCTGCCGCGCGATGCCGACCCGCGGTTGCAGCGCGTGACCATCGGCAACCTGCTTTCCATGCAGGCCGGCCTGGAGCGCACGTCGGGCCCAAATTACGGGCGCTGGGTCGGTAGCAATGATTGGGTGCGTTATGCGCTGTCGCGTGAGTTCGTCGATGAACCGGGCGGCGGGATGCTCTATTCAACCGGCAATTCCCATCTCCTCTCGGCGCTGTTGACCGTCAAGACAAGGCGTTCGACGCTGCAGAACGCGCGGGATTGGTTAGGCAAGCCGCTCGACATCAACATTCCGCCTTGGCCGCGCGATCCGCAGGGCATTTATTTCGGCGGGAACGATATGTTGCTGTCGCCGCGAGCGATGCGTGCATTCGGTGAAATGGTCCTGAATTCCGGTGCAAGCGGCGGCAGGCAGATCGTGCCCAAAGGGTGGATCGACGAAGTCGTGGAAGCCGCGGACAAGCTCGCCGTTCACCGGCGATTCCTATGGCCTCGGCTGGTTCGTTTCAACGACAGCAAGCAACAATCCGTTCTACTACGCCTGGGGCTTTGGCGGGCAGATGATCTACGTTGTGCCGCACGCTTCCCTTGTGATTGTCATGACCTCGGATCCCACCGCGCCATCCGGCCGCTCCGGCTATGTACGCCAGCTGCATGATCTGGTGAGCCAGCGCATTGTGCCTGCTGCCGAGGCGCTTGACGGTTAGCTTGAATTTCAGGCCGTGGCGGCGGCCTTCTTGCGCGACGGCAGCGTCATGGCTGCCACCCCGGCAATCACAAAAATGAGGCCGAACCACGCAGTCGATGCCAGGGTTTCGCCGAGGAAGAGAATGCCGATGCCGACGCCGATCGGCACGCGCAGGTAAGCCTGCGAGGTGGTGCTGACCGAGCCCAGCGTATGGATGAGCCTGAAATAGATCACGAAGGCGAGGGCGGTCGAAAATACCGAAAGGCCAAGCAAAGCGAGAATCGAGTCGGCCGAGGGCGTGATCGTCCACGGTTGATCGACGACCAGGCTGACCGGTATGAGCAGGACGGCGCCGCAGATCAGCGAACCGGCTGCTGGCATCATCGGATCGAGGCCCTTGAAGCCGCGCCCGAATATCGCGGCGCAGGCATAGGAGATCGTCGCGACCACAATCGCCAGTTGCGAAATCAGTTCCTTACCCAGACCGTCGAACGCTTCAAGGCCGATGATCAGGCTGATACCGACAATGCCGGCAGCAACGCCGAATACCTTGCGGCCCGTCACTGCCTCGTGGTGGGTGATCAGAACCGTCAGCAGGAACGCGAAGATCGGCGTTGTCGAGTTGAGGATCGTCGCCAGCCCGGCATCGACAGTCAGTTCCGCCCAGGCTATCAGCGTGAACGGGATGACGCTGTTGATGCAGGCCTGAATCAGAAACCGCTTCCAGATGACCGGATCCCGGGGCAGCGATAGTCCGCGCATCTTGATGATCGCCAGAAGCAGCCCGCCAGCGATCAGCGTCCGCGCCGCGATGAAGGTGATGGGCGGAATGGTTTCGACACCGATCTTGATGAACGTGTAGGACGCGCCCCAGAGCGTTGCGAGGATCGCGAGGAGGGCGATTTCTTTGGCGAGTACCGGTTTCGGTGATGCGGGGGGGGACATGGTTGCTTTCCATCGGGAGGGTGATCAATGCGACGATAGTAGCGGGGGTGATGCTGCCAATGCTTCGGTCATGGCCGAACTGTCGGTTTCGAACACGGGTGCTCCGATCTCATACGCAAATCGTACGGGCTCGCACGATTCCTGTACGACAATTGCCAATTCTGGCACAAGAATCGGCGATTTCGGTACAGGAATTGAAATCCTGGCGTGCAAATTGGTTGTTGGTAATTGAAACTGTTACTCAGCGGGCCAAGCCACCGCACGGATTTTCTTGTTTTCGAATTTGAGGCAAAGCTCGCCATTGATGAGTTGCAGTGCCTTCTCGCCAAAGACTTCGCGCCGCCAGCCTTGCAGTGCCGGAATGTCCTCGACATCGCCTTCTGCCGCAATCCGGTCGATCTCATCGGTGGTCGCGACCACCTTGGCGGCAACGCCGTGCTCTTCCGTGACAAGCCGCAATAATACCTTCAGGAGTTCTGCAGCGGCTCCAGCGCCTTCCGGCGATTGCACCGATTTCGGCAGGCGCGGCATGTCTTCCTTCGGCAGGTCGAGCGCGAGATTGACCGCATTGAGGAGGCCGGTTGCCATGCTGGAGCGCTCCCAACCCTTTGGAATCGTTCGCAAACGCGACATGGCTTCGGTGTCGCGCGGCTGCTGCTGCGCGATCTCGTATATGGCATCGTCCTTGAGCACACGCCCGCGCGGCACATTGCGCTCGCGCGCTTCCCGTTCGCGCCAGGCGGCAACGCTGCGCAGAACGGCGAGCTCGACGGGTTTGCGCAGCCGCATCTTCAGCCGCTTCCACGCATCATCCGGATGCATGTCATAGGTGTCGCGCGCGGTGAGGATTTTCATCTCGTCGAGGACCCACTCGGTGCGGCCTTCCTCTTCGAGGCTCTTCTTCAGATGAAGATAGATGTCACGCAGATGCGTGACGTCGGCCAACGCATAGTCCAGCTGCTTCTCGGAGAGCGGGCGCCGCCGCCAGTCGGTGAAACGTGAAGATTTGTCGATCTGCGCGCCAACCACACGCTGCACCAGCTGGTCGTAGGCGATTGCATCGCCGAAACCGCAGACCATCGCGGCGACCTGCGTATCGAAGACCGGATGCGGGATCAGATTGCCGAGGTGAAAGATGATTTCGATGTCCTGCCGGGCGGCATGAAACACCTTGACGATCTTTTCATCGGCCATCAGCCGGAAAAACGCAGCAAGATCAAGGCCCGGCGCCAGCGCGTCGATGATGGCGGTATGATCGGGGGACGCGAGCTGAATAACGCAGAGCTCCGGCCAGAACGTGGTCTCCCGGATGAATTCCGTATCGACCGTCACGAAATCGGATTGCGAAAGAGCGGCGACAGCCTGTTCAAGTTGATCTGTGGTTGTAATCATGGTCATGAAATTTCTATAGCGAACGGATTGGCGTTTGTCTCGCTCTCGCAATCCTGATCTTGACAAATCACCCTCAAAATGCGCTTGTCCGCCCAAATTCTTGGGGCTTCGGGGCTCGTTTCACGCCATCCGGCAGCCAGCACATACATATCAGAGGCACATATCATGCACCGTTACCGCAGCCATACCTGCGCCGCCTTGCGTAAATCGGACGTTGGTTCGACCGTTCGTCTTTCCGGCTGGGTTCACCGCGTCCGCGATCATGGCGGCATTCTCTTCATCGATATCCGCGATCATTATGGCCTGACACAGATTGTCGCCAGCCCGGATTCGCCTGCGTTCAAGCTGGCGGAAACCGTGCGTAGTGAATGGGTTATCCGGGTTGACGGCGAGGTGAAAGCCCGCACCGACGACACCGTGAACCCCAATATGCCGACCGGAGAGATCGAAATTTTCGCCCGCGACATCGAAGTGCTTTCCGCGGCCAAGGAACTGCCGTTGCCCGTCTTTGGCGAGCTCGAATATCCGGAAGACATTCGCCTCAAATACCGCTTCCTCGACCTGCGCCGCGACACGCTGCACAAGAACATCATGTCGCGCACGAAAATCATCGCCGCCATGCGCCGCCGCATGACCGATATCGGCTTCACCGAATTCTCGACGCCGATCCTGACTGCTTCCTCGCCGGAAGGTGCGCGTGACTTCCTGGTGCCGAGCCGTATCCATCAGGGCAAGTTCTACGCATTGCCGCAGGCGCCGCAGCAGTACAAGCAGCTCATCATGATGTCCGGCTTCGACCGCTACTTCCAGATCGCGCCGTGCTTTCGCGACGAGGATCCGCGTGCCGACCGTCTGCCGGGCGAATTCTACCAGCTCGACATCGAAATGAGCTTCGTCGAACAGAATGACGTCCTTTCGACGATGGAACCCGTCTTGCGCGATGTTTTCGAAGAATTCGCCGCTGGCAAACGGGTCACGCAGGAGTTCCCGCGCATCGCCTATGACGATGCCATGCGCAAATATGGCACGGACAAGCCTGACTTGCGCAACCCGATCGAGATGCAGGCTGTCACCGAACATTTTGCTGGATCCGGTTTCAAGGTCTTCGCCAACATGATCGCCAACGACCCGAAAGTCGAAGTCTGGGCGATCCCGGCAAAGACCGGCGGCTCGCGCGCATTCTGCGACCGCATGAATTCCTGGGCACAGGGCGAAGGCCAGCCGGGGCTCGGTTATATCTTCTGGCGCAAGGAAGGTGAGGCACTCGAAGGGGCCGGACCGATCGCCAAAAACATCGGTCCTGAGCGCACGGAAGCGCTGCGTATCCAGCTTGGCCTCGACGATGGCGATGCCGCATTCTTTGTAGCTGGCGATCCAAAGAAGTTTGTGTCTTTTGCCGGTGCGGCTCGCACACGGGCTGGCGAGGAGCTGAACCTTGTCGACCGCGACCAGTTCAAATTGTGCTGGATTGTTGATTTCCCGTTCTTCGAATGGCTCGAAGACGAGAAGAAGATCGATTTCGCCCACAATCCTTTCTCCATGCCGCAGGGCGGTATGGATGCACTGGAGAACCAGGATCCGCTGACGATCAAGGCCTTCCAGTACGACATGGTCTGCAACGGCTTCGAGATTGCCTCGGGCGGCATCCGTAATCATCTGCCGGAAACGATGGTCAAGGCGTTTGAGGCTGTCGGGCATTCGCGCGAAACTGTCGAAGAGCGCTTCGGCGGTCTCTACCGCGCATTCCAGTATGGTGCTCCGCCGCATGGTGGTATGGCTGCGGGCATCGACCGCATCGTCATGCTGCTGGTCGGCGCGAAGAACCTGCGTGAAATCACCATGTTCCCGATGAACCAGCAGGCCTACGATCTGTTGATGAATGCACCGTCGGAAGTGTCGCCAGCTCAGTTGCGCGATCTGAACATACGCCTCAATCCGATGAAGAAAGAGGATTAAAAACCCCTTCTAATCGACTCCAAACAAAGAAAAAGCCCGGCATTACTGAACTGACCCCGTAAAGTTGGACGGTTGATTGGCTGTGATAATAAGGACTGAGCTCTGTATTGCACAGGGCTCAGTCCTTTTAGCTTCAGCTTGATGCGCTGATGATTGTAGTAATGGATATAGTCCTTGATGGCGTCGTTCAGGCTTTGGCTGTTTTCGAAGCGATTGAGATAGAAGAGCTCGGATTTGAGGGTGGCGAAGAAGCTTTCCATCGCCGCGTTGTCGAGGCAGTTGCCTTTGCGTGACATGCTCTGGGGGATGCCATGTTTTTTGAGCTGCCGCCGATAGGCCGGCATCTGGTAATGCCATCCCTGGTCAGAATGCAGGATCGGCTTGTCATTGTTCTTTAGCTGGTTCAACGCTTTGCTCAACATGCTTTCCACCAGCTTGAAGGCCGGCCTTCTGGCGGTTTCGAAGGCGATGATCTCGCCGTTCCACAAGTCCATAACCGGTGAGAGACAGAGCTTCTCGCCAGCCACATTGAACTCTGTAACGTCCGTCGCCCATTTCTGATTGGGCGCCTGTGCGGTGAACTGCCGCTTGATGAGATCTGGGGCTGTGCGCCCGACGCTGCCCTTGTAGGAGCGGTATTTCTTCGGCCGCACCAGCGATTTCAATCCCATCTTGACCATCAGGCGCTGAACCGTCTTGTGATTGACCCTGCGCCCCAGCTGGCGGATCGCCGCCGTCACGCGGCGATAGCCATAGCGGCCCTTGTGAGCGTCGAAGACGGTCTGGATCCGGTTTTTCAGCGCAGCATGCTTGTCGCAAAGCACCGACATCTTTTGCCGATAATAGAACGTGCTGCGGGAAAGGCCCGAAAGCTTCAGCAACCCCTCAAGCGGATAGAACGGCCTTAACGCCTGGACGACTTGCGCTTTTTTGGCGCTGGTTGTTCCCGCGTTAAGGCCTCCAGTTTTTTTAGGAAGGCGTTCTCCATGCGCAGATAGCTCAGCTCCGCCAGCAACTCTTCGCGGCTCTTTTTATCATCGCTACGTGAAGCGTCCGGTTCTTTGGCACTGGCGGTTCGGGCATGATGGATCGGTGCCTTCCTCTGCGGCGCGGGCTCAGGGCGTCAATACCACCCGTTTTATAGCGTCGCTCCCAATCCGGCAGGCAACTCCTGTTGCGGATGTTGAACAACGCCGCCGTCTGGCGATACGACAGCCCATCCTCCCACATCCGCTGGAGAACAACCGATAGCTTGAACGCAGCATCGTAGTGGCTGAACTTCGTCGCAAGCCCCGCGGCCCCGTGGGCCTCGTAGCTTGCTACCCATTTGCGAACCGTCGCATGGTTCACTCCGAAATGCCCGCCAACTTCCCGAGCGCTCCGCTCGGCCTTCTGATAAAACGTCACAACAGAAAGCTTAAAAGCAACGCTGTGTTTGGACATGCAAAACCCCCGAAGGTTGATGTCCAACTTTCGGGGGTCAGTTCATTACTACCGGGCTTTTTCTTTGACGGTGCCACCAATTATTGATTGGCGACGACGGTTACTCCAAGCGTCTTGATCAGCGATTTCGGATCGGCCATGCCGCCAGCGGCTATGATGGCAAAAGGAACCGGCTTTGCTGGTGCCGCCTTGATCTCGATGGTTTTCGGATCGTCCAGATAAGTGCCTACAGCCTCAGCAAGCGCTTGCGAAAATTCCGCGTTGCCGAGCTGTGCCGCTGCCATGGGAATGATCGCCTTGGCCTGGTTGATGAGGTCGGCACGCTTTGCGCCCTGCTGGCCCGCGACATAGTCGAGGGCCTTGTATGTTACCGACGCATCCTCGAAACGGACGGATGCCCCGGTGAAGCTCAGCTGCTGCATCAGATCAAGCATGGCGATGCCCTGTGCATCGTCAGGTTTGCCCTCCATATTCTTGGTGGCTTCCTGCAGGCCCTTGATGAAATCCAGCGTATAACCGGAGATATCGAACGTCAGGCCGAGCGTACCGGCATTGTCAGCGATAAAGTCCATCTTTTCGAAATTGAGACGGCCATCGGACAGGCTCCAGGTGCCGTTCATCGCGATTTTCCCGGAGATCGTCTCATAGCCCAGTGCTTTCAGGGCATCCTTGGTCTTCGGATCTTCAACATCGGAAAGGTCGGCTTTGAAACTCTCGACATTGGAGGAGAAGGTGACAGGGCTCGTCTCGCTCAGCGGAGATATGGTGGCGGTGAGATTATCAGCGGTGAAAACATCCTTGCCCTTGGCATTGACATTGAGATGCTTCACCTCCGCTCTCTCGTACTGCAGCATCTTGGCCAATGGCTCGGTTGCGCCCTCGGCAGGAAGGGTGATGCCTTGAAGGCTTATACCGTCGACACTAACCTTGTTTTCTGGTTCGCCTTCCGGGCTGAAATCGATATCGGGCATGGTCAACGAGTCGATCTTGAAGCCGCCACCCGAGACATCGCTGACATCGCTGAGAGTTACATCGCCGGCATTGAAGCTGTCCTTGACCCCTGCTGTGGATACCTTGGTATCCTTCAGGATAACAGTCGAGCCATTGGTTTCGACGCTGCCATATTCAATCGCGCCACCCTGTTCAGCATAGACCGCTTTCAACCGTGCGGCGACGGCATTGCCATCCACCGCAAAGGCTGAACCGGCAAACACGACGACAAGAGCAGAGGTTGCCGCGAGAACGCGCGCACCGGATTTCAACGAGTGGATTGGAAGCATGGTTTCATCCCTATTGGCTCAGTGTTTGAAGCCTATTGCATGGGGCGCGGCGAAACTATGACGAGCGTCGGGCAATGGGCAATAATTCTTACTCCGGCGCTAGAAAGTCAGATTTGAAGTTGCAGCGCAAGCGTCACGCGCTTCCTGGCCCAAATGCCGGCAACTGTCTGTGATCTTGGCGAATCATTGCTTGCCCGGGAATCGTCGAATTGATAACCCATTGACATGGGAAAAAGCCTGATTCCGCCTGACAATGGCGACGACGACAATGTAGAACCGGTAGATCTGAAGACAGCGCTGGAAGATCGCTATCTTGCCTATGCGCTTTCGACAATCATGCACCGTGCCTTGCCGGATGTACGCGATGGATTGAAACCCGTTCACCGCCGCATCATGCACGCCATGCGGCTGTTGCGTCTCTCGCCGGATCAGGCTTATGCAAAGTGCGCGCGTATTGTCGGCGAGGTCATGGGTAAGTTCCACCCACACGGCGACCAGTCGATCTATGATGCGCTGGTGCGTCTGTCGCAGGACTTTGCGGTGCGTTATCCGGTCGTCGATGGGCAGGGCAATTTCGGCAACATCGACGGCGATAATCCCGCCGCAATGCGTTACACCGAAGCGCGGATGACCGATGTCGCCATGCTTCTGCTTGAAGGCATCACCGAGGATGCTGTCGATTTCCGCCCGACCTATAATGAGGAAGACGAAGAACCGATCGTCCTTCCGGGCGCGTTTCCGAACCTCCTGGCCAATGGCTCGTCCGGCATCGCCGTCGGCATGGCGACATCGATCCCGCCGCACAACGTATCCGAGCTCTGCGCTGCTGCACTGCACCTGATCAAGCATCCCGACGCGACGGTTGAAGAGCTGATGTCGCAAGCGGATGACGAAGATCCCCTGAAGACCAAGGTTCGCGGCCCGGATTTTCCGACAGGCGGCATCCTTGTCGAAGGTCCTGACGCCATACTCGATGCCTACAAGACCGGCCGTGGCGGCTTTCGTTTGCGCGCGCGCTGGCACGTCGAAGATCAGGGACGTGGGACCTGGATCATTGTCGTTTCTGAAATTCCGTATCAGGTGCAGAAATCTCGGCTGATCGAGAAGATCGCCGAACTGCTGATTGCGAAGAAGCTGCCGCTGCTGGACGACGTGCGCGATGAGTTCACGGAAGACGTGCGCCTCGTACTGGAGCCCAAGAGCCGCAGCGTCAATCCAGAAATCCTCATGGAATCCCTGTTCAAACTCACCGAGCTTGAAACGCGCTTTCCATTGAACATGAATGTGCTTTCGAACGGCAAGGTACCGAACGTCCTGTCGCTGCGCGATGTACTGAAGCAATGGCTGGAACACCGGAAGAACGTCCTCATAAGGCGTTCCCGTCATCGCCTTGGCGAGATCGAGCGCAGGCTGGAAATCCTTGGCGGCATGCTGGTCGCCTACCTCAATATCGATGAGGTTATTCGCATCATCCGCGAGGAAGATGAGCCGAAGCAGGAAATGATCCGCCGCTTCGAACTCACCGACAACCAGGCTGAAGCCATCCTCAACATGCGTTTGCGTTCTTTGCGCAAGCTTGAGGAATTCGAGATCCGCAAGGAATTCGACGGCCTGACAGGTGAGAAAAAGCAGATCGAGGAACTGCTGGGATCCGACGCCAAGCAATGGCAGACGATTTCCTGGCAGATCGCCGAGATGCAGAAAAAGTACGGCGCGGATACGCCCCTCGGCAAACGCCGCACCACTTTCGCCGATGCACCGCAGCATGATTTGACAGACATGCACCACGCCATGATCGAGAAGGAGCCCGTAACGGTCGTCGTTTCCGAAAAAGGCTGGTTGCGCGCCATGAAGGGCCATCTGGCGGACTTCTCGACGCTGACCTTCAAGGAGGGTGACAAGCTCAAGCTCGCCTTCCATGCCGAGACCACGGACCGTATCCTCGTCCTGACAACCGGCGGCAAGTTCTATACGATCGGCGCGAACAGTTTGCCTGGCGGGCGAGGTCACGGTGAGCCGATCCGCATCATCGTCGACATGGAAAACGACCAGGATATCGTGACTGCCTTCGTGCACAATCCGGAGCGAAAGCTGCTTCTGTCGTCACATGTGGGTAATGGCTTCCTCGTGCCCGAGGCCGAGGTGATCGCCAACACGCGCAAGGGCAAGCAGGTGATGAACGTCAAGACGCCGGACGAGGCGCGCCATTGCATCCCTGTCACTGGCGACAGCGTCGCCATTATCGGCGAAAACCGCAAAATGCTGGTGTTCCCGCTCACTGAGATACCGGAGCTTGGCCGCGGCAAGGGTGTCCGCCTGCAGCGCTACAAGGATGGCGGGGTCTCCGACATTCGGGTCTTTACCATGGCGCAGGGGCTGACGTGGCAGGATGCTTCGGGCCGCAGCTTCACCCGCGGGAAGCTGGAATTGCTGGAGTGGGTTGGGCCACGGGCTACCGCTGGGCGCATGGTGCCCAAGGGATTCCCGCGTTCCGGTAAGTTTTCGTAAGAGCAATTGTGTCAGTAGTGATTCGAGAATGATCATTCTCGTATTGACGGTATCTCGCCGGTGCTATAAATGAGAGAGAACGTTCTCTCTTTTTTGGAATCCTATGGTTGATCACGTCTTGCCAAAGCAAGCAACGAATATTTCCGATGATGACGCGGACGATACATCGCACTGCTTCGTTGGAAAACTGTTCGGGAAGCGCGCGCGCAATCGCGAAGCGCAGGAAGAGCGCATCCTCAACGCGGCGATAACATGTTTCATTCGCTCGGGCTTTCGGGGCGCCTCCATGAACGAGATTTGCTCCGAGGCCGGCATGAGCCCTGGCGCGCTTTACCGCTATTTTCCGTCAAAGGAAGCTATCATCGAGAAGATATCCGCTGCTCATCGCCAGCAAAGCGCAGAGATTCTCGATCGCATGTTGAAATCCGACAACATTATCGATGCAATTACCCAAGTGGGTATCGACCATGTCCGGCAAATGTCACTGAACACCACCGGGCCGGGACCACGCGATTCCAATGCCCGTCTGTTTGTGGAAGTGCGCGCAGAATCCATGCGCAACGAAGGTGTTGCTGCGATCTGCGAACTCCACGAAGGCCTGATGCGTGAAAAACTCTTCGCGGCATTTGACGCAGCCAAGGAGCGCGGAGAGATTGATCCCATTGTGGATATGGAACTCCTTGTGGCAACGCTGGCCGCGATGGGCGAGGGGATCATCATGCGTAATTTCCCGTCGCAAGGTGTGCCCGTCGAAGCGCTGGAACCAGTGTTCCGGGCGCTCGCCGAAGCCACGTTGCGCCCGACAAAGTCTGTAGAAAACAAATAGTTATAGCTCTTACCTTAGGTATTCCGATGAGCCAGAATAGCAAACAGATCCTGATCTCCCTGGCTCTTGCCTTGAGCCTCTCGACCTCCATGACCGTTAGCGGCTTCGCCGAAGAGAAAGCGGCGGCGGCAATCCACGAAACCAAGGCCCCGGTCATCAATGTCGTACCGGCCAGCCAAAACGAGATGGTCGCAACGCTCACCGTGACGGGTACGATCGTGCCCCGCCAGGAAGTTGCTGTCGGCACCGATGTGGCTGGTTTGCTGGTTCTCGAACTCAATGCCGACCAGGGAGATGTCGTCAAGGAAGGCGATATTCTCGCCCGCCTCGACAGGTCATCGCTTGAAATTCAACTCGCCCAGATCGAGGCACAGCGTGCCGCGGCCGAAGCCTCCATTGCCCAGTCCGAAGCGCAGATCGTTGATGCGGAGATTGCCGTTCGCCAGGCGCTGGAAGCACTTGGCCGCGCTC
Organism: uncultured Alphaproteobacteria bacterium; assembly: GCA_963777425.1. Lineage (GTDB taxonomy): Bacteria > Pseudomonadota > Alphaproteobacteria > Rhizobiales > Rhizobiaceae > Phyllobacterium. The sequence continues at coordinate 253,979 of CAVZQS010000004.1, read as the reverse complement.
GAGCCCTTTCTGCCAAAGGTATCAACTCTAAAATGGAGCTGGACAACGCCACCAATGCCCATGACAGCGCCAATGCGCGTCTCAACACGGCACGGCAGGCTCTGGCCGCTACCAAATCGCAGTTGCAGCTCGTTGCGGCCCAAAAGCGCGATGTGATGCTGCGAATCCAGAAAGCCGATGTGCGGGCGCCGGCGAGTGGTGTCGTCTTGAGCCGCAATGCTCTTCTCGGCGGTATCGTCTCATTCAATGCCGGCCCACTGTTCCGCATGGCTCGCGATCAGGATTTTGAGCTTGCCGCCAACATCCCGGAAGCCGATCTGCCCCGGCTGAAAGAAAATATGCCTGTCGCTGTTCGCGTCTCTGGCATGGAGGAACCGGTCGCCGGGCGTGTGCGGCTGATATCCCCGGAAATTACCGCAAGCTCGCGTCTCGGTTCGGTAAAGATTGCACTCGACAGGAATCCGGCCATCCGGCCCGGCAACTTCGCCCGTGCCATCATTGAACTGGCGCGTCGCGACGGCATCAGCGTTCCACTTTCTGCCATCGTTTATCATGGCAAGTCCGCATTGGTGCAGGTGGTCAAGGACGGCGTCGTCGAAAGCCGCAAGATCGACCTCGGCATTCGCAGCGACCGGGCCGTAGAAGTGCTGAAAGGCCTGAACGAGGGTGAGGATGTTGTTGCCCGTGCCGGAACCTTTGTCGCCAATGGCGACCGCGTCACGGCAGTTCGTGTGACCAATGAAGCGACGGGGGCGGTCAAATGAACTGGAACTTTTCCGCTTGGTCGATCCGTAATCCGGTCCCATCGATCCTTCTATTCGTCGTATTGACGGTTCTTGGCCTCATGGCCTTTGCCAAATTGCCGATTACGCGGTTTCCCAATATCGACGTGCCTCTGATTTCGGTGTCGATCACCGATCCTGGTGTTGCGCCGACGGAGCTTGAGACGCAGATCGCCAAGCGTGTCGAGGACTCGGTCGCGAACATCACCGGCGTCAAGAACGTCACCAGCAATCTGACCGAGGGTAATTCGACGACGCTTGTCGAGTTCCGGCTGGAGGTCGATACGCAAAAGGCTCTCGATGACGTCAAGGATGCGGTGTCCCGTATCCGTGACGATCTTCCTGCGACGATCAAGGAGCCGATCATCAATTCCGTCGACGTCGAAGGCTCGTCGATACTGACCTACGGCGTGTCTGCGCCGGCCATGACGTCCGAAGAGCTCTCCTGGTTCGTCGACGACAAGATCATTCGGGATATCCAGGGATTGAAGGGCGTCGGCCGTGTGGAACGCTATGGCGGCGTTACGCGCGAAATCCGTGTCTCGCTCGATCCGGACCGCCTGACCGCCCTCGGCGTGACAGCTGCCGACGTCAACCGTGCGCTGAAATCCATGAACGCCGACCTCACCGGTGGCCGCGGCGATCTTGGCAGCACCCAGCAGACGATCCGCACGCTTGGGGCATCGCGGACGCTCGACGATCTGCGGGCAGTGGAAATTCCGATTGCCGGCGGGCGCTCCGTGCGTCTCGATGCGCTCGGAACCATCAGCGATTCCTACGAGGAGCCGAAATCCTTTGCCCGCGTTGACAACCAGACTGTTGTGTCACTCGCAGTGTTTCGTGCCAAAGGCGCAAGCGACACGGATGTCTTTTCACTCGTCCAGGCGCGCATGGATCAGTTGCAGCAGAAATATCCTGATGCGCGGTTCAACATCATCGATAACTCGGTGAACTACACTTACGGCAACTACGAATCCGCCATGAGTTCGCTGGTGGAAGGTGCGCTGTTGTCGATCGTGGTGGTCCTGCTGTTCCTCCGGAATATTCGCGCGACCCTGATCGCGGCGATCGCACTGCCCTTGTCGGCCATTCCAACCTTCTGGGCCATCGACATGATGGGCTTCTCGCTCAATCTCGTCAGCCTGCTTGGTATCACGCTTGTCACAGGTATCCTGGTGGATGATGCGATCGTCGAGATCGAAAATATCGTCCGTCACATGCGTTCCGGCAAATCGCCGTACAAGGCCTCCCTCGAGGCGGCGGATGAGATCGGCCTCGCCGTTATTGCGATATCCGTCACGATCATAGCGGTCTTTGCACCGGTCAGCTTCATGAGTGGTATCGCCGGGCAATATTTCAAGCAGTTCGGCCTCACAGTTGCTGTGGCGGTGTTCTTCTCGCTGCTGGTTGCCCGTTTGATCACGCCGATGATGACCGCCTACTTGTTGCGCGATGGCAAGAGCCTGCATCATGGGGAGCAGGAGGCAGGCTGGATTCGCACCTACACGCGGTTCCTCGCGGTGACATTACGCTATCGCTGGCTGACGCTCGTCAGCGGCATCGCGATCTTCGCTACGGCTATCTGGGCAATGGGCTTCCTGCCTTCCGGCTTCGTTCCGGCGCAGGATGAGTCTCGTGTCGCCGTCAGCCTTGAGCTTCCGCCCGGCGCGCCCATAGAAGAAACCCTTCGGGTGACGGATCGGGCAGCATCGCTGGTGCGCGAAATCCCTGAAGTTGAGCAGACCTATGTTACCGGCGGGGCTTCGCCGACCGGATCGCTCGACACCCGGCGCGCGACGATGATTGTGAAACTGAGCCACAAGAGCGAGCGCGACCGGACACAGAAGCAGATCGAGGTCGATATCTTCAACAAAATCTCCGAAGTGCCTGATTTGCGCGGGAATTTCGTCAATGATCGCGGCGAACGCGAATTTGCTGTGGGCGTTATTGGCAGTGATGGCGAGAAGGTGACTGAACAGGCTCGCCAGTTGCAGAGCGCCATGACCGCGACGGGCAATTTCCAGGCCGTGTCGTCAACGGCAGCTCTGGATCGTCCGGAAATCATTGTCACACCGCGCATGGATAAACTGGCGGAATTGGGCATATCCACCTCCGCTCTTTCTGACACGCTGCGTGTTGCGACATTGGGCGACCTTGATCCGAACCTGGCCAAATACACTGTCGGCGACAGGCAGATTCCCATCCGTGTTCAGTTGACCGAAGAGTCGCGCCGTGACCTGTCGATTCTCAGCACATTGACCGTGACGGCGCCCTCGGGTGTTGTCGTACCGTTGGAATCCATTGCCGACATTACTTTTGGTCAAGGCCCGTCATCGATCGAACGTTTCAACCGCGAGCGGCGTGTGGTGGTCGGTGCCAATATGGCAGGCGGCAAGGAAATCGGCGAAGGGCTGGAGATCGTAAAGAACCTGCCGCAGGCCAAGTCCATGCCGGAGGGCGTCCGTATTCAGGAAACCGGCGATGCCGAAGTCATGGGCGAGGTCTTTACCGGCTTCCGCGATGCGATGATCATGGGGTTGATGCTGGTCTTCGTCGTGCTGATCCTGTTGTTCGGCAGCATCTTCCATGCCTTTACGATTTTGATGTCGCTGCCACTGTCGATTGCCGGCGTGGCGGTCGCGCTTCTGCTGACCAACAATTCGGTCTCCATGGCAGTTGTCATCGGCATTCTGATGCTGATGGGTATCGTCACCAAGAACGCCATTATGCTTGTTGATTTCGCCGTCGAAGAGGTGAAACACGGCGTAGCCCGGAACGAAGCGATCATTGATGCCGGCCGCAAGCGTATCCGTCCGATCGTCATGACGACCATCGCCATGTCGGCCGGAATGTTGCCAGCTGCATTGGCTTTTGGTGACGGCGGTGAATTCCGCGCGCCGATGGCGATCGCGGTGATCGGCGGCCTGCTGGTCTCAACGGTTCTGTCTCTCGTGTTCGTGCCATCGTTCTATACAATGATGGACGATGTCAGCCATTGGATGGGCCGCGCATTCCATTGGTCCTTCAGGCCGAACAAGCCGGACGAGGCGGTGCCTACGACACGCCCGGTACCTCTGCGTCCCTCGAGCGGACATGCAGAAGCGGCCGAGTAGAGCGAGGCTATACCGGATGGCGCAGTGCCGTCATCCGGGCCAGCCTGCGGGCATGATGCATCTGCCAAAGCGAGTGGCAGACCAGCGCGGTGATTATGATCAGACCGCCGGCGAGGGTGGGGTCGCTCGGCCGTTCCGAGAAAATCATCCAGACCCAAATCGGCGTCAGCACGGTTTCCAACAGATAGAACATCGCCACTTCCGGTCCGGAAATGAACTTCGGACCCGTTGCGAGGCATAGGAATGCGAGAGTAGTCACAATCGCGCCGTTGAAAATGATCCAGCCAGGTACGGCAACTGTGTAGCCATTCTGCGATACCATGTAGGCGGCAACCAGCATCGGCAATGCCGTGCCGGCGATGGCGGCAAAGCCCATGTCCTTGCCCGATGCACGGCTGATTGTGATAGCTGTCGACAAAATGAAGGTGGAGAGCAGGGCAACCAGGTCGCCGAAAACATGGCCGGAGGAGAGCCCTTCGCGCACAATGATCCCGACGCCAATCAGCATGAAGAACATGGCGATGAAGGTTACGGTCTTTGGCCGTTCCTTCAGGAAAATCCACGAAAGCAAGGCGGAGAAGACAGTGTTGAAAGCCAGGATGAAAACAAGGTTGGCTGTCTTGGTGTTGTAGACAGCGATCATGAAGGTAATGGAGGCAAGCCCATAAAGGGCGGCGACGACAAGTCCAACTCGGCCAGGAACGACTGTACGTTTTTTCCCTGTCGCAAGACTCCAGACCGCCCATATGATGAGGGCGGCGACAAAGGTCGTAACGCTACGCAAAAGTAGGGTCGACCAGGTTTCGCCCTGGCCGAGCCTGAGCAGGGGTATATCGGCGGTAAGCACGAGGCCACCAATCCCGGTGATGAGCAAACCCTTGCGATGGTCGAGTTCCAGCTGTGACATGTGGCGTTTCCGTACTGTTATGATTTTGCCGCATGCCAGGGCAGTGTTGGGCAGGCTAAGTCAGTTCCTAATCTTGGCGCTCCCAACCCTTGGGGCCAAGGTGTTCCTGAGGTCTGTACCGGATTTTGTACTGCATCTTGCGTGAGCCTTCGACCCAATAGCCGAGATAAACATGGGGCAAACCGGCCGCGGCGGCACGCTGGATATGGTCAAGGATCATGAACGTGCCAAGCGAGCGGGTGGCATGTTCCGGATTGAAGAAGGAATAGACCATCGACAAGCCATCCCCCATGATATCCGTCAACGCTACGGCGATCAGCTCGCCTTCGCCCTTCTTGGTGATGAAGGAGTCAGGTCCGCGCCGCCGGTATTCGATGATCTGGGTCGGCACATGCGTATCCTCGACCATCATCGCGTAATCAAGCACCGTCATTTCCGACATTCCGCCTTTGTTGTGGCGCGCATCGAGATAGTGGCGGAAAAGCGAGTATTGCTCCGTCGAAGGCTCGGCGTGATGGATGTTGCCGATGAGATCCCGGTTGCGGTTCCAGACCCGGCGCATGGATTTGTCCTGCTTGAACTCTCCTGCAAGAATGCGCACCGAGACACAGGCCCGGCAGTTTTCGCAGGCCGGGCGGTAGGCGATATTTTGCGAACGGCGGAAGCCGCCCTGGGTTAGGAGGTCATTGAGTTCACTGGCGCGGCCGCCAACCAGGTGCGTGAATACCTTGCGCTCGAGCTGCCCTTCCAGATAGGGACAGGGCGAGGGTGCTGTCAGGAAGAACTGTGGTGACTGCTGCGGTTGGTGCGTCATTCAAGGTCCTGGGACGGTCTGCAATACCTATAGAATCGTACGACCGCCGAAAACGTCAATTCAATTATATTGTATTCAGCTGTGAATGTCTGCGGTGAGATTATCGCAAGGCAGGACCGGAGCAGCGCGTACCATTCCACGAATGGCTGGGTGCCTCCGACCGGCCATTGGTTGAAGCGCCCCAGCGACCCTGGAATTCCTGATAGTCGTCGGAAAAATGCAGGTCGAGTGTTCCGGTGCCGTATTTGTCGGCCCACACCAGAGTTCGAGATGTACCGGTGCCGTTTTTCTCGGTCAGCGTTCCTTCGACCCGGCCGGCCGGCTCGTCAAGCTCATAGGCGCCCGTTATGCGGCCGTCCCTGTCGATATTCAGAAGTGTCTCGACATCCTGATAATCGCCACTGGATATCATCTCGCCGCAAAATCGGCCGGCTGGGGAAGCAGCCAAACCGCCGTTGGTACTAAAACCATAGGAAGCAATCGCCACGAGGGCGAATGCAAAAACGCGCATATTCATCATATCTAAAGCCAAATGAAGAAGAGCTCCGTATCAGGAGCTCTTGAGATTAGTCGTAGGCACGGACAACAACTGTGCCGAGCAAAAGATCATGGACGGTCCGCTTGCGATCAAGGAACAGCGTCGCCAGTAGAATGAGCGGTGTGAGCACGACATTAAGACCCCAGAACAGGACCGTGTGAACGACAGCAAGCAGCCCGTCGACCTTCTGGCCATCGAGTCGCTCGAGCCGCAAGCCCATCATCTGCATTCCCTTGGTCGCCTGGCGTGGCCCACCCATTGTCGTCGCGACATATCCAAGAGCGACAGCGGGAAACATGATGCCGTATAGCATCCAGCCAAGACTTAGCGTTACAACCCCGAGTATTGCGATTAGCACCGCGACGGGGATGCACAGGAGAAATACGATCAGATAGTCGATCAGGAACGCAAAGATGCGGCTCGTCCGCACGCCCTGATACAATCGCCAGTCGTCCAGGCGGTTGGTGATGATTTCGCCATCAAGGGTCTTCGCGTTCATTTTGTTTCCTGTTTCAAGAGACGGACACAATGCCGTGCCGCTGAAATTGGGAATTCGAGAACGGTAATTCAAGAAGCAATCAGGAGCCGGCTTTCAATCGCTCCGCCACAATCGGTGCGAAATAGGTCAGAATTCCATCGCAGCCCGCCCGCTTGAAAGCGAGCAGCGTCTCCATCATGACCCGTTCTTCATCAATCCAGCCATTGGCGCCCGCTGCCTTGATCATCGTATATTCACCCGAAACCTGGTAGGCGAAGGTCGGCATCGCGAAGGTGTCCTTCAAGCGGCGTATGATATCGAGGTAGGGCAGTCCGGGTTTGACCATCAGCAAATCCGCGCCCTCGGCCAGGTCCTGTTCGGCTTCGCGAACGGCCTCATCGGTGTTGGCCGGGTCGATGTAGTAGGTCTTCTTGTCGCCCTTGAGCCGGCCCGATGTGCCAATCGCTTCGCGGTAGGGGCCATAGAAGGCCGAGGCAAATTTAGTCGCATAGGCCATGATCGCAACGTCCTGGAAGCCGTTCTGGTCGAGTGCGTCGCGAATGGCGCCAATGCGTCCGTCCATCATGTCCGACGGCGCGATGATGTCTGCACCGGCCGCTGCCTGCAATACAGCACCCTTGGTGATCTGCTCTACCGTTTCATCATTGACGATGACGCCGTCGCGCAGGATGCCATCGTGGCCATGGCTGGTGAAGGGGTCAAGCGCGACATCGGTGATCATTCCGATCTCCGGCACCGCATCCTTGATCGCCCGCGTTGCACGATTGATGAGGTTGTCCGCATCCAGAATCCCCGAGCCCGCATCGTCGCGCAGATCAGGGTCGATATTCGCGAAGGTGGCAATGGCTGGAATGCCGAGCTTCGCTGCACGCTCCGCTTCGCGCACGGCCATATCGACGGAAAAGCGCTGCACGCCCGGCATGGCGTTGATATCCTCACGCCGATTGGTCCCCTCGCACAGGAAGATCGGCCAGATCAGATCATTTACTGTCAGCTGATTTTCCTGAACCAGACGTCGCGACCAGTCGGCCTTGCGCATGCGCCGCAAGCGGCGGCCTTGCGTAATCTCGTCAACGGTCCTCGGTGCACGTGCCTGAAATGCGGGGTGTTTGTTCATGTTTGCTGCCTTGTCTGTCGCAACCAGACATTTTTCCTGTTGTTTGCAATGGTTTTAACAGGGAACGTCTCCGCGACCAAGCTGTTCGTCTCTCTGTGTGATCCATTGACGCGGTGCGCCCGAGTTTCCTAACCTCCCACATTAAAGCGTGGAGGGGGTGCATGGAAATCGATTTTGGCGGAGCGGGCGAAATCGTCTTCGAGAGGCGGGGTAAGGCGGGACTAGTCCGCTTGACCCGACCAAAAGCATTGAACGCATTGACCCGAACTATGGTTGCCGCCTTCCACCGTGCGCTCGTCGCCTGGTCGACCGATCCGGACGTCCATTGCGTGATCGTCGAGGGTGAGGGCCGTGCCTTCTGTGCCGGTGGCGACATCCTTGCCGTTTATCATGCGGGCCGCGCAGGCAAGCCCCTCTATGAGTTCTTTGCCGAGGAGTATCGGCTGAACGCTTATATCCGGCACTTCCCCAAGCCATATGTCTCGCTCATCGATGGCATCTGCATGGGCGGCGGCGTCGGTATTTCGGTGCATGGTTCGCACCGTATCGTCACGGAAAACGTCATGTTCGCCATGCCGGAAGTAGGTATTGGCTTCTTTCCTGATGTCGGAGGCAGCGCGTTCCTGCCGCATCTGCCGGAGCACTTCGGTGCATATATCGCCCTTACAGGCAATCGCATCAGGCAAGGGGATTGCTTGCAAAGCGGTATTGCCACACACGCGATCAAGGCCGAGGACAAGGAGAGGGTTCGGCGGAGCCTGATCAGGACCGGCAATCCCGATATTGCATTACGGGGTAAAACCATCAACCCGGACTATGAAACGCCTGAAAAGACCCGGGATATGATAAGTGTTCTGTTCAATTCGGAAACGCTCGGCGGGTGTCTTATCCGTCTTGCGGCGGCCGGGGTAAACGGAAACGAGTGGGCACAGCAAATTCTCGATCTTATCAAGACCCGGTCTCCGACCAGCTTGCATGTGACCTTCAAGCAAATTGCAGAAGGGCGAGATCTCGAGATGGATCAGTGCATGCAAATGGAGTACCGGATTTTGTCGCGCATGCTCGAGAACCACGATTTTTATGAAGGTGTGCGGGCGCTTCTTGTGGACAAAGACAACAAGCCCGTGTGGCAGCCCGCGAATATAGATGACGTAACGTCCGATATGGTGGATGCCTATTTCGCCTCCTTGGGCGAGCGGGAACTGCAATTGACATGAGCGATAGACCTACGCAACTGCCATTCGATCCGACAATGGCCCAGATGGCCTTTGTCTGGTTCCTGAGGCTTGTCTCGATCTATTGTCTGGTGGCTGGTGTTGGCTACTGGGCACAACTGAGCGGCTACTATGAAGGATTGCTCTGGCGCTTCGATCTGATGCCTTGGCAGTGGAAAGTTGCGTCGGTGTCTCTGGCCATGCTCTACCCCGTGGCGTCAACGGGGCTCTGGATGATGGTTTCCTGGGGCCCCGTGATCTGGTTTGTGGCGGCCGCCGGCGAAACATTGATGTTCACGGTTTTCTCCCACTACTTCTTCTACAGGCCGCAGATCGCCATTGTGCATGGCTGCGTGGCGCTCCTTTACATCGCCTTCCGCATCGTCCTGTTCCTGCAAAAACGGCATCAGGCAAAGCCGGTGCGATAGGCACCGGGTAAGTCTTCATTAAGACTGAAATTGATTCATTCGTGGTAAGGTACTGTTAAGTCTGTGTTTTAAGTCGAATTTTATATGCATTCGATAGTGTTGCCTCAACGGTGAGAAAAATACACCGAAACAACAGTGAGGCAGGTATTATGAACAACACACAGAGAAAGTCTGGTGCAAGCCAGCATTCTACACCAAGTGATACAGCATTGCGTACGCTTTATCTTGAAGCACTTCAATTGGTCGAACGGTTGCATCGTCGCCTGCTTGATGTTGTCAAAGATGAATTTGACCGCAATGGCCGCAGTGACATCAACGCCATCCAGGCATTGTTGCTGTTCAACATCGGCAATGCAGAGCTCACAGCCGGTGAATTGCGCAGCCGCGGGTATTACCTGGGTTCGAATGTTTCCTACAATCTGAAGAAACTGGTCGAACTCGGCTTCATCTCCCATGAACGTTCACGCACCGACCGCCGTTCGGTCCGGGTCAGCCTGACCGACAAGGGAACCGAAGTCGCGGAACTGGTTGCGGGTCTCTACGAACGTCACGTCGCATCGATCGAACATGTCGGCGGCATCAAGGCAGAAGAATTCCAGTCCATGAACAAGGCACTCCAGCGCCTTGACCGCTTCTGGAATGACTCTATCGCCTACCGCATGTAAGAACGCGCGAACGACCACAGCAAAAGCCCGGCTTCGTGCGAAACGAAGGCGGGCTTTGATCTGTCGGCAGTTAGCGCTCTAGTGGAAAGGGCGTCCGCTCCCAGAATTTTTCGATCTCGTAGGTTTTTATGGATTGCTCTTCCCATTCGTGGAAGATCTTTGCGAGGCCCGCTCGATCCCTGGTGAACAGAGCGGAATGGAAAGTCGGATTTTGAGCAATAAGGATTTCGAGTAGCCTTCCACCCGGATAGACGGGCTTCTGTTCAATGGAATTCCACAATTCCTGCGCCTTATCAAAATGCCCTTCCGCTGCGGCTATCAGCATGCGCTCAAATGTGCTGATTTTATAAGGAAATTCATCTGCCTGACCGAGAGAAGCAGCAAACGCTTCAAAGTCATCGAATGAGCTGATCTTTCTTAGGTTAGGTAGCACGTCTTCTTCGATCATCTCATACATGAAATCGATACTGGCAGGCTTAGTAATATCCCAAGGCACAACTTCCATGCGAACTTCATCATCCCGTTGTACAGGTCTTTCATGGTTTTGGTTGTGATCGGAGATTGCTCTTCTCATGTCCCAGGTTACAGGCATTCTTCCAACGCTACTCTGGTGATTATTGTCATGTTCGGGCATCGATTCACCAATGATAGGAAAGTTTTTTAACTTTGAGAGTTCTCTGGGTTCAACATAAAAACCGTAGAGCCGCTCACTGCGTGCATTTTTCCACCGGCCTTGATTCAACAATATGAGATTGACCTCGGCAATTGTAACAAACTCATTTTTGTCACTGCTACGGTCAATAAATATGCCCTTCAACATGTGTCGAACCGGTTTGAGGAAGAGAAATCTACCCATCAAGACCAAATCCGGATTGCGGGCGAGCACGGGCTTAAGTATTTGGAAAACCTGGGAAGCCGTTGTCATTGCTCTAGGTTCACTTCTACAATGCGTACTTCAGGCATGGTTTCATGACGTCGCCGGACGGATTCGTATATTTCAACAGCACGGGCTATGCTGATATCCGTTTTTCCAGTTTTGAGATCATACACGCAAACAGTATTGTTGTAGATCTGGCCCCTGGTGTCGATTCGAATTGAATCTTTTTGACTGTACCTGGCACCCCTCAAATATCGGCTTGAATCATCTCCAACTTCTTCTTTGTATTTAACGTAAGACTCCTCTGCATAGAGCTCAGTAGATGTGCCCGCTGTTTTAACAACTTCCAGTTTCATCTTGTAATGCACGGCCGTTCCCCAGTCTGATGCCGATGGATATTTTACCCTCGGCCGCTGCCAGCCGGAACTCGCGGCTGATTGGGATCAAAATTTGCGCGAAGCTCTAACGTCTCCAGCAGATCGAGCTGCTCCAGCAGCATCTTCTGCTCGCGTCGGACATAGTCGGGCGCGCGGTAGTCAGACCCGAAGTGTGGAGCTAGCCTCTCCAGCGCAAAAATGACATTGTTTCCGGCGATCTGTGACTTCAGGCGGAGGATTGCGTATTCTGGTGTATCAACAGCATTCATGAATAAAATCCCTAATCAAAGGATCATATTCCTATTGCAGGTTACGCGCCGTCAATTGGCCTTTGGTCTTATTCCTCCAAGTTTTTCGAGTTATCGACGCGCAAGACAGCCAGTCATTAATCCGCCATATTGCCGTGGAAATGCGGCAACGGATATTTCATGTTCAGTGCAGCACCAGAGACAGCTCGGTGAGGGCTGATCGGCGTCAGACCATCACATTCGCCCGATCAGATTGAAAGTTGCTGTTTGTTAAGGGTGTTCCTGATAATTTTGGCAACCATGATCGCCGTTCTCGCTTGCAGAGGGCAATGGCTGCAGAACTTCCAAGGGTTGGACAAGATATGAAGAAATTCGGATCATCAGCAATCGACCGCCGCGCATTTCTGCGGGGCGTCGCAACAGCTGGTTTCGCTGCGGCAACATCAACCGCCTTCGCGCAGCAGTCTGATATCGGTGATATTCTCGCCGCTCCCCGCCGCGGCAACTGGGACGACCAGTTCGATGCCCGTTCTACCAGCAAAGGCAAGGTTGCGAGCTTCCAGCCGATAGCGAGTCCCGAGACCGTTTCCTTCATTGAAAGTGCCATCAACACCTACAGCCAGATCGTTGCCAGTGGCGGCTGGCCGACCGTGCCAGCGACCGTCAAACTGAAACTCGGCGTCGTTGATCCCTCTGTAGCCGCCATCCGCAAGCGGCTGATGATCGCCGGAGACCTCTCCGAGAGTGCCGGCCTGTCGAATTCGTTCGATACCTATGTCGACGCAGCGGTGAAGCGCTTCCAGGCGCGCCATGGCCTTCCGGCCGACGGTGTCATGGGTGAGTTCTCGCTCGCCGCAATGAATGTGTCGGCAGATGTTCGCCTCGGCCAGTTGCAGACAAACCTTGAGCGCGTTCGCACACTCGCCTCGACGGACCAGGGCCCACGCTACGTGATGGTCAATATTCCGGCCGCGCAGATCGAGGCGGTGGAAGCTGGACGTGTCTCTCAGCGCCACACCGCAATCGTCGGCAAGATCGATCGTCAGACACCGATCCTCGACTCGAACATCCAGGAAGTGATCCTCAATCCCTACTGGACCGCGCCGAAGTCGATCATTCAAAAAGACATCATCCCGCTGATGCGCAAGGACCCGACCTACCTCGAGCGCAACAAGATCCGCCTGTTCGACGAGCGCACGCGCGAAGAGATCGCTCCGGAGACCGTCGATTGGAACACCGATGATGCGGTCAAGCTGATGTTCCGGCAGGATCCAGGCAAGATCAATGCCATGTCATCAACCAAGATCAATTTCCCCAATCCCTATGCGGTGTACATGCATGACACACCACAACAGGGCGTGTTCAACAAGCTGATGCGCTTCGAATCGTCGGGTTGCGTCCGCATTCAAAATGTTCGCGATCTGAACGTCTGGCTCCTGCGTGACACGCCGGGCTGGGACCGCCAGACGATGGAGGCAACGATCAAGACTGGTGTCAACACGCCGATCCAGGTTGTCAATCCCGTGCCGCTGCACTTCGTTTATGTAACTGCGTGGTCGACCGGAGATGGCGTTGTTCACCTACGTGATGACATTTACGAGATGGATGGGCAGGCTGCCCTGTCGATCGGTACGAACACTTGATCGTCTCCGGATGATAGTGAATGTGAAAGACCGCCTTCGGGCGGTCTTTTTGTATTTGCATCCGGGATGACGGTTTAGGGCTAAAGCTTTTCGCGTACCGGCCATTGGCCTTGCCGGTTTAAGTATGATAATGCGCCGCAATTATCTATGAATTACCCACCGGCAAATGAGGGTCCAGACACCATGTCGAATGCAAGCGCTTCTGTTGCAGATACCTTTTTCAACGCATCACTCGAAGAGATCGATCCAGATATCTTCGGCGCAATCCGCAAGGAGCTGGGCCGCCAGCGTCATGAAATCGAGCTGATCGCATCGGAAAACATCGTGTCTCGCGCTGTGCTTGAAGCGCAGGGTTCGATCATGACCAACAAATACGCTGAAGGTTATCCGGGCAAGCGCTACTATGGCGGCTGCCAATTTGTCGACATTGCAGAAGAATTGGCTATCGAGCGCGCCAAGCAACTGTTCGGTTGCGAGTTTGCCAACGTTCAGCCGAACTCCGGCAGCCAGATGAACCAGGCCGTGTTCCTCGCTCTGTTGCAGCCTGGCGATACGTTCATGGGTCTCGATCTCAATTCCGGCGGACATCTGACGCACGGATCGCCGGTTAACATGTCCGGCAAGTGGTTCAACGTGGTTTCTTACGGCGTACGTCAGGACGATCACCTGCTCGACATGAATGAAATCGAGCGGCAGGCTCATCAGCACAAACCAAAGCTCATCATTGCCGGCGGTACGGCCTATTCGCGCATTTGGGATTTTGAGCGTTTCCGCCAGATCGCTGACGCTATTGGTGCGTATCTCATGGTTGACATGGCGCACATTGCCGGGCTCGTCGCTGCCGGTGTGCATCCATCGCCGCTTCCGCATGCGCATGTCGTAACCACGACCACTCACAAGTCGTTGCGCGGTCCGCGTGGAGGCATGATCCTCACCAATGATGCCGAGATCGCCAAGAAGATGAATTCGGCCGTTTTCCCGGGCTTGCAGGGTGGCCCGTTGATGCATGTCATCGCCGCAAAGGCGGTAGCCTTTGGCGAAGCATTGAAGCCCGAGTTCAAGACCTACGCCCAGAATGTCGCCGCCAATGCGAAAACATTGGCCGAGGCCTTGAAGAAGAATGGCCTCGACATCGTATCCGGTGGAACCGACAATCATTTGATGCTGGTCGATCTTCGTCCGAAGAATGCAACCGGAAAGCGTGCTGAAGCCGCGCTCGGCCGTGCAAACATCACCTGCAACAAGAATGGCATTCCCTTCGACCCCGAGAAACCGTTCGTGACCTCCGGTGTTCGCCTTGGTACACCCGCTGGCACAACACGCGGTTTCGGTGCAGCAGAATTCACTGAGATCGGCAACCTGATTTCCGAAGTTCTCGACGGATTGAAGGTTGCGAATTCCGATGAAGGCAATGCGGCGGTCGAAAGGGCGGTCCAGCAGAAGGTCATCAATCTGACGGATCGTTTCCCGCTTTATCCATATCTCGGATAGAACCTGAACATTGAAATAGCTCGAGTTTGTTCGGGCGGAGAAGATTGCGGTGGACCGAACGGTCCATTCACGATCCTCTCCGCCTGAGCGCTTTTATATCGTTGAGAAACACACTATCTTCAATTAGGCCTGAATTTTCAGCCAGGTTTGATTGCGTACAGAAAGCCGTTCAATGCGTTGTCCTTACTGCCAGTCCGAAGACACTCAGGTAAAAGATTCTCGCCCCGCCGAGGATGGAGCGGTCATTCGGAGGCGGCGCGTCTGTCCGGATTGCGGCGGACGCTTTACCACTTTCGAGCGCGTCCAATTGCGCGATTTGCTGGTGATCAAGAAGAGCGGCCGCAAAGTTGCGTTTGATCGCGACAAGCTCATGCGTTCGGTTGAAATCGCGTTGCGCAAACGCCAGGTGGATCCGGAAAGGGTGGAACGTTCCGTCTCGGGCATTGTCCGCCAGTTGGAAAGCTCCGGCGAACCCGAGGTATCATCCGACGAAATTGGCAGGCTGGTCATGGATGCCTTGAAGGGCATCGATGACATTGCTTACATCCGCTTTGCCTCGGTCTACCGCAATTTCCGCGAAGCCAAGGATTTTCACGACGTCATTGACGAGATTACCTCGGGTGACGTCACATCCGATCCTGTCGAGAACGAGTAAGACAAATGGCGGGATCAGAGCAGAATGCGCTTGATCGGCGCTTCATGGCTGCGGCGATTCGGTTGTCGCGCAGCCACCAGGGCCTAACCGGAACAAATCCTTCTGTTGCTACGCTCATCGTCAGGGGCGGTGTCATTGTCGGGCGGGGTGTTACGGCAATTGGCGGTCGCCCGCACGCTGAAACGCAAGCCCTGATGGAAGCTGGCGAAAAGGCAAAAGGCGCGACGGCCTATGTGACGCTCGAGCCCTGCGCCCACCATGGACGGACGCCGCCCTGTGCGGATGCTCTGGTTACGGCCGGGGTCACCCGCGTCGTTTCCGCTGCCAATGATCCCGATGATCGTGTATCGGGCAAAGGTTACGCCATCCTGCATGATGGCGGCATCGATGTGGAGGCGCATGTACTTGGTGCCGAGGCTGCCGACAACCTCGCAGGCTATTTGATTCGCTCTGCGAAGAAACGGCCGGAAGTTACTCTGAAGCTTGCGCTTTCCAGCGATGGTTACATCGGCAGAGAAGGTGAGGGACAGGTCTCGATCACGGGATCGGTCTCTCGGTCGCAGGTTCATATGATGCGTGCAGAATCCGACGCGATTCTTGTCGGCATAGGGACCGTACTTGCCGACGATCCGCAATTGACATGCCGCTTGCCTGGGCTGGAAAGCCGCTCGCCAACCCGCATCATTCTCGACAGCCGGCTTCGTCTGCCCATGGATAGCGCTTTGGTCAAAAGTGCAAATACTGTTCCGGTCTGGGTGGCTGCGAGCGCCATCGCTGAACCTGCAAGGCGACAAGCCCTTGTAGCGGCTGGTTGCCGTATTCTGGCGACGGAGACCGATTGCGGCGCGACGGCACTTCCGGAATTACTCGATGATCTTGCGGCACAAGGCATATCCACCGTAATGGTGGAAGGTGGTGCAACGGTTGCAACTTCCTTTTTGCAGGAAAGCCTGGTTGATCGTATCGCGCTTTTCCAGGGCGCGGTTGCAATTGGTAGTCGCGGCGGGCTTGCGGTACCTGAACTCCACTCCCATATCGCTCGTGAATTTCAACTGCTGCGCGAATATCGCTTCGGTGATGACCGGTATAGCGAATATGTCAGGCCTCTCTAAGGAAATACGGATGTTTACAGGAATTGTGACGGACATAGGCAAGGTCGGTCAGGTGAAACCGCTCAACGAAGGCGTGTTGCTCCGTGTTGAAACCAGCTATGATCCGGCAACGATCGAGATCGGCGCGTCCATCTCCTGTTCGGGTGTCTGCTTGACCGTCACTACCCTGCCTGAAAAAGGATCGAACGCCCGCTGGTTTGAAGTCGAAGCCTGGGAAGAAGCGCTGCGGCTGACTACCATTGCAGGCTGGAAATCCGGAACACGAGTCAACCTGGAGCGCTCATTGAAGCTTGGCGACGAGATGGGGGGGCACCTGGTCTCTGGCCATATCGATGCCATGGCGGACATTGTCAAACGTGAAGACGAGGGCGACGCAGTGCGGTTCACCTTACGCGTGCCAGAACATCTTGCGCGTTTTATCGCGCAGAAGGGTTCGGTAGCGCTGGACGGTACGTCCTTGACCGTCAATAGCGTGAGCGGCAATGATTTTGATGTTCTGCTTATCCGTCATTCGCTTGAGGTAACAACATGGGGCGATCGGAAAATCGGCGACAAGGTGAATATCGAAATCGATCAGATGGCAAGATACGCTGCGCGGCTTGCAGAATATCCGAAATCGGCCTAGGACCAGACGAACGGCGGTGACGCCATCCATTCCCTCGGAGCTATCATGTCAAATCACAAGGCGCAGGCGCCACATCTGTTGATCGTGGAGGCACGATTCTATGACGATCTCGCCGATGCGTTGCTGGCGGGCGCCAAAGCGGCGCTCGACGAAGCCAGAGCGACGTATGATGTGGTTACGGTTCCAGGAGCGCTGGAAGTTCCTGCCGTCATTTCCTTTGCGCTTGATGCTGCGCTCGAAGGCGGAAAGGAATATGATGGCTTTGTGGCGCTTGGCACGGTCATCCGCGGCGAAACCTATCACTTCGATATCGTTGCCAACGAGTCGTCGCGTGCTCTGATGGACCTTGCCGTCAATGAATGCATTGCAATCGGCAACGGTATCCTGACCGTCGAGAATGACGAACAGGCATGGGCGCGTGCAAAGCGCAGTGAGGGCGACAAGGGTGGCTTTGCGGCACGTGCTGCATTGACCATGATTGCCCTCAAGGAAAAACTTGGAGCCTGAACGAATGCCTTCAGCGAAAGACGGGCAAAGCCCAGCTGTAAAAACTGCGAACAAGCGTGGAGTTGCCCGTCTGGCCGCAGTTCAGGCCCTATATCAAATGGATGTCGCAGGCACGGGTGTTCTCGAGGTTGTGGCAGAATATGAAACACATCGCCTCGGCAAGGAGGTCGACGGAACACAATACCTCGACGCTGACCCGCAGTGGTTTCGTGCTATTGTTTCCGGTGTTGTCGCCGACCAGACATCCCTTGATCCGATGATCCGCCAGGCCTTGATGGAAGATTGGCCATTGTCGCGTCTCGACTCGACACTGCGAGCCATCCTGCGCGCCGGAATCTGGGAACTGAAGGATCGCGTTGACGTTCCAACTGCGGTCATCGTTTCGGAATATGTCGATATTGCGAAAGCTTTTTATACCGACGAGGAGCCCAAACTCGTGAATGCGGTTCTGGATCGGTTGGCCTTTGAAATTCGCGGTGAAAGCAAGGGCGTCAAGGGTCCTCGGCGTTAATGGCGGGTTTTTCCCTTGGTATTTCGGTCGATAAAATAAAGACCACCCAAAGCAAAAATGAGCGCTGAAACCGGCATGACAAGCAGCCAAAGTGTCTGAAAAGTTGTCATAGTTTCATCCTCGTCAGGATATTGCTCGCTGCGTAATGTAAGACGAAGCACCCAGATTCAAATTGCACTGACGAACGGCACCAACGGCCTTGTTGAGCCGTTGAGACCGGAAATCAAAGGCGCCAACCGCCTACGGCAAAGGGTGCTATTCCGATGCTGTTTACAAATGTCGCGAACAACTTGATGCGTTCGTCGTAAATTACATCCACACACGATTCCTTCCAATCCAGGCGGCGAGTACAATTCTGGCTCGCGGATTCTATTGTGGCCAGCCCTACTTTCGTCGCGGATTTCAGCGATTTGCGAAAGACCTTGACGTTCTCGCATTTGCTTCGTTACTCCTTACACATGCGGTCGCTTTTCGCCGGCCTGGCGGATTTCAGTGTGCCGTACCGAACCTGACCCGGGGAGGGGTTTTTCCGGTCAAAATCTGAGGGAGTGGCATGACAATACTGTTTCTGGTCATTGCCTGCGGTCTGCTGTCTATCGTCTACGCAATCTGGGCCACCAAATCGGTGCTCGCTGCGGACCAGGGCAATGCACGCATGCAAGAAATCGCCGGTGCAATCCGCGAGGGCGCACAGGCCTATCTCACACGTCAGTACACCACGATTGCCATTGTTGGCGTCGTTGTCTTTATCGCCGTCTGGTTTCTTCTGTCGGGTACGGCAGCGATCGGCTTCCTGATCGGTGCAGTCCTGTCAGGGCTCGCCGGTTTTATCGGCATGCATGTTTCAGTGCGGGCCAATGTGCGCACGGCCCAGGCCGCCTCGCGCAGCCTGGCCGCCGGTCTTGAGATCGCGTTCAAGTCTGGCGCCATCACCGGCATGCTCGTCGCGGGCCTCGCACTGCTTGGTGTGTCTGTCTACTATTGGGTTCTGACCGGCCCCATGGCCTATGCGCCTGCTGATCGCACCGTGATCGACGCACTCGTTTCCCTCGGATTTGGCGCGTCCCTCATTTCTATCTTTGCCCGGCTTGGCGGGGGTATCTTCACCAAGGGCGCCGATGTTGGCGGCGACCTCGTCGGCAAGGTCGAAGCCGGAATTCCCGAGGACGATCCCCGCAACCCAGCGACGATCGCGGACAATGTCGGCGATAATGTCGGCGATTGCGCTGGTATGGCGGCTGATCTGTTCGAAACCTACGCGGTGACCATCGTCGCGACAATGGTGCTGGCCGCGATCTTCTTCGCCGCTACGCCGGTGCTTGCCACTGTGATGCTCTATCCGCTGGCAATCTGCGGCGCCTGCATCATCACGTCGATCGCGGGCACTTTCTTCGTCAAGCTTGGCGCCAACAATTCGATCATGGGGGCTCTTTACAAAGGGCTCATCGTGACAGGGCTCCTATCGATCCTCGGCCTTGGAGCAGCAACTTCGCTGACCATCGGGTGGGGTGAAATCGGCACTGTTGCTGGCCAGGTGATTACCGGGACCAATCTCTTCATCTGCGGTCTCATTGGCCTCGTTGTGACAGGTTTGATTGTCGTCATCACCGAGTACTACACCGGAACGAACAAGCGCCCGGTGAATTCGATTGCCCAGGCATCGATCACCGGACACGGCACCAATGTGATCCAGGGGCTGGCGATTTCGCTCGAGTCGACAGCGCTTCCGGCGCTGGTGATTGTTGGTGGCATCATCTCGACGTACCAGCTGGCTGGCCTTTTCGGCACAGGCATCGCCGTCACGGCGATGTTGGGCATTGCCGGCATGATCGTTGCGCTTGATGCGTTCGGGCCCGTGACGGACAATGCCGGTGGTATTGCTGAAATGGCTGGTCTCGATCCGGAGGTCCGCAAGTCCACGGACGCGCTCGACGCTGTCGGTAACACGACCAAGGCGGTTACCAAGGGCTACGCAATCGGGTCTGCCGGTCTGGGTGCGCTGGTACTGTTCGCTGCTTACGCTAACGATCTGCAGTTCTTTATCAGCGAAGCCAACAAGGAAGGGGCAACCGCATTTTCTTATTTCAAGGGCATCGGCGCCGTTTCCTTCGACTTGTCCAATCCATATGTCGTGGCCGGCCTCATCTTCGGCGGCCTCATCCCTTATCTCTTCGGAGGCATTGCGATGACGGCAGTTGGTCGCGCTGCAGGCTCTGTCGTTGAAGAGGTGCGCCGTCAGTTCCGCGAAAAGCCGGGGATCATGCTGGGCACTGAACGGCCGGACTATGCCCGGGCGGTTGATATCCTGACCCGTGCGGCGATCAAGGAAATGGTTGTTCCGTCGCTGTTGCCGGTTCTGGCGCCTATCGTGGTGTATTTTGGTGTTCTTCTCATTTCCGGGTCCAAAGCTTCGGCTTTCGCGGCTCTTGGGGCTTCATTGCTGGGTGTCATCATCAACGGTATCTTCGTTGCCATCTCGATGACGTCCGGCGGTGGTGCCTGGGACAATGCGAAGAAGTCCTTCGAAGACGGCTTTGTCGGCAAAGACGGAACGCGCCATCTCAAAGGCTCGGAGGCGCACAAGGCGTCAGTTACCGGTGATACCGTGGGCGATCCCTACAAGGATACGGCCGGCCCTGCAGTCAATCCGGCGATCAAGATCACCAACATCGTCGCCTTGCTTCTGCTTGCCGTGCTTGCGCACTGACAACATCAACATTGCACAAAAAACCCACGAAACATGTTTTCGTGGGTTTTTTTGTTTTGCGGCCTGGAGAAGGCGTTATTGCGATGGTGGTCCGCCCGCGCCCAGGGAAGGCGCCTTGCCGACACCAGCAAGCATCTGGCCGAGGAAGGAAAGATCCTTGCCGCCTGTCGGTGTCGTGCGCGATATGAAGTCGAACACCTTTCCGTCCTGCAGTCCGTAATTGGAGATGCTGGCGACCTTGCCGTCCTTGTCAAAATACACGGCCAGAATTCGCCGCTCCGTAACTCTCGGATTCATGAACGCGACGGTGCGGTGGCGCTTCTGCGAAATATAGTAATAAACTTCATTGTCGAAGGTCGCGGTTGTCGAAGGACTGCCGAGCGACAGCTGGACCTGCTCTCGGCTGGAGCCTACCGGGACGAACTCAAGCGCCTTCTCGTCAAGGACGTAACCTTGGGTCAAAGTCTCCGATGGATTGAGGTCGGCGGTATTACAGCCAGCAAGTCCTGCGGCCAAAAGAAGAGTCCCGGCAAGAAGGAATTCCCGGGAACGATCGGTCTTGAAAATCCGCTGCAGCAACGACATCTCCATTTCAAATTGGGCGCAAGTCTTTCGCCGCCCGCAGAACTTCGGTAAACCACCTTGAAGTCCGATGCAACACGCCACTCGTGCTGTATGGAAGACTCCAGTTAAGGCACAACTCTATGATTCTCAGTCTATTTAGCCGCAAGGCCAAGGCAAATGAGGCCATTACGATTGCCCTCTACGACGCGATCGTGGCAGCGGCGCGGCAACCGTACTTTTATTCTGACCTCGATGTACCGGATTCGCCTCTGGGACGCTATGAAATGCTCTCGCTGCACGTTTTCCTGTTCATGCGCCGCATCAAGGGCCGCACACCGGCGTTGAAATCGATCGGCCAGGAGGTGACTGACGAGTTCTTCCGCGATGTCGATCATTCGCTCCGCGAGCTCGGCATCGGGGACTCAGGCGTTCCGAAGCGTATGAAGAAGTTGGCGCGCATGTTCTACGGGAGGATTGAATCATACGACAAGGCCCTCGAGAACAATGATTATGCTGCGCTGGTCGCCGCGCTTGCCCGCAATGTGCGTCCCGGGAATGAAACCTGGTCAGGCGCGCTGTCTCTCGGCAAATACGTCCTGCTGGCGACCCGGCACCTCGAAGACCAGACAGATGATATGATCGCAGGTGGCAAGGTGACATTTCCCGATCCCGGACCTGCATTGGAGGAAGCGTGATGACAAACAATTTGGATGGAGCGCTGAGGTTTCCGGTTTCGGTAGGGCGGCTCCCGCAAAAAGGTCTTAATGTCAAAATCGAGGCAAATGCCCGTGAGCTTGAGACATTACGCGACTTCCACGAGTTGCTGGATGTCAAATCCTTCAAGGCCGATCTGCAGATCGTGCCGTGGAAAAAGGATGGCGTTCGCGTTCGCGGTGAGGTCCATGCCGAGATCGTGCAGTCGTGCATCGTGACGCTGGAGCCCATCGAGGCCAAGGTCGATACCGAGATTGATACAATATTCGTTCCGGAGAATTCCCGTCTTGCGCGTCTGCCGCTCGATGAGAACGGTGAACTGATCATCAGCGCGGAAGGTCCCGACATACCGGAGACATTTTCGGGAGATATGCTTGATGCCGGTGCGATCGCCGAAGAGTTTTTCGAACTGGCCATCGATCCATATCCGCGCAAGGAAGGCGTGGAGAGTGTTCCGCCTGTCGTCGTGCAATATGGCGATGACGATGTTGAGAAACCGGAAAACCCATTCGCCGCTTTGAAGGATTGGAAACAGAAGACTTGATCGGGGAGGCTTCCTGCGACTAGATGCAGGAAGATGGTCCAGGAGGGGGCAGTTCTCAAGACAATTCAGCCCGATGAGCCGGCAGCTGGCAGAAATCAGTTGTGCGCTTATGCAAAATGACTATTTTCGCCGAGTCTTTTCAACGGACCTACTCACAAGCACTGAACAGGACAGGACAATCGAGAGTGATCAGAATTTCCATTGATGCCATGGGCGGTGATTTCGGTCCTGAGATCGTAATTCCGGGCATGGCAACGGCGCTGGAGCGCCATCCTGATATCAGGTTTGTGATTTTCGGGCGCGAGGAAGACGTCATGCCCGTGCTTGCCCGTTATCAGGCCCTGGCCGACGCATCGACGTTCCACCACTGCGATGTGGCAGTGCGCATGGATGAGAAGCCGAGCCAGGCGCTGCGCAGCGGCCGATGGAAGTCGTCAATGTGGCGCTCCATTGAAGCGGTGAAGACCGGCGAAGCCGACGCCTGTGTCTCTGCGGGGAACACGGGCGCGCTCATGGCGATGTCAAAGTTCTGCCTGCGCACCATGGCAAATGTCGAACGGCCCGCCATTGCTGGCATTTGGCCGACATTGCGTGGTGAAAGCATTGTGCTCGATATCGGGGCCACGATCGGCGCCGACGCGCAGCAGCTCGTTGATTATGCAGTTATGGGCGCTGCCATGGCGCGCTCGCTGTTCGAGATCGAGCGGCCGACCATCGGCCTGCTGAATGTTGGCGTCGAGGAGATCAAGGGACAGGACGACGTGAAGGATGCAGCGCGTATCCTGCGCGAGATTCCATTGCCGAGCCTTGAATATTTCGGTTTTGTCGAAGGCAACGATATTGGCAAAGGCACGGTTGACGTCGTCGTGACGGAAGGATTTGCCGGAAACATAGCGCTCAAGGCTGCGGAAGGTACCGCTAAACAGTTCGCTCAATATTTGCGTGAAGCGATGAGCCGCACGCTGATGGCCAAGATTGGCTATATTTTCGCCAAGGGTGCCTTTGATCGCCTGCGCGAAAAAATGGATCCGCGCAAGACCAATGGCGGTGTATTTCTCGGCTTGAACGGTGTCGTCATCAAGAGCCACGGCGGCACTGATGCTTTGGGCTTTGCGTCGGCCATCGATGTGGGCTACGACATGGCGCACAACAAGCTCTTGGACAAGATCGCTGCGGATCTTACCCATTTCCACAAAAGCCCGGTCGGCGTGGCCTTCAAAGAGGAAGCCGAGAGCGAAGCAGAAGCCGAAATAGAACAACAGGAAAAGTAGAGCTTTAAATGATCCGGTCCGTTGTAAAAGGTATAGGCGCAGCCAAGCCGGCGCGTGTTGTGAAGAATGCTGATCTGGAAGGCATTGTCGAAACTTCGGATGAGTGGATTGTTCAGCGCACGGGTATCCGGCAGCGCTACATTGCTGGCGAGGGAGAGACAACGGCTTCCCTGGGCGAAGCTGCGGCCCGGGCAGCGCTCGACAATGCGGGCCTCACGCCCGACGATATCGACCTGATCATTCTTGCTACGTCGACACCTGACAACACATTTCCTGCATCTGCAGTGGATATCCAGGCGCGCCTCGGGATGACTCACGGCTTTGCATTCGACATGCAGGCGGTGTGCTCAGGCTTTGTCTACGCTGTTACCACTGCTGACCTCTACATTCGCGGCGGCATGGCGAAGCGGGTGCTGGTCATAGGAGCAGAAACGTTTTCCCGCATCCTCGACTGGAACGACCGCACGACCTGCGTGCTCTTCGGTGATGGCGCGGGTGCATTGATCCTGGAAGCCAGCGAGGGACGCGGCCTGACCTCCGATCGCGGCGTGTTGACCGCCAATCTGCGCTCGGACGGCTCGCACAAACAGAAACTGTATGTGGATGGCGGGCCATCCTCTACGCAGACCGTTGGCCATCTCCGGATGGAGGGCCGGGAGGTCTTCAAGCACGCTGTCGGCATGATCACAGATGTCATTGAAGCATCGTTTTCAGAGGCCGGAATTACCGCCGAAGATGTCGATTGGTTCGTCCCGCACCAGGCCAACAAGCGCATCATCGACGCTTCGGCGAAGAAGCTCCATCTGGCAGAAGAAAAGGTCGTCATCACTGTCGACCAACACGGAAATACATCAGCCGCTTCAGTACCCTTAGCTCTTGCGACCGCTGTCGCGGACGGCAGGATCAAACAAGGCGATTTGGTGCTCCTTGAAGCCATGGGTGGGGGCTTTACGTGGGGTGCAGTTCTGCTACGGTGGTAGCAAGTCGGTTGGGTCGGCAGATTAGTTCACGAACTTTTCCAACCTGCTTGCCCGATCGGTTTTCATTCTGTAACTTCCGCTTCACCTGGTAGTTTTGCAACAAACGAGAGCTTTGAGATCGTATGGGGGGTAAGACCATTACGCGCGCTGATCTGGCTGAGGCAGTCTATCGTAAGGTAGGGCTTTCGCGAACGGAGTCAGCTTCACTGGTCGAGACAATTCTCGATGAAGTGTGTGATGCAATCGTTCGTGGCGAGACAGTCAAACTGTCATCGTTCGCCACGTTCCAGGTAAGAGACAAGAATGAACGGATCGGCCGGAATCCGAAGACGGGGGAGGAAGTGCCCATTCTGCCGCGCCGGGTCATGACGTTCAAAGCGTCCAATGTGCTTAAACAGCGCATTTTGCGCTCGCATCAGACGCGCAAGAAGAAATCTGCGTAGTACAAAAGACGGATTCACGTCTTTGTCAGCTGAACTAGCGAGATTGCTGTGGGGTAGTCTCGCGCTGCGCTTGAAAAATATCCCATAAACCGCTGAAATAGACGTCGAATCAGAATTTCTCCTGAAAGGGTGAAATCATGGACAAGAGTCCCGACGCATTTAGAACCATCAGCGAAGTCGCAGAAGACCTTGATCTGCCTCAACATGTCCTGCGGTTCTGGGAGACACGATTCACTCACATCAAGCCAATGAAGCGCGGTGGCGGCCGGCGGTATTATCGCCCGCTTGACGTCGATCTGCTGAAGGGCATTCGGCATCTCCTTTACGACCAGGGTTATACGATCAAGGGTGTCCAGCGTCTTCTGCGGGAAAATGGCACGCAATTCATCATCGCGCTGGGCAGTGGCGATACGGCAGCAGCCGAGGCCATCAGCCAGCAGAAGCAGGCGACAGCGCGCCAGGAAGAAGCGCTCGCGGCCGAACAGAGCCGCGCAGAGGCCGATGAGGAAGCTGCGGTCATGGGCACACACAAATCCGCTCCCCAAGGCAGGCGCCTCTTTGGCCTGATCAAGGGCGACGAAGAAGGACCGGTTGCTGCTGACGGCAAGCGGCTTTCAAAAGACAACCGCGCCCTGCTTCAGGAAACGTTGTTCGACCTGCTCGAATGCAAGCGCCTGCTGGATCAGGTTCGCTGATCGGCGGCGCCACAGTGCGCTGAAAGAAAAAGCCCAGCTTCCATGTTGCATGAAAGCTGGGACTTAGGGGTTGGCTGTGGGGTTCAGCCTAACTGGTTGGGGACCAGTACTCTTATAATTCTATCACTGATGATTGGTTCCACAAATACGGAATTTTTTTGCAACGCCTGCGATCTTGAGCGAGCGCCTCCCGGCACCTTGCTGCACTCAACTTGAAACTTCGCA
Organism: uncultured Alphaproteobacteria bacterium; assembly: GCA_963777425.1. GTDB lineage: Bacteria > Pseudomonadota > Alphaproteobacteria > Rhizobiales > Rhizobiaceae > Phyllobacterium. The sequence continues at coordinate 227,713 of CAVZQS010000004.1, read as the reverse complement.
CCGATGAGCTATAGCAATGAAATGCAGGACAGAGTTGCCACGAAGCGCGGCGGGTCGCAAATCGAGAAGCTGAGACGCGCCGTAAGGCGCCTTCAAAGTGGCCATGACAGGCGATCACTGTGGCTCCAGGGTGCCTTTTTCTTCATTGATATTGCAATTCTTGCATTCTTCATCATGGGGCCGTATCTGCGTTCGGGCCCTTCCTATCTGATCGTCGACTATTTGATCGCAATCTGGATAGGCTTCGAATTGATGACCGGCGTGCTGCTGGCGAAGAGCTTCAAATCCTGGATTCTCCGCCCGATGACCTGGGTGGACCTCTTCATTCTTGCCACGCTGCTTTTTCCGAACCTGCTGTACAATTTCGCCTTCCTGCGCGCAATGCGGATCTGGGCGATCGGGCAGAGCACTTTCCTGAGGGAATTGTTGCGCTTTTGTCGCTGCAGTCACCTTCTCGACGTCGTAAGGGCCTGCATCAACCTCATTGTTTTCCTCTTCATCGTGACCGGCTTCGTCTACACGAGCTTCTTCTACCGGCTCGAAGGGGGAGAGGGCTTTGTGGATGCGCTCTATTTCACTGTGGCCACCGTAACCACCACAGGCTTTGGCGACATAACGCTTCCGGGCACCCTAGGTAAGCTGACGTCGGTTGTGACCATGATCGTTGGCATTTCGCTTTTCGTGCGTCTCGCGCAGGCTGTCGTCAGACCACACAAGGTGACCTTTCCCTGTCCCGAGTGCGGATTACAAAGGCACGAAGCCGACGCTGTACATTGCAAGGCATGCGGCCACCTTCTCAATATTCCTGACGAAGGATCGTAATGGCCAGTGGCAGCTGACCGTCACCAGCGATTGCAGGTGCATTTGTGTACAGTTTGTTCTTTTTACGGTTTTTGCCCTTGCACAAAAAACCTGAGTAATTTAGGGCTTTCCCCGGTATGGCGCACCCTTTGGTCAAGGTACCTCGGGTTCGCAATATCCAAGCGGTTAAGTTCAGCTTGATACAGAAGATGTCGGAGTGTAGCGCAGCCCGGTAGCGCACTTGACTGGGGGTCAAGGGGTCGTCGGTTCGAATCCGGCCACTCCGACCAGCTTTCCTGAGAAACATTGATAGGTTAGCTGGTCGGACATCTTCCTCAGCCAGGCAGTTCGCGAATATTGGGTCCGAAGTTGCGGACACCGTGTTGCGCCGGCTCGTTGTGAGCACCAATCCCAAATCACGCTTCTATAACTCATATGGATTTCGGACCAAGCGAAGGCGCGAGCCAATTCCGGCCACCTTGACCTATTGCACAGACACGTCGCAAAAAGAGGCGGAGCGAGAATTGGCTAGGTGGGGGAACTTTCGCCGTCTGGGCTCCGCCTTAAGGTGCAGAACCGCGAGCGGGCGGGCATGGGGCCATGCGAGGTCGTCTCACAGTTCAGCCCCATTAGAATACACCCAAAAGGGCTCGCCGACTAAGGAATTGATAGATGATCGAGGTTCTGATGTGAGGTAATACCCAAGGGCGCAACGCTTTCTGCCGCGCTATGGGCAACCGGTCATTCATGATTACTGCGACCACTCCCTGAGTGCGTTTCTTGATCATCGGAGCCAGCGTCGGAAGGCGCGATGTCGCTCTCGTCTTGTTCACTGGTGGACCGCTCATCGTCTTTGCGGACGACCCACGAGTAGCCGCTACGTCGGATGGTGTATTGCCGGTCGTGAGCCTTTTTATTGTCTAGATCTGACATGATCCCTCTCGTTGTTTCAATGCGTCCAGGGAAAGCGCTTGGCCTGCATCAACGTCCACTCGTCAGATAAGTTCCTGAAAAAACAATGGGTAAGACGCCTGGAGGTGATATTGGGCCATTGGCCACCGGCATCGTCGCTTTTGCTGCCCGAGCATGCACGTTTTCGTGAACGGGAACCTTCGGGCAGGATCGTGATTGGACTTCGCGCGCTGCCGGAGTCAGTTTTGTCGGGGGTGAATGCTGGGAATGGGCGGACCAACTATCGTTCGAATAGGAGGCCAAGATGAAGCACCATGCACTCGAGCAACTGCAAATTGTCTCTCAGGTCGATCAAGATTATCCCCACAAGACCTTGTTGCGCAGCGAACGTCTTGAACGGTGGGCAATGGTTCTCGAACGGGATCCGGATCGGCGCCTATCGACGCTGTACCAGTCCGAATATCAACCGGCCCGGGAGCGCGCTGCCATGCGTAGCGAAGGCTCGCCGATTTCGGTCGCATTCGAGGACCCGGTTCTTCGGGCAACTGGCTTGAAAAATGACACGTATGGCGAAGCGCGGCGGTTCTTTGAACTGAGCGACCTCCAGCTCCACCGGGTGGTTTGCTACTGTCATTTCGGTGCGGAAGTGAGCGCAGGGATGGCCGCCTACAATGTCCGCAAGGCAATTGCCGGGAGGCACAAGGGATTGATCGCCTGGCTGCGTGACGTACTCGACAGATAGTGATCAGCGACGGGCTATGAGCGTCAAGCTGGGGTCTCGGCTTTGCGCGCCCGTCGGGCAAGCACGGCATTCACCGCAAATTTCGCCATCGCCTCCGAATTGCGGTTACCGATAATGAAGGCGGCACGAACAAATCGCGCAAGCGCCCCGTGCTCCGGGTCTGCTTCGTCGATAATGCTCAACTCTGCAGCGGCATCTTCCAGCGCCCGCTGCATGAGTTCGCCATCCGTTTTGGAATAGTTTGGATTATTATCATCCAGGAATGTCAATGAGGGCATCCAACGATCCAGTGTGACGCGTTGATTTCGTCAAACGCTTAAAGTTAGATTATAATCCAAAATGATTTATTGCACACGGTAATGTTTGGTTTATTTGGGTCCCCCGATAAACACGCGCAAGTTGTATCGATATTGGCGATTTCAACTTAATAGCTATTTCGCTGTGAGGCACGGCCGGATTTATAGCGCAATTCCAGGGCAACGCATCCCCAGATAATACCGACCAGCAGATAGAAATGCCGCCAGTGGTCGGTGTCGATCACATTGCCGATTGCGACATGTGCCACATAAGCGAGATAGGCGCAGAGCAGAAATGGCTGCCATGGCCGCTCGCGAAACAGAATCCTCAGCCCGAGGCCGAGCGTCAGCATCGTCAACGTCAGGTAGCTGACAAATCCGAGCCAACCATAGTCAAGCGCGGCCTTCAGCCAGACATTGTGCGTATCTTCACCGTAAATGGGGCCGAACTCTAGCGGACCGATGCCAAGCGGGTGATCGATGGACAGCAGCATGCCGTACCAATGACGCGCGAAGCGGCCGAATTGTGCGTCGTCATAATCCTGCACAAGTTGGGCACGCGCGAAGAACAGTTCGGCAACGCTGGGAATTTGCAAGGCGACGATGACGGCGAGCAGCACTACGACGGCGGCGAGACCTGCGAGAAGCATAATTCTCAGGCGGAACAGCCGGTTCGGGTTCCTGATAAACAATAGCAGGGCGAGGCCTGCGATGATCAGCACCGCCATTCCCCACGCGGCGCGTGAGAATGAGAGGAAGATGCCAAGTGTCAGAATGAGGATTGGGACGAGACGAACCGGGAGGGCGCGCAAGTCGCCAACCAGGACACCATGCACCAGCCAGGCGAGCGGCAGCATCAGAAAGGGGCCAAAGACGTTGGGGTCCTGGAAAGCGCCCATCGCCCGGCCATAGCGCGTGAACAGCTCTGCGCCGGGAAAAGCATCGAAATAGCCGAGGATGCCGAGGAGCGACGTGCAAATGGCGGCTAGGATATAGGCGTTGAAAATCACCGGCAAGATACGCTGGTCGTTGTCGATCACCGCTGCGAAGAACACCGAAGTGATGGCGAGGAACAGCGAGACAGCGATGTACATTGGCGCCGTCTTCAGGTCTGCCATTTGGCCCATGGACAGGAGACCGCCAAGGTTGAAAACGACCAGTATCGCAAGAAGGATCGCCACGGAGCGCGACAACCTCAGGCCGAAGAGCGCCCAGACGACAATCAGACCCGCCATATAAAGTTCATAGGGCGCCGGTTCATCGATCACAAAGCCGCTGAGAAAAACTCCGAATCCGATGGCGAAGGTCGAGATCAGCCGGATGAGCGCACGGTTCTTCGCGCGCGTGATCAACGCTTGCACTGGGGCTTTGACCGGTCGAAACGCTCAATAGGCATTGTCCGTGTTAAGAAGGCGCACTGGCGTCAGGAACAGGATCTTCAGGTCGAACCACAGCGACCAGTTCTCGATGTAGTACAGGTCAAACTCCGTACGCATCTTGATCTTGTCGTCCGAGTCAATCTCCCCGCGCCAGCCATTGATCTGCGCCCATCCTGTCACGCCGGGCTTGACCCGGTGCCGGGCGAAGTAGCCGTCAACGACTTCGTTGTAGAGGAGGTTGCGTGTGTGAGCGGCAATTGCGTGCGGACGGGGACCGACGAGTGAAAGCGTTCCGATCAGCGAATTGAAGAACTGCGGCAGTTCGTCGATCGATGTCTTGCGAATGAAACGTCCCACGCGCGTCACGCGCGGATCGTTCTTGACGACGGCATTGCGCGCGGTGGGATCGCACATCTCCGTGTACATGGAACGGAACTTCCACACTTCGATGATCTCGTTGTTAAATCCGTGCCGCTGCTGCTTGAAGATCACCGGCCCCTTGCTCTCGAGCTTGATGGCAAGGGCTGTAGCGATCATGATCGGGCTGAAGACAAGGATGCCGAACAGGCTGAAAAAGATATCGAAGGCTCGCTTGGCCACAGAATCCCAATCGTTGATCGGCTTGTCGAACAGATCGATCATGGCGACGGAGCCGATATAGGAATAGGCGCGCGGACGGAACTGCAGATGGTTGTTGTGGGCAGAGAGCCGGATGTCGACGGGAAGTACCCAGAGCTTTTTTAGCAGGGACAGCACGCGCTCTTCCGCGGTGATCGGCAGCGAGACGATCAACATGTCGATGTGGGCGATACGAGCAAACTCGATCAGTTCGGAGATATTGCCGAGCTTCGGATAACCCGCAACGATAGGCGGTGATCGCTTGGCATCCCGGTCATCAAAGACGCCACAAATGCGTATGTCGTTATAGGGCTGCTGTTCGATCGACCGGATAAGGTCTTCCGCCGGCTTTCCGCCGCCGACGATGACGGCGCGCCGCTCCATCCGGCCATTGCGTGCCCAGCGCCGGATAAGACGTGACATGATCACGCGAAAGGCGATGAAAAGTATCACCCCTGATATGTACCAGGCGCCAAACCAGACGCGCGAATAATCTTCCGAGATCTTCAGGAAGAAGGCCGCAAGCGACATAAGTGCGAAGCATCCGGACCAGATCAGGAGCAGCTTGCCAAGCTTGCTGAACGGATCGCGCATCACGGCGAGCTGATAACTGTCGGTCAGTTCAAGCAGAAGCACGGTGACTGTCGCGGTGGCCAGTATCGCCAGGGAGTAGTGCAGGATGGCGCCCGCCGAAAACCCGACATAGACCGCAAACACGGCAACGCCAGCGAATGCCACGATCAGGAATTCGATAATCCGCATGATACCGCTGATCATCACCGGGGAATTCGTGTCCCTGGCATATTGCGAGGCGATCGTTTGGGCAACGGGGCTGAGCGTCGTCTTTCCGCTGGACGCCTGCATGGCGTCCGGCGCGAGGTTGCGAACAACGTCACGCGAAAACTTCGATTCCGCTTCTCTGTCTTTCATGATGAACCCTGACGACCCTGACGAGTTGTCAATATCACATATGCGCTAAAAAAGGCTTAGAGAAACGATTACCCAAGCGCAGCGAAATATTCGGCCTCCAGGTGAGTTGCCATGGTTTCGATGCTGAACTTGTGCTTCAGCTCTTCCACGCTTGGAAGTGTTTGCCTGTAGGCCGCCACGTCATTGATCGCGATCGCCATTTTGGCGGCGAGGTCGCCGGCTTCCGGCTCCACCAGGGCGGGCGAGGAATCGCCGAGAATCTCAGGAATACCGCCGACGCGACTGGCGATGACTGGCAGTCCTGCGGCAAGCGTCTCAAGGACGATGTAGGGCAGGGCTTCGGCCCGGGAGGGAATGACCACAACCTTGGCGAGCCGGAAAGCCTGCCGTGCCTTCATGGGCATCAGGAAGCGGATGCTCCGATCCGTTTGCACCTTGGCACTCTGTTCGATCAGTCTGGCGCGGTCCTTGCCGTCTCCAACCATCACACCTGTCAGTTGGCGTCCGCATGCCGCACTCGCCCGCGCGAGGGCGTTGATGAAAATATCCGGACCCTTGAGTGCGCGCATCTCGCCGATGAACAAAAAGTCCGCGGCGTCGTCGTCGATAGCAAGCGGTTCAAAATCACCTTCCGCCAATCCGTTGTAGATGAGTTCGGACGCACAGCGCGGCTCACCCACCTTCCGGACGTAGATACCTTGCTCGAACGCAGAAACGAAAATGATCCGGTCGGTCATCCGTTCCATTGTTCGCTCGACCCGAAAAATGATCCGCCCCTGGAGCTTGGCCGGATCAAAATGCAGGCTGCCGCCATGCGGTGAATAAAAGCGGGCTACGCGAGACCCGGATACCCGCAACACCGAGCCGAAAAGCCGTGCGTAGATACCGCCTTTGGCCCCATGCCCATGCAGGATGTCAGGCTGCAATTTCTTGATGATCTTGTATGTCCGCAGCGCTGCCATCGCATCGCCGGGTCCGATTTGCCGCTGCATGGCGATGCGCTCGAGGCCGAGTGCCAGCTTACCGCGCAAATCGGCGAGCAGGGCTTCCTCGAACGCCCCGCCAGTCGACGCATCGCAAATGATGCCGACCTGATGGCCGGCTTTCACCTGCGCTTCGATAAGATCGCGCACATGGCGAAAGATCCCGCCAACCGGCGCTCGGAAACAGTGAACGATCCGGAGAGATTGTTTAGAGCGAGGTTCGACCATCTCCGCGGATCAGAAGAAGCGCTCGCGCACATAAATTGTGTCGCCGGGCAGCACCTGATCGGAAATTGTCACGCGGCCGGTCAGGCTCTCGCCATTGAATTGCCGTGTGATGTCGACGTCGCTCTGATTGGCGCGCGGGGTAAATCCGCCTGCGGCCGCGATCGCCTTTTGTGCTGTCATGCCGGGGACATAGGAATATTGCCCGGCGGCGCCGACTTCACCCATGACGAACACCGGCCGGTAGCGGTCGATCTCCACTGCTACATCCGGGTCCCGCAGGTAGCCCTTGCGCAACCTGGCGGCCACATCCGCTTCGATCTGCTGGATGGTCTTGCCACGGGCAGGGACGCTTCCGATAAGCGGAACCGAGATATAGCCCGCCTGGTCGACGCTATAGGTATTGGTGATGCCTTCCTGCTCGAAGACGGTCAGGCGGATGCGATCGCCAGCATCCAGCATGTAGGGCTTGTTGATGGCTTCGTTGAACGCTGCCGGAGCGGGCCGGTAACTGGCGCAGCCGCCAAGCGTCAAGGACACGACGCTGATGGACACCAGAAGGATCTGCTTGCTGAACACGTCTTGAACCCTAAGTTTACGGAGAGTCTCTCGATTCTGATCTGGATTATCAGTTCATTAGGGTTAATGGCTGGTAAAGTATCGGGAAATTCGGCAGTTTGCGACGCTGGCCGGCGATCTTTAACCGGCTGGTTACCATACGTGTTTACCATGACGCCGTTCTTGCTGGAGTGATTGCATGCCACGGGCCAATTCTGTCGGTAACGATGTGGACATCGATGTCGGCGCCCTGTTTGCCAGCCTATGGCAAAACAAGGTGCGGATCATTCTTGGTTCACTGGGGCTGGCGCTCCTGGCATTCCTGGTCTTGTCGCTGGTGTCGCCCAAATACCGCGCTGAGACCCGCATCCTGATCGAAACACGCGAATCCGTTTTTACCCGTCCCGCAAATCAGCAGCAGGGTGACGAGCGGCCGATCCTCGATCCGGAGGGCATCAAAAGCCAGGTCGAGCTCATCGGATCTTCGGACCTTTTGAGGCGGGTGATTACCAAGCTTGATCTTGGCAAGAATGAAGAGCTCGCTGCAGAGGCGGAGCCATCCCTCATATCGCAACTGTTCGGCGCCGTGGGCCTTGGCAAGGGCCTGGATGCAGCAACGAGGGACGATTACATTCTGCTGGCTTTGCGCGAGCGATTGCTTGTTTACAGTGTGCAGAACTCCCGCGTTATTGTCATTCAGTTTTCGTCGAAGGATCCGGCTCTATCGGCGTCGGTACCGAATGCGATTGCCGATGAATATATCGCCACACAGCAGGCGTCGAAGTCCCAGTCAAATGCCGATGCCACCGATTGGTTGCAGCCTGAGATCGCCGATCTGAGCAAGCGCGTGAAAGATGCAGAAGCAAAAGTTGCCGCTTACCGCAGTTCATCGGATCTGCTGATCGGGCAGAACAATGCAGTCCTTGCAACACAACAGCTTTCGGAACTGTCGTCGGAATTGTCGCGTGTGCGGGCAAACAAGGCGGCGAGTGAAGCCAGGGCGGAAAGCGTCCGTTCGGCGCTGGCCAAGGGTGCTGCAGTGGAAACGCTGCCGGACGTCATCGCATCTCCCTTGATCCAGCGTCTGCGCGAACGCCAAGTACAGCTCAACAACGACATCGCCGATCAATCCGCAGCCTTGCTGAGCGGGCATCCGCGTATCCGGGCCTTGCGCTCGCAACTCGCCGACCTCAACCAGCAGATCAGACTCGAGGCGCGCAAGGTTCTCGGCAGTCTGGAAAACGAGGCACAGACCGCTCGTCTGCGCGAGGCGGAATTGACGCGCTCTCTCAATCAGTTGAAGGCGCAGTCATCCAAGGCAGGTGAGGAGGAAGTTGAACTGCGCGCGCTCGAGCGCGAGGCGACGGCGCAGCGCCAGCTGCTGGAATCCTATCTGACCCGCTACCGCGAAGCATCATCTCGCACCGATCGCGGCTATCTGCCAGCTGACGCCCGTATTTTCTCGCGCGCCGACAAGCCGATCGAGCCCTACTTCCCGAAGATCTTCCCGATGACGATCGCGGCCTTTGTTGCGTCACTCCTCATCCTGAGCATCGGCACGCTTTTGAGCGCACTGTTCAGCGGCCGGGCGCTGCGCCCCGCATACGCGCAAACACCGCCGGTTGATAAGGTCGATGAAGTGACAGAAGTGCTGCCTGTCCAGGCGGCGGTTCTTCCAATCGCACCAGACGTCGCTGAGCCGCAAACGCCTGTCGAGGAGCCCGTCCCATTGGAAGAAGCAGGTCCCAACATGGGTGTTGCGCCTGTCGTTGAGGATCCTGTCGAAGCCGCGCCCGTCCTTCCCGACCATTCCGGAATCGCGAATGTGGCCGATCGATTGATGGCGAGCGGCGCAGCCAGGGCCGTAGTGGTATCGCCGGAAGGCGACGAGGCGTCGGCCTTGACGATTTTGCTGGTGCGCGAGCTTGCTGACCGCGGCGTGCGGGTCATTCTCATCGACATGACCGGCTCCGGCGAAATCGGCCGGTCGATGCTCGATGACCAGAACCTTGCCGGAATTACCAATCTCCTCGTGTCCGACAAGCACTTCAGTGACGTGATCCATCCCGATCATTATTCGGAAGCCGAGGTCATACCCCTTGGCAATCACGATCCCGTCAAGGCGATGCAATCCGTTGGCCGCCTGCCTATGATCCTCAATGCCCTGCAATCCGCCTATGACCTCGTGGTGATCGACAGTGGGCCTGCGACAGCGACTGAATTGAAGCCACTTCTTTCCGACGGGACAGAACTCGTGCTCGCACTGGTGGACCCCGATGATCGCGATGTCGCTGCAACGGCAAAATCTGTGTTCGAAGCGAGATTGATCGAGCCGGAACTGTTGACGCCATTTCGCCCGAACCTGCTGCGCGTGGACAGCGGCAGAATTATCCGCTCCAAGGCGATGGCGGGTGCCTGAGGGTGGGCCTCAGGCCTTCCCGAACAACCGGGTGCGGGCTCTTTTCACATGGCCCCAGACTACATCGTTCTGCTTGATTGACCGCACCAGGCCTTCGCGTCCAGCCAGATAGCCGGCATATATCCTGCCCTTGGCCGTCAAACTGACATTGGTGTCATAGGTGGGTATCTCGATATCGCACCAGCTGCGCTTGTATGGCTCGTCGCCAATACCGAAACTATAGATGGAAAGGTCGGTGTTGCAGCTGTCCTGGATATCCTCGAAAAACAGGAACTCGCCGGGGCTGGCACTCGCCAGCTCATCGTCAGCGATACCGATGAAGTCGATGAAGGTCTGGCCCTTGGCATGGGATTTTCCAAGGACCGCCCGGTATGTGCCCGCCACCTCAAGCGCCTTCAACTGGAATCGCGGCGCTGCTGTGGCTGTTTCGGCGGCAAATAACCGATGGAAAAAGGTCTTTATCCCAGCAGGCTCGTAGGTGTTCTTGATTCCGGCCTTGGCCAGTCGATCCGCTTTCCAGATGAAGTAGCTGGACAGCATCGCTTCGGTTTCGGACACTGTGGTCGCCGTGACGATACGATAGCCGCCTGCTTCCTCGAAGCGGCGCGTGTGCTGCCGGTGCTTCTTCTTCTTCCGCTTGGCATTATTGCGGCCAAGCACCGTGTCGAAATTCCGGTCGAGCGTAATCGCCAGGCTGACATTGGCATTTTCCCTGGTGGGCAGCTGGAGGAGGGGGTTCTTTGCACCATCAAGTTTGTCCAGCTGTCGCGACAGCGACACGAGATCGATGTCCGGCCTGGCCGCATGCAAATCATCGAATAGTTTGGCGAGCTCGTTGCGGCCAAATTTCTGGCTGCGCGAGAGTGCCGGGAAATTGCAATTGGCATGTGGACCGCCGGCGAAGATGGCTATGCGGACCGGACCTCTGATGACGACCTCCAGCGGCAGAATGAATACCGGCTTGTCCACTGCGTAGAGCGCCGCGACAAGACAGTCGGCATTAGCATTTGATTGCCAGTGCGAGAACCAGTGCGCGGTTTGCGATGGCCCAGAGACGCAATCGTCGCCAAGATCATTCCATAATGCCGTGGCTTCAGCCCCGCCGAGGATCTTTGCTTTGAGTGGAGGAAGCGACATCTTCTGGTTCCAGTGCAGGGATCGGGAAATGCGGCGAGGACTCGTTGATCAACCATATATAAACATTTACGTTGCATGACTGATCAACAAACCTCCGATTATCGTTGAATAATGCAAATTGGTGAAGGAATGGTCCACGCGGCTGACTTGATGCGAAAGGCCGTGATGCGACTTGCTTGGCACAGCGGTTTCGCGTCGCGCACGCGCGACCGCTTCGGCGGGCTTGGCTCTATCATCATGCTGCATCGCGTCCGCCCGGACTGTATCAGCCCGCTCGGCGTTACCCGCTCACTGTCGATCACCCCGCATTTTCTCGATCAGATCCTTGTCTCTCTGAAGTCCGAAGGCACAGAGCTCGTGTCGATGGATGAAATGATCGAGCGCGTGAGATCGGGATCGCAGGGTGTCCGCCGTTTTGCTGCGGTGACGCTCGATGATGGCTACAATGACAACCTCAACCATGCTTACCCGGTCTTCCAGAAGCACAACGTCCCGTTCACCGTCTATGCGGCGCCGGGTCTCATCGAGGGCGCGGCGGTCCTTTGGTGGGAAGTGGTGGAGGAGCTCGTCGCCAAGGCAACCGTCGTCAGGATTCCAGGTGGCCCGGAATGGCGCTGTGGCACGCTCTTCCAGAAGCGCGCGGCCTTCCACTCGCTGATGCGTTATTTTTCCTACACGCTCACCGAACTGGAACAGCTGCCGGTCCTGCGCGAAATGTGTTCTGCCGAAGGCATGATCTGCGGCGTGTCAGCGGACCAGGACGTCATGACCTGGAAGGAATTGCGCCAGATCGCCCGCGATCCGCTGTGCACTATCGGCGCCCATACCGTGCACCACTACAATCTGAAGAGGCTGACCGCAGGAATGGTTGCACAGGAAATGCGTTTATCCGCCGATATGCTGGAAAACAATCTCGGCAAGCGCCCGGCGCATTTCGCCTATCCCTACGGCTCGGCCAAGGCTGCCGGAAGGCGGGAAGCAGAAATTGCCGCCGAGGAGGGATTTCTCTCTGCCGTTACAACCCGTCACGGCACCATTCATCCGGAGCATCGGGCCAATCTGCACGCGCTGCCGCGCATATCGATCAATGGCCGCTTCCAGAAACTGGTCTATGCACAGACCATGATGAGCGGCGCCACCACCCCGATTGCCAATGCGGGCCGAAGGGTCGTACAAGCTTGAAAGAGCTCATTGCGCTTTCTTCTTGGGCGCTTTTTCCATCCAGCTGATGATGAACATGGCAGGGACGACCCAGAGAATCCCCGTGCCGAAGAAATAGATGAGGTGGATCCACGGGCTGGCATTTCCGAGCAAGGCCACGGCAAATATCGTCGCGACGATCGCATAGATGCAGACGAGTGCCACGAGTAGAACTGTTCCGATGAGTTTCTTCAGCCTTACGGGCATCGCGCCATCCAATTTTTAGCTTCAGTGCCCCCTGTACCCGTTAACGTTTCCAGCGAAAAGCAAAAAAGTCCGGTTTGCGCTATAAACGCGACGGCGTGTCGCGTGGGCTCTCCTTGTCAGACGCTGCCATTTCCTGCACCTATCCCGGACCCACAGGAGTATTCTGCATGGCCGCCCAGACAATTTCCGAAGGCACCATTGCCTTGGTCCAGGACCGTGAAGCGAGGAACCGCCAGTATATCCGTATCTGGCTCTATCTCGTGCTGATCGTGCTTGCGACCATCGTGATTGTTGGCGGCGCGACGCGCATGACAGGCTCCGGCCTGTCGATTACCGAGTGGAAGCCTATCCATGGCGTCATCCCGCCGATCGGCCAGGTTCAGTGGATGGAAGAATTCGATAAATACCGGCAGATTCCCCAATACGAGAAGTTGAACAAGGGGATGAGCCTGGCGGAATTCAAGCAGATTTTCTGGTGGGAGTGGGCGCACCGCTTTCTGGCGCGGGGCGTTGGCTTTCTCGTCGCCTTGCCGCTAGCCTTCTTCTGGCTGACCGGCCGTCTTGAGCGCCGCCTGAAGCCGCGCATGGTAGGCATTCTGGCACTCGGCGGTCTGCAGGGCGCAGTCGGCTGGTGGATGGTTGCCTCAGGCCTTGTTGATCGTGTCGATGTCAGTCAATACCGGCTCGCAACGCATCTGACCCTTGCCTGCATCATCTTCGCTGCCGTCATGTATGTGGCACGTGGTCTCGCCGTTTATTCCGAAGCGCCTGCCAATCGCCAGATTCAGCGTCTTGCCGGCTGGTTCGTGCTCTTCGTCTTTATCCAGATTTATCTCGGGGCATTGGTCGCCGGCCTTGATGCAGGGCTCTCCTACAATACGTGGCCGCTCATGGACGGCGCGGTTATCCCGGGCGATCTTTTCGCGATCCAGCCGATCTGGCACAATCTCTTCGAAAACCCCAAGACTGTGCAATTCGTGCACCGGTTCTTCGCTTATTTCATATTTGTCGCGGCGATCTGGCAGGCGATAGCGACCATGCGTCAGGCACCGGGCACCACCCATGCGCGCCGTGCTGTGCTGCTTGCTGTTCTGGTAGCGCTGCAGGCAGCGATCGGCATCACCACATTACTGATGCAGGTACCCATCAGCCTCGGCCTGTTGCATCAGGGCTTCGCGATCCTCATCCTTGGCTTCGCTGTTGCGCACTGGCGTGCCACGAAGGGAGCCTATCCGCTCGAAACGGAAGTTGTCTCCGGCCGCTGATACTGGCTCATCCTGCCGATACTAGAACACGCTGGATTGCCGCGGCGACGCCAAGACTGCGGTTTGACTCGTCGCAGTTCCCGTCCTCGTCATGCCAGGAGGCAGACAGGCAGGCGTGGGTCATGCCGAAGCCCAGAATGGTTCTGATATCGCGGTTGAACGCTTGCGAGAACGTCTGCGCCATCGTTGCGATGCGACGCTCGCTTATCCGCAGATCGTCGCGATCCAGCGGGTTGTAGAACATGTTGGCGGTGTCAAACATCGGATCGCCGATCAGGCCCTTGGGATCGATCACCAGCCAGCCGCGTTTCCCGTGCAGTACGTTCTCGTGGTGCAGATCGCTATGCAGCGGCTGGACGTTTTGTTGATTGTTCAGGAGCATGTCTGCAACTGCCGCCGCTTCGACGAACTGGCTGTTCACCCCACGTGTCCGGTCCGCCTCAGCCTTCTTGAACAGGCTGGCGAAATGCGTCCGCAACGGTATGAGTCCCGGGGGGAAGGGCCGGTTTTGCAGTTTCGACTGCATGAGGCGCAGGAACACATTGACAAAGGTCTGCGTCGCGTCGTCGTCACCGTGTTCGTTGAGATGATCAAGCAGGGTGCGCGCGCCGGCATATTCAAGCAGGAGGTTATTACCCCGCTGCGCCAGCAAACGAATACAGCCATTGCCGTCGTGCCAGTCCAGATAGCGCGTGCCACCCAACTCTTCCCGCACACCGAGCGGTGTCAGATGTTTGATTATTGCGGGCTCGCCATCTTCCAGCCGCACCTTGACGATCCGGCTGGTGGCGGTCTCGGCGATGAGTTCGGGGAGAAGACTTTCCACTCCGGTGGGAAAGTCTCCGCTATTGCATCAAGCATACTCGGGAGATCCCTTGAATATTCAGTGCATAGGCGGTGCCGGTTCTTATATTAAGTTGTTCAACTCACTTCTGATAATAGTAGTATTGGCCATCAGGAGACTTTCTCCATTCGAATATAGTATAACCTGGAAGGCTGTAATCACCTTTTTCATCAAAAGAAATATCGCCAAGAACGGTCTTGAACGGACCTTGTCGCTTCATAGCCTCAGCGACTGTTTTGGGATTGTTGGATTTAGCAGCCTTGGCGGCCGCAGCGATAGACTGAACGGCAGCGTAAGAATTGAAAGCATATTCGATAGGCTCGATACCTATCGCCCGAAATTTTTCGGTAAGTTGTCTGTTCGCAGGATCGTTACCTGGTTGAGGTGAAAATGTGAACAGAGTACCGGCAATGGTGTCTCCTGCTAGAGAAGACAATTTGTTGGATACGATCCCGTCGCCAGCGAAAAAAGTTACTTTCAGATTTTGATCAGCCATCTGACGGACGAGCAACCCGGCTTGGTTATAAAGGCCACCCCAATAAACGAGGGTGATGTTCATCTTTTTTAGCTTTGCAACAAGGTTACTAAAGTCACGTTCGTCAGGGCCAATACTCCCGCTAAATATCTCCTTAACCCCCTTGGCCCGAAGCGCTCTCTTGGTTCCGCTGGCAGGCCTTTACCGTAACCCGTCCTATCATCGAGAATGGCAATTTTCGCGTCTCGGAAGTGCTTGGCGATGTATTCAGCGGCGACTCCCCCCTGTTTGTCATCCCGGCCAATTAGACGGAAAGTGGTCTGTTGTTTTTGCTCTGTTAGAAGTGGGTGCGTTGATGCGGGGGTCATCATAACAATCCCGTTCTTTGCATAAATCTTTGATGCAGGTATCGAAGAGTTTGAATTGTAGTGGCCAATTACAAACGTAACACCGTCAGTGACAAACTTTCTTGCAACAGACAGAGCTTTTTGCCTCTCAAAACCATCGTCGCCGAGTACGATCTTGATCTTTTCACCATTCAGGCCGCCAGCATCGTTAATTTCTACGACCGCAGCTTCGACGCCTTTTTGAATTTGTGTGCCGAATGCTGCATAGGGTCCGCTAAAAGGCGCACCAATTCCAATGAGTAAATCGGCATAAGCCGCGCTGCAAAGTGCGAAAGTGGACGCAAGTAGTACGACATTTGAAAATAAGAACTTTTTCATTTGAGGGTCCTAAAAGAATTGGTGCTGACAAAAATCAAATCTGTTTCGCAACTAAATATATCTACCAAGCATCAAGTCCAGATTCTGCACGGCAGCCCCCGATGCGCCCTTGCCGAGATTGTCGAGCAGGGCGACGAGATTGACCTGACCGGCGCCTTCAGTGCCGAAGACGTAGAGCTTCATGATGTCGGTGTCGCGCAGTTCTTCCGGGTCGAGGCGCGGCAACATGGCACTTTCCGCCAGGGGCACGACCTGAACGATGTCCTGACCCTCATAATGTGCGGTGAGGGCCGCATGGATATCCTGCATCGACGCGTTGCCGTGGAGATCGTCGGTGAACACCGGCACCTGCACGATCATGCCTTGCGGGAAGCGGCCGACGCTGGGCGAAAAGATCGGCTTGCGCTCCAAACGGCCATGCGTCTGCAGTTCCGGCACATGCTTGTGTTTGAGCGGCATCGCATAGAGGAAGTGGTTCGCCGAGATGTGGTCGGGAGCGTCCGGATTTTCCATCTGCGCGATCATCTGCTTGCCGCCGCCAGTATAGCCGGAGACCGCATTGACCGTAACCGGATAATCGCCTGGCAGGATACCGGCGTCACGCAAGGGCCGTACCAGCGAAATCGCGCCTGTCGGGTAGCAGCCGGGATTGGCGACAAGCCGCGCATCGGTGATCTTCTGCCGCTGGGCGCGATCGAGCTCGGCAAAGCCATAGGCCCAGTCGGGATGCACGCGGTGCGCAGTCGATGTATCGATAATCTTCGTCGAATTATGGCCTTCGAGGATCGATACGGCCTCTTTCGATGCATCGTCGGGCAGGCAGAGGATCGCGACATCCGCTTCCTTCAGGAAGTCCGCGCGCATATCCTTGTTGCGCCGCTCGGCTTCCGGAATGGAAAGAACCTCGAGATCGTCACGGCCCGCCAGCCGGGTGCGGATCTGCAGGCCGGTCGTGCCGTGTTCGCCGTCGATGAAGATTTTCGGTTTCATGAAGATGTCCTTGAGAAGCTTGAAATTCAGATAGTTGGCGCGAGAACCCGATTCAATATCTCAGCTTCGTCGAGCCTTCTTTTCTGCAAGAATACCAAGGTAATACATCGCGATTGTGGCACCTGCGATCGCCGTAACATCTGCGTGGTCATAGGCGGGTGCAACCTCAACGACGTCCGCGCCGACAATGTTAAGATCCGTCAGATGCCGCAGAACGGAGAGAATCTTTGCCGAGGAAGGCCCGCCGGCGACAGGTGTTCCCGTACCCGGCGCGAAGGCCGGGTCGAGGCAATCGATGTCGAAGGTGAGATAAACCTTTCTGCCCGCCGTCCGCGCAATGATCTGCCTGGCGATGTCCGCCGCGGACATTTCCTCGACCTCGTAGCCATAGACGATCTTCAAGCCGCAATCGTCCGGTGCGTGCGTGCGGATGCCGACCTGGATCGAGTGCGCCGGATCGATGACGCCATCGCGTGCGGCGCGGCCCACGAACGATCCATGGTCGATGCGCTTGCCGTCGTCGTACCAGGTGTCCTGATGCGCGTCGAACTGCACCAGCGCCACCGGACCATGCTTTGCCGCATGCGCCTTGAGGATCGGCCACGTCACGAAATGATCGCCGCCGAGCGACAACAGAAACGCACCGGACTTGATGATCTTTGCCGCTTCCCGCTCGATCGTTGCCGGGGTCTTCTGATGGTTGCCGTAGTCGAGCAGGCAATCGCCATAATCTACGACCGCCAGATCGGCAAACAGATCGCGCTGGAACGGATATTGCGGATCATTGTCGAAAATCGCCGACGCCCGCCGTATCGCCTGCGGACCAAACCGCGCGCCCGGCCGGTTGGAGACGGCCGCATCGAACGGAATGCCCCAGACCACCGCTTCGGCACCATTCAGGTTCTTCGTATAGCGCCGGCGCATGAAGGAGAGGGCGCCCGCATGGGTTGGATCAGTCGCCGCGCTGGTCAGATTGCGCGCTGTAAAGGCATGGTCGATGGACTTCGATGGCATCTGCTACTCCCGTTCCTGCAATCCGATATGCGTTTTGCTCATTCGCATGTCATCAGCGCAACAAAAAAGCGGACCCGAAGGCCCGCTTTCTGTTCGTGTCCGTATGAAGCGGATATTAACGCTTCGAGAACTGGAACGAGCGACGGGCTTTCGCCTTGCCGTACTTCTTGCGTTCGACAACGCGGCTGTCGCGCGTCAGGAAGCCGCCCTTCTTCAGAACGCCGCGCAATGCAGGTTCGAAATAGGTGAGGGCCTTGGAGATACCGTGACGAACGGCACCAGCCTGACCGGACAGACCACCACCGGCAACCGTAGCGATGATGTCGTACTGGCCAGCGCGATTGGCAGCAACGATCGGCTGCTGCAGGATCATCTGCAGAACCGGACGGGCGAAATACTTGCCGTATTCCTTTTCGTTGATGACGATCTTGCCGGAACCTGGCTTGATCCAGACGCGGGCAACCGCGTCCTTGCGCTTGCCGGTTGCGTAGGCACGGCCCTTGGCGTCCAGCTTCTGGACGTGGACAGGTGCAGCAGCCTGTGTGCTTGCGGCAACGGTGCCGAGATCTGCGAGCGAGTTGAGCTCAGCCATTCTTATGCGCTCCTTTTGTTCTTGGCATTCAGCGCGCCGACGTCGAGGACTTCGGGGGACTGAGCTTCATGCGGATGGTTGGAACCGGCATATACGCGCAGGTTCTTCATCTGGCGACGGCCGAGCGGACCACGGGGAACCATGCGCTCAACAGCCTTTTCAACGACGCGTTCCGGAAAACGGCCTTCGAGCAGCTGACGGGCAGTGCGTTCCTTGATACCGCCGGGATGACCGGTGTGCCAGTAGTAAACCTTGTCGGTAAGCTTCTTACCGGTGAACGCAACCTTGTCGGCGTTGATGATGATGACATTGTCGCCATCGTCGACGTGCGGGGTAAAGGTTGCTTTGTGCTTGCCGCGCAGGATGTTGGCGACGATTGAAGCCAGGCGACCGACGACGAGACCTTCGGCGTCAATCAGGATCCACTTTTTCGTCACGTCTGCCGGCTTCTGTGAGAAGGTAGCCATTGTGTTCGTCCTTGAGATCATCCTTCACAAAGGAAGGCTTTTCTTGTTGCTTGGGTTATGCAGATCGATGAAATTTGCACAACAATGAAAAGCGGCGGGAAATCCCACCGCAGTCGAGGGTTTCAATAAAGACGCAAGCTGGTTACGTCAAGCAATGATTTTTAGGCAATATTAGAAATAATCCAGCAAAATCAATTGATTGCGAAATAGGTATTATATTACCACAATATTTGGGCATGTTTTCGCGGTTCGCATGAACAAATCTGTAGCGACTAAGCAGAAGTTTGACTCGTTTGCAGGGTGAGTCTGTCTCGATCCGGCGAGAAAGCTGACTCAACCCTCATTTTTCACGAGCGCCGGCATTCGTCATCCCCTTCGTGATCCAGACCATCATGGTCGATGTACCACTCAGACAGGGGCAGGCCCTGCGAGGTGCGGAGCTGGTTCGCAATACTCGATCAGCAATTCGGTGAGGACCCGTATCTTCCGTGCGGGATGCTGACCTGGCGGGCGGATGACATATGCACCTGCCGGAGGTGGTGGATAACGCGTCATGACCGGCACAAGCGCGCCGGAGGCCATATATTCATGGGTGAGGCAATCGGGCAGGTAAGCGATCCCGAGTCCTGCTGCCGCGGCGGCGACTAGAGCTGTGCCGTTGTCGGCCTTGAAGCGCCCCTGCGGACGAACCGTGATGATCTTGTCGCCATCCATGAGCTGCCAGGCTTCGGTGCCCTGCATGAGGGCCTCATGGGCGACGAGCTCCTCCGGCGTCTCGGGCGACCCATGCGCCTTGATATAGTCCGGGCTCGCGACGAGCTTCCCATAGATCGGTCCGACGCGTCTTGCGATCAGGTTGGAGTCCTGAAGATAGCCAACCCGTATCGCACAATCGTAACCCTCTGCGATGAGATCGACGAAGCGATCACTGTAGCAGGTGTGGATGTGGAGCTGGGGGTGGCGTCGCGCCATTTCCGCGAGCATGGGAGCGAAGTGGGTCGGGCCGAAAGAAAGCGGCACAGCAACTCGCAAGCGGCCGCGAAGGTCACCGGCGGGTAGGATCGTTTCCCTGGCCACGTCGATCTCGGCGCAGACTCTGGCTGCATAGTCTCGGAACGTGACCCCGGCTTCTGTGAGAGCAGCGCCGCGGGTGGTTCGTGCAAGAAGCTGGACGCCAAGTTCCGCTTCAAGCCGGACGAGCCGTCGACTGACGATCGACTTGGAGACGCCGAGCCGGAGCGCGGCGAGGCGAAACTCCCCCAGCATCAGCAACTTCGACGAATGTCTGCAGCTCTTCGATGTCCAATTCAGCGTTCCTCATTTCGCGACACAGCTTAGCACAGAAGGGCACTACCGCATCACGAATGGGAATGGCAAGTTCTGCTTCCAGGCAGCGTCGCCGCTGGCGCATGTCTCCCGGCAAACCAATCTCACTCACAACGGCAGCAGAGGATGTAAACCATGACCTTTCGTAACGGCCTTGCTTCGCTTCTTCGTCCCGAAGACTCGGTCCTCGTTCTGATCGACCATCAGCCTTACCAGCTCGCGAACCTGAACAGCCACGATCCGCAGGCGGTGGTCAACAACGTGACCGCGCTGGCGAAGCTGGCAAAAGCCTTCAATGTTCCGACCATCCTCACCAGCGTGATCGCGGCGCGTGGTGGCACTGCTCTTCAAGCAGATCACTGACGTCTTCCCGGACCAGGAAGTGATCGATCGGACCTGGGTGAACACCTGGGAGGACGAGAAGGTGGTGGACGTCGTCAAGGCGACCGGCCGCAAGCAACTGATCATCGCCGGCCTGTGGACCGAAGTCTGCGTCGCGATGCCTGTCGATCCAGGCCGCCGGCGAAGGCTGGGACGTGACCGTGATCACCGACGCGTCGGGCGGGATTTCGACCGAGTCTCACGAGGTTGCCATCCAGCGGATGATCGCGGCCGGCGCGAACGTGATGACCTGGATGGCGCTCGCTGGCGAATGGCAGCGTGACTGGGCGCGCACCGAGCACGTCGAAGAGCTGACCGAAGTGCTCATCCAGCACTTCGGCGGCAGCGGCATCGCGTATCTGTGGGAGCAGCAGCTGCTCAACACGCCGGTGCCGAGCACCGCAGGCTGATCTGAGCGGGGGTGCAGAGATTTTCGAGCGACGCGTTGCGAAAAAGCTGATTGCTTATCGAACCTCGTCACCCCCTCTCAGCTGTCGAGCAATTCGAGGTTGAGCGTGCGAATCCGTTGGTGATCCGCGATTGCCTCGATTCCGGTGATTTCCCCGCCGGCAATTGTAAGGTTCAATACGACGAGACGGACCAGCGTCTCTTCGCCGTCGGCGCCTGGCGGGATGCGCCATTCTTTACGGAAGCAGAGCGGGCAGCTCTGGCGCTCACCGAGGCGGTTACCCGTCTCAGCGACCGCGCGGATCCAGTTCCGGACGATGTATGGCAGGAAGCCACCCGCCACTACGACGAACAGGAACTCGCTGCCCTGATCCTGTCGATTGCGCTGATCAATGTCTGGAATCGCTTGAACGTCACCGTCAAGCAGGTCGCCGGCGCCGATTGGAGCTGAAGCGGCGGAACGTTGGCTTCATCTGCGGAAACAGAATAATCTGGTGCGGCATCACCAGCCCTGCTGGTCAGATTATTCTCTCCGTGCATACTATCTACGCCGGGTTATCGATCTCCGACGTCGGAAGGTGGGCAGATGAGCGCGTTTCCTGAAATCTATCTGGTTCGGCATGGCGAAACCGAATGGAGCGCATCCGGAAAGCATACGGGTCGAACCGACATACCGCTCACGGCCACGGGGGAGGAGGCTGCCCGCGAACTCGCTCGCCGCCTCGATGGGATCGCCTATTCGGCTGTCTGGTCAAGTCCTTCCCAACGGGCAGCGAATACCGCCGTCCTGGCGGGCTTTGGCCCGGTCAGCGTAAAGAAGGCTGAACTGGCGGAGTGGGATTACGGCGCCTATGAGGGGATCACGACGAAGCAGATCCTGGTCCAACGTCCGGGATGGCAGCTTTTCAGGGACGGCTGTCCGAACGGCGAGGCGGCATCGGATGTCGGCCTGCGGGCCGACACTATCATCAGCCAACTTCGCGCTGCCAATGGAACAGTTCTGATCTTCTCAAGCTCGCATTTCCTACGGGTCCTGGCGGCGCGCTGGCTAGGCTTGCCGCCGGAGCATGGTGCGCATTTCGTCCTCGACACGGCGAGCATCAGTGTCCTTGGCTACGAGCATGACCTGACGGAGCCGGTTATCCGGAGGTGGAACCAGAAATAGCCGCCGCAATGGTATCCGCGGAAGACCTGCTGTAAGCTATCGGCCTGAATCGCACCCCAGGATTGAGGGTATGGAGCGTCGGCTTGCAGCCGTTCTGATCGCTGATGTCGTCGGTTACAGCCGCTTGAGCCAAATCGACGAGGAGGGAACGCGCGCCCGCTTTCAGGCCGACCTATCGGGCATATTCGAGCCAAGCATTGTCGACCATCACGGCCGGCTGGTCAAAACCATGGGCGACGGTCTGCTGGTCGAATTCCATAGTGTGGTCGATGCACTGCGCTGCGCAGTACATGTGCAGCGGCAGAAGGCGAGACAGAATCCTGCAGCATCACCCCAGGAAAGGCTCGAGTTCCGCATCGGCATCAATCTCGGCGACATCATTGTCGAGGGTGAGGACATCCACGGCGACGGCATCAACATCGCACACCGGATACAGGCGCTAGCCGAACCGGGAGGTATCGCCCTTTCCGGGTCGGCCTATGATCAGGTGAAGTCGAAGCTTCAACTTGGCTACGTCTCCCTCGGCGAGCAGAAGGTCAAGAGCATTGCGGAGCCGATCCGGGTCTATCGGGTCCTGCTTGATCCCTCGGCAGCCGGCACGACGACGGGCGCTCCGGGAAATTTGCGCCGCTGGCGCATCCCGGCCTTCGCCGCGGCGATTGCGCTCCTGTTGGCGGGTGTGGCGCTTTGGTGGCAGCCTTGGACGTTGTTGTGGCCGGCGCCGGTAGAGCGGTTTGCCTATCCGCTGCCGGACAAGCCTTCCGTCGCCGTACTTCCCTTTATCAATGTCACCGGCAACACCGAGCAGGACCACCTTGCCGAGGGGCTGACCGATGATCTCATCACCGAGCTTTCCAAGGTGTCCGGCCTGTTCGTGATCGCACGCCATTCCGTTTTCGCAATTCGGGATACCTCCGGCAAAATTCAGGACGTGGCTGCCGAACTCGGCGTCCATTACGTCCTGGAGGGCACGCTGCAGCGGGCGGATACGCGGCTTCGGATCAACGTCAAGTTGATCGATGCGGTCACGGGGCACTCGCTTTGGGCGGAGCGTTATGATCGCGAGTATACCGACCTTTTTGCGGTTCAGGATGACGTCATCGGCAAGATCATTTCGGCTCTGGAAGTGAAGTTGAGCGAAGGCGAACGCGACCAGCTGGCGCGAATACCCACCGACAATCTGGAAGCCTACGACTACTATATGCGTGCGGAGCAGGAAGGCTTCCTCTATAGCGATGTCGACACCTACAGGCGGACCCTGGCCTATTATCAGAAGGCAATTGATATCGATCCGAATTTTGCCAATGCGCATGCGGGGATTGCGCGCGTAGCCGTCGATGTCTGGCGCAACGACTACAATTTTCTCTGGTCCGCCGCTGTGGCACGAAAAATCGCCTATGACGCGGCGGGTCAGGCCTTGAAGCTGGACCCCAACAATGCCCGGGCGCACACGGTACTCGCCCTGCTGCAGTTGGTCGATGGCCGCGAGGTCGAGGCGAGGGAATCCGCCACCCGGGCAGTCGCCGCGCAGCCGAACGATGCGGAAGCCGTCGGCAACCTGGCTCTGATCCTGGCCCAGACCGGCAGCCGTGGCCAGGCGGTTACTGAAATGGATAAGGCATTGCGGCTGGATCCGACGCCGCCGCCAAGCTTTCAGCTTCAGGCAGGCATTGTTTTCTACACCGCGCGCGAGAACGAGCGGGCAATACCACTGATGCTGGCGGCGCGTGACGCCCTGCCCAAGGCCGAACCCGCACGCGAATATTTGACGGCCGCTTATGTCAATCAGGGCGATCAGGCGCGCGCAACGCAGGAAAAGGCAAAATTGATCGAGCTGTTTCCTGACGCCAACCTGACCTATTACAGCTATCTCTATGATTACTGGCGCGACGACGATCTCCAATACCACCTGGCTGGGCTAAGGGCGGCAGGCATCCCGCAATGGCCCTTTGGCTTTGAGGGAAAAGACGCGGACCAACTCGGCGAGGCGGAGTTGCGCAATCTGGTCAACAACATGACATGGAAAGGCCAGCACAAGAATGGCTCCGTGTTCATCCAATATTTCGACAAGGCCGGAAACACCGCCTATCGCAGCGCCAACACCAGTATCACCGGCAATGCCGAGATTCGTGGCAACGAGCTTTGTGAGCGGTTTGGCGGTTATTTCCTTGATCGGATGGTGTGTGGCCGAGTCTACCGCAATACAGGTGAAGAACAGCGCGACCGGCAATTTGTCCACGTCACGCCATTGGCGGTCATGTTCTTTTCGCCGGGACCATCCTGACCATCGATCCGTTCGGGTCTGGGCTAATTGGAAGGGCCTTGCCAATCCTTTCCGATTTTTTCGGACACGAGAGTTTGCTGAACGTCCGACCAGTGCTTCTTGGAATCGGTAAGTTTCGTAGGGTTCTTCTCAAAACCGTCTGCTGCCCCCGGGTCGTAGCTTATGTAGAGCTTGCCATCGATAATCCGCCAGGCCTTGGGGTCCACGTTGGTTGTGACCGTCCCGAGAGACACGCCGTCAGCGCAATAGCCACCATATTGTGGCGCATATTTTGCCGGATCCGCCTTGAATAGGTCGAGGTTTTCCGCACTGGTAAAGTGCCATGTCGCACCCAGCCAATGGTAGGAGTATTTCGCGCTTCCTTCCACGGCCTGGTTCTGGGTGAAGTAAGCCACGGGGTCATAACCCTTGATTGCGACGTCGCCGAAATAGCCGGTATTGACCATCTCTTCGGCGATAGCAGGCTGAACGAACGAGACAAGGAATGCAGTGGCGCCGATGGCCGCCGCGATCCGCAGGCCGCGTTTTGCGTTGTAATTAGACATTCTAATCCTCCGTTTTCCGGGCACGCTGTGATTGCAGCAAACGTTCATTTTCGCTTGGTGCATTCGGTGAAGAGCCATTGGCCGACAAGATCGGCTGGTTGGCAAACCGCGCCCGCTTTCATCAGCAAGCTTGCTGCATCCCAATGCTCGCGCCATCCGGCTTGAGTCAGCGGCGAATAGCCGTTTCTTTCCTTTGCTTCGATGTCCGCCTTGTTGACCAGGAGATAGGCGACAACGTCCGCATGGCCTTCTTCGGCGGCCGCGTGCAGCGGTGCCATCTTGTAGAAGTTATTGGTATCGTTGACCGCCGCGCCCTTTTCGACGAGCAACTTCACGATCTCAAGGTTTCCGCCATAGGCGGCTGCGTGCAGGGCCGTCAGTCCGCCTTTATTGCGGATCTCGATATCGGCGCCGCGCTCAAGGAGA
Organism: uncultured Alphaproteobacteria bacterium; assembly: GCA_963777425.1. Lineage (GTDB taxonomy): Bacteria > Pseudomonadota > Alphaproteobacteria > Rhizobiales > Rhizobiaceae > Phyllobacterium. Next base: position 202,399 of record CAVZQS010000004.1, on the reverse strand, counting down.
ACTGCGACAATGCTGGTATGGCCAGCCAGGGACGCAATGAGCAATGCCGGCTCACCGGAGCTATCGGGCTCAGCCACGTTAGCACCTTGATCCAGCAATTGTTTAAGACCTTCGACATCTCCGTTCTTTGCCGCGTCATGCAAAGGGCCGGCCCATGCTGCCGAAATCCCCAACATGATACTGACAATGAAAGTGAAAAAAAACTTCACTGCACATCCTCCGCTCTATCTCGGTTTCTCTTGAGCGGAACGAAGGAAAGCTAACACAGACGCGAGGCGCGAACAAGAAAAGGCGCCACGCCTGGATCGGAGTTCGGAATTCGATGCGGCGCTACGGGTTCTTCCGCACCTGCCAGGCGAGTTGTGTCAGCGCTGCGCCGACGCTGATCAACTGTATTCCGAGCAGCAGCCCGACGAGCCAAAGTGCAGTCACCGGAAGGCTTGCCCAAAGTATGAGAGAAAGCAGAATTCCGACCAGTCCGCTCGCCAGCAGCCAGCCCCAGTTGGGAAACGGCCGGATAGTCAGGGAGAAGACGACTTTCGAAATGCCTTCGATCATGAAGAAGACGATCAGGAGCAGCGTGACCGTCAGGAGGCCTTGCGCCGGATCGCGCAGGAAGAGGAAGCCGATAAGAAGGGCGAGGATAACGGAAACGAGCTGGAGCCAGAAGTGAGGCACATGGCGGGCGCCCAAGAGGCTGATGCCCTGCGCGATGCCACTGATGATCAGCAGCCAGCCCAAGAGAATGACAACTGCCACCGATGAAAAAACCGGATAAATGATCGCCAGGATTCCAGCCGCCACGAGCACGATCCCCTGGATGAGATACCACATCGAATACCGCTTGACCGTTTCCCGCATCGCCTGGCGGAATACTTCCGCGGCAGTATCCAACGACATAGCCATGAGACTTCTCCACTTGCTTACCGTTGAGGCAACCATGAATACTTGCACCCACAACGTGCAAGTACGTAACGGTAACAACTGCTCATGGGGGCAAGATCAGCGCCACCTGGCCATGCTTTTACAAGACGGACCCGCTGCTTTGCGTGCTATTCTCCGAGTATCGGTTGAAAAACGGACGCGACGGAGTCAAACGCGATGGACGGAAAATCAAAGCCCACATGCCACATCGTCAAACCGCATCACACCTATGCCGGCAGGCAGGGGCTCAGCTATTTCGAAGGCATCGCGGCTGAGACAGTTGGCTCGACCGGCATCTGCATGCACATCCTTACAATTCCACCCGGTATGCGTGCCAAGGCACATCTGCATGAGGCACACGAGACGGCGATCTACATGCTGTCAGGCGAGGCGCATACCTGGTACGGCGACCGGCTCCAGGAGCATGTTGTGGTGCACGCCGGCGAGCTTTTTTATATTCCGGCCGGCGTTCCGCATCTGCCGGCCAATCTCAGTAGCACCCCGTGTACCGCCATCATCGCCCGCACCGACCCGAATGAGCAGGAGAGCGTCGTGCTGCTGCCGGAGCTGGATGGTTTGATACCGGGTTAGGACCCTGTTAGGCCTAACCCTCTGGCAGACAATATTTTTTGGCTGCCCGATTGATTGGGAGCAGCGACCCTCCACATTATAACAATGTAGGCTGTATAATGGCTGCTGGAGAGTCGGTTTCACGCGAGACGGGCTCGGTTTTCAGCAGGGATAGGAGCGGCAAGATGGGCACCATTGTCGAGAAGCTGACTGGGCCGGGTGAGGTGACTACCGTCGCAACTGCAGCACAGCGTAATCGGCCCCTTGCATTTTCCGTATTGGCCGCTGTCCTGGCAATGCTCGCGGTTATGTCGGTTCGCCCAGCCGCGGCAGCGGATTGTGGCAGTTCTCCCGCGCCCGGCCTTGACTGGCGTGATTGCAGCAAGCGCAGCATCGTCATTCCCGGCAGTGATCTCCAGGGCGCAGATCTCTTCAGCACTGATTTTACCATGACCGATCTCAGCGGTTCCAATCTTACAGCCGCAAATCTGGAGAAGGCTACCTTGATGCGGGCATCGCTTGCCGGGGCAAAGGCTGAAAAAGCCAACTTCGCCAGGATCGAGGCTTATCGGGCGAATTTTGCGGGCATGTCTGCCGACGGCGCCTCATTTGCCGCTGCCGAACTGCAGCGCGCCGATTTCACCGGTGCCCGGCTCACGGGAGGCAATTTCGAGAAAGCCGAACTCGGGCGCGCCAATTTCGACAAGGCTGTATTGACCGGGGTCACCTTCTCGCTGGCTAATCTTTCGCGCGCGAATATCAGCACCGCTACCTTTGAGGGCCCTATCGTGCTTGACCGCGCCTTCATGTTTTTAACCAGAATTGAGGGTTTGGACCTGTCGGCTGCACAAGGGCTGGAACAGGAACAGGTTGATCTCGCCTGTGGCAATGCGCAGACGAAATTGCCGGCGGGATTGTCCGCGCCGGACGGCTGGCCGTGCGCGTCCGATTGACCACTGTAAATTGCGCAGACATCTCGCAACATCCTGATTAGTAAGGTACGCTGCGTCTCGTCCTTGCCGCCGCGATGTGGTGAGGCGAGAGGGGCCGGACGAATTCTCCCCGGATTGGTAATCTTGTCGTTGGGCTCACATGCAGAGGGTCTGATATGCGATCATGACACGCGCGCAGCAAGTTGGCGTACTTATCGGCCTGGCGATTGTGGCAGCGCTCACAATCCTGCGAGCAAGTGACCCGCAACTGCTGAGGCAAGCCCGCGACGTGACTTTCGACGAGTATCAGCGCGTTGCTCCGCGGACGTTCGAGAATCTGCCCGTCCGCGTGGTTGACATCGATGAAGCATCGCTGCTGGTACTCGGCCAGTGGCCATGGCCGCGAGATCGAATTGCAGCCATGGTGAACAGACTCTCCGAGATGGGCGCGTCAGCAATTGCCTTCGATATCCTCTTTGCTGAGCCTGATCGCTTGTCGCCGCGCTCCGTCGTTCGCGACGTTCCTGGAATCGATCCGGCGCTGCTTGGTCAGTTGCCCGATAATGACGAGATTTTCGCCGAGTCGATCGTAGGCAAGCCCGTGGTCCTGGGTTTTGGTCTGTCCAACGAAGGAAGTTACCGCCCGCCAGTAAAAGCCGGGTTCGCTTTCACGGGAGAGGATCCCGCCAATGCGCCGCCGCGCATGAAAGCCGCCACGCCGTTGCGACCGCAACTTGAAGCCAATGCCGCCGGCATTGGCCATATCAGCCTCAACCCGGGCGCTGCCTCAACCGTGGTCCGCGCGGTTCCGCTTTTTCTGAGTGACGGCAAGCAGTTGTATCCCAATCTCGCGCTCGAGGCGCTGCGTGTCGCGCAGGGCGCGTCGACGTATGTGATTGCCGGCGCAACGAACGTGCCGGACACGATGACCCACGTCAAAGTCGGCGAGTTCGTCGTTCCCGTAACCGCGTCTGGCGAACTGTGGCTTTATGTCAGCCCCGATAAAGCCGAAAGATATGTCTCCGCCAGGCACGTGCTCGCGGCTGAAGGCCCTTCGCCTGAAACGGCAGCCGCCATTGAAGGCAGCATCGTGTTCGTAGGGACATCGGCCGCAGGGCTGCAGGACATTCGCACGACGGCTCTGGGGCAGAACGTGCCAGGCGTCTCGCTGCACGCCCAGACCGTCGAACAGGTATTGTCGGGCCGTTTTCTCGCGCGGCCAGACTGGGCTGACGGGTTTGAAATCCTGTCCATCGCGGTGGCGGGCAGCTTTCTTGTGCTGGTGACGACCTTCGTCAGCCCGGCGGTCGCCTTGGCCTGCGGCCTTCTGATAACCTCATTGGCGCTCGTCGCATCATGGTTGGCCTTCTTCTATGGCGGGCTGCTTTTCGACCCGTTGGCGCCAATCGTTGCCGGATCGATCACGCATTTCGGCGCGACGGCATTCCGCTTCCTGGTGATCGACCGGGAGCGGCGCGAGGTCAGGCGTGCCTTCGGCCATTATCTTTCTCCTTCGCTTTTGTATCGTATCGAGCACACGAAAAACGCGTTGCGTCTCGGCGGAGATGACCGCGAACTGACGGTGATGTTCGTTGACGTGCGAAATTTCACGCAGATCAGCGAACGGCTGACGCCTGCCGAAGTTGTTGGATTCCTGAACACGCTCCTTGATGCTCTGAGCCATCATGTCATCGCCAACGAAGGCACACTCGACAAGTTCATCGGCAACTCGATCATGGCGTTCTGGAACGCTCCGATCGATGTTGCCAATCATGCACAGAAAGCTGTTCACGCCGCGCTGGCCATGCGCGAAACGCTGGTCCGCCTCAATGCCAATGACGCATTTGGCTTTGGACTGGAGCAGAAAGTCGGCATCGGCATTGGCATCCACACCGGTCTTGCTTGTGTCGGAAACATGGGGGCAGAAACCCGCTTCAATTATTCGGCGGTTGGCGATGCAGTCAACATCGCGGCGCGGATTGAGTCCTCGTGCAAGGAGATCAGCTTCGATATCCTCGTATCAGAGAGTACGGCAAACCTGTTGCCGGCCTGGGCCTTGCTTGAGGCGGGTGCACTGGGGTTGAAAGGTAAGAGCACGCGGACCAGGCTTTTTGCGGTAGTCGGTGATGAGCGTCTCGCGGCTTCCAATGAATTTGCCGAACTGCAGGTGGTTCACGGCGAACTTATCGACGCATTGCGTGCGCGGTCGCCGGCCAGCCGCAGGATTGTCAATACTGCCAAGCTCAAGGCTGCCGGCTTGGCGGCCGGGCTTCTGGAGTTCTATCGCCGGATTTCCCGTCGATCTGATCATTTTCTCGATGAACCTGCGGGGAGGGGCGACCGCTCTACTGGTTAGCCAACCGGGCATTATCGGTTATCGAGAAGCGGAAGTGCTTCTTATCACTTGCGATCCCCGCTGCGCCGTCCCCGGTCATGGCGGTCCGTGTCATGGCGGCCATGGTCCGTGTCCCAGTGTCCCCTGTGGTGCCGGCTGTTATCCTTGTGCGGCTTGCTGGGCTTGTCCGGCTTGTGCGGTTTTTCCGGCGGCGCAGGTTTTGGAGGTTCGGCTTGCGGTGTGGGCGCGGCCTGTGGAGCAGGCGCGGCCTGTGGTGCAGCCGCTGCCTGCGGTGCGGGCGCGGGTGGTGCAGGCGGATCCGGCGGTGCAGGTGGTGCCGGACGTTCTGGCGGGGCGGCGCGCTGCGGGACGCGATCCTTTTGAAGATCGACAGATGAGAGGCCGCAGCCTCCGACCCCGACATTCCCTAATCCTCCTGAAAGTTGTTGGGTGCCGGAGAGAAACGGCAGCGACCGCTGACTGCCGAGCATTCTCAAAACGTCTCGACTGACCTTTCGCGGATCCGATACGGCGCCACCTGGTTTTGCTACCACACAGTCGCACCTGCGCGTCAACTGCTTGCAGCCACCCGCGCCGCAGAACGATACCCTGCCGCTCAACAGCACCACGGCCGTAGTCCCGTCTGGTCTGATTGAAACATCGAATGCAGTGCCGCGCACGCCGATCGTTCCCGCCGGTGTCAGTATCTCATAGGCACTGGATTTCGAGTTTCCGCTGATCCAGCGAAACGTTCCCTTTGCGGCCTTGATCGAGAGCCGCTTGATCGATGAGTCGTCATCGTAAACGAACTTGTCGATGGTCACGGATGAACCCCATCCCACCGCGAGCTTGGTGCCGTCCCGAAAGATGAACTGGCCTAATCCCGATTGCGACGTCTTGATGCGCTCGTCGCGATGGACCTTGTCCTTGACCGCGAGCGGACCACTGTTGCCACTGACTTCGGTTTTGATCAGCAGGGCTTCGCCGACCGGCTCGGCCGCCATCGTCGGCATCGGATTGCAAACTGTTATACTCAGCGCCGCCACAACGGCGCCACGCAAACCCCACATGGCACCCTCCTAAACCGCGCACTTTATCACGTGGCGGCTCATTGGTCCCTTCATACAAATTGGTTAGTAGAACCAGTCGTTTTCATGAGGGTTTTGAGGTGTTTGAGAACCAGGCATTGGTGTCAGGCAATCAGCACAACGCCGGTGACCGTAAGCGCCATGATCCAGATCAGATCAAAATTGACCCATCCTCGCCGCAAGAATGCAAGACCCAGCCAACCATAGACCGAGACTGCAATCACCAGGATCACCGCAAGCATGGCGGTCATGTGCGTCCCGATCGCTGCCAGCGCTATCGGCAGCGAACCTGCCGCGGTCAGCTCTTTCGCCGGACTTGTCCCAAGGCAAAGCGGTATCACGACCGGCACCAGCATCAGACCTGCTCCGTGCGCTGTCGCCATCAGGAACGACCAGAATCCGAGCCCCAACATGCCCGTCGTCATGCCGATCCGGACGCGGTGGCGATGGCCATAGGCCGCGTAGTAGGTGGCCCAACCCAAAAGTATGATACCAGCGGCGATCTCCAGCACGCGCTGGTCGACGACAAGTCCGAGCAACACCACTGCGATGGCAACGACCGCAATCGAGATGGTGTGCCCGAGAGCGATGGGGATCAGGGAGAGCACCACGATCCTTCGGCTGTTTCGATGCAGACCCAGCGCAACCGCAAACAGCCAGCCCATGGCTGGATTGAGGCCGTGAAAAGCGCCAAGGCCAGCGAGGACCAGCCAAGGAGACATGAGGATCATCCCGCCCGGCTATTCGTTGCGGATAAGGGCATCGTCAGGGATAGCAGTAGGAATCGGACGAACAATCGCCTCCCTCCAGACGCACCTGATGCGGACGGTGACCCTTGGGCCAGTCAACGAAGAAATTCTCGTCGAACTTGATCCCGCCATCTGCTCCCACATCCAGCTTCACCATCCAGCCATCGATACCGTCGGGATAGAATTGCGGGTCGATGGGGCCGTAGAGCGAGTTGGTAAAGTAGACCCGCTTTCCATCCCGGCTGATTTCGACCATTTGCGGGCCGCCATTGAGCGCGCCATTGGCTGCCTTGGGGTGGGTTGCCCGGGATACGATGCCTCCAATGCGCACTCTGCCGGTTTCTTTGGGACTGAACGGGTCGGAGACATCGTACTGGATCATGTCTCCTGTGCCCCAGCACGAAACATAAAGGAACCGGTCATCCATCGACAGATCGATGTCGGTGACAAGCGGTGCAACTGCCTTGAAGCCCTGCAGCACCGGCGGCAGGAGCTCGGGATCAGCGGGTTCAGCCGGGATCTCGATGACCTTTTTCACCGCCCATTTGTTGCCGTCGCGATACCAGGTCCAGATCGACGCCGAGAGATCCTTCAGGCTGATGACACAACCCACGAAGCCATATGCCTTGGTCGGATTATGTGCCGGCCGCAACTCGAACACGAGCTGGTACTCTTCACCAAAATCGATCTCTTGCAGGTGCTTGCGCTTGTGGAGATCCCAGAAGTGCAGTCTGCGGCCGTATTTGCTGCCGAGCAGAATCTCCGGATCGAGCCCATTCTCGAACATGTCGGGCGTGCCCCATTCGCTCGTCACCATCGTGTCGTGACCAAGATGCCACCAGAAATCGTAAGCGAGCTTTTGCGGGCCGCGATCCATCTCCCATTGACCGAGCACATTGAAGCTCTGGGCATCGAGCAGGAATATGCCGCCCGGCGCCTTGCCTTCGGCGTTTCCAAGCGCGTTCACGTAAATTCCTTCAGGGCCGCAATGGATGGTATGCAAACGCGTATAACCGGCCTTCTCGGCGATCTCCTCCGGCTCGATGACCTTGACGATTTGCGGATTTTTCGGGTCGGGCTTCGTATCGATGATGTGCAGCCGTGACGACCGCAGCCCCGGTACGACAAGGTAGCGCCGCTCCATATGCGGGTGGGGTGCGTTGGGGCAAAGGCATGACGAGCATGCGTTCCAGCCAAAGTGGTGCAACTCGTCGCCCACATTCGGCATGTCGACCTGACCAACGATGCCTGAATAGGTGGGGGAGCTGGGGTCGACATCGACTACCGCGATGGCATCGGGTTTTTTGCGGTCCGGATCGAAGGCGGCGACATAGGCCAGCTTTTCTTCCGGCGCCTTGGCGGCCATTCTCGGCGATGGATAGAATGATGGATCAGGTTGCCAGGTTGCCATGAAACTCTCCTGTTGATTGGTAACGGAGTGTATGTGCAGTGGTCCCCAAATGCTGTTGCCGGCGATCTTCTCACCTTGGCTTGCTGCTGTCCAATCAAGTCATTTGATGGAAAATGGCGGGCTACCTCATGCCCGCAGCCCCGCAACCAGCGTGTCGGCGAATGCCTGGGCAATCGAGCCGTCGACATCAAGTTTTGGATTGAAGATCGTAACGTCAAGGCCAGCGACCTTGCCCGTCGCAATCGCTGTTCGCAGCACGATTGCCAATTCATCCCATGACAGGCCATCCGGCATGCGGTAATCGACCGCCGGCATGATGGCGTCATCAAGCACATCGGCATCGAGATGGACCCAAAACCCCGCAAGGCCAGGGCTGGTCAAGTGGGCGATCGCCCGGTTGGCCGCCGTGGTGGCACCATGGCCGCGGACTGCCGCGAGATCGATCATTTCGATCGCTGTATCTTCGATCCGCTGGCTGCCGTGTTCTGCTGCCTCCTCAGCATCGCGGCGCCCGAATACGACGACATCCTCGTCACGCATCAGCGGCTGCATTGCCTCGATGTCCGTCACGACGGATGGTCCGCGGCCCGTGGCGAGCGCGAGCTCCATCGATGCCACCTCGCCATTTGGTTCGGCCTCGGGCTGATAGAAGTCGGCATGGCCATCGAGGAACAGCAAACCGTGGCGTTCGCGGCGCCGGAGCGCGAGCAGGCAGCCAAGCATGATTGAACAGTCACCGCCGAGCACAATGGGAAATTCGCGGGCATCGAGCGCCCGTCCGACCGCATTCGCAAGTCCGATGGAATAGTCGCGTATACCCTGTGGATTGAGCAGCAGCGTCTCAGGATCGCGGCGCTCATCATAGGGCGGCGACTCCAAACGTCCGGCGCGCCGAGCATTCAGTCGTTCTGCAAGGCCAGCGCCGAGCAGCGCGTCAGGGAGGGTTTCGACACCTTTCGGGAAGAGCCCCAACACCGACGGAGCTTCGATGATAATGAAACGAGATTTGCCCATGCGCATTCCTCCGTTTCTGGTACGGCCTACTTCAATTCGACCCATGCCGGCGCGTGGTCGCTCGCGTTTGGGCGTGCGCGCTCACTCCGGTCGACACCTGCGGCCCGCAACCGTTTCGAGACCGACTTGCTGAGAAGTAGAACATCGAGGCGCAATCCCGCATCCCTTTCCCATGCATTTCTCATATAGTGCCAGAACGAGAACATTGGCTCTTCCGGGTGCAACTCGCGCACCGCGTCGATCCAGCCCTGCTGCAGGAGCTGACGGAATGCCGCCCGGCTCTCCGGTTGAAGCAACGCATTATCCATCCATGAGCGCGTATTGTAGATGTCGAAATCAGTCGGAACGACATTCAGATCGCCGGCGAGCACGACAGGGACCTCCATGCTCCATAGATCGGCCGCGTGCTTCGTCAACCGCTTGAACCAGTCGAGCTTGTAATCGAACTTCGGACCGGGTTGCGGATTGCCATTGGGCAGATAGATCGAGGCGACGAGAACACCGTTGACCGCAGCCTCGATGTAGCGGCTCTGGCTGTCATCGGAATCACCCGGCAGGCTGTCGCGCGTCAGCACAGGCTCCCGCTCCCTGGCAAGGATGGCCACGCCGTTCCACGATTTCTGTCCCTTCCAGACCGCTTCGTAGCCGGCCGCGCGCAATTCCAGCGAAGGAAATGTCGCGTCGGTACATTTGAGCTCCTGCAGGCAGACGACATCGGGTTCTGTGGCTTCAAGCCAGTGCAGCAAATTCTCCAGGCGTTTGTTGATGTTGTTGATATTGTAGGTCGCTATTTTCACCAGCAGCCCCTTTTCGGCCGGTCGAGATGCTCTGGACGTGGCAAAACGATAGCATTCCGGCTTGGTTCCGGCAGGCAAATTTTGAACTGGCGATGCAGGTGATCATCCCGCATCGCCGCAGCTACCTTGGCGCAGCCTTAAGTGCCGTCAGTATTTTGACGGCACGTAGAGTTCCGGCGGCAGGACCTTGCGCTCATAGTCGGGATTGAACACGCGTTCGGGCAAGGTGATTTCCTCGTGCGGCACATCTTCGTACGGAATCTGCGTCAGCAGATGGTCGATGCAATTGAGGCGGGCTCGCTTCTTGTCATTGCCCTCGACGATGTACCACGGCGCTTCAGCAATGTTTGTGCGGGCAAAGGTCTCTTCCTTGGCCTTGGTATAGTTCTCCCAGCGCACGCGCGACTGCAGATCCATCGGCGACAGCTTCCACTGCTTCAGCGGGTCATGGATGCGCATGAGAAATCGCATCTGCTGTTCCTCGTCGGTGATTGAGAACCAGTACTTGACCAGCCGGACGCCCGAGCGCACGAGCATGCGTTCGAATTCGGGGACGTCGTGGAAGAATTGCTGCACCTGGTCTTCGGTCGCAAAGCCCATGACGCGCTCGACACCGGAACGGTTGTACCAGGAGCGATCGAAGAGCACGATCTCACCACCCGCCGGCAGGTGCGGCACGTAGCGCTGAAAGTACCACTGGGTCTTCTCGCGGTCGGAAGGGGCGGGGAGCGCCACCACGCGCGCGATGCGCGGGTTGAGCCGCTGGGTAATGCGCTTGATCACGCCGCCCTTGCCGGCAGAGTCACGGCCTTCGAAGATCACGACGACCTTCTCTTTATGGTAGGCGACCCAGTCCTGCAGCTTGATCAGTTCGGCCTGCAGCGCAAGCAGCGCCCGGAAGTAATCTATGCGCGGAATTGAAGGCGGATGGGACTTGCGATAGATCTTGCGGATTTCCTCGGAAAGCGCTGGTTCGGAGAGTTCGAGTTCGTAGTCTTCATCCAGCGTATCGGCCAGTTCGGCCTCAAGCCAGTCAACCTTGTCTTCTGAATTGTGCATATCGTCCCTCCGACATTCGCGCGTCACACCCTTGAGGCTGCCGCATCATGCTACTCAAGGACCGCTTATGCCATAATCGCATGAAAGAAATTTGAAGTTGAAATCTAGCCGGCAAACACGGCCAATCATTCCCGTTGAAAAGCCGATGATCATCTGGTTACGTGAGGCGGCGGCTGAAGTTGCGGGGAGCCAAGCCTTTTCCTGGCCCAGGAGGGGGAGAGCAGGGGGCAGCCTATGTTCATTCGGGTCATTGCCTGGCTGGGACTGTGTATGGCGCTGAGCGCTTGCGCATCCGTGGACTACTCCAAGCTTCCACCCGGAACCTTCAGCGGCAGCCTTTTCGTCATGTGGGTCGATGAAGGCGGCGCGAGCGGCGATGGCAATTTCCTGTTTGTTCCGGATCCGGGTGATCCCCTCATATTCCGGCGTTCCGACCCTGAAAGCCCCGGCGCAGTCATCCGACCGGGCCTGATGTACACGGATGGCGGCTCCATCCCCAAGATCGCGCAGGTGTTCAAGGGATTGTCACCCTGGGGATATGCACCGGCCTACATGATTCATGACTGGGTATTCACCGCACGGCACTGCATCGTCGATGGCGAAACCAACGCACGGTTCGATCAGGTGCGTGACGTGACGTTCAAGGATTCTGCCGAGATTCTGGGGGAGGCCATTCAAGGGCTGATTGCGGACGAGCGGGTACAGCCCAACGATCTTGCGGGCAGCGCCATCACCACCGCAGTCGATAGTGCCATTGCCAGGCGGCTCTGGGACGAGAAGGGCGCCTGCAAGGCGCTGGTTGTCAAACCCGATGATGTTGCTGCTGCCGAAGCGGCGATCCCCGGCTCATCGCGCCAGATTGCGAGACGCAGTTTCCGCCTCCCGCCGGAGACGACCCCTGTTCCCGCAGAACGCCGCGCAAAAATTGTCACGCGGGTTACATTCTAGTCCGATCGGGCATTCAGAAATGAATCCGCTGTCAGCGCGCCGGATTCAGTGTAAAATGAGGGCATGAGTGAAGCCCAGCCTTTATTCGCCATGCTGCGCCAATCGGCACCAGCGAACGTCGTCGATGCCCTCGAACGGCTCGTCCGCGATGCGCCAGACCGTAAGCTCAGTCGTGTCAACGCACTCGCATTCGCCGCCAGTGAGGGGCTCGACGAAGAAAAGACCATCAGCGCCTTCCTCCATGCATCGCGCCTTGGCCTGTTCGATTTGTCGTGGAACGTCCTTTGTCCCGGTTGTGGTGGGGTGCTTGACGCCAACACCTCGCTGAAGACTGTGCAGAGCGACGAATATACCTGCGCGCTCTGCGCTGCAGGTTATGAGCCGACCCTCGATGAGATGGTCGAGGTGACGTTCACGGTGAGCCCGCGCATACGTCATATCGAGGCTCATAACCCGCATCAGCTGCCGCCGGTCGAATATTTCCGCCAGATGTACTGGGGATCCGGCATCGAGCTTCCGGAAGAGGATTTCGAGGCGAAGGTCGACGAGTTCGTCATGGAAGCGCTGGAACTGCCGCCGGGGGAGAAGGCCGTCATATCGCTGCAACTGCCGGAAGCATTTGTCATCGTCTTTGAACCGGTGACGCACGCAGCGCAATTTTTGGACGTGAAGGGCGAGCCGACCAAGGAGCGTCAAAATCTTTCGCTCGTGTTTGATCGTTCCCATCGTCATAGCGAGACCATCAACATGCGGCCTGGTCCCGTGCGCATTCAGGTGGAAAACCATGCCGAGGTACGCACGCTACCATCTGTGTGCCTGGCGAATGACGCGCTGCACAGCTTGCTCGGGAACCGTCGCCCGTTCCTGACGGCCAAGCGCCTGCTATCCAACCAGACGTTCCGGGATCTTTACCATACCGACACGATCGACGTGGATCAGCGGTTGAAGATCACCAGCCTTACTTTCCTCTTCACCGACCTCCGTGGCTCGACAGCACTCTACGAACGGGTCGGCGACCTTGCAGCGTTTGACCTGGTGAAAACCCATTTCCGTATCCTCAATGAGATCGTGGGAACCGAGGCGGGTGCTGTCGTGAAAACCATCGGCGATGCGGTGATGGCCACATTCCCGACGCCCGACAGGGCTGTGGTCGCAGCGATGCGGATGCGCGAAGCCATGCGCGAGCTCAACCATGAACGCGGTAACGAGGATCTTCTTTTGAAGATCGGTATTCATGAAGGCCCCTGCATTGCCGTAAACCTGAACGAGCGGCAGGATTATTTCGGGCAGACGGTAAATATTGCTTCGCGCGTACAACATTTGGCAACCGCGCGCGAGATCTTCGCCACAGGATCTGTTCTCGGCGACCCGCGCGCCTCCGAGCTTCTGTCGAAGCGCGGACTGACGCCGATGTCCCAAAGCGTTACGCTTCGAGGCATTACGGACGAGATCAGTATCTTTACCATTCCATGAACCATGGCTGCTGTAGCCATGTGGATCCCGCTGAGGAGTTTGCGGCCTAGTTACTGTTACGTACTTCCTTCCAGTTCGAACGACATGCATGTTGGGGCAATAACCAAGGGGGACTACAGCAAGAAATGGACGATACGACGCATCCGCTGGCGATCGAGCATCTGCCAGTCTTTGTAACCGCTCCCGGGCAATCGGATTGGCTATTCACCGCGGTCCTCATCTTTCTTTTGGTAGCGATCCTGCTCATCGGCACTTTCTATTTCCGGCTGCATGCCCTGCCGGAACAAATGGCGCATGGGAAAAAGGTGCAAATGGAAATCGTGGCAGTCCTTGCCCTGATTTCTCTCCTTACTCACAACCATCTGTTTTGGATCGCCGGCCTGTTGCTGGCACTGATCGATCTGCCGGATTTCTCATCGCCAATGGCTTCAATTGCGCGATCCCTCGAAAAACTGTCCGGACGCGACCCGGCCAAAGAGCTTGCCGAGATGGCCGGCACTGAGGAGCCAGAGACGAAATCTGATGCGGGCGGGGGTATCTGAACATGCTTGAGCTTATGCTGTGTTCAATGGTTACAGTGCTTCCGGATTATCTGTTCCGCCGTTATGTCCAGGACAAGCGCATCGGGCGCGAGATCAACCTTTATACGGTGTGGTACGAACTGCGTTGGGGCATCACGGCCTGCCTGCTGCTGACCGTTTCACTGATCACTTTGATCTTTTATTTCCACCCTTCGACCAGCAACGTCACGGCCATATTCCGGACTGTCACCATCCTGCCCGAATCGACTGGTCGCGTTGCCGAGGTCTTCGTCGGCGTCAATTCCAAGGTGAAGGCGGGTCAGCCACTCTTCCGGCTCGACAGTTCCCAACAGGAGGCCGCAAAGGAGATTGCACAGCGGGCCATAGCCGAAACCATCGCCGAGACGACGGTGGCGCAGACGGAGCTTGTCTCCGCAGACGGGCTCATCCAGCAGGCTCAAGGGGCATACCAGCAGGCCCTGGACGAACTGGCGACCAAAACGGAGCTCCTCCGCACAAACACTGTTTCGGTGCGAGAGGTCGAGCGCTTGCAAATCTCGGCCGATGGCCGGAAAGGTGCGCTCGACGCTGCCATCGCCAACAAACAGACGCTCGAGACAAAGATCGCCGCACTTCTTCCAGCGCAGAAAGCCAGCGCCGAAGCGGCTCTGGCTCAGGCTCAGGTCGACTTGGACAAGACAACTGTCCGCGCCGGTATTGCCGGAACCGTTCAGCAATTCACCCTCCGGGCGGGCGATGTGGTCAATACAATGATCCGGCCGGCGGGAATCATGGTGCCGGAGGAGGCCGGGCGGGGAACCCTGATTGCCGGCTTTGGCCAGATCGAAGCGCAAGTGATGAAGGTCGGCATGATCGCCGAGGCAACCTGCATCGGCAAGCCTTTCAAGATCATCCCGATGGTGGTGACAGACGTCCAGGACGTCATTGCTGCCGGACAGTTCCGTGCAACCGATCAGCTGATCGATTTGCAGCAGATCTCCAGGCCGGGAACGCTTACGGTCTTCCTGCAACCGCTTTATCCGGGGCTCCTGGACGGCGTGCCGCCGGGCAGCAGCTGCATAGCCAACGCCTACACCAACAACCATGACAGGCTTCACGCACCGGATATTGGTACTGGAGAATGGATATACCTGCACGTGGTTGATGCAGTCGCACTCGTCCATGCCATGATCCTGCGCATGCAGGCGGTGATGCTACCTGTGCAGACTCTCGTCCTGACGGGACACTAGGCGAACTCTTGCGGATATGGCTATCCTGAAAGGCAATATTCTGGCAGCCATAACGGATACGATGCGCTCGATTTCATCAGGCGTGTTGTAGTAGTGCGGAGAGACCCTTATCGCGCCATTACGTATGCTCACATAAATCCCGTTCTTGGCTAGAGATGCGTGCACGTCTGCAGCGCCTGTTCCGGGCTTCTGCAAAAGGGTGATGCCGGAGCGCGATTGGCCCTCGAACCGGTAAGCCGGTTCAATCCCGTTGGAGAGCGCAGTTTCGCAGAGCATCTCATTCAGGGTCAGAATTCTGTTTTCGATCCACTCGATCCCTAGTTCATCGATCTGAGCAAGGCGTTCCGTAAGTCCAAGGATGCCGCATCCATTGGGTGTGCCGGGTTCAAACCGTCGCGCATCAGGGAGATAGTCAAGTGTTCTATGGAAAGCAAAAGGATCATTCACGCTTAACCAGCCTACAATCCGGGGAGCATAAACAGATGGCGAGCGATCCGGCGACGGGTTGGCTAAAGCGGCTGATGGAAAAGATCTACGCAGATCGAGAAGTTCGCAAGGGAGCTGCGAGAGCGGGCAGTTCTAGTCAGAACTGAATTGACCGAGGTCAGGCCATTCAAAAGAGCGAATCATATCTCGGGCGCACTATGCGGCGAGCAAGGTCGCACAAACGCTATACAACCAAAGATCGCTCACAGGGTGAACTACTCGGGATAAGTCTCAACACCCTCCGGCGCCGCCTTGTGGTACAGGATAAATGTCAAGGGGTTGCCGGGCTCGGATGTTACATCGCTGCGCAGGCCCGCCACCTCTCCAGCCACGCTGCTGGTGTACTCCGCAACCACCTCGCCGAAGCTATTGCGCTGGATGGCCACCTTCTGTCCGGCTTCGACCTTGTCGTTGAGCTTGACCAGATGCTCGACGAACCCGCCCTCCGTTGCCAGAATCGGAAATGCGCTGTTGCCCACAAAAACACCCGCGTCCTTGCCAGTGCGTCCCATTGGTCCGGCAAGGATGCCATGATGCTTGAGAACGTTCATTGTGCCTTCCACGAACAGGGCGATCATTTCGAGGTCCAGGACGCGCGCAGCGCCGACCTCCGGGCAAAAGGACGGGATGCCCGCCTCGATAAACGCGTTATGCAGGACGCTGGGATATGTGTGATTGTCGAAAATCTGCCTGACGGGATAAAGATCGACGATTGCCTTGATCTCGGGCACATCCATGCTGGCAATATTGAATGCAGAGACCTCGAAACCGGTTGTCCCGGTGTGGAAGTCGATCGCGACGTCGGCGTTGGGCCGGAGAAGCCGGTTGAACAGCAGCCCGGCGTGCCGGCTGGTTGGGGTGACATCGTTCTCGTTTCCGGGCCACACTCTATTCATGTCGATGAGATCGGGGCCCCTGCCCGAATTGGGCCATCTGCGCTGCATGGCCTCCATGGCCGGGCCAGACACGTCCGTGACCGCCATTACCGTGCCGGACATCTGCGCCGGATCGAGTTGGTTCAATACAGTCTGGACCGTATGCACTGAACTCATCTCGTCGCCATGCACGCCGCTGACCAGAACGACGCGCTTGCCCGGCTTTGCCCCCTTGGCGACAATCACAGACGCATACCGCTGCTGGCCCGTGGGCATCTGCACACCCTGAAAATACAGGAAGTGCTTCTTGCCGGGCTCGAGGTCGTTGACGTCGAGCGTACTGACGACTTTCTTCCCCTGCACCACATCACCGGTATAGACGGTTGCCTGCGGCGCAGCCGGTGCCGCTGCGTCTTGGGCATTCGCAGCGCCAGCATTGACGGCAAGGGCAGCCGACACGCCGACCGTAGCAATGGATGCGATCATGAAGTCGCGGCGATCGAGACCTTCTTTAGGCTTGTCCGACATGATGGAGGTCCTTTGTGATTTGAAAAGCTAGGTTAGAAACAACGGCATGCACATCGGTCACAAAATCCCCAGCGACCTAAGCCACGACCATGTTCCTAACCTCACAGAGTTGCAAGATTTCTGCGGAGCTATGTCGGGCTTGCGGTCGGCAGATCTATGTCGCACGTTGTCCCAACTAATCTCGTTTATGAGTACACGCCCTAGAGCAAATCGAGCCTTCCGAGAGTATAAGTTTCGAACTTGCTGAACAACAGCTTCGGGCCCCTAGCTGCCATTAGCAACTGTTGCGACTGTTGGTCAGTCCGGATCAGGCCGGTTTCATTTCAACCAGCTGGATGAGATTTCCGCAGGTGTCGTCCAAGACTGCCATTCGCACAGTGCCTGCATCCATCGGCTCCAGCGTGAACACAACTCCAAGCTCGCGAAGTCTTGCAAACTCCGCATTCAAATCCTGGACCTGAAATGACGTAGCGGGAATGCCGTCTTTGACAAGAGCATCCTTGAAGGGCTTGACGGCCGGATGCTCGCTCGGCTCGAGCAGCAGTTCCGTTCCTTCAGGTTGCTCTTTCGACACAACTGTCAGCCAGCGGTGTTCTCCGACGGGGATATCGTGCTTCAAAATGAAGCCGAGCTTATCGGTGTAGAACTTCAGGGCCTTGGCCTGGTCATCGACTAAGACGCTGGTCACATAAATTCGCATGGTGGATGCCTTTCTTAAAGAAACTTCTTGAGCCACTGATCGGTTGCCGCTTGCATTGGCGCGACATTCAAGGAATGGGTTTTGGTCCGGCCTTTCCACGAGGTTTTTATCAATCCCGCTTTTTCCAGCACGTCGAGGTGCTGGGAAATCGTTTGTCGAGACAGGCTCTTGCTATCCGCGGAGAAAAATGAGGCGCAAATCTCGAACAATGACGGCTCGGGGCGCGCTTGCAGAAGATCAAGGATACGCCTTCGGGTCGCATCGCCGAAAGCCTTGAAAATCAGATCGAGTTCTTCTTCATTCATAGGCATATGAAATGCAGTAAAGTAACTGCATGTCAATGCCCTTGATGGCAAATCGCGCGTGAAGCGGGCCCTTAGAGTTAAGATGAGTTTTGCCCCTAATCCTGACCAATTTATTCTGTATTGGCTCTCGAATGCCGAATCCAACCCGCCTATGGCGTTGGATTGGATAGCTTAAGATGTTCAGGAGACACGACTTGTTTAGTATGCAAAAGATTATCTACGCTCTTTTTTTGGCAGGGGCATTGACGACGACGGCCATTGCTCAGGCACCAGAGATTGTTGGAACTTACGTTAACGAAAGTGGTCGTACGAAGGTGCGATTGAGCGAGTGCGGCAACGGCGTTTGCGGTACCGTGGTCTGGATGAAGGAACCCGTCAACGACGTCAACAACCCTGACGTCTCCAAACGTGACCGCCCGGTCGTAGGCATTCAGGCAGTGTCCTTGAAGCCGGCTGGTGATGGTACCTACGCGGGCACGCTCTATGACACCGAAAGCGGCAAGACCTATTCAGGGAAAGCCAAGTTTTCTGGCCAGCATGTCGAACTCTCGGGTTGCATGCTCGGAGGCCTTGTTTGCAAGGGTTCAACCTGGCGTCGCGAATAGCGCGCATGGCTCAATTCCATGCTCATTCGGCCGCAACTTGCGTTAGCGGCAGGGGACGGCGGACATACCAGCTTGGATCTTTCACCTGCTTGAGCACGGCAGGGATGATTTCGGCGTAGCAGGCCCAAAGACCCTGGTATGGCGGCGGGCATTCCGCCCTGATCATCTCATGCAGCTTGGGAAGATTGTAAAACGGTACCATCGGAAACATGTGGTGCTCGATGTGGTAGTTCATGTTGATGTACATGAAGCGGAAGACCGGATTGGTGTTCCAGGTCCGCGTGCTCAGACGGTGGTCGCGGATATCCTCCTGCATCCCCGCATGCTGGGTCAGGTTGAACAGCTGGGCCATGAACCCGCCGTAGAAGCGGGGCAGGACGATAAACATTGCAGGAAGGATCGAGCCTGCGGCGAAGCACGCCAGGATAACGCTCGCAAAGATGGCGGCGAAGACGCGCGACGACCAGAAAACCTTGCGTTTCTCGCCCTCGGGAATGAAGTGGCGGCCTTCCTCGTTGAGGCTGCCCGACGCCTGCCGGATGATCGAGCCGATCTGTTTCAGGCCCGACTTGACGAAGAACAGGTCGAGAAGCATGCCAGCAATGTCGGGCGGGCGCGGCACGGCAATCTCGGGATCGCGGCCGACGATCAGCGTTTCCGTATGGTGGCGCGAGTGGCTCCAGCGCCAGTAGTGGCCCTCATGCAATGTCATGAAGCCGTTGAGATGATAGAAAATCTCATTGATCCAGCGCGTCTTGAACGGCGTTCCGTGCGACAGCTCATGCGCGTGGTGATCGGACATCGAATAGACGAGGCCATAGACCAGGAAGGCAGGGACGCACCACCAGGTACCCCAGGTGAGGAACGCGGCGGTACCTGAGCCGGCGAGCAACCCGAGCCACACGCCGAAGTGTTTCAAGCCGGCCGCATCAGACCGTTTGATCAACTGCTTGAAGGCCTTCCTGTCCACTTTCGCCGAAAACCACTCTGCTTCGACCTTGTCCTCAAACGCATCCCCGGTGATGTCAGACGCACCACTCGCGTCGCCGATGAGCGCGTAGCTACGGTATCCTTCGCCCATGACGGCCTCCCAATTCCTCCAGCCAGCACAGAGCCGGGGATGCTTGATAATACCGGCATGAAAGCATTCATTCAACGTGGTGAAACGTTTCCTTTCAAAATCTGCCGGAACCGACTACGATTTGGATGAAAGATTTCTGTCATGGAGAGCAATATGCGGCGACCGAATATGTCCGTTCTCGCGAAGGAGGCTGGCGTTGGCGTCTCGACCGTCGATCGCGTGCTGAACGGGCGCGCCGAGGTGCGGGAAGAAACGGCCCGCCGCGTCCTCGAGGCGGCCGAGCGGATCGGGTTTTACGCAACGCCGCTGCTCAGGCATCGCTTGAAGGCCGACTTGCCGCAGCGGACATTCGCTTTTCTCCTCCAGCAGAAATCGACGCCGTTTTATAAGCTGCTCGGTGAGGCCCTGCAAAAGGCCACAGACGAATGCGTAACTGTCCGGGGCAAAGCCATCATCGAGTTCATGGACGATCTGACCCCGGGCGCAGTCGGGGAGACGCTGATGCGGATGGGGAAGGTCGCAGATGGTGTCGCCGTCGTGGCCGCCGACCATCCCAACGTCACAGCCGCCATCGATGCGCTCAGCTCGAAGTCAATCCCGGTGGTTGCTATGGTATCCGACCTCACCGCAACGTCGCGCGCCGGCTATGTCGGGCTCGACAACAGGAAAGTCGGGCGAACGGCGGCCTGGTTTCTGTCGAACATGCTACCGGCCAACTCGACCGTCTCGATTTTCGTTGGCAGCCATCGCTATCTCTGTCAGGAGGCTTGCGAGATCGGCTTCAGATCCTGCCTGAGGGAAAGCGCGCCGGATTTCGTTCTCATCGATCCGGTGGCGACGCTCGAAAGCGACCATTATGCGTTCGAGGCAACGCTCGACCTGTTGCGGCGGCATCCCCGCCTGGCAGGACTGTATGTCGCTGGCGGCGGCATCGGTGGCGTCTTGAAAGCGGTGAGGGAAGCAGCCAACGAGCACATGCCGTCGATCATCGGGCATGATCTGACCGACCCGACAATGCACGGATTGGTCGACGGCACATTGAAAGTGGTACTCTCCCATCCGATCGAGGCGGTAGCCACCCGGGCAGTTGAACTGCTTGCCAAAAGGAGCCTGCAACCGGCAAGCGATTGGCAGTACATGCACTACAATCTTTCATTGCAGATTTTTACGCCGGAAAGCGTGTAACGTCGAAGGGCAGGGCTCGTGAAACGCTCTCCACGACGGCAACACCATCCCGTGATTTTTCCGGACCGGACCTGTGATGTATATTTCAAGCCTATTGCGCAATCTCTAAAGGGTGTGGAGTCAAGACGATGGAGCCAACACGCAGGACTGTCCTCGCTGCTTTTCTCGCCGTCCCCTCGATCAAAGCCGCGGGTGTCTTCCAGGCGCACGCGCTCAGTCCGCAGCCTGTTCTGGATTTGACGCCCTCATGCCAGGATGCTGATGAGCTGACTGTTGCGCAAACAGAAGGGCCATACTTCAAACGGAGCTCGCCCCTCAAACAGGACTTTACTGCCGACGCGCCCGGCGGAACCAGGATCGTCATTGCCGGATTTGTGTTGGGCACGGATTGCAAGCCCGCTTCAAAGGCGCTTGTGGAGCTTTGGCATGCGGATGACCATGGCGAATATGACCTCGATGGCTACAAGTTGCGTGGCCATCAATTCACCGACGAAAACGGTCGCTGGTGGTTTTCGACCATCATCCCGTCGCTCTATCCGGGGCGCACCCGCCACTATCATGTGAAGGTTCAAAAGCCGGGTGGAAAGGTCCTGACGACACAGCTGTACTTTCCCGGCGAGCCCCAGAATGAAGAGGACCGCATCTTCGACAAGCGGCTTTTGCTCCAGATGAGCGATACCGCCGACGGAAAATTCGGTCGCTTCGACTTTGTCGTCTGAGTTTTGTTGATCGGGCTGGCGCAAACCCGTTGAGATTCATCACAGAGTTGCGATTTTACTCCCATCTTGCCCCGCCATACGCTGAATCCTGATTAAAATCGGGAACAGGGAGGACATGTCATGAAACGCAGGCTTGCACTTGCCGCAGCCGCTTTGGTCTGCATGGGGGCGGGGGCTTATGCCCAGGATACCGCCATGAGTTTCTTCGTCACCAGCGTTAATCCCGGGAAGGGCGGCGATCTTGGCGGTCTCGCAGGTGCCGACGCCTATTGCACCACGCTTGCCACGGCCGGCGGCTCCACAGGCAAGACCTGGAAGGCCTACCTTTCGACTGACGCCGAAAACGCCAAAGACCGCATTGGCGCAGGCCCGTGGTACAACGCCAAGGGCGAGAAGATCGCCGACGATGTCGCCACCTTGCACAGCGACAAGAACAATCTGACCAAGCAGACGGCGCTGAACGAAAAGGGCGAAGTCATCAACGGCCGTGGCGACACGCCGAACCGTCATGACATTCTGACCGGGTCGAAGGCGGACGGCACTGCGGCGCCGGAAACCTGCGGCAACTGGACCATGGGCGGCTCCGAGGGCGCTGCGATTGTCGGCCACAGCGACCGCACTGGCTTGAACGATTCTGCCGAGGCCAAATCCTGGAACTCCTCGCACCCGACGCGCGGCGGCTGCACGGTGGAGGCCTTCAAAGGCACTGGCGGTGACGGCCTCTTTTACTGCTTCGCGGCAAACTAGAGCCCGTAAACGGAGAAGGCGCGCCGTTCCGGCGCGCCCTTTTGCTCAGCCAGCCTTCAACATGCTCGTATCGACTGGCATCTTGCGCAAACGCTTCCCGGTCGCCGCGAAAATCGCATTTCCAATCGCTGGCACGATCGCGGATGTTCCGGGTTCGCCCATCCCGCCCGGGGATTTGCCACTTTGAACGATATGGACTTCGACCGTTGGCGCTTCGTTCATGCGCAGCAGCTGGTAGGTGTCAAAATTTGACTGTTCGACACGACCATCCTTGAGCGTGATTTCGCCGTAGAGAGCCGCTGTGATGCCGAACATCACAGCGCTTTGCACCTGCGCCTGGATGGTATCGGGATTGATTGCAATGCCGCAATCGACTGCACAGACCACACGGTGCACCTTGATGGACCCGTCCTTGGCGACT
Organism: uncultured Alphaproteobacteria bacterium; assembly: GCA_963777425.1. Taxonomy (GTDB): domain Bacteria; phylum Pseudomonadota; class Alphaproteobacteria; order Rhizobiales; family Rhizobiaceae; genus Phyllobacterium. The sequence goes on along the minus strand of CAVZQS010000004.1, from coordinate 179,676 downwards.
TCCACCTCGGCAACCTGCGCCATGTAGGAGCCAAAAACCGTCTGAACGGAGACACCGCGGCCCATTCGCTCGTCAAGCGGGCTTCCCCATCCGGCCTTTTCTGCCGCAAGGGCGACGACCGCCTTGGCGCGGGGCTGGGCATCGAGCAGAGCCAGCCGATATTCGACCGGATCTTTCTTCGCCGCATGGGCAAGCTCATCCATGAAGGTCTCAACCACAAATATATTGTGCGAGGGACCGACGCTTCGCCAGAATGCTGTGGGAATTCCTGGCGGCTCCACATTGATATATTCGACCCGCATGTTCGGCAGCGCATATGGCGGCTCCACCGCGCCGTCTACTGTTTCAGGATCAAGGCCATTCGCAAACAGCGGCGGGGCCCACCTTTTGAGGATAGACGAGCCTGCGAAACGATGGTTCCAGGCTACAGGCATGCCCTCCTTGTCGAGGCCAGCGGACATGCGGTCGAAGAAAAACGGCCGGTACATGTCGTGCTGGATATCTTCCTCGCGGGTCCATACCACTTTGACCGGGCCTTCGACTTGCTTCGCAATCTGGACGGCACGGGCCACGCCATCGACTTCCAGACGCCGGCCGAAGCCGCCACCGATCAGGTGGTTGTGAACACGCACCTTCTCCACGGGCAGACCGGCGACTTGCGCCGCAACTGCCTGCGCTCGCGCGAGTATTTGTGAGCCAACCCAGACGTCACAGCCATCCCCAGTCACATGAACCGTGCAATTCATCGGCTCAAGCGTTGCATGGGCAAGGAAGGGAACGTGATAGGTCGCTTCGACTTTGGTCGCGGCACCTTCCATCGCTTTGGCCACATCACCAACATTCTTGGCGACAGGACCTTCGGAAAGCGTCGCCTCTTCGAGCTGCCGCAGGACATCGGCTGTGGTTAGCTTGGCGTTGGCTCCTTCATCCCATTCGATCACCAGCGCCGCCAGCCCCTTCTTAGCAGCCCCCATGTGATCAGCCACCACGGCGACCGCATCGTCGAGCTTCACGATCTGGCGCACACCCTTCACCGCCTTGGCTGCAGTGTCGTCCACATTCTTCAACTTGCCGCCGAACACCGGCGATTGTGCAAGCGTTGCGATCTTGATGTCCGGCAATCGAACGTCGATCCCGAAGACGGCAGTTCCGTTGACTTTAGCGGGAGTATCAAGGCGCTTTGCCGGCGTGCCGATGAGTTTGAAATCCTCGCGGCGTTTGAGTGTCACATTGGCAGGGACGCTCAGGAGAGCGGCATCAGCTGCCAGATCGCCATATTTTGCGCGGCGATCCGTTGCCGCATCGACAACCTCGCCCTTCTCGGCCCGGCAAGATAAAGGATCGACGCTCCAGCGCTTTGCCGCAGCGGCGATCAGCATGGTCCTTGCCGCAGCCCCTGCCTGGCGCATCGGTTCCCACGCCGCACGGATCGTGGTCGAACCGCCGGTAGCCTGAAGCCCGCCAAGGGCAGGGTTGCCATATCGGCTTTCGTCCGGAGGTGCGTGCTCGAGCTGCACTTGCGACAGGTCCACCTCCAGTTCCTCGGCTATCAGCATCGGGACAGAAGTATAGGTGCCTTGCCCCATTTCGACATAGGGCATGGTCAGGATGATCTGACCGTTCGGATCAATGCGAATAAAGGCATTTGGAGCGAAATTTCCGCCAGCCGCGCGCGCCTCGGAGGCTGCCAATGGCAAGTGCAATCCAAGCAGCAAACCACCGCCGGCAGCTGCACCGGCTTGCAGGAAATGGCGGCGGGAGATCCTGTGCTCTGGCGGGGCGTCAGGACCGTTCAGGTTCATGCGATCGAGGATCATGTCAGCCTCCCTGATTTAATGATTTGGCCGCAAGCTTGATGGCTTCGCGGATACGGATGTAGGTTCCGCAGCGGCAGATATTTCCGGACATCGCATCATCGATATCCTGGTCGGTCGGGTTTGGATTCTCCGCAATCAACGCCGATGCCGACATGATCTGGCCCGACTGGCAATAGCCGCACTGGACAACTTCGAGATCGAGCCAGGCTTTCTGGATCTTCGCTCCTGCCGGTGTCTGGCCGATCGCTTCTATTGTCATGACTTCGGAACTGCCGATGCTGTCAATGGTCGTCACGCAGGAGCGTGTGGCGACGCCATCAATGTGTACGGTACAGGCGCCGCAAAGGGCCTGGCCGCATCCAAACTTCGTCCCGGACATCTCCAGAACATCGCGCAATACCCATAGGAGAGGTGTGTCGTCGTCAACATCGACGTTTCGGTCGACGCCGTTGACCTTGATCGTGGTAGCCATGGTTGTTTCGGGCCCCCTTTTGTTGTCCGGACTGGACGGCGCGACCTGCGATCGAGAACGCGTATCCCCCATGGTGATAATGGGCGTTAGGCAGGCGGCAAAGGTCAAATTTCCCTCGATTTCGGACATTCGCGAAGGAAGGCCAGACTATACTCCCGCTGCAGCCAACGCGGAAGCTGACACCTGCCAAATCTGATCACGATTTTCCGCAACGTTCCGGCGTTCGATACCCGCGATTACGAATGGCTATGTCGCGGAGACATCAATCGTCATCGTCGGCATACCAGCGGCGCACTGTTCGCTGGCTGGATCTCTCCCGTTCGCGAATGACGTACCTTGGCCGGTCTCTGCGAGGTTCGGTACGGACGGTGCGCCGCACATAAATGGATTGCCCATTGTCATCGTCGGTTATGATGGTATCGACACGGGTGTGAACGCCGTTCGAAGAGTTGGAGCTCGAATTCGACGACGTGTTGCCGGCAAACGCCGCAGGAGTAAGCGACATTGTGGCCAGAACTGACACAGCAATTAGGCGTTTCACGGCAAATCCTCCAACTAATTTTTAACGCATTGGCCAGGAGAGGCACCCTGCCAATGCTTCCGGATAGTATGCTTGCACATAATTATGGAGAAAAATGGCCGTTCGCGCTTTACCCAAATCGGGTGATACGCTTCCGCAAGGATTTCTTATCCCGAACGAAAAGCCCACCGCGATCAGATTTAGCAGGTCCTGACACTAATCTGACGCCCGCGGCGGTATCGAATAGGTCGACGTCGCGTGGGCAACGAGTTGACCATTCATTGCACTGGTCATCGCAATGTCGACGACGGCGAGCCGTTTGCCGAGCTTCAGCAGTTTGGCCACGGCGTCGATAGGGCCGAGTTCCGGCTTGCGCAGGAAATTGATGTTTAGGTTCGTTGTCACGGCGAGGGCAACCGGTCCGATCTGCGCGAGGATTGCAAAATAGGCGGCCACATCGGCGAGTGTGAACAGGGTTGGCCCGGATACGGTACCGCCAGGGCGCAGGTGCCGCTCCATGGGATCGAGCCGCATGGAAGCAAAGCCGGGACCGGCGCCCGTCACCGTAAACGCTATTCCGTCGGCATTTACCTGCGGAAATTCACGCTCCAGAAAGGATGACAACGCTTCCACATCCATCATTATACCCACAATGTGCCCTCCGACTGTTTTCTTGAGTGTTTCGCTGCTATTTTTAATATCCCGCATCGCCTTTACAAGGAGACGCTATGAAACCGCCAGGAATAGTTGTTGCAACCTGTTTTGCTGCGCTTGCCTATGCTGGGTTCCTCGCCACGCAACCCCCTCCAAGACCCGTGCAGATCGTTGAAGCCTTCGCTTTGCCGGAGCGTTCCGTTGTGTTGACCGAAGATATGGTCACGCGCTTTCTCTATGGCTTTGCTCCCGTTGCCTCCACAGCGCGGGAACTGGACGCAAAGGGCACGGCGGAGCAGCGTACGGCGATACTGGACAAGAAGGCGGCAGAATTTGGCTTCGCCAGTTTTGCCGATTGGCTTGATACGACCAATACGATCATGGTCACCTATCATTGGGCAACCAATCCCAATCCGCGTCAGGAGGTCGAGAAGGCGATCAGCTCCATTCCGTCGATGGTTACTCTGTCCGACAAGGAAAAGACCGACATGATCGACGGATTGAAGGCTGGACTTGCCAAGGTGGAAAATGCAAAACCAACGCCAGGAAACCTGGCGATTGTCCAGCGTCATTTGCGCACGTTGAAGCCCCTCTACGAACAGTGGGCGCCGCCGGCGCAATAATTGCCGAAGAGGAACGACATGGGCGAAATCCACGCTATCCGCCGTGAGGAACCGATTGTCGGACACGAATTGGCGGGCGGGGTTCTGCGGCTGACGTTGCAAAATCCGCCAGCCAATGCGCTGTCGCTGGCAATGATGCAACTGCTGCTTGATCATCTTGCCTCGGCTCGGGACGACAGCGCGGTTCGTGTCATCATCATCAATTCAACACAAAACCTGTTCTCGGCCGGGCATGACCTGAAAGAGCTGACTGCGCATCGCAAGGATGCTGACCGCGGCCGCGATTTCTTCGAAAAGACCATGCGTCTCTGTGCTGAACTGATGCAGTCGATTGTCCGGCATCCAAAACCCGTTATCGCCGCTGTCGATGGTCTGGCGACGGCGGCAGGCTGCCAGCTCGTCGCGTCCTGCGATCTTGCCATTTGCACCGACAAGTCTTCCTTCTGCACGCCGGGGGTCAATATTGGCCTGTTCTGTTCCACGCCGATGGTGGCGCTCTCGCGCAACATATCCCGCAAGCAGGCGATGGAGATGCTGCTGACCGGCGAAACCATCGATGCGTCGACCGCGCGCGAGTTTGGGCTGGTCAATCGTGTCGTGCCGCAGGAATACTTGAATCCGATTGTCCGGAAATATGCGCAAACCATTGCCGCAAAATCACCTTTGACAGTGAAGATCGGCAAGGAGGCCTTCTACAGGCAGGCGGAAATGGGACTGACCGGGGCCTATGATTATGCCGCGCAGGTCATGGTCGAGAACATGTTGGCTCGGGATGCGGAAGAAGGCATCAACGCCTTCATCGAGAAGCGTCAGCCTGAGTGGAAGGGTGAGTGAATTGGCAATGCCGGACCACAATCATTACACCGACGATTTCATTCGCGGCATTCTGACCTCGGTCAAAACCATCGCTCTGGTCGGCGCGTCGATCAACGAGGCACGCCCAAGCAATTCAGTCATGAGATTCCTCCTGGCCAAGGGTTACCATGTCATTCCCGTCAATCCCGGGCAGGCGGGCAAGCGCATCCACGACCAACTGGTCTATGCCCATCTCGCCGACATTCCCGAGCCGATCGACATGGTCGATGTCTTCCGCAACTCCTTTGCAGTTCCGAGCCTCGTCGATGAGGTTCTGGCCCTGAAGGTCCTGCCGCGCGTCATCTGGATGCAGCTTGGCGTTCAGCATGAAGAGGCGGCGCGCCGGGCGGAAGCGGCCGGTATCAGCGTTGTCATGAATCGCTGCCCGGCCATTGAATATCCCCGTCTTGGAGTGCGCGCAGCCTAGCCGGCGGGAAAAGAGACGGCGTCGCACCATTCCCGGACACGAGTTGAACGTTCCCGTACCATTCTCGTACAAGAATTGCTCGTTCTCGTACAAGGAACTTCGAAATTGGTACAAGAATTCTCAATCCCCGGATGAAATTAGATTGTCGTCAGTTGTGGAAATGCGCGCTTGGCGTCAGCGTCGCAATTTCATAGCCTGACCGGATCAACGCACGAGGGAGTAACACATGGCGCACCGCGCACCCGGAATCGAAACGCTTGCCGTCCACGCGGGTGCCCAGCCTGACCCGGCAACAGGAGCCCGGGCAACGCCGATCTACCAGACCACGGCCTTCGTTTTCGATGATGCGGACCATGCGGCGTCGCTGTTCGGCCTGAAGGCCTTCGGCAACATCTACACCCGAATCACCAATCCAACCAATGCGGTACTGGAGGAACGTGTAGCGGCACTTGAAGGCGGGACAGCAGCATTAGCGGTTGCATCAGGCCATGCGGCACAACTACTGGTCTTTCATACGCTGATGCAGCCGGGTGATCAATTTCGTCGCTTCGAACAAGCTCTATGGCGGGTCGATCAACCAGTTTGGCCAGTCGTTCAAATCCTTCGACTGGCGCGTGCGCTGGGCCGACGCTGATGATCCTTCGTCCTTCGAGGCTCAGATCGATGAACAGACCCGCGCCGTCTTCATCGAGAGCATAGCCAACCCCGGCGGGGTCATTACCGACATCGAAGCCATCGCCAAGATCGCCCACAAACATGGTCTACCGTTAATCGTGGATAACACTCTCGCGTCGCCCTACCTGATCCGTCCGATCGAGTATGGTGCTGATATCATTGTACATTCTGCGACGAAATTCCTCGGCGGCCATGGCAATTCGATGGGTGGAGTCATCGTCGACTGTGGCACGTTCGACTGGTCGAAATCCGGGAACTATCCGCTGCTGTCAGAGCCGCGTGCCGAATATAACGGCGTGGTTCTGCATGAGACTTTCGGCAATTTTGCCTTTGCCATCGCCTGCCGGGTCCTCGGCCTGCGCGACCTCGGTCCGGCGCTTTCCCCGTTCAATGCATTCCAGATCCTGACCGGGATCGAAACCTTGCCGCTGCGCATGCAGCGCCACGCGGACAATGCGCTTCTAGTGGCTAAGTGGCTGAGCAGACACGAGAAAGTGGCGTGGGTCAGCTATGCCGGTCTTCCCGAAGACCCGTACAACGCCCTGCAGAAGAAGTATGCGCCTAAGGGGGCGGGTTCGGTGTTCACCTTTGGACTGAGGGGCGGTTATGACGCGGGCGTCAAACTTGTCGACAGCCTTCAGCTCTTTTCGCATCTGGCCAATATAGGCGATACCAAATCGCTGATCATCCATCCGGCTTCAACTACACACCGGCAGCTCGGCGACGAGCAGAAGATCGCGGCGGGTGCAGGACCGGACGTGGTGCGCCTTTCCATTGGCATTGAAAGCGTCGAGGATATAATCTCCGATCTTGAACAAGGTCTTGCGAAAGCTGGTTAAACCCATGAAAAATCTTGTCAAAATCGACTTTGATGGCGTCGATCCGGAACACGGAGCGCCGAAGCCGGAACGCGTCATTTCGGGGGATCCGCAGTTCCGGACATGGAACTGCGATGAGGCGGAAGGTGGTATATATGCCGGAATTTGGGAGGCCACACCCGGCAAGTGGCGCATCGCTTACGATGAATGGGAATTCTGCCACATCCTGTCGGGTCGCTCGGTCATCACAGAGGATGACGGCGTGGAGCACCGTGTCGAGGCTGGAGACAGTTTCGTTCTGCGTCCGGGCTTTCGCGGAACATGGGAAGTGCTTGAGACAACGCGGAAGGAATATGTGATCAAGCTTTGATCACCATTCGACGTCCAGCCGCTCCAGCCCGTGGAAATGAAATGTATCGCGATAAATGGGCTGTTCCTTAAACCGCAGGTTGGGCAAACGATCGAAAAGCACCTTCAACGCAACCTGGAGTTCCAGCCGGGCCAGTGGCGCGCCGATGCAGAAATGAATGCCAGCGCCAAATGACAGGTTCTTTTGATCGGTGCGGTCCGGCATGAATGTGTCCGGTGACGCGAAGACCATGGGATCGCGATTGCCAGCGCCCAGCATGAGCCCGATCTGGTTGCCAGGTTTGAGCAAAATGCCATCGCCGAGATCGATTTCCTCATAGGCATAGCGGGTGAACATGTGCAGAGGTGCGTCGAACCTCAGGCATTCCTCCACTGTTTTTGCTACGGTTTCCGGGTTGGCGAACAACTCTGCCGGATCGAGGCCGCTTTCGAGTATAGCCTTTACGGCGTTGCCGGTCTGGTGCACTGTGGCTTCATGCCCGGCGTTGAGGAGGAGGATGGCAGTGGTGATCAACTCGTCTTCCGAAAGTTTTGCACCATCCGCCTCAGCGGCCAGCAGCAAACTTAGAAGATCATCGGCAGGTTCGGCGCGCCGGCGTCCGGTGTAATCTCGCAGAAAGCTCGAAAATTCCGCCGCTGCGGCATTGGCGCTATCCTCTGATTGGCGATCACGGCCATGCATGTACATCGAGACGATGCGATGCGACCAGTCCAGCAGCTGTGGGGCAGATTCTACCGGCACGCCCAGCATTTCCGCAATGATCGTCACCGGGATCGGGGTTGCGAAATCGGCAATGAGATCAGCTTTTCCTAGCGGCTCGAACCGATCGATCAGGTCGTGCGCAAGAGTTTCAATACGCGGACGCAGGCGCTCGACCTGGCGTGAAACGAATGCCCGGTTGACCAGTGTCCGCAAACGGGTGTGCGTTGGCGGCTCCAGTTCGAGAATCGAGAACTTTTCAACATGGTCGAAATCCTTCAGATGCGACCGATCGCTGACGATTCCTTGCGAGTCCGCTGTGCTGCTGCGTTTTTCCCGTCCGAAGCGGCGGTCGCGCAGGAGTCTGTTGACTGCGTCATATCCAATGAAGCACCAGAAGCCATAGTTCTCCCAGAAGAAAGACGGACCATCGGCATGGAGCATTGCATATGCCCGATAAGGATCCTGGAAGAAGGTCCGGTCGTGCGGATCGAGCCGCAAACGCCGGCCATCGAAATCGAACGACAAGGGATTGTGATGGGGCATCAGAAGAATTCCGTTCGCGCAAGATCACGTAAAGCCATTGAGCATTCGCCGCGAAATGTTTCATATTGCTGCGAATCCGTTCTTCCAAGAATAGCAGGACCAGATCATGAAAATCACCATCGTCGGCGCAGGAATCGCCGGGCTGTCAACCGCGTGGTCGCTGACCAAGGCTGGCCACTCCGTCACGCTGATCGAGCAGGGACCGATTCCCAACCCGCTTGCTGCGTCAGGTGATCACCACCGCATTATCCGCCGCGCCTATGGTAATGCAGGGGGCTACGCGGATGCGATATCCGAGGCCTATGCCGCCTGGGATGAGTTGTGGCGGGATATCGGTACCACGCATCTCGATCCGCGCGGTTTCATCTGTGTCTCGCGTGAACCCGGGGACGAGGCGGAAGAATATCGCGAAGGGCTGGAGCAGGGTCGATATCCACTGGAGCTTTATGAGCCCCAGGAGGCGGTGAAACGCTATGGATACCTGGAAGAGGGAACGTTCCGCTACGCCTTCTACTCGCCCGAGGGCGGCGCCCTCCACTGCAAGAAGATTGCCGTAGACATTGCCCGCTGGTTGCGTGCCCATGGGGCTACTCTGCTGGAGGACACCAGGGTGGCTGCAGTCGATAGCGCCGCCGGTTCCGTTACTCTCGCGGATGGAACGGTCATTTCTGCCGACAAAATCATCGTGACCGCCGGCGCCTGGGTGCTGAAGCTATTTCCACATCTGGCAACGACACTGAACACCTATCGCACTGCCGTCGTATATCTTGAACCTCCGGCTGACCTGAAAGCGGTTTGGGACACATCGCCGGTGGTGCTGGATGTCGGTGGCCGTACCGACGGCTACATCATACCGGCGAGTGGCGGCGGCGGTCTGAAATTCGGTTCCGGTCTGCACAAGCGCAAGACACTTGATGCAAATCTTGACCGTATCCCCGCGCAAGGCGAGGGCGAAGCAATTCGTGCTCTTTTCGCCCCGCCGATGAAGAGACTGGACGAATACAAGGTTACAGATGTGGTCACATGCGCCTACACCTTCACGTCCGATGAGCGGTTCTTCGCAACAGAAATGGAAAAATGCCTTGTCGTTTCAGCTTGTTCGGGACACGGCTACAAATTTGGAGCCGCCGTTGGCCGGCGAGTTGCCCGCTCCGTCGACGATGGTGACGTGCCGCTTCTTCAGCGCTGGTTAAGGGCCGAGGCGGCCTGAACTCCAACGTCCGTTCACCTTGTGGCAACGATCAAGCCCCAGAACATCTTGCGGAAACGGGTGGCAACGCCCTATGTATCGAATTAGAAGTCCACGAATCTGGGGCATTTGAACCCCTTATTCCCCAAACGCTGAGGCCCACCGATGAGAGATCCAATCGAAACAGCTATGAACCTCGTACCCATGGTCGTCGAACAGACCAACCGGGGCGAGCGGGCCTATGATATTTTCTCGCGCCTGCTGAAAGAACGCATCATTTTCATTACCGGACCGATCGAAGATGGCATGGCGACGCTAATCTGCGCGCAGCTGCTTTTCCTTGAATCGGAAAATCCGAAAAAAGAAATCAACATGTACATCAATTCACCCGGTGGTGTGGTGACATCCGGCATGGCGATATACGACACGATGCAGTTCATCCGTCCGGCGGTGTCGACACTGTGCTTCGGCCAGGCTGCTTCGATGGGGTCGCTGCTACTGACGGCCGGGGAAAAAGACATGCGTTTCGTCTTGCCAAACGCCCGCATCATGCTGCACCAGCCATCCGGCGGCTTCCAGGGACAAGCGTCCGATATCGAGCGCCACGCCCAGGACATCATCAAGATGAAGCGGCGGCTGAACGAGATTTATGTCAAGCACACTGGCCGCGATTACGAGACGATTGAGCGCACACTTGACCGCGATCACTTTATGACTGCTCAGGAATCACTCGAGTTCGGTCTCATCGACAAGGTGCTTGAGTCCCGTGTGATCATCGAAGGCGATGGAAAGTAACCGGCTAATTCACGTTGCCGGGTCGGAAATGAACATTTTTTGACCCGGTTGCGGACTTTTCGCCACACATCCGGCTTGCATAGAGCTGAGCAGACGTTACGTTAAGCCATTGGTGAGCTAGGAAGCCTATTCTACGAATGACTATTCACTTCCACCTCGAGGAAGTGGCGGTCCCGGGAGAGCGGGGCCGATACTGAAAGGAAACTGCAATGAGCAAAGTCAGCAACGGCGGCGGCGATTCCAAGAATACGCTTTATTGCTCGTTTTGCGGGAAGAGCCAGCATGAAGTTCGCAAGCTGATTGCGGGCCCGACTGTATTTATCTGTGATGAGTGCGTCGAATTGTGCATGGACATCATCCGCGAGGAAAACAAATCCTCGATGGTGAAATCCCGCGAAGGCGTCCCGACGCCGCAGGAAATCATGGCAGTGCTCGATGATTACGTCATCGGCCAGAGCCATGCCAAGCGTGTTCTCTCCGTCGCGGTGCACAACCACTACAAGCGGTTGGCCCACGCATCGAAAAACAACGAAGTCGAACTGGCCAAGTCCAACATTCTTCTGGTTGGTCCTACCGGTTGCGGCAAAACCTATCTGGCACAATCACTTGCGCGCATCATCGACGTGCCATTCACGATGGCAGACGCGACGACACTGACGGAAGCAGGTTATGTCGGCGAGGATGTCGAAAACATCATTCTGAAGCTGTTGCAGTCGGCGGACTACAATGTCGAACGGGCGCAGCGCGGCATCGTCTACATCGACGAAGTCGACAAGATCAGCCGCAAATCAGACAACCCGTCCATTACTCGCGACGTGTCGGGTGAGGGCGTACAGCAAGCGCTGTTGAAGATCATGGAAGGCACAGTTGCTTCCGTACCGCCGCAAGGTGGCCGCAAGCATCCACAGCAGGAATTCCTGCAGGTGGATACGACCAATATCCTGTTTATCTGCGGTGGTGCTTTTGCCGGTCTCGACAAGATCATCTCGGCCCGCGGCGAAAAGACGTCCATCGGCTTCAGCGCTGCCGTCAAGGCACCGGATGATCGCCGCGTCGGCGCTATTTTCCGCGAACTCGAGCCAGAGGATCTGTTGAAGTTCGGCCTGATCCCTGAATTCGTCGGCCGTTTGCCAGTCATCGCAACGCTCGAAGATCTCGATGAAGTGGCGCTGGTGCAGATTCTGTCTGAGCCGAAAAACGCTCTGGTGAAGCAGTATCAGCGTCTGTTCGATATGGAGAATGTCGAGCTGACATTCCACGAAGATGCGCTGAAAGCCATCGCCAAGAAGGCGATTGCCCGCAAGACCGGTGCGCGCGGTCTCCGTTCGATCATGGAGAAGATACTTCTCGACACAATGTACGAGCTGCCAACGCTCGACGGTGTCCAGGAAGTTGTGATCTCAGGTGATGTGGTCGAAGGCAATTCAAGGCCGCTGTACATCTATGCTGAGCGCAAGGAAGAAAAGGGCAATGTTTCCGCCTGATGCTGGAAAAGCATGGTGAGCATAGGGGAGGCTCCGCGTCATGCGGAGCTTTTCTGTTTTATACGCCTCGCAATTACGCTAAGAGGAATTGTTTACGTTTGATTAACCATGCGGGCGCAGGATTTTGCATGGCGGAATGGGGTCCCGATAAAGCATTGGCACATGCCACCGACACCGAGGATTTCCACGAAAATCACCTGCAATGAGGGTGCGTTGCGTGGCAAAAGATTGCGCTCGAACTCTTCCAGGAGCAGGATGGATTACGATTTTGTGAATGTACTTGAAGCTGGGATGCTTGAAACAAGCGGCCCGTCACTCCAAGTAATGGTTAAGCTGCACAACTGGTAGTACGCCGCTCAGTGCACGGTCCAAAAGTTTGGGGTATAGTCCTTATAGTGGATTCCAATTTTTTGAATTGACAGTGCAACCAAAGGGTACCCGGATGTGGCGATCTGGCCAAATGGCCTGAGAAAGGACATGAAATGACGGTTGCAAGCAAGAAGACACCGGCGGGTGGTGAGAGCGGGCTTTATGCCGTTCTGCCGTTGCGCGATATCGTTGTCTTCCCCCACATGATCGTTCCACTCTTCGTCGGCCGCGAGAAATCCATTCGCGCGCTTGAAGAAGTGATGGGCGTCGACAAGCAGATCCTGCTTGCCACACAGAAGAACGCTGCGGACGATGATCCGCAGGCCGACGCGATCTACACTGTTGGCACGATCGCCAACGTGCTGCAGTTATTGAAACTGCCTGACGGTACCGTGAAAGTTCTGGTCGAAGGCATCGCTCGCGCCGAAATCACCAGTTTCAGTGATCGCGAAGACTATCATGAAGCCAACGCAGTGACACTCGCGGAGCCGGAAGAAGACCCGGTTGAAATCGAGGCACTTGCGCGTTCGGTCGTGTCGGATTTCGAAAACTATGTGAAGTTGAACAAGAAGATTTCGCCTGAAGTGGTTGGCGCCGCCGGACAGATCGAGGACTACTCGAAGCTGGCCGATACGGTCGCCTCGCATCTCGCGATCAAGATTCCTGAAAAGCAGGACATGCTTTCCATCCTGTCCGTGCGTGCACGGCTGGAAAAGGCCATGTCATTCATGGAATCGGAAATCTCAGTTCTTCAGGTTGAGAAGCGTATCCGCTCGCGCGTCAAGCGCCAGATGGAGAAGACCCAGCGCGAATACTACCTGAATGAGCAGATGAAGGCGATCCAGAAGGAGCTTGGCGACGGCGAAGACGGCCGCGACGAGGCTGCCGAACTGGAAGACCGCATCAAGAAGACGAAACTCTCGAAGGAAGCGCGCGAAAAGGCCAATGCGGAGCTGAAGAAGCTGCGTCAGATGAGCCCGATGTCCGCCGAGGCGACTGTCGTCCGGAACTATCTCGACTGGTTGCTGTCCATCCCGTGGGGCAAGAAGTCGAAGATCAAGAACGATCTCAACCTTGCCGACGAGGTTCTCGATGCCGAGCACTATGGCCTGGACAAGGTCAAGGACCGCATCGTCGAGTACCTGGCGGTACAGGCCCGTTCTACCAAGATCAAGGGTCCGATCCTCTGCCTCGTTGGTCCTCCCGGCGTTGGCAAGACCTCGCTCGCCCGCTCGATCGCCAAGGCGACCGGCCGTGAATATATCCGTATGTCGCTTGGCGGCGTGCGCGATGAGGCCGAGATTCGCGGTCACCGTCGCACCTATATCGGCTCGATGCCTGGCAAGGTCATCCAGTCGATGAAGAAGGCAAAGAAGTCCAACCCGCTCTTCCTGCTCGATGAGATCGACAAGATGGGCCAGGACTTCCGTGGCGACCCTTCGTCCGCTCTGCTCGAGGTATTGGATCCTGAACAGAACTCAACGTTCATGGATCACTACCTTGAGGTTGAGTACGACCTTTCGAACGTGATGTTCGTGACGACCGCCAATACGCTGAACATTCCAGGTCCGTTGATGGACCGTATGGAAATCATCCGTATCGCCGGTTACACGGAAGATGAGAAGCTGGAAATCGCCAAGCGGCACCTGTTGCCGAAGGCCATCCGCGATCACGCATTGCAGCCGAAGGAGTTCTCGGTCTCTGAGGGAGCCATCCGCGCCATCATCCGCAACTACACGCGGGAGGCCGGTGTCCGCAGTCTCGAACGTGAACTGATGAAGCTGGCACGCAAGGCCGTTACCGAAATTCTCAAGACCAAGAAGAAGGCGGTAAAGGTCACGGAAGCGAACATCGACGAATACCTCGGTGTCGAGAAGTTCCGTTTCGGCCAGATCGACGGCGAAGATCAGGTTGGTGTTGTCACTGGCCTTGCCTGGACCGAAGTGGGCGGCGAATTGCTGACCATCGAAGGCGTTATGATGCCCGGCAAGGGTCGCATGACCGTGACAGGCAACCTTCGTGACGTGATGAAGGAATCGATCTCTGCGGCGGCGTCCTATGTTCGCTCAAGGGCCATTGATTTCGGCGTCGAGCCGCCGCTGTTCGATCGTCGTGACATCCACGTACACGTGCCGGAAGGCGCGACACCGAAGGATGGCCCGTCGGCTGGTATCGCGATGGTCACGGCCATCGTGTCGATATTGACAGGCATTCCGGTCCGCAAGGATATCGCCATGACCGGCGAAATCACCCTGCGGGGCAGGGTCCTGCCAATTGGCGGATTGAAGGAAAAGCTGCTTGCTGCATTGCGCGGCGGCATCAAGACGGTTCTGATCCCGCAGGATAACGCCAAGGATCTGGTGGAGATTCCTGACAATGTGAAGAACGGCCTTGAGATCATCCCGGTTTCGCATGCCAATGAAGTGCTCAAGCACGCATTGATACGCCAGCCGGAGCCGATCGAATGGACCGAACCGGCACACGTGCCGTCCTCTGTTACCGAGGACGATGCGACAGCGCAGATCGCTCATTAAAAGAGCTGCAATAAAACGGCCGGGCAAGAAATTGCCCGGCCTTTTTAATTCGCGAGTCGTTTGTTTAGAGCGCGCCCGTGAGGATGCCGAGGCCAGCAAGCGCGGCAGCCCCGCCGATTAAGCGCACAACGCTTGGCCCGACACGCTGGCTGATCTTGCCGATGCCGAACCCGAGGCCAATGCCTCCGCCATGCAGAAGGGCGGTCGCAATCATGAAACCCGCAGCATAGGCGAGGTCGGCGGCGTTATCCGGCATTTCCGCTCCATGTGCATGGCCGTGAAAAACGGCGAAGAGGCCCACCAGACCCGCAGCGATTGCCGCAGGCGCTTTGATCTCGAGCGCAACAGCCACGCCGAGCCCGATGACAGACATGGCGATACCAAGTTCCACAAACGGCACATTGACGCCCGTAGCGCCGAGTGCTCCGCCAATCGCCATCATACCGACAAAGGCTAGGGGAACGATCCATAGTGCTCGTCCGCCAAGCTGAAAGGCCAGAACCCCGACCAGAATCATCGCCAGGATATGATCAAGTCCGGAAATGGGGTGGGCAAAGCCATGGGCGAGCCCGCTCGTTTCGCCAACGCCGACATGGGCATGGGCGAGGGCGGGGTAGAGGCTCGCTGCAAGCGAAAGAGCGATTCGTGATGTGCGATTGGATGGCATTTGATGTTCCCGTTTTTCAGCGTTCTTGGAAGGAGTGCTGGGGATATTGTTGCAGCAGATGCGCGATGGCGAAAGAGCAAAATGCTGCGGCTGCTCACAATATGCGACTGAAACAGAGGCTCGCGCTTTTGTTGGGAAGCGTCGCTCGTCCGATGGTGCGTTGATGTATCGAGGGGAATGGTGGGCGATGAGAGACTCGAACTCCCG
Source organism: uncultured Alphaproteobacteria bacterium (assembly GCA_963777425.1). Lineage (GTDB taxonomy): Bacteria > Pseudomonadota > Alphaproteobacteria > Rhizobiales > Rhizobiaceae > Phyllobacterium. The sequence goes on along the minus strand of CAVZQS010000004.1, from coordinate 163,955 downwards.
ACATCTTCGGTGTAAACGAAGCGCTCTACCAACTGAGCTAATCGCCCTTCGCAAAGGGTGCGTGGGGAGCGTTTATGCGTTTAGAGCGATATTGGCAAGAGGGGATGCGACACTTTTATGATTTGTTTGAAGAGTTTTTCACAATCGCATTTTTCCTGTCTGGTTGTGCTTGACACTACCCTTCGAACCCCTTAAACGACCGCTCACGCCGGACAAATTGTTCGGTACGAAAGTGCGCGGGTGTAGCTCAGTTGGTTAGAGTGCCGGCCTGTCACGCCGGAGGTCGCGGGTTCGAGCCCCGTCACTCGCGCCACTTTTCTCTCAAGTATTTGTTGTAAATACTTGTTATTGCAGAAAGTGGTGCTCCGCACGCTTACGCCATTTTCCTAGCCGCTATCTCCTTCTTACAGCTGACAAACTGGTTCTCTTGCCCATCAAATCTTGATGTGGCTCACATTTGGATTTGAGCGCGGTCAACCCGGATCACTTGACGCAATTCCATATATGAGACAAATTCTCTTATATGGAAGAAGCAAACGAAATCGCAATCGACCGGTTGATTGCCCAACGTCTCAAGAGCTTGCGCAATGAGCGAGGGTGGTCTTTGGACGATCTCGCACGGCGCAGCAATGTGAGTCGTGCCACGCTGTCGCGCCTTGAGAATGCGGAGGTGAGCCCGACTGCAAGCGTCCTTGGAAAACTGTGCGCATGCTATGGACTGACCATGTCGCGGCTGATGCACATGGTCGAGGATAGCTTCGTCCCGCTTATCCGGCGAACCACACAATCGGTTTGGATCGATCCCGACATCGAATTCCGGCGGCGTTCCGTATCCCCGCCAGCGCAATCCCTGACAGGCGAGGTCCTTGAATGCGAACTCCAGCCGGAATCGCGCATTAGCTATGACCATCCGCCAAGGCATGGCCTTGAGCATCATCTCCTGATGATCGAAGGGCAATTGGAAGTCACAGTGGGCGGGCAGACGCATGATCTTCGGCCTGGCGATTGCCTGCGCTACCAGCTCTATGGGCCGAGTGCCTTTGCGACGCCGCGAGACGCTGCAGCCAGATACATCCTCTTTATTGTTTGAGAAGGACGACGAACTCGATGATAAATATCTCGATTGTGTCAGCAGATGAGTTGGCCGACCATCTCACCGCTCTTGGCGCCCTCCTGCGCGCTTGCGTCCATGACGGGGCGAGTATCGGCTTTGTGCTGCCGTTTTCAAAGAACGATAGCGAGACATTCTTTAGCGGCAATGTGTTTCCTGCGCTGAGGAATGGGAAGCGTATGCTGCTGGTAGCGTATAAAGACGGCAGGTTGGCCGGGTCAGGTCAACTGGACTTTGACACGCCGCCCAATCAGCCGCATCGCGCGGAAGTGCGAAAGGTCCTGGTGCATCCAGACTTTCGCCGCCAAGGCATCGCCAAGGCGTTGATGGCGGAGCTTGAACGCCTTGCGACCGTGCTTGGCCGCAGGTTGATCACGCTAGATACCCGTACCGGTGATCGGGCGGAGCCGCTCTATGCATCCTTGGGATATAACACTGCAGGCGTCATCCCGGGATATTGCCTTGATCCCTTCGAAGATCGGCTCGATTCCACAACAGTGATGTATAAAGCATTGTGAATTGCGCGCGGCTTATGTCGAGGTGTTTCGTCCTCCTTCATAAATGCATTGCTGCAATGCACAAAAAACATTTGCAAGACTTCCGCACTCTATGCAGCATCGATCATTCTCAAGACTCGCGGTTGTCTCCATGCCCTTACCGATTCTCGCCCTCGCCATCGCCTCGTTCTGTATCGGAACGACCGAATTCGTCATTATGGGGCTCCTGCCCGAAGTGGCGGCCGACCTTGGTGTCTCTATTCCAAGTGCTGGCCTGCTGGTGACCGGTTACGCGCTCGGCGTTGTCATCGGTGCTCCGATTATAGCGATTGCAACTGCGTCGCTGCCGCGCAAGCCCGTGCTGATCGGATTGGCGGTCCTTTTCGTGATCGGCAACCTTTTGTGCGCCCTGGCACCTAGCTACTGGATGCTGATGATTGCCCGCGTCGTCACTGCGTTCGGGCACGGCGCATTCTTCGGAATTGGCTCGGTTGTGGCTGCAAATCTTGTCCCCCGGCACAAGCGAGCAAGTGCGATCGCGCTGATGTTTGCCGGCCTGACGCTTGCCAACATTCTCGGGGTTCCCGCCGGAACAGCACTTGGCGAGATGTATGGGTGGCGCGCCACATTCCTTGCCGTTGTGGCTATCGGTATTGCGGCGGTCACCGCGATTGTCCTGCTCGTTCCAGCCACAAGCGATGAGCAGAAGGGCGGGGGTATCCTCAGTGAAATCAAGGTACTCGGGAAATTGCAGGTCTGGCTGGCGATGCTGATTTCAGCATTGGCTTCAGCTGGCCTCTTTGCTGTGTTCACCTATATCAAGCCAATTCTCACCGAGGTGTCAGGCATCTCCGCACCAATGGTTACCTGGATACTCCTGCTGTTCGGAGCCGGGATGACCGTAGGGAACATTATTGGCGGCAAGCTCGCCGACTGGAAGCTGATGCCAACTGTTATTGGAACGCTTGCTGCACTGGTGCTCGTTCATTCGCTCTTTGCGGAAGTGAGCGGCAGTGCGGTCGCCACCATCGCCGTCGTCTTTGTTTGGGGTGTTCTGACTTTTGTCATCGTGCCCCCGTTGCAGATGCGCGTGGTGGAAACCGCCGATGAGGCACCAAATCTGGCGGCAACTCTTAACCAGGGAGCATTCAATGTCGGCAATGCCTGCGGCGCCTGGATTGGCGGCGCAGCGCTTACATGGGGTGTATCCTATCAAAACCTGCCGTTTGTCGGAGCAGCGCTCGCCCTGGTTGGTTTACTCATAGCCTTCTGGTCGCTGATGCTGGACCGCAAGGCGTACCACACCAGGCGACTCGCCGAGGAGGGACAGCGGCTCAGCCTCGAGCCATTGGCGGGGGTCTGACGGTCTGGTTTTCAACGCGCCCGGCGAGGCATCTGCGTTCCTTCGCGAGCCCATAATTTTGCTCGGCCAGGACGGGCAAACTTTCTGCTCTAAATCGTTTATAGGACCGAATGTCGCAGCCAGAAAGTCAACCGGACGAAGCTCTGGACCGCCAAGCCACATTAATATCATTCTAAAAAGCAATTCAGGGCTATTTTACCGCGAAATACAGGAAAAAATGCGCAATTTGGCGATTTTCACGCGAGCGAGCTTGCTATTCACGCGGCATCACCGGGGTTTCTACAGCGATTGTTGCACTTGCGCGCATGGCGCTAACGCGCTAACGCTCGCCCCATCGGACCAACTTCCAGGATGGTGCGATCTGTCGCCTATTGGTGGCAGTCATGTGCATAACATGGCATTCTTGTCAGCCTGAGTTCACGAGGCGGAAAAAGACGGATCATGAACGAGTTATTAAGTTCCTACCTGCCCATCGTTATCTTCATCGGAGTTGCGTTGGTAATCGGTCTGGCACTGTTGATTGCGCCTTTTCTGGTCGCATATAGTGCACCAGACCCGGAAAAGCTTTCGGCCTATGAGTGCGGCTTCAACGCATTCGATGACGCCCGCATGAAATTCGACGTGCGCTTCTATCTGGTATCGATCCTGTTCATCATCTTCGATCTTGAAGTCGCTTTCCTGTTCCCGTGGGCAATCTCCTTCGGCAAGATCGGCTGGTTCGGTTTCTGGTCGATGATGATCTTCCTTGGCGTGCTGACAATCGGCTTTATCTATGAGTGGAAAAAGGGAGCGCTGGAATGGGATTGACCGCTGGCCAAACGACACTCGTCGCCCCTCAGCCAAAGGGCATACTTGATCCGAATACCGGCAAGCCCATCGGTTCGGACGACGCATTTTTCGGCGAGATCAACAACGAACTCGCAGACAAGGGCTTTCTTGTTACCTCGGCAGACGCGCTGGTGACGTGGGCCCGCACCGGGTCGTTGATGTGGATGACGTTCGGTCTCGCCTGCTGTGCCGTCGAAATGATGCACACATCCATGCCGCGTTATGATGGCGAGCGCTTTGGCTTTGCGCCGCGCGCCTCACCGCGCCAGTCGGATGTGATGATCGTTGCCGGTACGCTGACCAATAAAATGGCGCCTGCGTTGCGGAAGGTCTACGACCAGATGCCGGAGCCGCGCTACGTGATCTCCATGGGCTCGTGCGCCAATGGCGGCGGATATTATCATTACTCCTATTCTGTAGTGCGTGGCTGTGATCGCGTCGTGCCTGTCGACATTTACGTGCCGGGCTGCCCGCCGACGGCAGAGGCACTTCTGTATGGCGTGTTGATGCTGCAGAAGAAAATCCGCCGTACCGGCACGATCGAGCGATAGGACACGGCTATGGCTGAAGAAGCATTGGGCGAACTTGGCAACTATCTCAAAGACAGGGCTGGTCTCGCCTTGAAATCGGTCGAGCTTGCCTATGGCGAGCTGACCGTTGAGGTCAAGGCAAGCGAACTCATCGCCACGCTGGCTTTCCTGCGTGATGACAAGCAGTGTCAGTTCATCTCGCTGATCGACATCAGTGGTGTGGATTATCCGTCGCGTTTCGAGCGGTTCGATGTCGTGTACCACCTGCTTTCACCGCGTCAGAATTTGCGCATCCGCGTCAAGGTGGCGACCGACGAAGATACGCCAGTACCGTCTGCGACGCCGGTTTACCCGGGGGCTGACTGGTATGAGCGCGAAACCTACGATCTCTACGGCGTCTTGTTTTCGGGTCACCCGGACCTTCGCCGTATCCTCACAGACTATGGTTTCGAAGGCCATCCGTTGCGCAAGGACTTTCCGCTTACAGGCTTCGTTGAGGTTCGATATGACGACGAGGTCAAGCGTGTCGTTTATGAGCCGGTCGAGCTGAGGCAGGAATTCCGCAATTTTGACTTCCAATCCCCTTGGGAAGGTACGGATTATGTGCTTCCCGGCGATGAGAAGGCGAAGGTTAGTTGAGTATGGGTAAACGTAGTTTGATAACGATTGGACTATTGACCTTGCCGATTTTCGCAAGTTGTACCGAAACCAATCGTAACACTTTGACAGACCGCCAGATTAATAATGCGTTTTCGCAAGACACTCGCTATGCCATTCATGCCTTTGAGGCGGGTCTAATTGTAAAGAAGTGTCCAGAAATCTACAGGGTTCCACGCGCTTTGATGGGCGAGCAGCGACTCTACAATAGTAAGGTTGCGTCTGTAAGGGCTCGTAACTCGTTAAAATCATTTAATGATTTGGAAAGCTCGATCCTAAGTACACCGTGTAAGAACATGAGTTCGTTAATTGCTCAATCCTCAGGTGTGTCGCGCTATCTGGAAGCGGTGAAATAGCCATGACTGAACACAGCGTCCGCAACTTTAACATCAACTTCGGTCCGCAACATCCGGCCGCTCATGGCGTTTTGCGTCTTGTGCTTGAACTGGATGGCGAGGTGGTAGAGCGCGTCGATCCACATATCGGCCTGCTACATCGCGGCACTGAAAAGTTGATGGAAGCCAAGACTTATCTACAGGCCGTGCCTTATCTGGACCGCCTCGACTATGTCGCTCCGATGAACCAGGAACACGCCTATGCGCTGGCGGTTGAGCGTCTGCTCGAGATCGAAGTGCCGAAGCGCGGTCAGCTCATTCGCGTTCTGTTTTCGGAAATTGGCCGCATTCTTTCGCACCTGCTGAACGTGACCACCCAGGCCATGGACGTTGGCGCCTTGACGCCGCCGCTCTGGGGTTTCGAAGAGCGCGAGAAGTTGATGGTGTTCTATGAGCGCGCCTGCGGCGCTCGGATGCACGCCGCGTACTTTCGTCCGGGCGGTGTTCACCAGGATTTGCCTGACCAACTGATCGAAGATATTGGCAAATGGTGCGATCCATTTTTGCAAACCGTCAAGAATCTCGACGATCTGATTACCCCGAACCGCATTTTCAAGCAGCGTAACGTCGATATCGGCGTCGTGACGTTGGAAGATGCCTGGGCGTGGGGATTCTCCGGCGTCATGGTACGCGGTTCCGGTGCTGCATGGGATTTGCGCAAGTCGCAGCCCTATGAGTGCTACTCGGAAATGGAATTCGATATTCCAATCGGCAAGAACGGCGATTGCTATGATCGTTATCTGATCCGCATGGAGGAGATGCGCCAGTCCGTTCACATCATGCGCCAGTGCGTTGATCAGCTACTCGGCAAGGAGCGGGTGGGGCCCGTGTCCAACACTTCCGCCAAGATCGTGCCGCCAAAGCGCGGCGAGATGAAGCGGTCGATGGAAGCGCTGATCCACCACTTCAAGCTTTACACGGAAGGCTACCATGTGCCTGCCGGTGAAGTTTACGCCGCCGTTGAGGCGCCGAAGGGAGAGTTCGGGGTCTTCCTTGTTTCCGATGGGTCGAACAAACCTTACCGCGTCAAATTGCGTGCGCCGGGCTTCGCTCATCTCCAAGCCATGGACTTCATGTGCCGTGGTCACATGCTAGCCGACGTCTCTGCCGTCCTCGGCTCGCTCGATATCGTATTTGGTGAGGTTGATCGCTAATGTCCGTCCGTCGTCTCGCAGAAGATAGCGTCCAGCCAGCAGCGTTTGCGTTCAATCGCGAAAACAGCGCTTGGGCGAAGCAGGCTATCCAGAAATATCCGAAGGGCCGTGAACAGTCGGCCGTCATTCCGCTGTTGATGCGAGCACAGGAGCAGGACGGCTGGGTCACGAGGGCCGCAATCGAACATGTCGCAACCATGCTTGACATGCCGATGATCCGGGTTCTGGAAGTTGCGACGTTTTACACGCAGTTCCAACTGAAACCTGTTGGCACCCGCGCCCACATTCAGATTTGCGGCACGACACCTTGCATGCTGCGCGGGGCGGAAGACCTGAAAAAGGTCTGTCAGCATAAGATCCACCACGATCCATTCCATACCAACGAAGCGGGTACGCTATCTTGGGAAGAGGTCGAATGCCTTGGCGCTTGCGTCAATGCACCGATGGTCATGGTATTCAAGGATACCTATGAGGACCTGACGCCGGAACGCCTTGAGGAGATCATCGATGCGTTTGAGGCGGGGAAAGGAGCTTCGGTTCCAGTCGGGCCGCAGATCGAACGCCACTCCTCGGCGCCTGAAGGTGGACTGACTTCGCTTACTGAGGGCAACGGCGCAGCTAAGCCGAAACGCGCCACCAAGGGCGCTGCTGCCCAAGCTGCAGATGTTCCGCCGTCAAACGCTGCCAAGCCTGTGACGCACGATGAAGTGACCAGCGCCGCGATCAAGTCTCCGTCCAAGGTGAAAACCACCAAGGCCGCCGAAGATGCGACATCCGTGCCCGCCAGAGCAGCAGCCGTAGTCAAGGTGGTCAAGAACCCGCCGACGGTCGAGGGTTCTTTGAAAGACAAGCCCCCGGTTCAGGCGATCAAGGCACCGGCCAAGGTGTCGCTGGAAGACAAGAACCGTCCTGCGGCAATCGAAAAGCCCGCGGCAATCGATGATCTGAAGCTCATCGCTGGCGTCGGACCGAAGATAGAAATCATTCTGCATGAGCTTGGCATTTATACCTACGCGCAGGTTGCTGCGTGGAAAAAGGCTGAGCGCGACTGGGTCGACAGCTATTTGGATTTCAAGGGCCGTATCGAGCGTGATGATTGGGTCAAGCAAGCCAAGGCTTTAGCCAAGGGCGGCGAGGCGGAATACGTCAAGGTTTTCGGTAAGAAGCCTAGGTAAATGAATTGGCGGGTGCAGAGCGCATTCGCCAGAGAATGGACGAAGAGAGTAGGACGGGTGCGAAATGCTCGCTGATAAAGACCGCATCTTCACCAATATCTATGGCCTCAAGGACAAGTCCTTGAAAGGCGCGATGTCACGCGGCCATTGGGATGGTACCAAGCAGATCCTTGAGAAGGGCCGCGATTGGATCATCAATGAGATGAAGGCGTCGGGGTTGCGTGGGCGCGGTGGCGCTGGCTTCCCGACGGGTCTCAAATGGTCATTCATGCCCAAGGAAAATGACGGGCGGCCACATTATCTTGTGGTGAACGCCGACGAGTCCGAGCCTGGCACCTGCAAAGACCGCGATATCATGCGTCATGACCCGCATACGCTGATCGAGGGCTGCCTGATTGCAGGTTTCGCGATGGGCGCCAACACTTGCTACATCTACGTACGCGGCGAGTATATCCGCGAACGCGAAGCGCTGCAGGCGGCAATTGACGAATGCTACGATGCCGGACTGCTGGGCCAGAACAACAAGAACGGCTGGGACTACGATATTTTTGTCCATCATGGTGCCGGAGCTTACATCTGCGGTGAGGAAACCGCGCTGCTGGAAAGCCTTGAAGGCAAGAAGGGGCAACCGCGTCTGAAGCCGCCATTCCCGGCCAATATGGGCCTTTATGGCTGCCCCACGACAGTGAACAACGTGGAGTCGATCGCTGTGGCGCCGACGATTCTGCGCCGCGGCGCGGCCTGGTTCTCCGGCATTGGCCGGCCAAACAATGTCGGCACGAAGCTTTTCATGCTTTCGGGCCACGTCAATCGACCGTGCACGGTCGAAGAAGCCATGGGGATCACATTCCGCGAGCTGGTCGATAAGCACGCAGGCGGTATTCGCGGCGGCTGGGACAATCTGCTCGCCGTTATTCCGGGCGGTGCATCGTGTCCAGTCGTTCCCGCAGCTGACATCATCGACTGCCCGATGGATTTCGACGGCTTGCGCGGTGTCAAATCCTCGTTCGGAACGGCAGCCGCAATAGTGATGGACAAGTCGACTGACATCGTTCGTGCGATCGCGCGCATTTCGTATTTCTTCAAACATGAGAGCTGCGGTCAGTGCACACCATGCCGTGAAGGTACAGGCTGGATGTGGCGCGTTCTGGAACGCATGGTTGTCGGCAACGCGCAGAAGCGCGAAATCGAAATGCTGCTCGATGTCACCAAGCAGATCGAGGGCCATACAATCTGCGCACTTGGCGACGCTGCTGCCTGGCCCGTGCAGGGACTCATCCGGAATTTCCGTCCGGAGATCGAACGCCGTATTGATGAGTTTTCACGCAACGCTGCATCAAGCCCAGTGCTTGTAGCCGCTGAATAGGGTCCGTGGAGATGCCTGAGACCGGAAACAAGCGATCGGGAGCGGACTGGACGGCTGTCATGCCGAAACAGATCGTTCCCGCGGCAAATCTGTTGACGCCTCAACTCGGAGCAGCGGCAGCTGTCTCCGCACTTGGTCTTGGCTTTGCCAGCCAGATGTGGGGCTTTTGGGCTGGCGCGGTTGCTGGCGTTCTCGATGCGAACACAACGTTCAAGCCGCTTACGAAAGCAGAGAGCACACCGCTACCTCAGCTTGCGCCTGATGTGGACGCATTGAAGACGATCATTCGCAAGAAGGCGTCGGACATTTCGCCGAAGGTCGTCGAGCTACCGGTTGCGGAGGCGCAGCTACCCGTTACGGTCAAGGAGCCGGCTCAACCAGCGAAGATTGAAACGGCAAAAACGCCTGACGATTTGAAGCGCATTTCCGGTGTTGGTCCCAAGCTCGAACAAGTGTTGAACGGTATGGGCATTCGTACCTATGCGCAGATTGCAGCGTGGACGCTGGAGGATATCGCGCGGGTCGACGACCAGCTACAATTCGGCGGACGTATAGGGCGAGACGACTGGGTAGGGCAGGCAAGCGCTCTGGCCCCGAGAAGTAAAGATTAATCAGCGCTGGCGAAAGCTGACGCGCATAATTTAAGGCATTCGGCCAACTGGCGGAAATGCCAGATGAAATGCGGAACGTTCCGCGAGGTTGGACAGACGATGGCAAAGATCAAAGTCGACGGTAAGGAAATCGAGGTACCGGATCACTACACGCTTCTGCAGGCAGCAGAAACGGCGGGTGCGGAAGTGCCGCGTTTCTGTTTCCATGAGCGTTTGTCGATCGCTGGCAATTGCCGCATGTGCCTGATCGAAGTGAAGGGCGGACCACCCAAGCCGGCAGCATCCTGCGCCATGGGCGTGCGCGATCTCCGTCCTGGCCCGAACGGCGAAACACCGGAAATTTTCACCAATACGCCAATGGTCAAGAAGGCCCGCGAAGGCGTAATGGAATTTCTGCTGATCAACCATCCCCTGGATTGCCCGATCTGCGATCAGGGCGGCGAGTGTGATCTGCAGGATCAGGCCATGGCCTTCGGTGTGGATTCTTCGCGCTACAAGGAAAACAAGCGCGCCGTCGAGGACAAGTACATCGGTCCGCTCGTCAAGACGATCATGACGCGCTGCATCCATTGCACGCGTTGCGTCCGTTTCACGACGGAAGTTGCCGGTATTTCTGAGCTTGGCCTGATCGGCCGCGGTGAGGACGCTGAAATCACGACCTATCTCGAACATGCGATGACGTCGGAACTGCAAGGCAATGTGATCGACCTTTGCCCGGTTGGTGCGCTGACCTCAAAGCCCTATGCCTTTCAGGCGCGTCCGTGGGAACTCAACAAGACTGAATCCATCGATGTGATGGACGCGGTTGGATCGGCAATTCGCGTCGATACACGTGGCCGCGAGGTAATGCGCATTCTCCCGCGCGTCAACGAGCAGGTGAACGAGGAGTGGATTTCCGACAAGACCCGCTTCATCTGGGATGGCCTGCGCACGCAGCGCCTCGACCGTCCTTACATTCGCAAGGATGGCCGTCTGGTGGCAGCAAGTTGGCCGGAAGCCTTCGATGCGATCAAGGAAGCTGTTGCCGCGGCCAAGGGCGACAAGATCGGTGCTATCGCGGGTGATCTCGCCAGTGTCGAAGAAATGTACGCTCTGAAAACGTTGATGACGGCGCTTGGTTCTGCCAACATTGATGCACGTCAAGATGGTTCGGTGCTGAACCCAGCCAATGGACGCTCCTCTTACATCTTCAATCCGACCATTGACGGCATTGAGCAAGCGGATGCGATCCTGATTGTCGGTTCCAACCCACGCTTTGAAGCGTCGTTGCTGAATTCCCGGATCCGCAAGCGTTGGCGTGCGTCCGGAGCACCTATCGCCGTGATCGGAGAGCAGGCGGACCTGCGATACAAGTACGAGTATCTGGGTAGCGGAGCCGAGACGTTGGCAGATCTCGCCGCCGGCTCCGTAAAATTCCTCTCGGTCCTTAAGAAAGCCAAATATCCCATGATCGTCATCGGGCAGGGGGCTCTGTCACGTCCGGATAGCGCGGCTGTGCTTGGTCTCGCGGCCAAGATTGCGGCAGACACCGGTGCACTGACCAACGAATGGAACGGCTTTGGCGTTGTCCACACAGCAGCCAGCCGTGTTGGAGCGCTGGATATCGGCTTCGTGCCGGGCAAGGGCGGCAAGACCGTCGCCGCGATGAAGGGCAAGCTAGACGTACTGTTCCTGCTCGGCGCCGACGAACTGGATTGGGCCAAGAAAGACAAGGCCTTCACCGTCTATATTGGTACACATGGGGATCAAGGGGCGCACAATGCCGACGTTATCCTGCCCGGCGCTACCTATACGGAGAAGTCGGGCACATTCGTCAACACCGAGGGCCGCGTTCAGATGACCAGCCGTGCCGGCTTTGCACCCGGTAATGCCAAGGAAGATTGGGCAATCCTTCGTGCCCTGTCGGACGTTCTCGGCAAGAAATTGCCGTTCGACTCGCTGGCGGCCTTGCGCTCTGCCCTCTATGCAGAGTATCCGCATCTCGCCGCGATCGACTTCGATTGCGGCCGGCGATCCGGCCGACATCGAGAAGCTGGCAAATGCATCGGGTGCCGTTGAAAAAACAGCCTTTGTATCGCCGATCAAGGATTTCTATTTGACCAACCCGATCGCGCGCGCTTCTGCCGTCATGGCCGAATGCTCTGCGCTCGCCAAGGGCGGCTTCAAGCAGGCAGCCGAGTAGGCGGGGAAGAGACTGATATGGAAGAAATTTTCGCAACCTACATCCTGCCGCTGCTGATCATTCTCGGCAAGTCGGTGCTGTTGCTGGTGGTGATGCTGCTTATCATCGCCTATTTGCTTCTGGCGGATCGCAAGATCTGGGCGGCCGTGCAGTTGCGTCGCGGCCCTAATGTTGTCGGTCCTTTCGGTTTGCTGCAATCCTTTGCTGACTTGCTCAAGTTCGTCGTCAAGGAACCGATCATCCCGTCTGGTGCCAACAAGGGCATTTTCCTGCTGGCACCGCTGGTCTCTTCTGTTCTTGCCATGGCCGCCTGGGCGGTTATCCCGGTCAACGAAGGCTGGGCGGTGGCCAACGTCAATGTCGGCATCCTCTACGTCCTGGCAATTTCTTCGCTGGAGGTGTACGGCGTTATCATGGCGGGATGGGCTTCGAACTCGAAGTATCCATTCCTTGGTGCATTGCGCTCCGCCGCGCAGATGGTCTCCTACGAAGTCTCCATCGGTTTCGTCATTGTCACGGTCTTGCTCTGTGTTGGTTCGTTGAACCTGACCGACATCGTGATCTCGCAGACAAATGGCCTTGGTACGATGATCGGCCTGCCGAACTCGTTCCTCGACTGGCATTGGCTCGGCCTGTTCCCGATGTTCATCATCTTCTTCATTTCGGCACTGGCGGAAACCAACCGCCCGCCATTCGATCTGGTCGAAGCTGAATCAGAACTCGTTGCCGGCCACATGATTGAATATTCGTCGACAGCGTTCCTGCTGTTCTTCCTCGGCGAATATGTGGCGATCACGCTGATGTGCGCCCTGACCACCATTCTCTTCCTTGGCGGCTGGCTCCCACCGGTCGATATCTGGATCCTCAACTGGGTACCGGGTGTGGTCTGGTTCCTGCTGAAGCTCTTCTTCTGCTTCTTCATGTTTGCCATGGTGAAGGCATTCGTTCCGCGCTACCGCTACGATCAGTTGATGCGTCTTGGCTGGAAGGTTTTCCTGCCAATCTCGATCTTCATGGTCATCGCGACTGCGGCCTTCCTTAAAATCACGGGGCTTACGCCATGAGTTCGCTTGCACAAGCTGCAAAATCACTCCTGCTTCTGGAATTCATCGGGGCATTCTTCCTGTCGATGCGGCAGTTCTTCGCTCCAAAGGCAACTTTGAACTACCCGTATGAGAAGGGGCCGCTCAGCCCACGCTTTCGCGGTGAGCATGCGTTGCGCCGCTATCCCAACGGCGAAGAACGTTGCATCGCCTGCAAGCTCTGCGAAGCGATCTGCCCGGCGCAGGCTATTACCATCGAAGCTGGCCCGCGCCGCAATGATGGAACGCGCCGCACTGTGCGTTATGACATTGACATGGTGAAGTGCATCTATTGCGGCTTCTGCCAGGAAGCTTGCCCGGTTGATGCCATTGTCGAGGGACCGAACTTCGAGTTTGCAACGGAAACGCGCGAAGAACTCTATTACGACAAGGACCGGCTGCTCGCCAATGGCGACCGCTGGGAGCGGGAACTGGCGCGCAACATCGCGATGGATGCGCCGTACCGGTAAGACTGAGTGCGCGCTTGTGTCCTTGAAAGGTAGCTTCTACCGGATAGGAACATGCGCTAAGAGGCAGCGATCGCACGGAAACACCGTGAATCGCATGAGCAATTCCAGGGAAAGTGGGAACCGGTTTCCCGTCCGGATTGTGTCAAGACGAAGTTAGAAATGGCAGAAAGACCTGCCGGAACGGAAATCGGGGGAACCCATGCTGACAGGTATCGCGGCGGCGTTTTTTTACCTATTCGCCTTCATAACCGTCGCCAGTGCGTTCATGGTGATTGCGGCACGCAATCCCGTGCATTCCGTGCTGTTCTTGATCCTTGCATTCTTCAATGCCGCAGGATTGTTCCTGCTGACCGGCGCCGAGTTCCTGGCGATGATCCTTCTCGTGGTCTATGTCGGCGCGGTCGCGGTTCTTTTCCTCTTCGTCGTTATGATGCTGGACGTTGATTTTGCCGAGTTGAAGAGCGGTGCTTTGCAATATGCGCCGATCGGCGCGCTCGTCGGTCTGATCCTTGCAGCTGAGTTGATCATCGTTCTTGGCGGATCGGTGTTTGCACCGAAACTTGGAACGACGGCATTCCAGCCAACGCCTGATGTTGCCACACGCACAAACACTGCCGCGCTCGGCGACATTCTCTATACGGATTATATCTATTTCTTCCAGATCGCAGGTCTTGTGCTGCTGGTTGCGATGATCGGGGCGATCGTGCTGACGCTTCGCCACAAGCCCAACATCAAGCGCCAGAACATTTCGGAGCAGGTTGCACGTACACCTGCCACTGCCATCGAGGTTAAACAGGTTGAGACAGGCAAGGGCCTGACAGAGGTGTCATGATGGAAATCGGTATCGCACATTATCTGACCGTATCTGCCCTGCTGTTTACGCTCGGGATCTTCGGTATCTTCCTCAACCGGAAGAACGTGATCGTCATCCTGATGTCCGTCGAATTGATCCTGCTTGCAGTCAATCTCAATTTCGTGGCGTTTTCCGCTGCGCTCGGTGATCTGGTCGGCCAGATCTTCGCATTGTTTGTACTGACCGTGGCCGCCGCGGAGGCAGCTATCGGTCTTGCTATTCTCGTCGTGTTCTATCGCAATCGCGGATCGATTGCCGTGGAAGACGTCAACATGATGAAAGGTTGACGGGGGCATGCTGTATCTGGCGATTGTCTTCCTTCCGCTGCTCGGCTTCCTCATCGCGGGTCTGTTCGGCTCGTCGATCGGTGCGAAGGCGAGCGAGTATGTTACGACCGGACTGCTGATCGTATGTGCGGTCCTGTCCTGGATTGCCTTCGGCACAGTTGCGCTCGGTCACGGCGAAGCGTTCAAGGTGCCAGTTGCGCTTTGGGTCGAGTCGGGTTCGCTGAGCTTCGACTGGGCACTGCGCATCGATACGCTGACTGCGGTCATGCTGGTCGTCGTCAACACTGTCTCGGCACTCGTCCATACCTACTCGATCGGCTATATGCATCACGATCCGGACCGGCCGCGCTTCTTCGCCTATCTTTCACTCTTCACTTTCGCCATGTTGATGCTGGTCACGGGCGACAATCTCGTGCAGATGTTCTTCGGCTGGGAAGGCGTGGGTCTTGCGTCCTACCTGCTGATCGGGTTCTGGTACAAGAAGCCTTCCGCCAATGCCGCGGCCATCAAGGCCTTTATTGTCAACCGCGTCGGCGATTTCGGCTTCCTGCTCGGCATCTTTGCGCTTTTCGTTCTTTTCGACACGGTCCAGTTCGACACGTTGTTCACCTCTGCTGCACAGTATCTTCCGGCAGAAGGGGCAACTGAAGGTGGCCAGACAGCTCTGAACTTCCTAGGCTATTCGCTCGACAAGCAGGGCGCGATTACGATCGCCTGCCTGCTGCTCTTCATGGGCGCTATGGGCAAGTCCGCGCAGTTCCTGCTGCATACATGGTTGCCTGACGCCATGGAGGGCCCCACACCAGTTTCGGCGCTGATCCATGCAGCGACGATGGTGACGGCCGGCGTGTTCATGGTTGCGCGCTTGTCCCCGATCTTTGAATTGTCGCATACGGCCTTGATCTTCGTCACCTTCATCGGCGCAACGACCGCCTTTTTCGCCGCAACCGTCGGTCTGGTGCAGAACGACATCAAGCGCGTCATCGCCTATTCGACCTGTTCGCAGCTCGGCTACATGTTCGTGGCGCTCGGTCTCGGTGCTTACGGTGCCGGCATTTTCCACCTGTTTACGCACGCATTCTTCAAGGCGCTGCTGTTCCTCGGTGCGGGCTCGGTCATTCACGCCGTATCTAACGAACAGGACATGCGCCATATGGGCGGTCTGCGGAAGTTGATCCCGCAGACCTATTGGATGATGATCATCGGTACGATCGCACTGACCGGCCTCGGTATTCCCGGGACGCTCATTGGCACCGCCGGCTTCTTTTCCAAGGACATGATCATCGAGTCGGCCTATGCATCGCATAGCCCGGTTGCAGGCTATGCCTTCATCCTTCTCGTTGTCGCTGCGATTTTCACCAGCTTCTATTCATGGCGCCTGATATTCATGACATTCCACGGCAAGCCCCGCGCCAGCCACGATGTCATGCATCACGTACATGAATCGCCCTATGTCATGCTGATCCCTCTGTTCATCCTGGCCTTCGGTGCGCTGTTTGCCGGCGTTGGTTTCCGCGAATATTTCTTTGGCCATGAGTATGCCGAGTTCTGGAAGGGCGCGATTTTCACTGGTCCCGAAAACGAAATTCTCGAAGAACACCACCACGTGCCATTCCTGGTAGCCATGTCGCCCTTCCTCGCCATGGCCGCAGGGTTCATCGTCGCCTGGTATTACTACATCCGGTCGCCGGAAACGCCCAAGCAGCTGGCTGCCAACCATCCTGGCCTCTACCAGTTCCTGTTGAACAAGTGGTATTTCGACGAGCTCTACGATTTCCTGTTCGTTCGCCCGGCAAAGGCTCTCGGACGCTTCCTCTGGAAGAAGGGCGATGGTTGGCTGATCGATGGTCATGGACCGGATGGAATTTCCGCACGCGTCGTTGACGTCACCAACCGGGTGGTCCGCCTGCAGACCGGTTACCTTTATCATTATGCGTTCGCGATGCTCATTGGAGTCGCCGCGCTTGTCACGTGGATGATGCTCGGGAGCAACTTCTAATGACCGACTGGCCAATTCTCTCGACCGTTACCTTTCTGCCCTTGGTCGGTGCCCTGATTATCCTGTTGATCCGGGATGATAGTGAGGCTGCAACGCGCAACATTCGCGTTGTGACGCTGTGGACGACGATCATCACGTTTCTGCTGTCACTGCCGATCTGGTACTATTTCGACAACGGCCAAGCCGGGTTTCAGTTCGTCGAAAAGGCCGCGTGGCTCGATTCCGGCATTTCCTATCATATGGGCGTGGACGGCATATCGATGCTGTTCGTCATCCTAACGACTTTCCTGATGCCGCTGTGCATTCTGGCAAGCTGGGAGGCGATCCAGAACCGCGTCAAGGAATACATGATCGCGTTCCTCGTGCTGGAAACGCTGATGATCGGCGTGTTCTGCGCAATCGACATCGTCCTGTTCTACGTATTCTTCGAAGCCGTTCTCGTGCCAATGTTCATCATTATCGGCGTGTGGGGCGGCAAGCGCCGCGTCTATGCGAGCTTCAAGTTCTTCCTTTACACTCTGCTTGGCTCGGTGCTGATGTTGCTGGCCATCATGGCCATGTATTGGCAGGCTGGCACGACCGACATTCCTACATTGCTTGCCTATAAATTCCCGGCATCAATGCAGACGTGGCTCTGGTTGGCTTTCTTTGCCTCCTTTGCCGTGAAGATGCCGATGTGGCCGGTTCATACCTGGTTGCCGGACGCGCACGTCGAGGCGCCAACAGCCGCGTCTGCGATCCTCGCAGGCATTCTCTTGAAGCTCGGCGGCTACGGTTTCATCCGCTTCTCGATTCCGATGTTTCCGATAGCGTCGGCCGACTTTGCGCCATTGATCTATACGCTCTCGGTCGTCGCCATCATCTACACATCACTCGTCGCGCTGATGCAGGACGACATCAAGAAGCTGATCGCCTATTCGTCGGTCGCGCACATGGGCTACGTAACGATGGGTATTTTCGCTGCCAATGAGCAGGGCATCCAGGGAGCAATTTTCCAGATGCTCTCGCATGGGCTGGTCTCGAGTGCGCTGTTCCTGTGCGTCGGCATCGTTTATGACCGGACGCATACGCGTGAAATCAAGGCCTATGGCGGCCTCGTGAACAACATGCCGAAATATGCCGTGGTGTTCATGATTTTCACCATGGCCAATGTGGGTCTGCCGGGCACCTCGGGGTTTGTCGGTGAATTCCTCACTTTGCTCGGAGTTTTCCGTGTCAACACCTGGGTTGCGCTCTTTGCCGCCAGCGGTGTCATTTTCTCGGCGGCCTATGCACTCTGGCTTTATCGCCGGGTCATATTCGGTGTCCTCGATAAGGATAGCCTGAAATCACTTCTGGACATGACACCGCGCGAAAAGGCAGTGATCTATCCGTTGGTGATCCTGACGATCTTCTACGGCGTCTATCCAATGCCTGTCTTTGACGCGACGGCAAGCTCCGTCCACGCCGTGATCAATCAATACAATAACGCGCTGTCCTCAGCTGCCACGCTGGCGCTGAAATAGCAGGAAGAGGCCGAACCGACATGATTGCCAACTTGACGCTTATGGCACCTGAACTGCTGATCACAGTGGGTGCACTGGCTCTCCTGATGATCGGTGCGTTTGCCGGTGAGCGGGCAAATACGCTGGTTACGGGCCTCTCGGTGGCCTTGCTGCTGGCTGCGCTCGCCCTGGTCGTTCTGTTTCCGCAGGATGGTCATGTGTTCGGGCGCGCGTTTGTCAGCGATCCATTCTCGCGCTTCATGAAAGTGCTGACATTGGTTGGTTCGGTTGTAACCCTTGTCATGTCCGTGGGCTTCGCCAAGGCTGAAAAGTTTGACAACTTCGAATTCCCGATCCTGATCCTGTTAGCAACACTCGGTATGCTGCTGATGATCTCGGCAAACGACACGCTGTCGCTTTACCTTGGTCTCGAATTGCAGTCGCTTGCACTTTACGTCGTCGCTGCCATCAATCGGGACAATGTCCGTTCGACAGAAGCTGGCCTGAAATACTTCGTTCTCGGGGCCTTGTCGTCCGGCATGCTCCTCTACGGAATTTCCCTGGTCTATGGCTTCACTGGCCACACCGGTTTCGAGGCGATTGCCCAGGCCTTGGCAAGCGAACAGAGGCAGCTTGGCGTCGTATTCGGCCTCGTCTTCATCTTGGCCGGTCTGGCTTTCAAGATCTCTGCCGTTCCGTTCCACATGTGGACGCCGGACGTTTATGAAGGGGCGCCGACCCCGGTGACGGCCTTTTTTGCCAGCGCACCGAAAATGGCTGCCATGGCTTTGCTCACTCGCGTGGCGGTCGAGACATTCCAGCCGATCACCCATGACTGGCAGCAGGTCATCGTCTTTGTGGCGATTGCATCGATGATCCTCGGAGCATTTGCGGCAATCGGTCAGCGCAACATCAAGCGGCTGATGGCCTACTCTTCGATCAGCCATATGGGCTACGCACTGGTTGGTCTCGCAGCGGGCACAGTTGTTGGTGTTCGCGGCGTGGCGATTTATATGTTGATCTATCTTGTGACGACACTAGGCACATTTGCCTTCATTCTTGCAATGCGCCGCAAGGAAGGAAATGTCGAGCAGATCGGTGATCTGGCAGGGTTGTCACGGACCAATCCGGTTATGGCGACAATCCTGACCATCCTGATGTTCTCGCTTGCTGGCATCCCGCCGCTCGCCGGTTTCTGGGGCAAGTGGTACACATTCCTGGCGGCAATGCAGGCCAATCTTTACGCGCTGGCAATCATCGGCATCGTAGCGTCGGTCGTGGGTGCCTTCTACTATCTGCGCATCATCAAGATCATGTGGTTCGATGAACCGGTCGGTGCCTTTGTACCAATGTCAGGCGAACTGCGTCTCGTGCTTGGAGTATCCGGTCTGCTGGTCCTGTTTTATGTTCTGATCGGTGGGCCAGTCAGCACATATGCGGAAGCCGCCGCCAAGACCTTCTTCTGAGCATCCCGATGGGATTTTCGCTATCGCCCCTGGCGCAGCAAAATGGTTTTCGGCTGGAAGCGTTTGAAACGATCGGCTCGACCAACGCCATAGCCCTCGAACGGGCGCAGGCGGGTGATCCAGGAAAATTATGGGTTGTCTCCAAGAAGCAGGAAAGTGGACGTGGCCGGCGGGGCCGCGCCTGGGCCACATCGCACGGAAATCTTGCGGCTTCACTGCTGTTGACGGGTCGTTTTGAGCTTAAGACTGCGGCAACGCTGGGCTTCGTCGCCGGGTTGTCGTTGGCGGACGCGTTGGATGCTGTATGCCCGTCCGCCAAATTCGTGGTTGGCCTTGATGGCGCCGCCAACGCTGGAACGGGCGAATCGCCTTTGCGTGTGGAGCTCAAATGGCCGAACGATCTCTTGGCTGATGGCGCAAAGCTTGCTGGCATCTTGCTGGAATCGACGCACTTGCCAGATAATCGCCTGGCCATTGTCGTCGGCATTGGCGTCAATGTCGTTGCCTATCCCGACGATGTTCCTTACCCGGCTACGTCGCTTACCCGTCTTGGCGCCAATTGTGATTCGGAAACGCTGTTTCTGGCACTATCCGATGCCTGGGAAGAGAACAGCCGTGTGTGGGATGAGGGGCGTGGGCTTGCCGCAATACGCAAGCGTTGGCTCGCCCGTGCGGCGGGGCTAGGCAGCGAAGTTGCCGTTCGAGTCGACGGGACCGTCCTGCGTGGTATATTCGAGACGATTGATGAGGACTGCCGGTTCGTTATTCGGGACAATGATGGGCAACGGGTGAAGATTGCCGCCGGTGATGTCCATTTTGGTGCAGTTGCGTCGGCCAGTGCCGAATAGTGTTCAGTTCTTAGGAGTATAAATGCCAACTTCCGATCAGGCCGAGCTTGTTTTCCTTCCCTTAGGTGGTGTCGGTGAGATCGGGATGAATCTGGCCATGTATGGCTATGGCCCCGCGCACAAGCGCGAATGGGTCGTGGTCGACATGGGCGTGAGTTTTGCCGGCCCTGACCTTCCGGGTGCTGATCTCGTGCTGCCGGACATTCGTTTCCTTCAAGCAGAGCGCAACAATCTGAAGGGCATCGTGATTACGCATGCCCATGAAGACCACTACGGTGCTTTGCTTGATTTGTGGCCGATGCTCAACGTTCCCGTCTATGCATCACCCTTTACTGCTGGCCTACTCGACGCAAAACGTCAGTCGGAACCAGGAGCCCCTGATATTCCGGTTACTATCTATCGCGCCGGTGAGACCTTCAACGTCGGTCCCTTCGAATTCGAGGCGCTCGCTGTTACCCATTCGATTCCGGAACCCATGTCACTGGCGATCAGGACGCCGCTTGGTATGGTCATTCACACCGGCGATTGGAAAATGGACCCTGAGCCGTCGCTCGGGCCATTGATCAATGAATCGCGTTTCCGCGCGCTCGGCGACGAGGGCGTGCTCGCGATGATGTGCGATTCCACCAACGCACTGCGGGATGGCGAGTCTCCGTCGGAGCTGGAAGTGGGCGAAAGTCTTCGCGAAATCATCGAGAAAGCGCGCGGGCGCGTCGCCATCACGACCTTTTCGTCCAATGTCGGGCGCATTCGTTCGATCGCATTGGCGGCACGTGATGCCGGACGCCAGGTCCTCGTTCTCGGTCGCTCGATGAAGCGAATGATCGATGTGGCGAGCGAGCTGGGCTACCTTGATGGCGTTCCGGAATTCTTGTCCGAGGACGACTATGGCTTCATTCCACGCGAGAACATCGTCGTCATCCTCACTGGCAGCCAAGGCGAACCGCGCGCCGCATTGGCAAAGCTGGCTCGTGATGAAATGCGCAGTGTCGCGTTGTCGGCGGGTGACACGGTTATATATTCCTCGCGTCCCATCCCAGGCAATGAAAAGCCGATCATTGAGACGAAGAACCTCCTGATCGAGCAGGGTATCCACGTCATATCTGATGGCGATGCATTGGTGCATGTTTCTGGACATCCACGCCGCAATGAGTTGAAGCGCATGTATGAATGGGTGCGTCCGCGCATCCTCGTGCCGGTACATGGCGAGGCGGCTCATCTTGTCGGGCAGGGATCGCTGGCCGCCATGGCCGGAATTCCGGAAGTGCCGCAGGTGCGCAATGGCGACGTATTGCGTCTGGCGCCCGGCAGAGCTGAAATTATCGATCAAGCACCTTTTGGGCGTCTATACAAGGACGGCAAACTCATCGGCGATGAAGAAGAGGTCGGGATCGTTGATCGCCGCAAGCTCTCCTATGTCGGGCACGTTGCCGTCTCAATGCTGCTTGATGAGAGATACAATATTATCGAGGATCCAGAGATTGTTCCGATCGGCCTCCCTGAAAACGATGATGAGGGGGAACTACTCGAAGATTTGCTTTATGACGCAGCAGTCGGTGCAGTTCAGAGCATTCCGCGCGAGAAGCGCAAGGATATCGCCATGGTGCGCGAGGCAGTGCGCCGGGCTATACGGGCTGCAACGAATGAAATCTGGGGCAAGAAGCC
The DNA here is from genome assembly GCA_963777425.1 of uncultured Alphaproteobacteria bacterium. Taxonomy (GTDB): domain Bacteria; phylum Pseudomonadota; class Alphaproteobacteria; order Rhizobiales; family Rhizobiaceae; genus Phyllobacterium. The sequence goes on along the minus strand of CAVZQS010000004.1, from coordinate 141,932 downwards.
GATTGTGACCGTCTTCGTGACCCGGCCTTGAGGTAGACAGATGCTTGGCCGTCTCAATCATGTCGCGATTGCAGTCCCGGATTTGGCCGCGGCCTCCGTGATTTATCGCAACACACTCGGAGCAAAGCTGACGGAACCGCAAACTTTGCCGGAACACGGCGTCACGGTCGTCTTTATCGACGTTGGTAATACGAAGATCGAACTGCTGGAGCCTTTGGGTGCGAATTCGCCAATCGCGGCGTTCCTTGCGAAGAACCCGTCCGGTGGCATGCACCATGTCTGCTACGAAGTGCCCGATATTCTTGCGGCGCGTGATCGGTTAAAAGAACAGGGCGCACGTATTCTCGGCGATGGAGAGCCAAAAGTCGGCGCACATGGCAAACCCGTACTGTTTCTTCATCCGAAGGACTTCAACGGGACACTGATTGAACTGGAGCAAGAGTAGATGCCAATCGCAACCGCCATGGCGGTCTATTTCATCCTGTGGTGGCTGACACTCTTTACGATACTGCCGATCGGCCTTCGGACCCAGGGCGATGAAGAGGATGTGACGCTTGGAACTCCTGCAAGCGCCCCGCACAAACATCGAATGGGCAGGGTCTTTCTGCTCACGACGATCATTTCCGCCATCATCTTTGCGATCTTCTACATCGTGAACCAGAAGCTTGGATATGGCGTTGAAGATATTCCGGTGTTCTTCCCGCAGTTGAGGTAGGTTGCCTGTCCTGAGACGACGATCAAAACCACCAATTGTTCGGACATTCATTAGCCAGCAAAACTGGTCAATGGGACGAACTGGCTTCTTCACCCATTCAAATTTTCCTGTGATGGCCATTCCGGACGCGAAAAAGGACGCTTGCTATCATCGTGCTGAATCTCTGACTATCCCGGCGCGGTGCTGACAGCGTACTTGAGTAAAATCCAGTAACATATTGATCAGTCAATTAAGGACAAAAAAAATGCAAGGTTTTCACCTTGCATTTGAAGATCGCGTCCGACCTAATCCACTTGCGTGGCGGCTGCGGTTGAACCGCGCCAAAGGTCACATCCTCCCAAGACTTTGACCGCGTAGGAAAGCAGAAATATTCTTACTTTCTCCTTATGATTAAAAAAATAGCGGAGTGCCTTCGAAATGTCACGAAAAATATTCGACTTGGTCATTTTTTGCTTACAAATCTGGCAGTGAGGTGAATCCTCCGTGAATTCCCGGCCGTTTCATTTGCGGTTGCGGGTTCCCAATCAGCTTCGATACGGTTAAGAAACATCGACTTTGCACTTGGTTTTGCCTGATTCTTAAAGCACTCAGGCAGTGTTCAATTTGGTGATTCTCGATGCGCCTTTCCCGTTACTTTCTGCCCATTCTCAAAGAAAACCCCAAGGAGGCTGAAATCGTCTCCCATCGGCTGATGTTGCGTGCCGGTCTGATCCGTCAGGAATCTGCTGGTATCTATGCCTGGCTGCCGGCGGGTCTGCGCATACTCAACAAGGTCAGCAACATCATCCGCGAGGAACAGAATCGTTCCGGTGCGATCGAATTGCTGATGCCGACTATCCAGTCGGCTGATCTGTGGCGCGAAAGCGGCCGCTATGATGCCTATGGCGACGAGATGCTGCGCATCAAGGATCGCGGCGAACGCGAGATGCTGTACGGCCCGACAAACGAGGAAATGATCACCGAGATTTTCCGAGCCTATGTGAAGTCCTACAAGGACCTGCCGCTCAATCTCTATCACATTCAGTGGAAATTCCGCGATGAGCGCCGTCCGCGCTTCGGCGTGATGCGCTCGCGTGAATTCCTGATGAAGGATGCTTATTCGTTTGATCTCGACTTTGACGGCGCCAAGGCGGCCTATAACCGCATGTTTGTCGCCTATCTGCGCACGTTCTCGCGCCTTGGCATCAAGGTGATTCCGATGCGGGCGGATACGGGGCCGATAGGCGGCGAGCTCAGCCACGAATTCATCATTCTCGCCGATACGGGGGAGAGCCAGGTCTTCTGCGATCGTGCGTATCTCGATTTACCTGTGCCGGGTGCCGATACCAACTTCGATAATGACGCTGAGATCGCCGATATTGTCACGCGCTGGACCATGCCCTATGCGGCGACAGACGAAATGCATGACGAGGCTGCCTGGGCGAAAGTCGGAGCATCCGAACAGCTCGCCGCGCGCGGCATCGAGGTAGGCCATATTTTCCATTTCGGCACGAAATATTCTGAACCCATGGGCGCAAAGGTCAGCGGCCCCGATGGCAAGGACCATTTGGTGTCCATGGGGTCCTACGGCATTGGGCCGTCGCGTGTCATCGCAGCGATCATCGAGGCCTCGCACGATGAAAACGGAATTATCTGGCCAAAAGCGGTTGCGCCATTCGGCGCGGGTATCGTCAACATGAAGCCTGGTGACGAAGGCTGTGACGCCGTTTCAAGCAAGGTTTATGAAGCCCTGACCAACGCCGGACTTGAACCGCTGCTGGATGATACCGACGATCGACCGGGCGCCAAGTTCGCGACGATGGATCTCATCGGTTTGCCAACACAGGTGATTGTCGGTCCGCGCGGGGTTGCGGCCGGTGAAGTCGAAGTCAAGGATCGCGCGACTGGTGCGCGGGAAACCTTGAGTGTTGAAGCTGCAATCAACAAGCTCGCAGGACCTGCGAACTTTCAGGCAGGAAATCTATGAGTGAAGCGACCGCCACCGCGACGTCCGGCTCCAAGCCTTTCTCATCCTATGAGCGAATGATCGCTTGGCGCTATTTGCGGGCAAGGCGCAAGGAAACGTTTATTTCAGTGATTGCCGGATTTTCGTTCACCGGGATCATGCTCGGCGTTGCAACGCTCATCATCGTCATGGCGGTGATGAATGGTTTCCGCAGTGAACTCCTCACACGCATCCTTGGTATCAATGGCCATGTCATTATGCAGCCGATGGATCGGCCGCTGGATGATTTCGATGCCGTGATCAAACGCATCGATGCCGTCCCCGGGGTTTCCTTCGCGATTCCCGTCGTGGAGGGGCAAGTGCTGGCCAAGGGCAATGTCGGGGCAGGCACCGGCGCCTTGGTTCGCGGCCTGCGCGAGGAAGACATCGCGAAACTCCAACTCGTCGCCAAGAATGTTCGCCAGGGGACGTTTGAGGGCTTCAACACCGGCGGCGGCGTCGCCATAGGCACACGAATGGCCGAGAACATGGGACTGGGTCTTGGCGACAAGCTGACTCTGATCTCTCCGGACGGCGATGTAACGCCACTCGGTATGGCGCCACGCGTCAAATCCTACCCGGTGACGGCGATCTTCGAGATTGGCATGTCTGAGTATGATGCCTCGATCGTGCTGATGCCGCTTGAAGAATCGCAGCTCTACTTCAATCAGGACAACAAAGTTCAGTCGATCGAGATATTTGCCGATAACCCGGACAATGTGGATGCGCTGAAGAAGCCGATTGAAGAAGCAGGGCAGAGGGCGTTGATGCTCACCGACTGGCGCCAGCGCAACCAGACGTTCTTCTCGGCGCTGCAGGTCGAGCGTAATGTCATGTTCATGATCCTGACGCTGATTGTGCTCGTTGCAGCGCTTAACATCATCTCCGGCCTGATCATGCTCGTGAAGGACAAGGGGCATGATATCGCGATCCTCCGTACCATGGGCGCGACACGTAACTCGATCCTGCGCATATTCCTGATGACTGGTGCCGCGATCGGTGTCACGGGGACCATTGCAGGGGTCGTGCTTGGCGTGGTCGTCTGTCTCAATGTCGAGCGCATCAGGGAGTTCTTCTCCTGGGTTTCTGGCACCACCCTGTTCAATCCTGAGCTTTATTTCCTGAGCACATTGCCGGCAAAGATGGATTTCAACGAAACGTTCTCGGTTATCCTCATGGCACTTGTCCTGTCGTTTCTGGCAACGCTGTTTCCGGCATGGCGCGCGGCCACGCTCGATCCCGTTGAAGCCTTGAGGTACGAATAATATGGCAAACGGGTCTATTCTTGAGCTGACGGGCGTCGGTCGTCGGTACAATGAGATCGGCCGTGAACTGGTCATTCTCGACGGCGCCAATTTTTCCCTTGGCAAGGGTGAGATGGTCGCGCTTGTCGCCCCCTCCGGGGCGGGCAAATCAACATTGCTGCACACGGCCGGCTTGCTTGAGCGACCGGACAGCGGCGATGTTCTCCTTGATGGCAGGTCGTGCGGGTCGCTTTCCGATGACGAGAGAACTGCAATCCGCCGAAACGATATCGGCTTCGTCTACCAGTTTCACCACCTCCTTCCGGAGTTCTCCGCGCTTGAAAACGTGATGATGCCGCAAATGATTCGCGGCATGAAACCTGGCGTGGCCTCCGAGCGCGCCCAGCAACTGCTCGACTACATGAAAGTGGGCGCACGGGCCTCGCATCGGCCAAGCGAACTATCTGGGGGCGAACAGCAGCGCGTGGCGATTGCCCGAGCCGTGGCGAACGCTCCATTGGTTCTTCTGGCGGACGAACCGACAGGAAATCTTGATCCGGTGACGTCTTCATACGTGTTTGAGGCGCTGGAGGCACTGGTGCGCCAGTCCGGCCTTTCGGCGATGATTGCGACTCACAATTTTGAGCTCGCACGCCGTATGGACCGTCGTGTTACTCTGAAGGACGGCAAGATTACCAATCTTTGATCTGCCCGATTCCTTCTCACTTCTACCTTCCATTAATATTTCGACAACCATAGCGCCATCCGGCGCTTTGGTACGCTTGACTTTGGAACAAAAAAGGAACAAAACATACACATAGAGACAACGACGAAGGGTTTTACCGATGAGCGAACTTTTCCAGGACGTTATGTCATTCGTTACAGTCAGCCTTTTCATTGCGACGTTCGCAATGTGGGTAAGCGCAATCTGATAGATGTGGGATCACAGAAATCGCCGATCCTGCGATCCCATTTCTGTCCACTGTTGAAGGTGCCGAAAACCTCAAATCAGGTGGACACATCATCGCGCATGTCGGACTATGTCGGCGCGGTGAATTGATTTCTCCGTTCAGGTTTCGGAGATAGTGAACATTGGCAGACGAACAGGGCTATAGCGGCGAAGGCAATGCAGGCAAGCAAGCGTTGCGCTTCGTTCACCTGAGGGTGCATTCTGCCTATTCGCTGCTAGAGGGAGCCTTGCAGGTCCCGAAGGTCATCGATCTTGCCGTTGCGAGCAAGGCGCCGGCGATTGCCATCACCGATACCAACAATCTCTTCGGCGCTCTGGAATTTGCGCAGAAGGGATCAAAAGCCGGGCTGCAGCCCATCATTGGTTGCCAGCTAGACATCGCTTTTCACGATCAGACTGAAGAAAGCCGCAGCGCCAATCGCCGCGAGGCACTTGGTTTGGCGCCAATTGTCCTTTTAGCTGCAACAGAAGAAGGTTACGCAAATCTCGTGCGCCTTGTGAGCCGCGCCTATCTCGAGACGGCTGCCGGCGATCCGGTTCACATTGCGTCCCATTGGTTGTCGGGCCTTAACGAGGGCATCATTGCCTTGTCTGGCGGGCCAGAAGGCACGATTGCCAAGGCCATCAAGGACGACCGTGTTGACCGGGCGCGTCAGCGCCTCATTTTTTTGCGGTCGCTCTTTGGCGATCGTCTCTATGTCGAGTTGCAGCGGCATCGAGGCTATGATCGTGCGCTTGAGGCTGCACAGGTCGAGCTTGCCTACGAGTTGGAATTGCCGCTGGTTGCAACCAACGACGTCTTCTTTTCCAATAGTGGAGACTACGAGGCGCACGATGCCCTGCTGGCGATCGCATCGGGTTCGCTTTTGTCAATCGACGACCGGCGGCGCCTGACGTCCGACCACTATCTCAAAAGCGAAGACGAGATGGTGCAATTGTTTGCAGACCTTCCGGAAGCGGTGGAGAACACGGTCGAGATCGCGCAGCGCTGTTCCTATTATCCGAAAAATCGGGCGCCTATCCTGCCGCGGTTTACCGGCGAGAGTGATGATCCCGAGGCTGCCCTGCGGGCCGAAGCCGATGAGTTGGCACGGCAGGCCAGGGAAGGCCTGGCGCAACGCATCGAGACCTCGGGTCTCGCGGAAGGCCACACGCGCGAGCAATATGCCGAGCGGCTTGAATACGAGATCTCCATCATCACCCGGATGAAATATCCGGGCTACTTTCTCATCGTTGCCGACTTTATCAAATGGGCGAAAGCCCATGATATTCCAGTTGGTCCGGGCCGTGGGTCGGGCGCAGGTTCGCTCGTCGCCTATGCGCTTACGATTACCGACGTCGACCCGCTTCGGTTTTCACTGCTGTTCGAACGCTTCCTTAATCCGGACCGTGTCTCGATGCCGGATTTTGACATCGACTTCTGCCAGGACCGCCGGGATGAAGTAATCCGTTATGTTCAGGGTAAGTACGGCCGTGATCAGGTAGCACAGATCATCACTTTCGGTACGTTGCAGGCGCGCGCCGTTTTGCGCGATGTCGGACGTGTTCTCGAAATGCCCTATGGCCAGGTCGATCGTCTGACCAAGATGGTGCCGGCCAATCCCGCCAATCCCGTGACATTATCAAAGGCGATCGAAGACGAACCGCGTCTGCGCGAGGAGCGTGACAAGGAGCCGGTGGTCGAGCGGTTGCTTGACATATCGCTGAAGCTGGAAGGGCTTTATCGCCACGCTTCGACGCACGCGGCGGGTATCGTGATCGGCGACCGGCCGTTGTCGGAACTCGTTCCGATGTACCGAGATCCGCGCTCCGATATGCCGGTCACCCAGTTCAACATGAAGATGGTTGAAGAGGCGGGGCTGGTCAAATTCGACTTCCTCGGCCTGAAAACGCTGACGGTGCTGCAGACCGCCGTCAATCTCGTCAAGCGGCGCGGCATTGCCGTCGATCTCTCCAATCTGCCGTTCGACGACAAACCCACCTACGAGATGCTGTCGCGAGGCGAGACTGTCGGCGTGTTCCAGGTGGAAAGCACCGGAATGCGCAAGGCGCTGATCGGCATGCGGCCCGATCGGATAGAGGATATCATCGCGCTCGTGGCGCTCTATAGGCCGGGCCCGATGGAGAACATCCCGACCTACAATGCGCGCAAGAACGGCGACGAGGAGATGGCGTCGATCCATCCCGAAGATCGACCATCTCGTCAAAGAGACTCAAGGCGTCATCATCTATCAGGAACAGGTGATGCAGATCGCGCAGGAGATGTCCGGTTACACGCTTGGCGAGGCCGACCTTCTACGTCGCGCCATGGGCAAGAAGATCCGTGCCGAAATGGACATGCAGCGGGTTCGGTTTGTCGACGGCGCCGTGGAACGAGGCGTGACCAAGCCGCAAGCCAACTTCATTTTCGATCTTCTTGCCAAGTTCGCCGACTACGGCTTCAACAAATCCCATGCGGCCGCCTACGCGATTGTGTCATTCCAAACCGCGTACATGAAGGCGCACTATCCGGTTGAATTCCTTGCTGCATCAATGACATACGACATGTCGAACACGGACAAGCTGAACGATTTCCGCCGGGAGGCTGTACGGCTTGGCATTGAAGTTGTGACGCCTTCTGTCAACACCTCCTACCGGCTGTTTGAGGTCGGTGAAAACCGCATCTACTATTCACTGGCGGCCATCAAGGGCGTGGGCGAAGCTGCAGTCGATCATATTGTCGAGAAGCGTGGGGCCACACCTTACGCCAGCCTTGAGGATTTCTGCGAGCGGATCGATCCGCGGGTTGTCAACCGGCGGGTGTTCGAAAGCCTGATCAACGCCGGCGCATTCGATTGCTTCGGGCGCGAACGGCCAGCCTTGATTGCCGGGCTTGACCGGATCATCGGTCACGCCCAACGCACGCAGGAGGACAGTGTCAGCGGCCAGGCCGACATCTTCGGCGGCATGGCCGGCGCAGGCGTTCAAACGATACAACTGCCAGCCGCGGCGCCTTGGCTTTCAGCGGAGAAACTGCGCCGCGAATTCGAGGCGGCAGGGTTCTACCTGTCTGCGCATCCGCTCGACGAATACCGGCCGATCCTGGAAAAGATGCGGGTGCAGACCTGGGCAGAGTTTTCAGCGGCCGTGAAGCGCGGTGCCAATGCCGGGCGACTGGCCGGTACAATCACGGCCAAGCAGGAGCGCAAGACCAAGACTGGCAACAAGATGGGAATCATCCAATTCTCTGATTCTTCAGGGCAATTCGAAGCGGTGCTCTTTTCTGAAGCCTTGGCGCAGTATCGTGATCTGCTTGAGCCGGGGAGGTCAGTCGTTGTAACGGTTGGTGCCGAGGACCGTCCAGAAGGTATCAGCCTTCGCATCCAGACGGCGCAGTCGCTTGAAGACGAGGCGACGCGCATGCAGAAGGCCTTGCGCCTCTACATGCGCTCCAGTGAGCCGCTTGGCGCCATTACACCCTACCTGGCACCCCAGAACGATGGGCAGGTGGTCAGCCTCATCTTGATCAAGGAAAATGGCGCAACTGAAGTCGAGATAGAACTGCCCAACCGCTACCGTGTCGGTCCTCAGATAGCGAGCGCGATGAAGGCCATTCCAGGCATTGTCGAAGTGGAAATGGGCTAGAGCTCATTTGTAAACTCTACTGCGGCGGTCATCTGTCGCGGTTTTTTGCGCTTCCGGTGCTCACGTACTTTCAAGTACGCTGCGCTCCGGTTCTCGAAAGCCATCTGCCTCGCCGCAGCGACTTTCAAACGCGCTCGTATAATTTCAACCGGCTACACTAAATTTGCAATGTAAGATGGAGATTCTGGTACCAGAACCGGCAATTCTTGTATCTGATTTGGTAAAACTTGTACCAAATTCACCCATTCTCGTTCGGATCGATCTCATCGGGAACGGTCGGCGTTCGAGAATTGAACTTCCTGAACGTATAGCCCGTTTCGACAGCATTATTCCCGAATTTCCCGCGCAGCTTGTCGATGGCAGTCTCTGCAACTGCTCGTTTAGTCGCCTGTGTATCGACGAGATCGAGCGGATCGGCCCGGCCGTCGTCGCTGAGGTCGCTGACACCGATTCCGATAAGGCGAAACCGGGTTCCATCGATTTCCTTCTCAAGCAGTGAAACGCCCGTACGGAATATACGATCGGCAAGTTGCGTTGGATCGGCAAGCTGGCGGTTTCGTGTCCGCAACTTGAAATCGCGCGACTTCAGTTTGAGGACGATTGTATGCCCGGCGATGTCGGCCGCCTTGAGACGCCGGGAAACCTTCTCTGATAGCGAGCGCAGGATCGGGACGAGTTCGTCGAGCGACGCAATATCTTCGTTGAAGGTAGTTTCGGCCGAGACACTTTTGCTTTCACTCTCCGGCTCCACCCGGCGAGTGTCGAGACCGCGCGACAAGCGGTAGAGCCGCTGGCCCATCGTCCCATAGGCGGCCATCAGCGGGGCGAGCTCCATGGTTTGAAGTTGGCCGATGGTACGGATTCCATCGCGCTCCAGGGTTGCCGCAAAGGCCTTGCCGACACCCCAGATCATTGTGACTGGCTTGTCGGCGAGAAAGGTGAGGGCTTCTGCCTCACCGATGATGGAGAAACCGCGCGGTTTTTCGAAGTCGGAAGCAATTTTCGCCAGGAACTTGCAATAGGAAATCCCGACAGAAACAGACAGCCCCATTTCCCGCTCAACACGATTGGAAAACTGCGCCATCACACGGGAAGGTGGATCGTGATGCAGACGCTCTGTCCCTGACAGATCGAGAAAGGCTTCGTCGATCGAGATCGGTTCGACGAGCGGGGTCAGATCGCGCATCATTTGCCGGATTTCGCGGCCAACCCGGACATATTTCTCCATGTCCGGCCTGATCACGACGGCATGCGGACAGGCCTCTAGCGCCTTGAACATCGGCATGGCCGACTTCACGCCATGGATACGGGCGACGTAGCAAGCTGTTGAAACAACGCCGCGTTTGCCGCCGCCAATAATCACGGGCTTGTTTCGCAGTTCCGGATTGTCGCGTTTTTCGACTGAAGCAAAGAACGCATCGCAATCGACATGCGCGATGCTGAGCCGGTAAAGCTCTGGATGACGCAAGAGGCGCGGACTCCCGCACACATGGCAACGCCGTCCTCCCGTCGTCTGGGCGGCCAGGCAGTCACGGCAAAAGCCAGATCTCGGATCGTTGAGGGTCGCCATGGTGGCCAGGGTCCGGAACATAGAAGGAACGCGCCGACCTTAGCGAAGGTGCCTTTGGCTTGCAACGAGCGATAGCGGGCTATCAACCGTTCAATCGATGCCTTGCCTGCCGCCGGGAAGGAGCTGAAGCGCTTCCTGGAAGAGAGCAGGGTCTGTTCCTGTTGCCTCGCAATAGCGCATCAATGTCGGTTCATGTCCAAGATAGAACTGGAGAACACCCGCCAGAAATCCGGGCTCGCCGGCCGCTGTTCGAATCTGATGAGCGGTAATTCCGGTCAACGCAAGGAAGCGGGCAAGCAACTCACTGTCGTCAGCCAAAAACATCAAAGAATTGATTGCCAAGGCTTCCGCGTCGCCAACATTGATCTTTTTGTTCATTTATGCCGCCTGTTCATGGTCTTGCTGGGTTTTGCCGCACAAGAATAGTCCAGTTTGACAAGGTTACATGCTGTTCCGCGGTCCCAAAATTCGCTGTAGCCGGTTGAATATGACCAAAAGAAGTTGTTCAATAAATCCTTGGTTAAACATGATCAGCAGCATTTCGGGATTGGGCTGAAGAGTTTCCTTTTCATCAATCATCACAGGCTATCAAATGCATCTATGCAGTTGGGGCTGTGACTTAACCTTTGTCCCATAGATCTTGGCGGGCGGCATGCGTCTTTCAAGCATGATCAACAGGAAATTGCCGATGGTAAAGAAAGTGATGATCGTCGAGGATAATGAGCTCAACATGAAGCTCTTCCGCGATCTTATCGAAGCCAGCGGCTACGAAACCATCCGCACCCGCAACGGGCTGGAAGCACTTGATCTTGCACGGGAACATCGGCCGGACCTGATCCTCATGGATATCCAGTTGCCGGAAGTTTCCGGTCTGGAAGTCACCAAGTGGCTGAAAGCCGATGATGATCTCCATGTGATTCCGATTATTGCCGTTACGGCTTTCGCCATGAAGGGTGATGAGGAACGTATCAGGCAAGGTGGTTGCGAGGCCTATATCTCGAAGCCGATCTCGGTGCCGAAATTCATCGAAACGATCAAATCTTACCTTGGCGATGCTTGACCATGACGGCTCGAATCCTTGTTGTTGATGATGTGCCCGCTAATGTGAAGCTTCTGGAGGCGCGGCTAAGCGCTGAATATTATGAAGTTGTCACCGCCTCCGATGGCTACGAAGCACTCGAGATTTGTGAGACCAGCAATGTCGATGTGATTCTGCTCGACGTGATGATGCCGGGAATGGACGGCTTCGAAGTCTGCCGCCGCTTGAAATCAAATGCGACTACCGCCCACATTCCGGTTATCCTCGTCACGGCGCTCGATCAGGATTCCGACCGGATCACCGGATTGAACTTCGGGGCAGATGATTTTCTGACGAAACCCGTCAACGATTTGCAACTTCTTGCACGCGTGAAGAGCTTGGTCAGATTGAAAAACCTGACTGACGAGTTGCGACTGCGCGTCGCAACCACGCGTGATGTCGGGCTGGAGTCGATCTTGCGGTTCCCGGCCGGCGGAGAGGGATTTACAAAGAACGCCCGGATGCTCCTGATCGACGAGCGACCAGAAAGCATCGAACGCATTCAGCGGATCCTCGCGGACGAAGGCGTCGTAGACGTACAAATCGATCCGCAGACGGGATTTTTCGACGCTATTCAGGGCAATCACGATTGCCTGATCATTTCGTCCAACTTTTCCGATTTCGACCCGCTGCGTATCTGTGCCCAGTTGCGATCGCTCGACAATACACGCTCTTTGCCGATCATCCTTGTGGCGGATCAGGGCGAAGAAGCGCTGATCCGGCGGGCCCTGGAGCTCGGCGTAAACGACTATCTGATACGACCACTCAACCCGAATGAACTATTGGCGAGGTTGCGTACGCAATTGCGCCGGAAGGCTTATCATGACGGCCTGCGCGCCAGCGTCGTGAAGACCTACGAAATGGCAGTAACCGACAGCCTGACCGGACTGCACAATCGGCTGTATCTTGAGACGCACCTCGCAACTTTGTTCAAGCGCGCCGTCGATCGCCGGCGCCCGCTGTCGATTTTGATGACGGATATCGACCGATTCAAGCTCATCAATGACACCCATGGTCACGACGGCGGAGATGAGGTGTTGCGCGAGTTTTCCCGGCGCCTCCGGCGCAATGTGCGCGGTAGTGATCTCGCCAGCCGCTATGGGGGTGAGGAGTTCTTCATCGTCATGCCTGACACCGACGCGGCGCTAGCAGCCATTGTCGCAGAACGCATCAGACGCGAAGTCGCTTCGACGCCGTTTGTTGTCAATCAAGCAGGTGCCAGCGTTCCGGTAACTATCAGCATCGGTATTGCCAGCGTGATGTCCAAGGACGATAGCGTGCAGAACCTGCTCAAGCGCGCTGACGAAGCCCTTTATGGCGCCAAGGCGTCGGGCCGCAACAAGGTCGTTTCGGCGGCAGCCTGACATGGGGTCTCTTACAAACAAAAATGCCGCCTCAAGGGCGGCATTTTTGTTTCCGGGTACCAAGATTACTTGATCTTGGTTTCCTTGAATTCGACGTGCTTGCGTGCGACCGGGTCGTACTTGCGGAAGGACATCTTCTCCGTCTTGGTACGGCTGTTCTTGCTCGTAACGTAGAAGAAACCGGTGTCAGCGGTCGACAGAAGCTTGATCTTGATATTCGCAGCCTTAGCCATTTTCAGTTTACCTGTTCTGATTATTGAGGACCGCTATTCAAGTCCAGCAGCGTGGCTATAAGCGGAAATTCGGCCGGACACTTAACCGAACAGACCGAAAAGTCAAGCCTAGGACAGTGACCTCATCGATTTATTCATCTCGCAGGACAACCGCGCACAGCCGACTCGAATTTTCTTTCAACTGCCAGTTCGTTGCTGATGGCTGAAATTCACGCGATGAATCAGGGACCCGCTTGATCAAGCATTGAAGGCAGAAGCAGCAACACCGAGCCAGCCGGTGCATCGGAGGAGATAGGCTCCTCCGACTGCGGCAAGAGCCTTGCCTTCAACTTGAAGGTGATACATGTGGCGAAGTCCACTTAGCATCACCCTTATAGTGAAAGAACCCGGACCGGCTGGCAAGTTGTGTACCGGGTTCAATTCAACCTGTAAGGAAAGGGAGGCGGGCGAAAGCTCGTGTCTCACTCCAAGAACAATATAGCACTGTCGGAACTGATTCCAAGCGCACTCTGGCTGTAATGCTATCCCCGGCGGCTGATCAGGCGAGACCCGATGAGAATCGCATAGGCTGCGAAGAATATCGCAAGCGCTACCGAGAACCCCTGTGGCCCCATGAGATCCATGCCGATGCCAATTGCCTGTGGGCCGACCAGCATACCGATGGCATAACAGAAAACGAAAGCAGCATTGGCAGAGGCAAGTTCGCGGCCGGTCAGCTGTGAGCCGAGATGTGCCAAGCCAACCGTATAGAGGCCAGCGACAACGCCTCCCCATACGAACAGCAGTGCCGCCACGAGGTACCAGTTGGTGGAAATGAAGGGCAGTACGCACATGCCGGCAAGGCCAATCAAGGTGCAGGCGAGCAGGATCGTGCGCCGGTCGTTGACGTGGTCGCTAAGCAGCCCGATGGGAATCTGCAACAGCACATTGCCAAGTCCAATTGTCGTGAGGAGAAGTGCCGCGTTGGCCTCACTGTAGCCGATACGCGCGCCAAAGACCGGAAACAGCGCAAAGCCGCCCGTTTCGACAGCCCCGAAGACGAACACGGCTGCGGTCGCGGTGGGTACGGCCCAGATGAAGGGCGCAAACGGTACATGCTCCTCCTCGTGGAAATCCGGGCTTTCTCGCCACGCCATGAGCACTGGAAGCATGGCGAAGATGATGATGCCGAATCCAACGGCAAAGGGCATGATGCCAACACTGCCGATGCGCGAAAACAGCCATGGTCCGAGCGCGAAACCCATCGACAACACCGTCGCGTAAATGCCGAGTACCAAACCGCGTCGTTCGGGCGGGGCGGCGGCATTGATCCAGTACTCTGACAGGATGAAGAGCATCGTGAGCGCAAAATGCAGAAACACGCGCAGCACGACCCACATCCAGAAGTCGGTGAAGAAATGGAATCCGACAAACGAGAACGCGCCAATCACGAGCATTGCAAGCAAAGTCGGTACAACACCGAAGCGAGCCGCGATGGGCGCAGCGAATGGCGCAGCGACAATCGACGCGATCCCCGCGACAGCGGCGTTGAGACCAATCATGGTGGCCGAATGACCACGGCTCTCCAGAATGACACTCAGAAGTGGAATGCCAAGGCCGATGGCAACACCAACAGCGCTGATCGTTGCGATGGCTGCGACAAGGGCGCGCCATTGAGATCGGATTGCGATCCGTTCAGACGTTGGCATTGCATCCATGAATCAAAAAACCTCTCGGACGAATTGTCCATATTTCATGCGGTATTGAATAACGGGATTGCCGGGCTCGAGCGAAGGATTGCTGGCCAGAACCGCTTCGGCTTCCCTGATGATCATCCGGGTGATCTCCGGAATGTCGAGCTGTGCAGCTTCCGGGAATGGGAGCCAACATAATTCTTCAAGCTCTTGCGACGGACCCGTCGCCTCGGGCAGCGTATCGGCTACGGCGTCGCGATAGGCGAGAAAAAACCGTGTGTCAAAGCGGCGCGAACCACCAGGGGGCGTTGTCGCTCTGGCAAAGTAGCGCATTACGGACAGATCCGGATGAATATTACGCTCGACAAAGGCGCTCCAATCCGGATGGCTTATCGACGGGCGATCGGCGTTCCGGCGTCCGAGAAAAAGTCCCGCTTCTTCGTAGGTTTCGCGGATCGCGGAGAGTGCAAGGGCACGGCATCGCTGAATGCTTGAGCGGCTGCCCATGCCGCCAAGAAGCTTTGATTGATCGGCCGCGGAAAGCTCGGCAATTGCAGCGATACGCCCATCTGCAGCTTCTGTGCGTCCACCAGGAAAAACGAATTTCCCGGGCATGAACACATGGCGCATATGCCGCTTGCCCATGAGAATGCGCAAGGCCCCATCAGAACGATCGACCAGCAGGAGCGATGCGGCATCGCGAGGCCTGATCCTGGGCAACGGTTTGCTTGCCTGGTTTGCTGCAGATTTGTCCGGTTGGTTTAATGCCATAAGATCACTGGTCCGATGGCTCCAGATCGTCGGTCTCGCCACCGAAACCATGCATGTAGTTTGCCCATTGCAATCCAATGATCGCACCCTTGACCGGCTGCAGCAGCGCTATCGACATGAGGATCGTCAACGGCACCCAAATTGCCAGATGTACCCAATTGGCCAGCAGAAACAGTGTCTCAACTGCCAGAAATCCTCCAAGTACAATATGACCGACAATTGTGATGGTTATGTAAGCGGGGAAATCATCGGCGCGCTGCGGGGTGTAGTCTTCGCCGCAGACAGTGCAATTATCGACCGGTTTGACGAAGGCGCGAAACAGTTTGCCTTCGCCGCAATGCGGGCAGCGGCAGCGAAATCCGCGCCACATGGCCTGTCCAGGCGGTCGAGCCGGTCTTGCCGGGGCCGTGTCCGCGCCAAAAATCTGTACTGTCATCCTCGGCCTCTTCGCCCGCCGCGCGATACGCTGGTTGGGCGCTTCTGGTTTCCGCGCATGAAGCGCTTTGCCTTATGGTGTGAGCGCACACCGCTGGGAACCGGGTGGGGCTCGGAGAGCATTTCAAACCGCAATGCGCCCGCTACCGGCAAGGCCTCTACCAGACGAACCTCGACGATATCGCCAAGCCGGAAGCCTTTTCCGCTCCGTTCACCGGAGAGGGCATGGTTGGTTTCGTCGTAAAGATAGTAATCATCACCCAAAGTTGAAATGGGAATAAACCCGTCGGCACCATATGTCGCAAGCGACACAAACAGTCCGGACTTGGTAACGCCCTGGACGCGACCTTCGAAGCTGCTGCCCACCTTGTCTGCAAGGTAGTGTGCGATCAGGCGATCCACAGTGTCACGTTCGGCAGCCATCGCGCGGCGTTCGGACGTGGAGATCAGCGCGGCAATTTCGGGAAGGGCGGCTTCTTCCTTGGCGGTAATGCCGTCAGGACCGAGGCCGAGTGCCGAGATCAGGGCACGATGGACGATGAGATCGGCATAGCGGCGGATCGGCGAGGTGAAATGCGCATAACGATGGAGGTTGAGACCGAAATGCCCAATATTCTCGGGGTTGTATTCGGCCTGTGACTGCGACCTGAGGACGACCTGGTTGACCAGATCCTGCTGCTCGCTGCCTTCGACGCGCTTCAGGATGTTGTTGAACTGATTGGGCCGCAGCTCCGCGCCGCGGGCGAGGGAAATGTCGAGTGTGCGCAGGAATTCCCGCAGGGTTTCCTGCTTGGCCAATGACGGCGCATCGTGGATGCGGAAGATCAGTGGCTGCTTCTTGCGTTCCAGTGTCTCGGCCGCGGCGACATTGGCCTGGATCATGAATTCCTCGATGAGCTTGTGCGCATCGAGCCGCGGCGGGATGACGACTTTGTCGACCTTGCCTTCCGGAGTCAGAAGGATCTTCTTTTCAGGGAGGTCGAGCTCCAGCGGCTCGCGTGCGTCACGGCCGCGCTTAAGCGTCGCATAGGCGGCCCATAGCGGCTTGAGGATCGTCTCGAGGATCGGCGCTGTCTTCTCATCCGGCGCACCATCGATCGCCGCCTGCGCCTGCGGATAGGAGAGGCGCGCATGGGAACGCATCATGATACGGTGGAAGGTATGCGAAACTTTGCGGCCTTCCGAATTGAAGGTCATCTGGACTGCAAGGGCGGGGCGATCCACAAGCTCCTTCAGCGAGCACAGGTCGTTGGAAATACGCTCAGGAAGCATCGGCACGACCCGGTCCGGGAAGTAAACCGAGTTGCCGCGCTTCAGCGCTTCGCGGTCGAGCTGCGAATCCGGCGTTACATAGGCTGCAACGTCGGCGATGGCGACAGTGGCGATGAATCCGCCGGGATTCTTCTCGTCCGGATCGGCCCCCGCATAGACCGCATCGTCATGATCCTTGGCGTCAGCAGGATCGATGGTGACGAGCGGAACATGCCGCCAGTCCTCGCGATGGGCCATGGATGCAGGCTTGGCCTTCTCCGCCTCCGCGATCACACTGTCTGGAAAGACATGCGGGATCTCATGCTCGTGGATCGCGATCATCGACAGCGCTTTTTCGCTGGCCACCGAGCCGACGACCTGGGTGATGCGGCCAAGAGCAAGACCGTAGCGGCTGACTTTCGAAACCTCGACCTCGACCAAATCATTGGCCTTGGCATTGTTGAGCTGAGCGGGATCGATGGAGAGCTCTACCTGCCGCCGTTCGACGGGCTCCAGGCGCCACTCGCCATTGTCGAGCTTGCGCAGAACGCCAAGCACCGCGTCTTTGCGATGCTCGATCCGCTTGATGACACGCGCCGTATAGGCGGGACCGGATGGGTCAGCACTGACAAAAATACGCGCCAGCACACGATCGCCGACGCCGGGCGTTGGACCCTTCTGGTTGCGCGAGGCGCGAATGAAAACGACAGGCGGACGTTCCTGGTGGTTGGCATCCCACTCGGCGGGCTTGGCAATCAGCCCTCCATCCCCTTCGCGTCCGGTGATGTCGAGCACGGCGACTGTCGGGAGGCTTCCGGGCATGGCAAGGCGCTTGGCGCGTTTTTCAACCAGCCCGTCATCGGCAAGGTCACGCAGGATGTCCTTCAGGGCGATGCGCGCTTCACCCTTGAGATTGAAGGCTTTGGCGATATCGCGCTTGCCGGCAAGGTCCGGATTCTCCTTGATGAACTGGAGAATCTCGTCGCGTCCTGGCACATGCGCCTCACGCTTCGGGGCCGCAGAATTGGCAAGCCGTTTTTTTCCGCTGGGTGGAGAGATACGGCGTGCCAATCGATTTGTCCTTAGGTCGCAAACGCATTATAGGGTCGAAATGGTATGAGGCTTTTCGTTCGGATACGAGGAGCAAAAGCGAAGGAAATGTTTACCCATTCTCGAGCTTTTGCGACAAAGTTGCCGGGCGAAAAGACCAATTCCTGCGGACGCCGAAATGGCGGCAAGCTGCAGTGCCGAACCGCTCTGTCGGGGGAAGACCCCGACATTCACGCTTCGCCTCGCATCTTTTGGCCGTTTCAGACGCCATTGTCGATCCTATAATGAGTTTACACCTAACTTGCTTTTTTGGTTGCAGCTTTTTTCGCGGCCGGTTTCTTGGCAGCAGGCTTTTTGGCCGCTGCCGCTCGCTTGGCCGGGGCTTTCTTCGTGCCCTTGGAACCGGCCTTCTCTGCGATCATAGCAAGAGCTTCCTCGACCGTCACGACCGCCGGATCCTTACCCTTCGGCAGCGTGGCGTTCACCTTGCCCCAGTTAACATAGGGGCCGTACTTGCCGTCTCGAACGGTGATCACACCACCATCAGGGTGTTCGCCAAGCTCCTTGAGCGCCGCTGGCGTACCGCGTCCGCGTCCCGGACCCTTGGCCTGCTTCTCGGCAAGCACAGTCGACAGCCCGGTTGAGGCCGATCGAAAACACATCTTCCGCGCTTTCGAGATTGGCATAGGTACCGTCATGCGCGATGTAGGGACCATAGCGCCCAATCCCGGCCGAGATCATCTTGGTGGTCTCGGGGTGCTGGCCAACATCGCGAGGGCAGCGACAACAGTGCCAGTGCCTTCTCATGATCCATCGTATCGAGCATCCAGCCTTTTGGCAGGCTGGCACGTTTGGCTTCCTTGCCTTCGCCGCGCTGGATATAGGGGCCGAAGCGGCCATTGCGCGCGGTGATATCTTCGCCAGTATAGGGGTCTTTGCCGAGCAACTTCGGTTCATCACCGCCATTGCCATTTTCGTTCGCCGCTTCGCTTCCGCCGAGCTGACGGGTGAACTTGCATTCCGGATAGTTTGAGCAGCCGACGAAAGCACCGTATTTGCCGAGTTTCAGCGAGAGATTGCCGGTGCCGCACACCTGACAGATGCGCGGATCGCTGCCATCCTCGCGCGGCGGGAAGACCAGCGGCCCGAGCTGGTCATTCAGAGCATCGAGGACATTGGTAACGCGCAATTCCTTGATTCCATCGACGGAGCCGAAGAAGTCGGTCCAGAAATCACGCAGAACATCTTTCCATTTGAGCTTTCCGTCGGAAATCTCGTCGAGCTTTTCTTCAAGATCGGCGGTGAAATCATATTCCACATAGCGTTTGAAGAAGCTTTCCAGGAAGGCAATGACCAACCGGCCCTTGGCTTCCGGAATAAGCTTGCGCTTGTCGATCGTTATGTATTCGCGATCGCGAAGCGTAGCGAGCGTTGCTGCATAGGTGGAAGGACGGCCAATGCCGAGCTCTTCCATCTTCTTGATCAGCGTCGCTTCCGAATAGCGCGGCGGCGGTTCGGTCGAATGTTGGGTTGCGTTGATCTTTTCGCGGGCGAGTGCCTCGCCAGCCCGGATTTCCGGAAGACGCGCGCTGTCTTCATCGACATCCTCTTCCTCGCGGTGTTCCGTATAGGCACCGAGGAAGCCGTCAAATCGCACGACGGAACCCGTTGCACGCAGCTGCGCGAAGCGTGAACCGTTCTGCGCGTCGATCTCCACAGTCGTCCGTTCGATGTCGGCTGGCTGCATCTGGCTGGCGATGGCACGCTTCCAGATCAACTCGTAAAGTCTTGCCTGATCGGCATCAAGAAACTGGCGCATGTCCTTGGGATGCCGATTGAAATCGGTCGGACGGATCGCCTCGTGCGCTTCCTGGGCGTTCTTTGCCTTGGTCGCATAAAAGCGCTGCTTCTCCGGTACGTATTTTTCGCCGAATACTTTTCCGATAGTCTGGCGAGCAGCCTGAATGGCTTCCGGCGCCATCTGCACGCCATCGGTTCGCATATAAGTGATCAGACCGGCGGTTTCTGTACCAAGATCCATGCCTTCATAAAGCTTTTGTGCGATCTGCATGGTCCGCGACGCAGAAAAACCGAGCTGACCGGAGGCCGCCTGCTGCAAACTTGAGGTTGTGAACGGAGGTCCGGGGCTGCGCTTGATCGGCTTCGCCTCGACGGACGCCGCCTTGAAG
Source organism: uncultured Alphaproteobacteria bacterium (assembly GCA_963777425.1). Lineage (GTDB taxonomy): Bacteria > Pseudomonadota > Alphaproteobacteria > Rhizobiales > Rhizobiaceae > Phyllobacterium. Next base: position 121,781 of record CAVZQS010000004.1, on the reverse strand, counting down.
GACGCGCCTTCCAGCATGGTGCGAATTTCGCCAGCCTGTTCGCCATTCTTGATGTCCAGCTTGCCGAGCTTCTTGCCGTCGACGGCAACCAGTCGCGCTTCGAAACCGTCATTGCGCGGCGTCTTCAGAAGCGCGGCGATATTCCAGTATTCCTCGCGGATGAAGCGCTCGATTTCCGCCTCGCGGTCGGCAACAAGGCGCAATGCCACCGACTGCACGCGGCCAGCGGAGCGGGCGCCGGGCAGTTTGCGCCACAGAACAGGCGACAGCGTAAAGCCGAAGAGATAGTCCAGCGCCCGTCGTGCCAGATAGGCATCGACGAGTGGCATATCGATGTCACGGGGATTGGCCATGGCATCCAGCACGGCGCCCTTGGTGATCGCATTGAACACGACCCGCTTCACAGGCTTTTTGCCAATCGCCTTCTTCTGCTGGAGGACTTCGAGCACGTGCCACGAAATAGCCTCGCCCTCACGATCCGGATCGGTTGCAAGAATGAGGCCGTCACTCTCCTTCAGCGCCTTCACGATATCGCCGAGGCGCTTGGACGAGGCGCTATCAACCTCCCACGACATCGAGAAGTCATCGTCGGGACGAACCGAGCCATCCTTGGCAGGCAAATCCCGCACATGGCCAAACGATGCCAGGACCGTGTAACCCGAACCGAGATATTTATTGATTGTTTTGGCCTTGGCAGGCGATTCAACGACGACAACGTTCATTATAGAATTGAGCTTTCCTGCCCTTGTCAGATTGCAAAAGCACTAATTTCACTTCGGAATTGGCCTTGTGAAATGAACAGGCTTCGACACAACGTCAAGGCCTGCACGTCAAAAATCGTTATTTGCAACCTCTGGTTGCTCAACGAACTTATGCAATTAATGGTATTTTTCTCCGGGGTTCAAGGGTATAGTGGATTCATGGCGAGTCATTTCTCGTTTACGCATTTAGAGTATAAAAAACAGAAGGTTAAGTAGGTATAAATTAAGCAATTCCGTATTAAAGTATAGCGCATATTTTCGATAAAAATTTATTTTTGAGGATGAGATTATGAGCGATAGTCAAATCAATCGGACTGAAAATGCAAGATTTATTCAGCAAATGCTGGGTGAATTACGGGCGATGGCCAAAACAAACCGGTTGGACATGTTGGCCTATCTTATTGAGATTGCATATATTGAAAGCAGCGATCAGCTGCGCAAGGACATTGGTGTCCGCTCAGGAGTAAATCAGCGAAACATATCCGCCTGAGTGGCGCTGCAGGCGACCGGCAAGATCAAGTTCGAGCAGAATCAGCATTACCACTGAGGGATGCAGTTCGCTGGTACGGATCAGTTCGTCGATTTCAACTGGAACGGGACCGAGCAAATTGACGAAGCGGTCCCGGTCGGATTCATCCGGAGGATTCATCACCGGAAAATCAAACTCCGGCGCCAGAAATGCTGCGTCGTCGATGGCTGGCCGCTCAACAAGCGGCGCCAGAGCAGTGATGATGTCGTGCGCACATGTGGTCACGATTGCTCCGTTCTTCAGTAATCCGTTCGTGCCCTTTGCTCTTGGGTCCAGCGGCGAGCCCGGTACAGCAAAGACGAGCCGGCCAAGTTCACCAGCGAGCCGCGCACTGATCAGCGAGCCGGAACGTTCTGCCGCCTCCACCACAACCAATCCAAGCGAGAGGGCAGCAATGATCCGGTTGCGACGCGGGAAGTCTTTGGCGCGAGGCTCCCATCCGAACGGCATTTCGCTGATGACGGCGCCATAGCGCGCGCTTATCGCATTGTAGAGATCAAGGTTTTCTGGAGGGTAGGGCAGGTCAAGGCCGCCAGCCATGACCGCGACAGTACCATGATCAAGACTTGCTTCATGGGCTGCCGTATCGATCCCGCGTGCGAGGCCGGAAATGATGGCAAATCCCGCTTCACCCAGTTGCCTTGCGATTGTGCGGGCGAATTTGATGCCGACCAGCGAGGCGTTGCGCGCACCGACGATTGCAACGGGCGGAAGCCGGAAGACTTGGGGGTTCCCCTTGACCGCCACCAGGGGCGGGGGATTGTCACACTGTCTGAGATATCTGGGATAATCCGGTTCGCCAATGCCGACAAAGGCCGCCCCCATGCGCGCAGCTGCTTGCATCTCGCGTTCGGCTTCCTCCAGGCTGGCAATGCGGACAGGCCGCCCGCCGCCGCCGCGCCGTACCAGCTCGGGCAGCATTTCCAATGCATCGGCGGCAGAGCCGCAATGGGCGATCAGATCGCGAAATGTGCGTGGCCCGACATTCTCGCTGCGGATCAATCGCAGCCAGCTAAGCCGCTGGCTGTCAGAAAGGCGTATGCCTTTCCCTTCGTTCACCCCTTGGATCCAATCTTGCCTTCCGTGCCGGAAACAAGACGCTGGATGTTCGCTCTGTGTTTGATGAAGACGATGATCGTCAGCACCAGAAACAGCGCTGCGATTTGATGCACCCCAGAGAAATAGAGAGCGATCGGGACAATGACCGCGGCAACAAGCGCTGCAAGCGAGGAATAGCGGGTCGCGTATGCGACGATAAGCCAGGCAGCGGCGAAGATCAGCGCGCCCTGCCAGAACAGGCCAAGCAGAACGCCGAGATAGGTGGCGACACCCTTGCCGCCTTTGAAATTGAGCCAGACCGGAAAAATGTGCCCGAGAAAGGCGCCGAGGCCAGCAGCAATCGCGGCTTCCGGACCGGCGATACCGGCGATCAGAACTGCGGCCGTGCCTTTGAGCATATCAAGCAGCAGAGTGGCTGCGGCCAGTTTCTTGTTGCCCGTCCGCAGGACATTTGTTGCACCGATGTTGCCCGATCCGATGCTGCGCACGTCGCCGAGCCCGGCCATGCGTGTGAGGATCAGGCCAAAGGGGATGGAACCGAGCAAATAGCCGAAGACAAGCGCGAACAGGAGAAGCGGAAATCCTGCTTGCCCGTTGAAGAATTCCGACATGCATGATCCCCTTGATCACTTCAGATGACGAATACCGATTTTCCTGCGACGAATGTCTGAACAACGCGGCCTTGAAAACGTGCGCCCTCAAAACAGCTGTTCTTGGAACGCGACCGTAAGTCTTCTTCCTTCACTACCCAGGGTTCGTCAAGATCGACTATGGTCACATCCGCCGTCGAACCTGGCCGCAGAGAACCAGCATCGAGCCCGAATATCCGTGCTGGTGCACTGGACATGGACTCGATGATGCGCAGCAGCGGTACGTCACCATTGTGATAGAGCCGGAGGGCCGCTCCAAGCAGCGTTTCGAGGCCAATGGCACCCGCGGCAGCGTCGGCGAAGGGCAGACGCTTGGTGTCGACATCCTGCGGGTCGTGGGCTGAGACGATGATGTCGATCGTGCCGTCGCGAAGTGCTTCCACCATTGCGAGGCGATCTTCTTCCAGACGCAACGGCGGATCCAAACGGAAGAAAGTGCGGAATTCGCCGATGTCATTCTCATTGAGCGAGAGATGATTGATCGATACGGCGGACGTAACATTCAGCCCGCTTTGCTTGGCGCGGGAAATCACCTCGGCCGACATTCCGGTCGAGATCTGCGCCGCGTGGTAAGCACCCTGCGTCAGGGCGGCGAGCCGCATATCGCGCTCCAGCGGAATGACTTCGGCTTCGCGCGGTGTGCCGGCAAGACCGAGCCAACTGGCGTAGAGGCCCTCATTCATCACACCGGTAATACCGAGATGGGGATCGCGCGCCTCGTGAGCGAGCACGACACCAAAGTCACGGGCATAGGTAAGGGCGCGGCGCATGAGCTGCGTATTGCCTATCGAATTGCGGCCTTCCGAGATCGCAACCGCGCCAGCTTCTCGGAGCAGCCCGATCTCGGTCATTTCCTCGCCGTGCAGCCCCTTGGTGACCGCAGCCGCCGGATAAACATTGACGATGGCCGTATCACGCGCCGTCCGCATCACGAACTCGACAAGCGCGACATTGTCGATGACCGGATCCGTGTCGGGCATCATGATCATCGATGTAACGCCGCCGGCCGCTGCTGCGTGACTGGCCGAGGCGATGGTTTCGCGATGTTCGGCGCCGGGTTCTCCGATGAAGACGCGGGCATCGACCAAGCCCGGAAGCACAGCCTTGCCGCGGCAATCGATGACAGTTGCGCCTTCCGGGACGCCCTGATTGCGGGCATCGGCACCGCTTGCGACGATCTTGTCGTTCTTGATGATGAGTGTGCCGCTCTCGTCCAGATTGCGTGAGGGATCGACAATGCGGGCGTTCTGCAGAACGGTCGTGCTCATCCTGCCACTCCTTCAGCATTGCGGCGGCTGTCGAGCAGCGCTTCCATCACTGCCATGCGCACGGCGACGCCCATCTCGACCTGTTCCTGAATGACGCTCTGGGAGCCATCGGCTACGTCCGAGGCGATCTCGACGCCGCGGTTCATCGGGCCGGGATGCATGACGAGCGCATCGGGCTTGGCATATTTCAGCTTTTCCCGGTCAAGTCCGTGATAGCGGAAATATTCGCGCACGGAAGGGACGAACGAGCCCGCCATGCGCTCGCGCTGCAGGCGCAGCATCATCACGACATCGGCGTCCTTCAACCCGTCCTCCATTTTGTGGAAGACTTCGGCGCCCATATGCGTGATGCCGGCAGGCAGCAGTGTCGAGGGGGCGACCACGCGGACACGTGCGCCGAGAGCATTGAGCAGGATGATGTTCGACCGCGCAACGCGTGAGTGCAGCACATCTCCACAGATCGCAACGGTCAGCCGTTCGACCTTGCCCTTGGCGCGGCGGATCGTCAGGGCGTCGAGCAGGGCCTGTGTGGGATGTTCATGGGCGCCGTCGCCCGCATTGACCACCGAGCAGCCGACCTTCTGCGCGAGAAGCGCCGCGGCACCCGCTGACGAGTGGCGAATGATCAGGATATCCGGGCGCATGGCATTGAGCGTCATCGCCGTATCGATCAGCGTTTCGCCTTTCTTCACCGATGAGTTGCCGACGGACATGTTCATCACATCGGCGCCAAGCCGTTTGCCGGCAAGCTCGAAGGATGACTGCGTGCGCGTCGACGCCTCGAAGAAAAGATTGATCTGGGTGCGGCCGCGCAAGACGCTCTTTTTCTTTTCCGGCTGGCGCGAAACGGCAATTTCGCTTTCGGCGAGATCAAGAAGCTGGACGATGTCTTGCGGGGAAAGACCCTTGATGCCAAGCAAGTGGCGGTGGGGAAACAGGAGGGGGGGCGTTTCTGATGTCATATCAAGTCCCCCCTATAGGCCTGATACCGCCGCCTCGCAAGCGGCCGGGCCAGCACCGGTTCAAGTTTCCCAAAAAAGATTGCGAAGAAAATGCATTAATGCGCGCCGGCAGCAAGAATGGCCTCGCTTCGGATCTCCTCTGTCAGCTTCAGCCGCATTTCGGTAAATTCGGGGCTGGCCTTCACCGTGTAGTGACGCGGGTGCGCGAGCGGCACTTGCATGATGGATTTGATCCTGCCGGGACGGGCTGACATGGTGACAACACGCGACGCCATGAAGATTGCCTCTTCAATGTCGTGTGTCACGAAGATCACGGTCTTCTGCTCATGTTCCCAGATGCCTAGCAGTAGTTCCTGCATCAAGCCGCGTGTCTGGTTGTCAAGTGCTCCAAACGGCTCGTCCAGCAGAAGGATCTTCGGGTTGTTCGCGAGCGCACGGGCGATCGCGGTTCGCTGCTGCATGCCGCCGGACAACTGTTTTGGCCAGTGGTTCTCGAATCCCCTCAGTCCGACCTTGTCGATATAAGAGGCGACAATCTCGCGCCGATCCTTTTCCGGCACTCCGCGTTCACGCAAGCCAAAGCCGATGTTCTGCTCGATGGTCAGCCATGGAAACAGGGTATAGGACTGAAAGACGACGCCACGATCTGCGCCCGGGCCTTTGACCTCCTGGCCGTCCAGCGTGACAGTTCCGCTCGTTGGCCGGTCGAGACCGGCGACGATGCGCAGCAGCGTGGATTTTCCGCAGCCGGATGGCCCCAGGACCGATACAAAATCATTGTGCGGGACAGTCAGATCCGTCGGTTGCAGTGCCTGTGTCGGCTGTCCGCCATGGACGCCCGGAAATATCCTGCTGACACCCTTGATGACCAGCGTACTCATGCCAGCCTCCACGCAAAAAGCCAGCGGTTGACCGATTTGAACAGAAAGTCCGAAATCAGTCCGATGACGCCAATTACGATAATGCCGAAAATGATCTGGCCCGTTGCAAGCAGGGCTTGACTGTTGATGATCATGTAGCCGATGCCAGACGAGGCGCCGATCATTTCCGCTACGATGACATAGGTCCAAGCCCAGCCCAGAACGAGTCGCAGTGTCTCCGCAACGTCGGGTGCATTTGCCGGGATAAGCACACGCTTGATGATGCCGCCATCATCGGCGCCGAGCGTATAGGCTGCCTCGACGAGGTCGCGCCGCGTATTGGCCACAGCAACCGCTACCATCAAGATGATCTGGAATACCGCGCCGATGAAGATCACCAGCAGTTTCTGCATTTCGCCGATCCCGGCCCAGAGGATCAGAAGTGGAATAAAGGCCGAAGCGGGCAGATATCGTGCAAACGACACGAAAGGCTCAAGCAGCGCTTCGATGGGTTTGTAGGCTCCCATCGCGATGCCAATGGGAACGGCAATGACAGCTGCGATGATAAAGCCGCCGACGACCCGCCAGATCGTCATGCCAATATCATAGAGAAAGTTCTGCTCCGAAAGCAGGAACCACCCGTCACGTACCATGGTGAGGGGATCGGCCAGGAAGGTACTCGAGACGAAGCCGCCAAAGGTCGCAAGAGACCATGCGCCTACAAAGGCGATGAAAAACAGGACCCCAAGCAGGATCCGTGTCTGAGCCCGGATGGGCTGGAGAGGATGAAACATGAAATTCCCAAAGCAATGGTCAGGGGAGAACACGGGCTAATCGTATTCTCCCGAACGCAAGATCACTTGATGAAGCTGGTATCCACGATTGTGGTCAGGTCTGGCTTCTGCTTGATGATACCGATTTGCAAAAGCAGATCAGCAGCTTCCTCCGAGAACTTCATAAACTCCTTCTCAAAGAAGGTTTGGTTGGCCGCTTTGTCTTGCCAGCGCAGATACTGCGCGGAATCACCGAAGGTCTTGGCGGACTGCTTTACGTCCGCTCCCATGATTTCATAGGCCTTTTCCTTATCGGCGGCGATCATTTCCAATGAGTCGAAATAGCTCTTGGCGAGGGCTTTGGCCGCTTCCGGATTTTTCTCAAGGAAGGCATTAGTGCAGCCGAACGTATCCATCACGATGGGATAATCGAGCGTTGTGGCGATGATGTTGCCTTTGTCAGGCGCAGCGCGGACGGTCGAAAGATAAGGCTCGTAGGTCATGGCCGCATCGTTCTGGCCGGCCACGAAGGCTTGGGCAGCCGGACCGGGCTCGAGATTGACCACCTTGACGTCTTTCAATGACAGCCCGTTTTCCTTCAGCATCCATGCAAGGACGAAGTAGGGCGATGTGCCGGGCGCCGAGGCGGCAACCGACTTGCCCTTAAGATCGGCGATCTTTGCGACGTCACTGCGCACGACCATGCCATCGGCGCCATAGGATTTATCCATCTGGAAAATCTGCTTGGTCGCGACGCCATTGGCGTTCCATGCGATCCACGTCTCGACTGTCGTTGCCGCGCATTGGACGTCCCCGGATGCGAGCGCCAGATGGCGGCTGGCCTGTGGAATCTTGGTCAGCGTGACGTCGAGGCCGTTTTTCTTGAAGATGCCAGCCTGCTTCGCCAATGTCAGAGGGGCAAAGCCCGTCCAGCCCGAGAGTCCGATTGATACGGCAGTATCGGCCGATGCGGCGGTCCCTGATGCGATGACAGCGGCTAGGGCAACACCAAGATACCTTTTGAATTTCATGTTTGAGAACCCCTTTGTTCAATTTTTCAGCAGGACGTTACCGGATGAATTTATAGGCATGATAGGCTGCTGGTTTTTATTTTGTCTAGACATAATCCGTTCAAAAAATGTTTGTTGAGACATTTTGCATCGGTCATCCGGTTGCGCTAGAAAAGCATTCATATGTGGGGCTGGTTAACCGCTTGTCAGACTATTCATCCCATAAAAGAGTTCGACACATGATCAGTACTGGCCGGAGTTCGGCCAGTGATGCCGTGTGGACATTGAAATTTGGATCAGGACAGTTTCTTGAAAACCCATGACGTACTCAACCAGACGCCACCGATGATCGGCCTCAATGCCTATCTGGGCGATCCGTTGTTGATGCAGATCACCAAGCGGTTTCCGCAAGCCACGCGCACGGAGCTGGAACAGAGCGGCCGTTTCGTCCTGTCTGGCGACGCGCAGGATCTGGCCCGTCTTGCCAATACCGAAGTGCCGAAACTGCGGACGCACGACCGTCAGGGGCACCGGATCGATGTTGTCGACTATCATCCGGCCTATCATGCGCTGATGCGCCGTTCCGTGGCTCAAGGGCTGCATTCGTCAATCTGGGAAGACGGCACGCCCGAAGCGGGGCTGCGTCATCAGGCGCGCGCAGCGCGCTTCTACCTGACCGCCCAGCTGGAATGCGGTCATCTGTGCCCGCTGACCATGACAAGTGCGTCGCTGGCCGCGCTGATGGCCGCGCCCACGCTCTACCGCGAATGGTCGCCGCTCATCCTGCCGCGCAAATACGACTCGAGCAACAGATCACCTGCCAAGAAGGCCAGCCTCACGCTCGGCATGGGAATGACCGAGAAACAGGGCGGTACCGACGTTCACACCAATACGACGCGCGCTGAGCCGGACGGAAGCGGTTTTTACCGGCTCACTGGCCATAAATGGTTCATGTCAGCGCCGATGTCTGATGCGTTCCTCGTCCTGGCGCAAGCGCGCGAAGGGCTGTCGTGCTTTCTCGTCCCGCGCATCCTGCCCGACGGTTCCTCGAATGGCTTCCGTTTCCAGCGGCTCAAGGACAAGCTCGGCAACCGCTCCAACGCATCGTCGGAAGTCGAGTTTGACAATGCACTTGGCCAGATGGTCGGCAATCCGGGTGATGGCGTGAAGACAATTATTGACATGGTCACGCTGACCCGGCTGGACTGTGCCGTCGCATCGGCCGGACTGATGCGGGCTGGACTTGCCGAAGCCGTACACCATGCGCGCCATCGCATCGTCTTCGAGAGCCCGTTGATCGACAAGCCGTTGATGCTTCGGGTTCTTGCCGATATGGCGCTGGACGTCGCAGGCGCAACGGCGCTTGCTCTCCGCCTGGCGCGGGCATTTGACAATGCCGCAAAGGATCGCGGCGAAGCCGCCTTTGCCCGCGTCATGACGCCGGTCGTCAAGTACTGGGTTGCCAAGATTGCCCCGGCGATGCTCTACGAGACAATGGAGTGCCTGGGCGGCAATGGCTACATAGAAGAGGGCAATCTCGCCCGCTTCTATCGCGAAGCGCCGGTCAACGCGATCTGGGAAGGCTCGGGCAATGTCATGGCCCTTGACGTGTTACGGGTCCTGAAGCGCGGCCCCCAACTTTTCGATGAGGTTCTGAACTGGATCGGCGCGCAGCTCGGGCGGGGCGGGCAGGGCACCGTCGAAGTCTTGCGCGCCGCGATGCGCGTTGCCGAAAACGATGAGGGCGCGGCGCGGATTCTGACGGAGCAACTGGCCCTTGCGGCCGCTGGCGCCGAACTTCGGCATCTCCAGTCGGAAGATATCGCAGACGCCTTCATCGAAACCCGACTCGGCGGCCAGTGGCGCACCACCTACGGCATGCTCGATGCGCGTCACAATGCCAAGAGCATCGTCAACTCGCTTTATCCATCTGCCAACTGAGCTGGTCTTAATCATTTGACCTGACACGCGGTGCACGCATCGCGTGTATTGCGCCGTTTTGTCAAAAAATCCCGATGACACACGAAAAAATTGCATCCCCGGCTCGAAAGGGGGCTCGCTAATACCTTCAATTTGAATTAAATTTTCGTAAATTAACCTTAACAAACGGTTTACGTTGCCGTTCACTTCTTAAACGATATCACTACCAGTCGAAAATGCACTGCAAAAACGCAGGGTTAAGAAAAAATGATGATGCTCATCTCAACGAGGAGAAACTGAATGCGCAGCTTCCTGATTTTCTGGGCGGGACCGCTGGGCTTCTTGTGGGGATGGTATTTTCTGTCCTATTACGACCTGAGCATGGGCATGTATTTTTTCAGCCGTGACATGCATGACCTGGTTTTCAGGATTTACGGCAATGTGCTGGGCATTGCACCGGAGAGCATTCCACCACTGGTTGCGCGAGCCTGCATCGTCGACACCGGACTGGTCCTGTCCCTCGTTGCGTTCCGCCGCCGCCGTAAGATCATAGCCTGGGTGAAGGCATGGCGTGCCGCACGCGCTTCCTATGTAAAGGAAATGCCATCGGTATCCGTTTCCTGACGCAGGCTTTGCAGGCGATCCAAAGCACCTTGCAAAATGAAGGCCGCGGCCGCTGAATCGATACGGTCTGCACGCTTCTGCCGCGACACATCCATGCCGATAAGGGCGCGTTCGGCCGCAACGGTTGAAAGGCGCTCATCCCAATAAACGAAGGGCAGGTCGGTCAGCTTTTCCATATTGCGGACAAAAGCGCGGGTTGCCTGAACACGCGGCCCTTCGCTGCCGTCCATATTCACGGGCAATCCAATCACGATGGCGCCGACATTGTCGGCGCTCAATGCTTTCAACAGGTCTTGTGCGTCGTGGGTGAATTTGCTGCGTCTCAGCACTGGACGCGGGTTGGCAAAGGAAAATCCACGGTCGGAAATGGCAATTCCGATCGTCTTGGTGCCGAGGTCGAGACCCGCCAGGGTCTTGCCGTCAGCCACCTGATCTTCCAACTGTTCGATCGTCAGTACCGTCAATTTGAAATTCCCACACTTGAAATGCTGACCGATAGATCGTTTTAATCTGAATTTCTGTCACATAGCGGTATTAAAGCCCGGTGGCGAGGATTCACATGCACATGAAGGGATAAGGTCATGAAAATTACCTGGCTCGGCCATTCGGCGTTTCGCATCGAAACGGCAAAAAACACAATCCTGATCGATCCGTTCCTGAATGGAAATCCTGGCGCAAAAGGCGTGGACTTCAAGGAGGCAGCCAAGGGTGTCAATCACATCATCCTGACGCACGGCCACGGCGATCATGTCGGCGATACGGTCGATATTTCCAAGAACACTGGCGCGCTGGTAACCGGCAATGCCGACCTGGTGACCTGGCTTAATAACCGGGGCGTCGCACGCGTCGATCCGACAAACACCGGCGGCACCGTTTCCTATGACGGTTTTACCGTGACTTACGTCAATGCGCTGCATTCATCCGCGTTCATGACCGAGGATGGTGTTTCGCATTCCCTCGGCAACGCCAATGGTGTTGTCCTGCACTTCGACGACGAACCGACGCTCTATCATATGGGCGATACGGACATCTTCTCGGACATGGCGTTGATCAACGAGTTGCACCAGCCGGAAATCGGCATCATTCCGATTGGCGACCGCTTTACCATGGGCGGCGCCGTCGCGGCTCTCGCGGCGCGTCGCTATTTCAAGTTTGCCAAGGCCATTCCGTGCCATTACGGCTCGTTCCCGATTATCGACCAGACGGCGGACAAGTTTGTCGCCGGTATGGAGGGTGGCGAGAGCGAGGTTTTTGTCGCGACGACAAATGAGCATTTTACGGTTTGACGCAGACTTGCTAAAGCAGCGACCTGTAGAAAATACCGCTGGAGAGTGATGTGCGCAGACTGCTTCTGATTTCCTGCATGATGGCCGCGACGACGCCTGTCTTCGCACAGGCGATTGACACCAAAGGTGCGGACGAGCTTGCGCGGACGCTTTCGAAATATTTTGGCAAGACAGCGATCGAGAAGAAGATCCTGACTGTTCTGCCGGAAGCGGACAATTACCGTATAACGTTCAGCACGGCAAAACTACTCGAATCCCTGCCGAAACAGGACTATTTCAAGGGTGATTTCGGCGAGTACAGCCTGCTGACGAAGCCGCTCGCCGACGGTTCGTGGAATGTCACCTCGACGTCGATGCCCGGCGGATCAATCGAAACGACGACGCCTACGGGACGCGAATCGGTTCAGTGGTCTGTCGAGAATGCGAATATGAGCGGGGTCTTCGACCCGAGGATCGGCACTTTCTCCAAGGGCTCCTTTTCTTACGATTCGTTCAAGATGAAGTCGACTAGCCCGGCGCAGGACGTCGAGGCCAGTGCAGGAGCGGCGAAGGGCGAAACCACCGGGATGGCGAGTGCGTCAGGAGGTGTCGATTTCACCAGTGTTCAATCCGCCGCCGATTTTCTGGAGACGATGATTATCAAGACTCCAGAGCCGGCGGACAATGCTGCGCCCGGGGATACGAATGCGATGCCAGCACCGGCCGCTCCGACCGTGCCCTTAAAGGTGGTCATCCGCGGCGCCGAGCTGGGTGTCAATGCTGAAGGCAAGGGGATTCGCAATCTTGAGATGCTCGACCTCTGGGCCTTCTTCATGGCGCATGTCGGGGAAAATACGCTGAAAGATACCGAACAGACAGAACTCAAAACAAAGCTTCTCGCCGCTCTGCCACTTTGGGACAAGCTATCGGGCGCCTATCACCTCGCTGACCTCGGTGTTGAAACGCCGCTCGGAGCGTTCGCCGCCAAGAATATCTCCCAGGAGCTGAACTTCGACGGCATCAGCAAGAGTGGCAAATACCAGTATGCCTTGCGGACGAACGGCCTGAAATATCCAGCTCTTCCGATACCGGAGTGGAGCGTGCAATTTCTACCGACGGACGTTGAACTGGCATTTGGCACCGAAGGCCTCGATCTCGATACGATTGCCAAGGCTGCCATCGCGGACATGGATTTGAACCGCGAGAAGCCGTTCTCCGACGAGTTCGAAGCCAATACGGCCGCGGCATTCATGGTCAACCCGCCAAAGGTCGTCATCAACAAGAGCCTGCTACGGACCGCCGATACCGAACTCACTGTCGAGGGCGAGATTTCATTCGTGGCGATGAAGCCGGAAAGCCGCACGACCTGGGAGATGGCGGGTTTCGATGCCGCCCTTGATCGTCTGACGAAGGCTTCCGAACAGCAGCCAGAGATCAAGGACTACATCGTCTTTGCCAAGCTCGCCAAGGATTTCGGCACGCAATTGCCGAACGGGCATATTCAGTGGATTGTCGATCAAAAGGCCGACGGCTCGGTGAATATCAACGGTAATCCGGTCAAGGGACCGGACCCGATAGTCGAGCCCGGCAGCGACAACACGCTGGATGGCGGCGTGACGTTTGATGACAATGTCATCAATCCCGATGCCAACGAGGACGACCAGACCGGCACTCCGCCGGCCCAGTAAGGTCCATTCCGCGCCTTCTTGTCCGTTGCGCTCGCCCGCAACGGACACTATAGCTGCATGATCAGAAGTTGAATTCCAGGAATCCCCTATGTCTGTCGATATTTCCACCGTCAAGCGTGTTGCACATCTCGCCCGTATTGCCGTGAGCGAGGACGACGCAACCCGCATGACTGGCCAGTTGAACGCCATCCTCGGCTTTGTCGAACAGTTGAACGAGGTCAATGTAGAGGGCGTGGAACCAATGACGTCGGTGACGCCCATGGCCATGAAGAAACGTCAGGACGAGGTCAATGACGGTGACAAGGCGGCGGATATCGTTGCCAATGCGCCTATCCACGAGGAGAACTTCTTCGTCGTCCCGAAAGTGGTGGAGTAAGGGCGATCATGGCTATTTCGGTCGCCATCGAAACGCCGCTACAGGACGATGTCAGAGCGCTGGTTGATGATCTCAACGAGCATCTCCTGCCGCTTTCGCCCATCGAGTTCCAGTTCAAGATGACCGTTGAACAGATGGCGGACAGCGACACGACGGTTTTTGTGGCACGCGACGAGAATGGCCATGCCGTCGGCTGCGGGGCCCTGAAGGAACATGGCGACGGCATAGGCGAAGTCAAACGCATGTTCACACGGCCCACCGTCCGTGGCCAGCGTGTCGGATCGGCGCTCCTCGATGCCATTACCAGCCTTGCCAAAGAGAGGGGCATCGTGCGCCTCGTTCTGGAAACTGGCACCGGAGCCGGTTTCGCCGATGCTTATCGACTTTACGAACGTTCCGGCTTCACCCGTTGCGGCGTCGTGTTGGACTACCCCGACTCCGAACACAGTGCATTTTACGAAAAGCGGCTCGCTCTTGCGCCAGCCCAATAAACAGTAAACAGGACTTGATATGACCGATCTGACCGCTCTCACCATTGCCGAGGCGCGCGACCAGTTGAAAGCGAAGGCGATCACCGCCACCGAATTGACCGGCGCTTACATCCAGGCGATCGAGAACGCAAACGATGCGCTCAACGCCTATATCGTAACCACGCCGGAAAAGGCGCTGGACATGGCGAAAGCGTCCGACGCGCGGCTGGCCGCCGGCAATGCCGGAGCGCTCGAAGGTATTCCGCTTGGTATCAAGGACCTGTTCGGTACCGAGGGCGTGCATACACAGGCATGTTCGCACATCCTCGATGGCTTCAAGCCGCATTATGAATCGACGGTCACTGCCAATCTCTGGGCGGATGGCGCCGTCATGCTCGGCAAGCTCAACATGGATGAGTTCGCGATGGGCTCGTCGAACGAAAGTTCCTATTACGGTCCGGTGAAAAACCCCTGGCGCGCCAATGGTTCCAATGCCGATCTGGTGCCCGGCGGCTCATCTGGCGGTTCTGCCGCTGCGGTTGCTGCACGGCTTTGCGCCGGTGCCACCGCAACGGATACGGGTGGTTCGATCCGCCAGCCTGCTGCATTCACCGGCACGGTTGGCATCAAGCCGACCTATGGCCGCTGCTCGCGCTGGGGTATCGTTGCCTTTGCATCGTCGCTGGATCAGGCCGGGCCGATCGCCCGCGACGTGCGCGATGCGGCGATCCTCTTGAAATCAATGGCCTCAGTCGATGCAAAGGACACCACATCGGTCGATATCGCCGTACCAGATTATGAAGCTGCCATCGGCAAGCCGCTTGCCGGGCTCAAGATCGGCATTCCGAAGGAATACCGCGTTGACGGCATGCCGGAAGAGATCGAAAAGCTGTGGCAGCAGGGTATCGCCTGGCTGAAGGATGCCGGCGCTTCTATCGTCGATATTTCGCTGCCGCATACGAAATATGCGCTGCCGGCCTATTATATCGTTGCGCCGGCGGAGGCTTCGTCGAACCTCGCCCGCTATGACGGCGTCCGTTATGGCTTACGTGTTCCGGGCCGCGATATCGTCGACATGTACGAGAAGACCCGCGCCACCGGTTTTGGCGATGAGGTCAAGCGCCGTATCATGATTGGCACCTACGTGCTGTCGGCCGGCTATTATGACGCCTACTATCTTCAGGCACAGAAGGTACGCACTCTGATCAAGAAGGATTTCGAAGACGCCTTCCATGCGGGCGTCGATGCAATCCTGACCCCGGCGACGCCTTCGGCCGCCTTCGGCATTGCCGACCAGGATATGTCGGTTGATCCGGTGAAAATGTATCTCAACGACATCTTCACAGTGACGGTGAACATGGCTGGTTTGCCCGGAATAGCGGTGCCGGCCGGTCTTGACGCAAGGGGCCTGCCGCTTGGCCTGCAGCTCATTGGACGCCCGTTCGATGAGGAGACCCTATTCCAGACGGCCCATGTGATCGAGCAGGCTGCAGGCAAGTTCAACGCGCCGAAATGGTGGTAATCCGGCGCGCAACAGAAGCCGACATCGCGGCCATCGCTGCGGTCGGCGCCCGCGCCTGGGCGTCCAATATTTTTTCTTTCGAGCCGGAATTGCCGGGCATGCGCGCGCATGTCGGACAAGCCTTCCAGGACTTTGCCGAAGCCTCCTTCAATCAGGTGCTTGTGGCCGACGCGGATGGAACCGTGGTCGGTTGGGGCGCGCGCGATGAAGACAATGACTATATCTCGGACCTTTGGGTCGAACCAGCCGTGCAGGGGCAAGGGATCGGCTCGACCCTTCTCCGCGCACTCAAGTCAGAGATTGCCGAGGCGGGATATGCCAAGGCGCGTATCAGCACCCATGCCCGCAACATCGGCGCCATCCGGCTCTATCAGCGCGAGGGTTTTGAGATCGTCGAGCAGGGGCCGGAGTGGTCGACCAGCCTTGAGCGTGAGATCGACAAGGTCAAAGATGCTCGCGGAGCTTGGCTGAGAATGTTCTTCTACCCTTTCGAAAATCTTCTGGTTCTTTGCTCAGCCGCTCAATTTTTCCATCCTGATGATTGCCCTGGCAGTTGTCGCGCTGCTTCTGAAGTGGCGCCGAACGGCAATATCTGACATCGGCCTGTGCATTCCTCGTGCTTGCGGCTTGGCGCATGGACATCGCTTGGCGCGCTGATGATGCACCCGCTCGAAGACCGCTTCCAACGCCCGGTCTCGTTGCCGGAAAAAATCGACGGGATCGTGGTTCTTGGCGGAGGCTTTGAGGGCGGGGTCAATCTCGTGCGCGGCGGCCATGAGCTCAATTCCAGCGGGGACCGGTTCGTTGAAGCTGCAATTCTCGCCGCGCGCTATCCGGAGGCAAAGGTCGTGGTGACAGGCGGGACGGGCAACCTGATCCTCGAGGGAGAAGGCGATGGCGTCACGGCGCCGCGATTGCTGACCGCCCTCGGTGTTGCACCTGGACGACTGATGCTCGAGAGCCAGTCGCGCAATACCTACGAGAATGCCGTCTTCACCAAGAACCTGGTGAACGCCAAGCCGGGTGAGACCTGGGTCCTGATCACATCGGCATTCCACATGCCGCGCTCTGTCGGCCTGTTCCGCAAGGCAGGCTTCGATGTCGTGCCGTGGCCGTCGGATTACCGCACATCGGGCAAGGAATCCGTTGGCATATCCAGGGACAATCCGCTGGATTCCCTGCAGAATATGTCGATAGCACTGCGGGAATGGATTGGTCTTCTCGCCTACTGGATGGCCGGGCGCACCGACCAGCTGTTGCCGTCGCCATGATCCGGCAAATCGACGTTCTCATCATCGGTGCCGGCGCGGCGGGCATGATGTGCGCCATCGAAGCGGGCAAGCGTGGACGCTCGGTGATCATCATCGATCATGCAGCAGCACCCGGCGAAAAGATCCGCATATCCGGCGGCGGCCGTTGCAATTTCACAAACCTCAATGCGGCACCGCAGAACTATATCAGCAAGAATCCGCACTTCTGCATCTCGGCGCTGCGCCGATACACCCAGCGCGACTTCATTGGCCTTGTCGATCGCTACGGCATCGCGTGGCATGAGAAGACGCTTGGCCAATTGTTCTGCAATGGATCCGCCAAGCAAATCATCGACATGCTTGTCACGGAAATGAACCGGGCAGGGGCGGAGCTGCGGCTGCGCACGAGCGCCGATAAGATCGAGAAGTCGGGCGATGGGTATGTCGTCGATCTGTCAGGCGAACGCGTGCGTTGCGCTTCGCTAGTTATTGCCTGCGGCGGGAAATCCATTCCCAAAATGGGTGCGACTGGCTTCGGCTATGAGGTGGCCCGGCAGTTCGGGCTTGCGCTGACCGAGACGCGGCCGGCTCTGGTTCCGCTGACGTTCGACGAGAATACGCTTGCCCCGCTTAAGCCGCTATCCGGAATCTCGGTCGATGCGGTGGTCAGCCATGGCAAGACAAAATTCACGGAAGCCATGTTATTCACGCATCGCGGTCTCAGCGGGCCGTCGATCCTGCAGATATCCTCCTATTGGCGGGAGGGAGACACGATCTCCGTCGCTATGCTGCCAGGCACCAGGGTCTTCGACGCCCTGCGCGCCGCCCGGACCCGCAACGGGCGCCAGGCGCTGCAAACGGCGCTGGGCGAGCTGCTGCCGAAACGGCTCGCACAATTGATTGCCGAGAGCAGCAAGATCGAAGGTCATCTGGCGGATCTTTCCGACAAGCAACTGCTCGCCGTCGAAAAAGCCGTCAATGAATGGCAGGTGAAGCCTGCCGGGTCCGAAGGCTACCGGACGGCCGAAGTTACGCTCGGTGGCGTTGACACGGTCGGGCTCGATCAAAAAACGATGGAAACCAAAGCCGAAAGGGGACTTTATTTCATTGGCGAGGTCGTCGACGTAACCGGTTGGCTCGGCGGCTATAACTTCCAGTGGGCCTGGTCATCGGGCTGGGTTGCGGGACAGGCCGTCTGAACTCTTCAACGCTCCTGACCGGTTTTGTCAGGAGGTGTCATGTATGCATTAGAGCCAGTCTTGAAACTCTACTGCGGCGGTCATCTGACGCAGTTCCGGTGCTCACGTACTTTAACGTACGCTGCGCTGCGGTTCTCGAAAACTACGCCATATGCCTCGCCGCAGCGACTTTAAAACGGGCGCTTAGGGAGGAATTCATGACAATTCTGGCGAGCTGCCATTGCGGCGCAATCAAATTTGAAGTGAGCGAAGCACCTGCGTCCGTAACCGTATGCACATGCACGTTCTGCACCAAGCGCGGAGCACTCTGGGCCTATTATACACCGGACCAGGTCAAGCTGTCGGTGGTGACGCCAGAAGCGGACGCCGTTTATTCCCGCCATGGTATGAACAAGCACCACCATTGCAATGTCTGCGGTTGCGGCACCTTTTCAGAAGTTCCGACCTGGACCGACTACAAACCGGATTTCGACAATCCGCGGGTTAGCGTCAATGTGCGTCTTTTCGACGATTTCAACATCGCGTCCTTGCCAGTGGAAACCATAGATGGAAGGAATCTCTGGTAGCGCCGCCTCAACGATTGCCTCAATGAGAGAATCCTGCTTCCCTGAGCCTGAGCGACGCTTTCAGGTAAACAGGGAGGTAGGGCCATGTGGATCAAGCTGACCGACGTTAATGGTGATCATCTCACACTCAACTTCACGCATGTCGTCTCGTTCAACCCCTACGGAACTGGCACACATATTGTAACAGCCACGCCTGGTCTGACCTTCTTCGTCAAGGAAACGACCGATGAAATACAAAGTAAGGTCGGCATCACGGCGAGTTAGGCGCTCACCTGCGAGGCAAGCGGCGATTCTGATTTGCCGCGGTTAGCCCAGAGGGGTTAACCCACCATGGTATGCATTCAACCGCGCATCGACTTGCTAAAATGGCGAGATCGATAATAGCGGGCTTGGTGACATGAGAGACGATACTGTTATCATCGCGATTGCGATTGCTACACTCATTGGCGCTTACATTTTTTACGGCATTTCGGCCGGGCAACTTGCGAATATTCAGGTCGCTCTGACAATGCCGCCGTCTTAAACGGCATAAATCGATCACATCGATTGCAACATTAATTTATCAGCTTGGCCAAAGCATAGCTTGGCTTGGTTGCGTCTGAACAAAATTTTCGGAAATATTTTTCAAATTTAACGCAAGTTTCTTGCGCTGCGCCGCAGCAATCCAGAATAAATGCCGCGCTTCTTCACAGGTGAGGAACCTATTCGCAATTCATTGGTTTCATTCAAATATGGATCAAAATTCGATACAAATAGTGATTTGTTAAATCGGTTTAGTTTTCATACAAGTGTGCAGTGCACACAGAATATATACGTGTGCTGGTCGAGGATTACTCTTTGGAAGAGTGGTTTTAGAGTGGAGGTATCGAAGAATGATAACAATAAGTAAAGATACATCGTCAGCGAATGAAACAAATGTATTGAAAATGGCACAAGTGGCCAAGGCGAAGGCAGCAATTATCAAGGCAACCGCCAAGCTGAGCGAGCCATGCGACAATCGCACAATTTCCCAGATATTGCGGGAATCCAGCGGAGGTTTCAGCTTCCGTCGCTGAAACCCAATCTCTCTTTCCGTTAAATATGCTCCATCAGAGCGGAATGTTGTCGTGTTTCTTCCAGGGATTCTCAAGATCCTTGTTGCGTAGCATCCGCAATGCCCTTGAGACCCGCTTGCGGGTCGAGTGGGGCATGATGACCTCGTCGACGTAACCGCGCTCTGCCGCCACAAAAGGCGAAAGGAAGCGGTCTTCGTATCGCTTGGTGTGTTCGGCGATCTTGCCGGCGTCACCAATATCCTTGCGATAGATGATTTCGACAGCGCCCTTGGCACCCATCACCGCGATCTGTGCCGAGGGCCAGGCATAGTTGATATCCCCGCGCAGATGCTTCGACGCCATCACGTCGTAGGCACCGCCATAGGCTTTGCGGGTGATGACGGTGATCTTTGGCACAGTTGCTTCGGCATAGGCGAAGAGCAGTTTGGCGCCATGCTTGATCAAGCCGCCATATTCTTGCGCTGTGCCCGGAAGAAAGCCCGGAACATCGACGAAGGTGACAATCGGAATGTTGAAGCAATCGCAGAAGCGAACGAAACGCGCGGCCTTGCGCGACGCATCGCTGTCAAGGACGCCTGCCAGCACCATCGGCTGATTGCCGACGATCCCGACCGTCCGGCCTTCGACGCGCCCGAAGCCGACGACGATGTTGCGCGCAAAGCTCTCCTGGATTTCGAAGAAATCGCCTTCATCGACAGTCTTGCGGATCAGTTCCTTGATGTCATAGGGCTTGTTGGCATTGTCGGGCACCAGCCGGTCGAGCGAATAGTCGAGTTCGTCAGTCGACTGGTAGCATTCGATCTCCGGAATACCGGCCGTGTTGGAGGCGGGCAGGAAATCGATGAGGCGGCGCATCTGCAGGAGGGCCACCACATCATTGTCGTAGGCACCATCGGCAATCGACGACTTCGTGGTGTGGACCGAAGCGCCGCCGAGTTGTTCGGACGTCACAGTTTCATTGGTCACGGTCTTGACCACATCCGGGCCGGTCACGAACATGTAGGACGTATCGCGCACCATGAAGATGAAATCAGTCATCGCCGGCGAATAGACGTCGCCGCCCGCGCACGGCCCCATGATCACTGATATCTGCGGAATAACGCCGGAGGCGAGGACATTGCGCTGGAAAATCTCGGCATAACCGCCGAGCGCAGCGACACCTTCCTGAATGCGGGCACCGCCTGCATCATAGAGGCCGACGACGGGAGCGCGGTTGCGCAGGGCCATATCCTGGATCTTCTGTACCTTTTCGGCATGCGCTTCAGAGAGCGACCCGCCGAAAACCGTGAAATCCTTGGCGAAGACGAAGACCGTGCGGCCATTGATCGTCCCCCAGCCGGTGACGACGCCGTCGCCCGCGAATTTTGTTTCTTCCATGCCGAAATCGGTTGAGCGATGCTCGACGAAAGTGTCGAATTCCTCGAATGAACCCTCATCCAGAAAAATGTCGATGCGTTCGCGCGCCGTGAGTTTGCCGCGCTTGTGCTGCGCCTCGATCCGCGCCTTGCCGCCGCCTTCGCGGGCAATTGTTCTGCGGCGCTCCAGCTCGATCAGCACATCCTTCATGGCATCCTCCTCATTTTGTCATTTCTGATAACAGGAGAGGAGGACGCTTGGAAGAAGTTTGTCGGGGCAGCGAATTTGAGCTCATGGCCGTGCCCGAGCGCCGCAAAGCGGTGCACGAGTTGCGTTCAGCAAACCAGCCCTCTTACCAGGTGCCGGTGTTCGGCATGGAGAGCCAGGGCTCCTGCGGCGGCAGCGGCGATCCCTTCTGCAGAAGTTCGATGGAAATCCCGTCGGGAGAGCGGACAAATGCCATGTTGCCATCGCGTGGCGGCCGGTTGATGACAACACCTTTGTCCTGAAGGTGCTGGCAGGTCTCGTAGATGTCGTCGACAACGTAGGCGAGATGGCCGAAATTGCGCCCGCCGGCATATTCCTCCGGATCCCAATTATAGGTCAGTTCGAGCTCTGGAGCCCGTTCTGCCAACGATCTTCCCTTGTCTTCCGGAGCTGCGAGGAAGATGAGCGTGAACCGGCCCTTCTCGTTTTCCGTGCGGCGGATTTCCTCCAGACCGAACTTGTTGCAATAGAAATCCAACAACTCGTCGATGTCGCGGATACGGACCATTGTGTGAAGATAGCGCATCTTTTGCCCTTGATTTGTTTTCATGGCGACTGAAAGGCGCGGCCACTACCTCCTTTGGGGGGCTTGCGGACCGCCACACATTTCGTAACACTTAATACTTAGCTCCACAAACTTGTGATGTACGCGGACGAAAAGCGTTGAGGATAAACACCAATTTTGCGTGTGGTTTTCAACAAAACCAACAGATGATACTTGCTCTATGGCCTTGGTCAGGTGTTATTCTTCAGCCAGAGAATCAGTGTTTCTTGCAGGAGAGGAGGGGCTAGCTTCATGTCAGACAGACCAGTATCAGCCCGGCATTCCCCCGACGACGAAAGTCTGAGAGATGGTTTGGACCTCATCGAGGTCTCCGGCGCGATAAAGTGGTTTGATGTTGCCAAGGGATACGGCTTCATCGTGCCTGACAATGCTGATCTTCCTGACATCCTGCTCCATGTGACTTGCCTGCGGCGCGACGGGTTTCAAACAGCGCTCGAAGGCGCCCGTGTCGTCTGTGAGGTCAAGCAGGGCGAACGTGGCATGCAATGTTTCCATGTCAAGTCGATGGACAATTCGACTGCGATCCATCCGACCGAGATGCCGCCCGTGCGAACCCACGTCACAGTGACCCCGTCAAGCGGGCTCGAGCGGGTCCTGGTCAAGTGGTTCAACCGCACCAAGGGCTTCGGCTTTCTTACGCGCGGCGAGGGCACCGAGGACATTTTCATCCACATGGAAACGCTCCGCCACTTCGGCCTGACGGAGTTGCGCCCGGGTCAGGTCGTGCTGATCCGCTTTGGCCACGGTGAAAAAGGCCTGATGGCGTCGGAGATCCATCCCGACATCGGCACGCAACTGCCGTCGTCCCACTGAATACCACTGATGAGCCGCCTGAAATCATTTCTGGCCGGACTTGCCTTTCTGATCCTTTCCGCGATTCCCGTTCTGGCGCTCGACCAGACGCCGATGCATCTGCCTATCGACGCGGCGCCACTCACGATCAACACGGCCAAGGGTGATGTGCCGTTTCGTGTCGAAATTGCCGATACGGATGCGGAGCGTGAGCGTGGTCTGATGTTCCGCACTGACCTTAAGGACAACAGCGCGATGCTGTTTGTATTCGACAAGACTCGCCTTGTGACCATGTGGATGGAAAACACGCCCTCCGCCCTCGATATGTTGTTCCTCGATAACAATGGCCACATTACCGCCATCCGAGAGAATGCGGTGCCGTTTTCGCGTGATACCATCTCGTCCGGCGACCCGGCGCGCTTTGTTGTCGAGGTCAAGGCTGGCACGGCACGCCGCCTTGGCTTGACAATTGGTGACAAGGTGCGGCATCCCGCTATCGAACGTATCGGGCGCTAGAGCATTTCCGTTTGCACGGAAAAAGCGCTCTAATTCTTTGTCTTAACGCAATTCCGGACGCAAAACCGGTTCCCATTTTGCTGGAATTGCTCATGCAGGGCCAGGACATGCAATTCTTCGACAATGACGGACTGAAAATCGCTTATCTCGATGAGGGCGAGGGCGAACCCATCCTGCTGATCCACGGCTTTGCCTCGTCGGCTTTCTACAATTGGGTGCAGCCAGGCTGGGTCCCAACCTTGACTGCAGCAGGCTACCGCACCATTGCGATCGACAATCGCGGTCACGGACAGTCGGACAAGCCGCACGACATGTCGGTTTACACGCCCACGTTGATGGCAGGCGATGCCGCGGCGCTGCTCGACCATCTCGGGATCGCGCAGGCGCATGTCATGGGCTATTCCATGGGCGCACGCATCAGTGCATTCCTGGCGCTGCAGCACCCGAACCGCGTACACGACCTGGTTTTCGGGGGCTTGGGCATTGGCATGGTCGAAGGCGCTGGCGACTGGTCGCCGATTGCCGAAGCGCTGCTCGCCGATGATGCTGAGTCCATCAGCCATCCACGCGGCAAGATGTTCCGCATGTTTGCCGACAAGACCAAGAGCGACAAGATAGCGCTGGCGGCCTGCGTGATTACATCCAAGGAAGAAATAAGCGCCGAGAACATGGCGCGGATAACGCAACCGGCACTTGTTGCCGTCGGTACGAAAGATGATATTGGCGGAAATCCCCACCGGCTGGCGGAACTGATGCCGCGTGGCGAGGCAATCGACATCCCCAATCGCGATCATATGCTCGCTGTTGGCGACAAGGTGTTCAAACAGGCTGTTCTGAAATTCCTCAAGCGGCATCCATTATAGGACGAAAGCAGGGATTTCCGTTTTTACGCAAAAATGCTACACGCACGGCTCAGCGTGAACGATTGGCGTTCAGACAAATCAATCATACCTTCAAAATTTCTCGCCCGCAGGGTCTGGAAATTGAAGTGTCAAGGGTACATTTTTGCCGTATGCTTCTCGTTGGAGCAATAATATTGGCCAAATGTCCGGAGTTAGGAAATGCCCTCAAGCAGCCCGATTAAGAAGACTGGATCGGTCCAGCATATGGATCCGATTTGGCATGCCGTCCGCTCCGAGGCCGAAGAGACGATCCGTCGAGAGCCGCTGCTCGCGACGTTCCTCTATTCGACGATCTTGAACCACCAGTCGCTGGAAGAGGCGGTGATCCACCGTATTTCACAGCGCCTCGACCACCCGGATATGGAATTGGAATTGCTGCGGCAGACCTTCACGGCCATGTTTGAAGCCAATCCGGAATGGTCGCAGATCTTGCGCGTCGATATCCAGGCTGTCTACGATCGCGACCCGGCTTGCACGCGTTTCATCGAGCCAATCCTGTATTTCAAGGGATTTCAGGCAATCCAGACCCATCGCCTGGCCCACTGGCTGTGGAATGAAGGCCGCAAGGATTTCGCGCTCTACCTGCAAAGCCGCTCATCGTCGGTCTTCCAGACCGATATTCATCCGCAAGTGCCAATGGGGCAGGGTGTGTTCTTTGACCATGCCACTGGCATCGTCGTCGGCATGACTGCCGTCATCGAAGACAATGTTTCGATCCTGCAGGGCGTCACGCTCGGTGGTACCGGCAAGGAATCCGGCGATCGTCACCCGAAAATCCGCCACGGTGTCCTTATTGGCGCCGGCGCCAAAATTCTTGGCAATATCGAGATCGGTCATTGCTCGAAGGTCGCTGCCGGGTCGGTTGTTCTGAAACCTGTTCCGCACAACATCACTGTTGCCGGGGTTCCCGCCCGCGTCATCGGCGAGACCGGCTGCGCCGAACCCTCCCGCGCCATGGATCAGCTCGTCACCAATTTCGAGTAGGCGTCCGAAGGTCTCCACGCAGGTGCACAATCGCAGTCTGCCCTTTACAGGGCAGACTTTCGCGTGCCAAAAGCCTGCTAAATAGATTTGACAGGAGACTTTAAGTGAAACCGGAAGAACTGAAGAAACTCGACAGCTATTTCAAGCGCACATTCAGAAACACGGAACTCACTGTGAAGGCGCGTCCCCGCAAGGACGATTCAGCTGAACTCTATCTCGGCGATGAATTCCTCGGCCTTATCTACAAGGATGAGGATGAGGGCGAGCTATCCTACAATTTCTCGATGGCCATCCTGGAGATGGACCTCTGATCACCGTTGGAGTGACGCCCTGTGGGCGTCACTCCTGGCCCTTGATATGTGCTTTGGCGAACGCTTGCATTTGCTGCTCAATCTGCCGCCAATCCTTCAGCATTTCCCGCGGAAAGCGATAGGTGAGCTGAAGATCGTCCCCGACAAAAATGTCCCTTTGACACGATGCGAGATTGCTCTTTGATGTTTCTGCATCAAGGCAGCGCGCCACAAATAGTGCATGGCCCGCGCGTTCGCGTGAGGCCACAACCTCTTCATTGACGAACCCGCTGTCGGGTCTGAGCGCCTGGATCGTCAGGTCACCGGGTCCGCTAATTCCGGGCCCAAGTGTCAACGTGCTGTAGACCGGCCCGTAACGGCCCGACATGTCCTGCGATGTGGCACGGGGTTCGAAGGTCGCAAACAACATGCGTTTCTCAGGTCCGGATCCATTGAAATCCCGAATGAACTCGGCCTGGTAGCCTTGCATGTCGGGCCAATGCAAATAGACGTCGACACGTTCCGTGATACCGCTTCGCCGTTGCTTGCCAAAGCGTAGCATGTTGGCTGGAAGCTCCAGCACATTGTTGCCGATGACGATTTCTTGCAGGGACGTGTCTTCGGTATGTCCGCCCAGCGAGATGCCATGACCCAGGAAGCGCCCGGCGATTGCGATCGCCAGTGAAAGAACTGCGAGCGCCGCCACACAATAGAAGACGCGCTGCAAGAGTACGCTGGCGACGATTGGCTCTATCCTGTGTGTCGACGTCTGCATGGATATTCCGAAGCGCTTGTGCCTGATCCGCTCAATCTAGCGGAAAGAGTGCTGATTTATGGTTAATCGAATCTGAAGAATCCGCAGATCGCCTGATCTCGCCAACCATCTGGCAGTTCGCTATGGTTGGCGGATAAAGAATCCGGGGAGATGCAATGCCGATATTCACGCTTGATGGACATGCACCGCAATTTGAACACCGGAAGTCGAACTGGATAGCGCCGGACGCCACCCTGATCGGCAGGGTCTACCTCGGCGAGAATGTCAGTGTCTGGTTCGGGTCGGTTCTGCGCGGTGACAACGAGCTGATTCACATTGGTCGCAACACCAATGTGCAGGAACATACCGTGATGCACACCGACATGGGCTACCCGCTTACGATCGGCGAGGGCTGCACCATCGGCCATCGCGCCATGCTCCACGGCTGTACCATCGGCGAGAATTCACTGATTGGTATTGGCGCTATTGTCCTCAACGGCGCAAGGATCGGCAAGAACTCGCTTGTCGGGGCGGGCGCACTAGTCACGGAGCGCAAGGAATTTCCGGATAATTCCCTGATCGTGGGTTCACCCGCGAGAGTCGTGCGGACGCTGGATGAAGCGGCTATTGAGCAGCTCAGATTGTCTGCCGCGCATTATGTCGAAAATGGCAAGCGGTTCATGCGCGGCATGGAGATCGCCTGAAAGTGTCAAAGGCCAGCCTCGTTTCCGGGCTGGCCCTTGTTTCTGGTGGGCATTGTGGCCTACTGCGTTTCGATGCTGCCAACCAGAACCTGACGATCGTCATTGATTGATACCCATGCGCCGGTGTTGTTTGCCGCCTGGCGTTTGAGATAATCGTAGTTCGTTTCATTCCACGGCTTGATGCGTGGTTCCAGATTGTCCAGCACATAGTCGCCGCGGTCGGTACGAACAGTTAGGACGGCGTGTCCTTCGCCATTCATCTGGCGGACGACAGTGATCAACAGGTCGCCGAGCGGAATTCCACTTTCATTCAGCATTTTCCGCTTCAGCAGCACATAGTCCTCGCAGTCGCCGACTGTCGTTGGATACGACCAGACTTCTGCCTTGCCCCAGATATCCATGTCGGTCGCGGGCTGAACCTTAGCGTTGACGCTGCTGTTGACCTGAACCAGCAGAGTCCAGATCTTTGACGTCAGAGGCGTCGGCCTGTCATCGTTCTTTATGGTGCACTCGGTCTTGTAGGTCTGGCAAAATTCGTAATGTCCGATTGGCTGCGATGTCCGTCCGCCAGTCTTCATGATGGCCGAGGTCGACAAACTTGGGTCTGCCAGTGCGGTCATACATGTGAGCAGAAGCGCTGCCCCAATCAGAATTGTCTTTTTTATCATCCCGTCGTCTCCCCGGTTGAGACGACAATGGCAGACAGAGTTTTATCGAGCGGAAATGTCGATCAGTAAATATGAATCAAATCAGTAGCAAAAAATAAACGAATTAGACTATAACTATGTATTAATAACTATTATTATTTTATTTAAATGCAGTTATAATTGATATTATTTAAGATGAATAGCATTAAGCATTCGTTGATCGGAATACTATTTGATTTATGATGCCTTAATCCCGGAATGAGGATTGCAGCTATCTTGCCAGAGTTTCGTGGCATTTTGGCCAAAAAAATACTCATGCCGTGAAGCAAATGGATAAAACTATTGAAAAAAATGTCAGGCGAGCGCGATCAGAGCGCGCAAACTGCGCCATTGAGGATTATAATTGTTTGCTTAGGGTGGCGAACGAACCAGCGTTGTAAAATGGCAAAAAAGCAGTCAGCCCTGACGCCTTCAAAATGTCCTAATAGGGATTGAACTGTGCGTTATCTGCTACATGCATCTCCATAGGCTTCTTTGACAGGTGATGCTTCACTTTCGTCGATTGGAAATCGCTCTGCGTGGTGATCTGATGCGGAGTTTGTTGGCGGGACGACCGGTCCCGGTGTTCCGGTCACCGTTTGAGAAGGAGAGAATGATGAAGAAGATTTTTGCGATGGCGCTTGGCGCAGCATCGCTGGTTCTTGCCGGCGCAACGGTTGCCGGTGCTGCCGATGTCCGGGATCAGGGCGGACGCGGCGGGGTGAAAATCGGTTTCCTCGATTGCTTCGTCGGTGGCGGAATCGGCTACGTTCTCGGATCAGCCAAGGAAATCGACTGCGGTTTCTATTCGGCACTCAGTGGCGAACCTTTGGATCGTTACAGCGGGGCAATCAGGAAACTCGGCGTCGACGTGGGATTCACCACACGCACCAGGGTCATCTGGGCAGTCTTTGCTCCGACAGCCGGCTACCGGCACGGCTCGCTGAGCGGCCTCTATAAGGGCGCAACCGCCGAGGCGACCGTCGGCGCCGGCATCGGCGCCAATGTGTTGTTTGGCGGTACTTCTGGCTCGGTCCATCTCCAGCCGGTCAGCGTCACCGGTCAGATTGGCCTTAACGTGGCCGCTACCGGCACGTCCATGACACTCGCCTCGGTGAACTGAAGTCATCATCACCCCTTCCGCGGCAGCGGAAGGGGTGATGAATGGTTCGCCATTTCGCAGATCAATCATTCAACGTAAACGGGGATTCGCTTGAAAACAGGCGTTCGACTTGGGTTGGCGGCGGTGTGCTTCTTATTGTTATCCGCCATTGCACGCGCAGAATGGCAAGCGGTGGAGCAGGTGCAGCCTTACGCCATCACCGGAAAATCCGGCGCGGAACTCTACGCATCGATCGGCGAAAAAGGTCCCAAGGTTGGCGGGTTGGTTCGTGCCATTGCACATACGAATTTCAAGCTGACATGGACGCGGAAATACGAAAAGCAAGGCGACGCCTGCACACTGGTTTCGGCGCGACCAAAGCTCATCATTACCTATACGCTGCCCAAGCCGGCTGTACAGCTGCCTGATGAGGCGCAAAAGAATTGGGACACGTTCATCGCCGGTGTTCGCAGCCACGAAGTGGTGCATGGCGACATGATCAAGGATATGGTCAAGGCGATCGAGGCCGCCACCGTGGGGTTGTCTGTCCCAGGTGATCCCAACTGCCAGAAGATCAAGATCGAGATGACAAAGCGTCTTTCCGAGCTCTCATTGGCACAGCGTCAGCGCAGCCGGGATTTCGACCGGGCCGAACTCAGCCAGGGCGGCAATATCCATCAAATGATCCTGGCATTGGTAAACGGTGCTTAAGAGGCGCCGAATCTCATGACATTCAAGCCGTTATAGTCAATATTGAATAGAATGGGTTAGTGTTCGAACGCGATGTCGATCGCCTCGCGGCTTTGGACTATGGCAAACTCGATCGCGATGCCTTCCTCGAAATGCCGGACGACCCGTCCACGCATAGAGCCGAGAATGACCTGGCTGTTCAGGGCAGGGCGCATGCGGATTTCGACGGCCGCGCCTGAGATCGACAGATCAATGATGCGGCAGGGGTATTGGCGCCCGTCGGCCATAGAGAGCGTTGTGACCGGATTGCGCGGCGCAATACGCTGGTGACGCCGGTCTTCCGGCATGTCCAGCTCATGCTTGTTGGCGAGCCATGTCAGTTGGGCGGCAATCTTGTTCTTTTTCCGGTCCGAAGCGATCAGCGACAGCAGAAACCCGCCTCGAACCATACGCTCCACGGTGCCTTCGACACGGCCGATGTGGTCGATGTAGGCGATCACCCGTTCACCGTTGTTCGCTACCACGTCCGTGGTGATGACAACATCTCCGGGAGACATTTCTTCGATCTGGCAGACATGTTCCGTACGGTCTTCCAACATGAAGCGGCCGTAAAGCTGCACCTTCACGCTGTAATATTTGCCCGTGGCGGCAGGGTTGGGGCTCGAATCGTCACGGTGTAGTTGCATGAAGCTGTCCAGATTGCTGAATTGGCAGGGGCAGATATGCGCAGACTAGGTCACAAGTCTTAATGCCAAGGTAACACGCCCGGTCGATGCTGACGAATTGCTAACCTATTCGGTGATTTTTCCGCCATCGAACACGCGCAGATGTTGAACCTTGCGGCTGACGATGGTTCGCGAGGAGGGCAATGGGACGGGAACGACAGCCTCCGCCCCAGTATGGATTGGATCGATGCCGAGTGCCGCATCCCGAGGATCGATGATCGAGACGGACTGGATGCGATTCTCCACGATCGCATCGGATTCCAGCCAGAACGGCCGGCCTATTGCGGTGATCATTCCCATAAGGTGCTGCTCGTTGGCCTCACTTGCGAGAGGTAAGAGCACTAGTTTCAACAGTACCTTGCGCCCGCGGGCGCTTCTGCCTTCGTAGTTCAGCTGCACGACAGACTTGCTGGTCGTGCTGTTCTTCACCAGCCGGGAGATGGTGTTCTTGTCCCGCGTTTGCCAGAGCGACGCAAAGGACAGGTCCTTTAGTTCCCGGCCGTAAATGGAGCAGATGCGTGTCCCTGCAAGACGAAACCGTGGTTCGGATGTTCCTGTTGCCTGCAGGATAAAGGTGTCTGCGAGATATGAACGGATCGGAGCAGGCGTGATTTCCTTGCGTTCCGGTGCCGCGCGTGTCCCGCGCAGCCTGTTCCAGTAGCCGAAGAGTTCGCTTGTTGCGTCATGCCGCATGGGATTCATCTGCTTTCGGAGACCAGCGCGGATAGTTGAGTGATTCCAACTCTGGCATTCACGAAACACGGACGCTACCGATCATGCGGCAAGCTCCACCGCCGGACCCGATTAAGGTTAATGATTGGTTTCGATTGTGGTGCGGACATCAGTATGAGACAACATTCTTGAACACGGTTCAAATGTCCAAAATATCCCTGAATTTAACGGCCGTTCAGCACCACTGAGCGGCCATTTTTCTGTTCAACGGTCTTCTTTCAAGCTTTGCTTGCGGCGCGATAACCGGATAGCGTGCCGACACCGGCAAGTTGGAGAGTGTGAAGAGCGTATGAACAAATCAGTGGATGTCCGAAATCACTCATCCGGTAGGGAGCCGGTTTTCAATATTCCGGGCGTCATCCTGGCCATCATGGCCATATGCGGAATCGTCTTCATTCTCGAAGCCTATATACTGGATGACCAGCAGAGCAGCGTTTTCCTCTGGAATTTTGCCTTCATTCCGGCCCGTTTCTCCGAATATGGCGGATTTTATTCGCCTGGCGCATGGCTAACCACCGTTACCTATTCATTCATGCATGGCAGCATCGCGCATATCGCGCTGAACATGATCTGGCTTGCTGCGTTCGGGTCGCCGCTTGCCGCGCGCATTGGACCGCTTCGCATGGCGCTGTTCTGGGTCGTCACGTCGATTGCTGCCGTGATGACGCATTATGCGGTCTATCCAGACAGTACAGCACCCTTGGTGGGCGCCTCCGGCGCCGTATCAGGTATGATGGGCGCGGCCGCACGTTTTGGCTTCCGCCGGTCGCCGTTACGTAATTCTGCGGCATTCGTCGGCGACATCCTGCCAATTGGCGTAGCATTGCGGATGCGGACAGTACTGGTGTTTCTCGGCGTGTGGTTTGTCACCAATATGCTAACTGGCCTCCTGTCCGTTGGCGTCGACAACTCGGCAACCATCGCTTGGGAAGCCCATATTGGTGGATTTCTGGTCGGGTTTTTCGGTATTTCCCTGTTCGACCGGCGTGATGATGATCGCATCGATCCTGATCTGTTGGTATAGTTGCAAAGCGGTTGCAATAAACGCAACATACGCGCACGATGGATGAGGTCATCTGATGTAATCCGGGGATTTCTGAAGACCTGGAGGCCAGTGTGCAAGGAGGATGTACATGACTGTCAAACTGATCCTGGAACGTAAAGGCTACGACGTATTCAGTACCACACCGGAAACGACGTTAGGCGATGCCGTCACAATGCTGGCCAAGCACAAGATCGGTGCAATTGTTGTCTGTGATAAAAATAACGCCATCAAGGGCATCCTGTCCGAACGTGACGTCGTCAGGGCGCTGGCGTCGGACGGCGCTGATGCGTTGTGGAAGCCAATCTCCGAAACAATGACCATGAAGGTCAAGGTCTGCAGCGAAAAGCATACGGTCAATCAGGTCATGGAGATAATGACTCGGGGCCGTTTCCGCCATCTGCCTGTCGAGAAAGACGGACATTTGCACGGCATTGTATCGATCGGCGATGTCGTCAAACTTCGCATTGAAGAGGTAGAACGCGAGTCAGAAGACATCCGCACTTATATCGCCACCGCCTGAACCCATTCTCAGAGCAGCGCTAGAACACGAGCTTCTGCATACGTTCCAGTTCGCCGAGGCGCGCCATCGTTTCTTCATAGCCGAGTTTGATCGCTTCGTCGGCGCGGTGGAACTCGGCAAGCCCGACATGGCCGATTTTCGGCATCAGCATGATATCCGGCGGATCACCAGCCATACGCGCACGCGAAATCCGGTCCTGGATGATGTTGAAGGCTTCCATCATGACGCCGGTAATGCCGAGGCGCTTGGTGTAGGACGATCCGAAGCGAGAGCCTGACGATTCGCCGTCAACCGCATGCGCATGAGGGGGGTCTGCCGCATGCTTCACTACCGCAGCACGGCCGAACTGGTCATAATGAAGGTTTACAGCAACCACCAGCGGGTGTTCGTAAGACCGGCAGACCGCCACGGGCACTGGATTCACCAAGGCGCCATCTACCAGGGTCCGGCCATTGCATTCGACCGGCTCGAACACCCCGGGCAGGGCATAGGAAGCCCGCATCGCGCTGATCAGGCTGCCGCGCGTCAGCCAGATCTCGTGCCCCGTATTGATCTCGGCGCAGACAGCGATGAATCGCTTGGACAGATCTTCGATGGATAGTTCTTCCAGATGTTCGCGGAGGCGGCGATCAAGCTTCATGCCGCCGAACAGGCCATTGCCGCCTAATCGCAGGTCAAGCAGGCTGAAGATGCCGCGTTTGGTCAGGCTGCGAGCGAATTCTTCGAGTTGATCGAGCTTGCCGGCAAGGTAACAGCCGCCAACGAGGGCACCGATCGAAGTACCGGCGATCATGGAAATCTCGATGCCTGCCTCGTCGAGCGCGCGCAACACCCCGATATGTGCCCATCCACGTGCCGCGCCGCCGCCAAGCGCCAAGGCGATAGGTGTCTTGCTGTCGCGAGGTTTTTCCGGCGTCGTCACTGGCACGTCCGGATTATCACTGATGCCGATCGGTTCTGCCGCGCGCAACCGGCGCGATGCCCATTCGAGCATGGCACACACTCCTGAAGTCGTACTGTTTCAATAACCCCTGCATGGCTTGCGATATTAGTGTTCAAGGATGAATATTGCGTAATTGTGACCGCTTAGCCAACCAAGGAAATAGGATTAAGAGATTGCTATTGACGGTTACGAGATTTACGAGGTGCTGGATTCAGAAGTCATGACGAGGGAAGAGGTTCCATCCGTTGTGACGACTTGACGGTAAAAACAGGATCTGCGCCCTGTGTGACAGGTCGGGCCGTGGCCGGCCACGGTCACTTTCAGCCAGAGCGCATCCTGATCGCAGTCCGTGCGTATTTCGACGACCGTCTGCAGGTTTCCGGACGTCTCGCCCTTTTTCCATAGCGTCTTGCGCGAACGTGACCAGTAATGAGCAATCCCGGTTTCGAGCGTCAGTTGCAACGCCTCAGCGTTCATGTGCGCCACCATGAGCAGATGACCGTCCGCTGCATCGGTGACAACGGTAGTCACCAATCCCGACGCGTCAAAGCGCGGTGCGAACACCGCGCCTTCTTCGTTCTCGTGCTTGTCGCTGAGCGAGTTGGAAAAGGAAGTCATCAATGCCGATTCTAGCGGTTACCGGCCCCGAACTAGGGTCATGAAACGCACCTGTTCGTTGACGTCGGTCTTGTAGGTGCCGGTGAATGTCGTCGTCGTTGTCATCGAACCGGATTTGCGAATACCGCGCATGGACATGCACATATGCTCGGCTTCGATCATGACGGCCACGCCGCGCGGCTGCAATAACTCCTGGATGGCATTGGCGATCTGTGCCGTCATTGCCTCCTGTGTCTGCAGGCGATGCGCATAGATGTCGACGACGCGCGCTATTTTCGACAGGCCGACAACCTTCTCGCCGTCAGGCAGATACGCGACGTGCGCCTTGCCGGTGATTGGGACCATGTGATGCTCGCAATGCGAGAAAAACGGAATGTCCTGGATAAGGACAATGTCCTCATACCCGGCGATTTCCTCGAAGGTGCGGCCAAGCACGTCAGCTGGATCCTGCGAATATCCGGAAAACAGTTCCTTATAGGCCTTTGCCACGCGTTCCGGCGTGTCCAGAAGTCCTTCACGATCAGGATCGTCACCGGCCCATAGCAGCAGTGTGCGCACGGCGGCTTCTGCTTCGTCCTGTGTTGGGCGTCGCTTGTTGTCCTGCTTAACAGCCGCAGACTGTAAGTTCTTGATTACCGCATCCATCGCGATCTCCCGTAGTCGCCCTCAAAGGAGCGACGAGTTAAACGGCAATACACGATAGTCGTTCCCGAAGGACGGACGGTGTATTGAAGCGGGCAAGGATCAATGATCCATACCTGACCAAAACATAATAACCCATCACACAATTTAATCCATGCGACTTTGTGCTTGGTCACTCTGGTACTATATAGAGAATGAATTCGGGATTCATAGGGTCAAAGCGATGCACAATGACGCGTTTGCGATGAACACTGTGTTGAGGAACGGCATCCATCATGATCAATGACGTTTATAATACGCGTATTCTGGAATTTGCCGGGAATATTCAGCGGCTTGGCCGTCTTCAGGATCCGGATGCCTCCGCGACCGCTCATTCAAAACTTTGCGGCTCGACGGTAACGGTCGATCTCAAGGTGCAGGATGGCGTCGTTTCCGACTTCGCCCACGATGTCAAAGCCTGTGCGTTAGGGCAGGCATCATCCTCGATCATGGCCCGGCATGTCATTGGCGCGACGGCTCAGGAGTTGCGGGACGTCCGCGAGGTCATGTTCAAGATGCTGAAAGAGAATGGCGCGCCGCCGGAAGGGCGTTTCGAAGATCTCAAATTCCTGGAACCTGTGCGTGACTACAAGGCACGCCACAATTCCACGATGCTGACCTTTGATGCTGTTGTTGATTGCCTGAACCAAATTGAAAAGAAAACTGCCGAAGCAGCGGCCTGAGATCGATAATGTGTGATCATCCGGCCCACGAGCACAAGCCGACAATTTCCCGAAGGTATTCGCGCAACTGGCGCGGGCCGTGGCCGAAAACACCAGGACGTCTGCTGGGAACTGGCCTTGTGCGTTTGTATCAGCTCACATTGTCGGGTTTTATTGGTAACTCCTGCCGCCACCTCCCCACATGTTCGGAATATGCTTACGAGTCGATCGCCCGCTATGGCTTGTGGACCGGAGGCTGGATGGGCTTATTCCGTTTCATGCGTTGCGGTCCCGGCGGAACACAGGGATTGGACCCTGTCCCAACGACGCTCGATGGCCGGTTGGTGTGGTACTTGCCCTGGCGTTATTGGCGGCTTCATCGCTCCTGACCAGCGTTCAAGGCACAATGATTGCTCGACCGGCGTGTCGATTGGGTGTATAGCGCACGCGCACATTCAACCCATTTTAACCGGACCCAACCCTATGGAAGAATTTCATAAAGTTCGCCGCCTCCCACCTTACGTTTTCGAACAGGTGAATCGCCTCAAGGCGAGCGCGCGAGCGGCGGGTGCGGACATTATCGACCTTGGCATGGGTAATCCCGATCTGCCGACACCACAGGGAATTGTCGACAAGCTTTGCGAGGCCGTCCAGGATCCGCGCACGCACCGCTATTCATCATCCAAGGGTATTCCAGGTCTGCGCCGCGCGCAGGCGGCCTATTACGAGCGCCGTTTCGGCGTCAAACTCAATCCCGATACGCAGGTCGTGGCGACGCTCGGCTCGAAGGAAGGCTTTGCCAACATGGCGCAAGCCATCACGGCGCCCGGCGATGTGGTGCTTTGCCCCGATCCGACCTATCCGATTCACGCTTTCGGCTTCATCATGTCCGGCGGCGTCATCAGATCAATCCCGGCCAAGCCGGATGACCAGTTCATCCCTGCACTGGAGCGCGGTATTCGCCATTCGATCCCCAAGCCGCTCGCCTTGATCCTCAACTATCCGTCCAATCCAACGGCCCATGTGGCATCGCTGGATTTCTACAAGGATGTTGTGGCTTTCGCGCGCAAGAATGAGATCATCATTCTGTCGGATTTGGCCTATTCGGAGATCTATTTCGATGACGCGCCGCCGCCATCTGTTCTGCAGGTGCCAGGCGCGATAGACGTCGCGGTCGAATTTACGTCAATGTCGAAGACATTTTCCATGCCCGGCTGGCGCATGGGCTTTGCCGTCGGCAATGAGCGGCTGATTTCGGCGCTGACGCGGGTCAAATCTTATCTCGACTACGGTGCGTTCACTCCGATCCAGGTTGCGGCAGCCGCCGCACTGAATGGCGATGGCTCCGATATTGCCGAGGTTCGCAATGTCTACAAGCACCGCCGCGATGTGCTGGTTGAGAGCTTCGGTCGCGCCGGTTGGGAGATCCCGTCGCCAGCCGCAACCATGTTCGCCTGGGCACCGATCCCGGAAAAGTTCCGTAGCCTCGGCTCGCTGGAGTTTTCCAAGCTGCTGATCGAGCACGCCGACGTCGCGGTTGCTCCCGGCATTGGCTTTGGCGAACACGGTGACGATTATATCCGCGTCGCACTGGTGGAGAACGAGCACCGGATTCGTCAGGCGGCTCGCAGCCTGAAGCGGTTTCTTGCAACCGCCGATGAAAAGCTGCACAACGTCATTCCGTTGAACGCGCGCCGTTGATCCGACGCACGTTGTACCGGAATCCGCGGCGCCGTCCGGCGCCGCTTCAGCGAAATTTCAGGGAATTGAACGATGAGTGAAGCGCTGCGCGTGGGAATCGCCGGACTGGGCACTGTTGGTGCTTCGGTTCTGAAAATATTGCGTGACAAGGGCGAAATGCTCACCCGCCAGTGCGGCAAGGAAATCATCGTGACCGCGGTGTCGGCACGTGATCAGAAGCGTGACCGCGGGATCGATTTCTCGTCCGCCACCTGGTTCGATGACCCCGTTGCTCTTGCCAAATCCAACAATATCGATGTTTTCATCGAACTCATCGGCGGCGACGAAGGTCCTGCACGTGCTTCGGTTGAAGCGGCATTGAGGTCCGGGCGCCACGTAGTTACAGCCAACAAGGCGCTCCTTGCAAAACATGGCGTCTCGCTTGCCAAGATTGCGGAAGACAAGGGCGTGCTTCTCAACTTTGAGGCAGCTGTTGCGGGCGGCATTCCTGTCATCAAGGCGCTTCGCGAGTCACTGACCGGCAACACGGTTTCGCGCGTTTACGGCATCATGAACGGTACGTGCAACTACATCCTGACGCGCATGTGGGACGAGGGCATCTCCTTCGAGGATTGCCTCGCCGATGCGCAGCGGCTCGGCTACGCAGAAGCGGATCCTACTTTCGATATTGAAGGCAACGACACGGCGCACAAGCTGGCGATCCTGACCAGCCTTGCCTTTGGCACGCAGATTTCTGCAGATGACATTTATCTCGAAGGTATCAGCAATATTTCGCTGGCCGATATCAGGGCAGCAGACGAACTTGGTTACCGTATCAAGCTTTTGGGCGTTGCGCTGAAAACCGACAGCGGAATTGAGCAGCGCGTCCATCCGACGATGGTGCCCGTCGAATCCGTCATTGCCCAGGTGCACGGCGTGACCAACGCCGTTGCGATAGAGACTGACCTGCTCGGTGAACTGCTCCTGTCGGGCCCCGGAGCAGGCGGCGCAGCGACGGCTTCGGCGGTCATCGGCGATCTTGCCGATATCGCAAAAAGTCGTCCGGGCTTCCAGCACGGGCCTGTCTTCGGCACGCCGGCCAAGGCGCTTGCGCCCTACAAACGCGCCAGGATGCGCGCGCACGAGGGCGGTTACTTCATTCGCTTGACTGTGCACGACCGTGCGGGCGTTTTCGCTGCCATCGCCAAGCGTATGGCTGATAACGACATTTCGCTCGAATCGATCGTCCAGCGCCAGAGTGCCGACAATCAGCCGGAGGCGACGAAAACGGTCATTCTGGTGACGCATGAGACGACAGAAGCGGCCGTCAAAAAGGCACTCGAGGGCATCGTCAAGGATGGCCACGCGACCGACAAACCGCAGATGATCCGCATCGAGCGGGCGGGCTAAACCTGTTTAAAAACCCCGCTACACCGTTTAATCGATTAGCTTTTTCGACGAGAGGTTTTTCTTGCCTGTCGGCTCTTGCCGCATGGATGTGACTTTGACAAAAGGTTTGCATACCGATGCTAAGCAGCGCTGTATTTATTCGAAATACGGCAACATGACACTAACGCAGGAAACATTATGCCGAAAACTTCCGACCAGACTGAAGCAGGCCTCGATCGTATCTTGACCCTTGAACTCGTGCGCGTAACGGAGCGCGCCGCTGTTGCTGCAGCGCGCTTGCGCGGCCGCGGCGACGAGATGGCAGCCGATCAGGCAGCCGTCGATGCCATGCGCCAGGAGCTTAACCGTCTGCCCATCTCAGGTACTGTGGTGATTGGCGAAGGAGAGCGTGACGAGGCGCCGATGCTCTACATCGGTGAGGAGGTCGGGACCCGTACCGGACCAGCCGTCGATATTGCCCTCGACCCATTGGAAGGCACTACGATCTGCGCCAAGAATCTGCCAAACTCCCTTGCGGTCATAGCGATCGCCGAAAAGGGCAATCTCCTCTATGCACCTGATGTCTATATGGAAAAGATCGCCGTCGGACCGGGTTACCCGAAAGGCATCATCAATCTGGATGCTCCGGCAATTGAGAACATCATGGCTGTGGCCAAGGCCAAGGGCGTGCCGCTCAACGAAATCACGGCGTGTATCATGGATCGTCCGCGTCATGCCCGTCTCATCGAGGAAGTGCGGGCAACGGGCGCTGCCATACGCCTGATCGGCGATGGCGATGTGGCAGGCGTCATCCACACCACGGATCCGGATGAAACCGGTATCGATATTTATATCGGCATTGGCGGCGCACCCGAGGGTGTGCTTGCCGCCGCAGCGCTGCGCTGCATTGGCGGCCAGATGCAGGGCCGTCTGCAGTTGAACAGCGATGACAAGATCGCTCGCGCAGCCAAGATGGGCATCAGCGATCCGAAGAAGATCTACACGATGGAAGAAATGGCCAAGGGCGATGTGCTCTTTGCCGCGACGGGCGTTACCGATGGCAATATGCTTTCTGGCGTAAAATTTGCCCGCGACTATATCCAGACGCACACGGTCGTGATGCGCTCGCATTCGCAAACGGTGCGCGAAATCAAGGCGAAGCACCAAGATATGGCCAAGTTCCAGTAAAGAACTTCTTTACCAGTGCGATTGACTGCCGGTTCCCAAAGGGACCGGCAGTTTTGTTAAGGAGTTTTGCTGACAAACGTGACTGTACCCTATTGGGATCACATGATTTTTGCTATTTTGATCTCAGAGGAATTCATTCCGATGGGATAGCTATGAATATCCAGCGTGGTATAGCCTGTTGTATATTGCCAATGGTCCTGATTTCGGCCGCGATTTCTCCGTTGCGTGCGCAGGAAGCTGATCTCGATCTGATTCAGGGCTACCGCTCCAGCGACATTCTTGTTGGGCTGCCCGAAACCTCCGGACCATTCAGTATAATAAGCCGCAACAGTGATCCGCAAAATTTCAGCGCGACAGCTGAATATGCTGGCGTCGATGCCCGCGCGATCGTCTCGATCACGGGGGTCAGGGCCAGCAATGTTGCAGGAATGTATCCGGTCAGGGACGGACCGGACGATCCAGTGGTACGCAGCCTGCTCGACCAGGCCTTTCAGTATCACAGCACCCAGCCCAATCAGATCGCGGTGCGGACCAATGTCAGCTATGGCAACCGGGCGATGGCCTGTGTCAGTTCCGACGATCCGCAGAAAAAGGACGATTTTCTGGTCTGCGCCACCGGCGTGCTTGGCCGATACATGCTCATACAGCCGGTCATGAACTACAGGCTCAGCTCAAAAGGGGTTGTTGACCGGCAACTCACCGATTTTGCCTCGTCCATGGCTCAGGCTGTGAGCGAACTGGCATTGCCGCCTGGAAATTGACCCGCTGACAGTAATTGCCGTTGGATAGGTCTTCAGTAGCATTGCATTCACTCGTCGCGGATGATTGAACGCTTGGATGACTTCTGAGCGGCTCTTCCTTGGCGTTGAACAATCGGCAACCGGTTTGAAATGGATCGACCGGTTGGGGCAACGCGAGGCAAACACCGCGCTCGCCATGGCGCAGAACCACGGCTTTCCCGATCTCGTCACGCGCGTGCTTGCGGGCAGGGGCGTCGGCCTCGACGAGGCTGCGGCCTTCATGGAGCCAACGATCAAGAGCCTCATGCCTGATCCCGCATCGCTGACCGACATGAACAGGGCAGCAGAGCGCATCGCCAGTGCCATTGCCAAGCACGAGAGCGTGGCGATCTTCGGTGATTATGACGTCGATGGCGCCTGTTCGTCGGCGATACTTTCACGATTCCTCACCCATTATGGCATTGCCAACCGCATCTATATTCCCGATCGGATTTTTGAAGGTTACGGCCCCAATCCGGCTGCGATGCAGGAGCTTGCGGGGCACGCATCGCTGATCGTCACGGTGGATTGCGGCACCAACAGTGCGGCGGCCATCGAAGCAGCGAAGTCTGCCGGGGCAGATGTGGTCGTACTCGACCATCACCAGGTTGGCGGCGAATTGCCGGCCGCGGCGCACGCGGTGGTCAATCCCAACCGTGAGGATGATCTGTCGGGGCAGGGCCATCTCTGTGCTGCGGGAGTGGTGTTTCTAACTATGGTGCAGACATTGCGCACCATACGCGAGCAGCACATTGCCACCGGCGTACTGGCTCCGGACCTGCTGTCGCTGCTCGATCTGGTGGCGCTGGCGACTGTATGCGATGTGGTGCCGTTGAAGGAGCTCAACCGGGCTTTCGTGGTCAAGGGCATCCTGGTCGCGCGCGCCCAGCAGAATGTCGGGCTGGCCGCACTGGCACGTGTTTCGCGCATCGGAGAACCGCTGAACGCCTTTCATTTTGCTTATCTCGTCGGGCCAAGGATCAATGCGGGCGGGCGGATCGGCGATGCGGGCCTCGGCGCCAGGCTGCTGACGCTAAACGACCCGAACGAAGCGATGCGCATTGCCGAGGAGCTTGACCGGCTCAACCAGGAGCGCCAGGCAATGGAAACCGTCATGCTGGAACAGGCCGAGGCTGAGGCGATGGTCGAGCTTTCCGCCGGCACCGGACCGGCCGTGCTGGTCACGGCCAGCGACGACTGGCATCCCGGCATCGTCGGACTGATCGCGGCGCGGCTGAAGGAGCGGACACGCCGTCCGGCTTTCGCCATCGCCTTTAACGCCAATGGCACTGGCAGCGGTTCGGGCCGCTCGATCAACGGTTTCGACCTCGGAAGACTGGTACGAAATGCAGTCGAACGGGGCCTGCTGGTCAAGGGTGGCGGGCATGCCATGGCGGCCGGAATCACCGTGGAGCGGTCTAAACTGGGCGCTTTGCGGGCGTTTTTTGAGGAAAATGCCGGCGAAATGGTTGGCGAGCTGCGCGGCAATGCGTCCCTCGCCATCGATGGCGCGCTCAGTGCAGCGGGTGCGACCGTACCGCTCTACGATACGCTGGAGAAGGCCGGTCCCTACGGCTCCGGACACCCGCAGCCAGTGCTGGTGCTACCGCATCACCGGCTGGTTGACGCCCGGATGGTCGGTACGGCTCATGTCAAGGCAACGCTGGCCGGTGCGGACGGCAAACGCATCAATGCCATCGCCTTCCGGGCTGTAGGGAGCCCGCTCGGCGACTTTCTTTTCAAGGAGTTAGGTCAGTCTCTGCATGTGGCGGGAAACCTTGCGCTCAACCACTGGAACGGCTCGACCACAACGCAATTCCGCATCCTAGATGCCGCAAAAGCCGTATGATGGTTCGACCAGCTCACCATGCCGAACTTGCTTCGGCTGCCTCATAGCAAGCCTGCCGATCCAAGCACATTTTCTTGCAGTTTTCTTTTACATATGTTCTAGTTTTGTTCTCATATGAGAACCTGTACCATGCGCAAACCGACCCATCTTGAAAAGCTGTATCTGGATTTCGACAGCTTCTTTGCCAGCGCCGAGCAGCAGCTTGATCCCGCGCTGCAACGGCGTCCAATTGCCGTGGTGCCGCTCAACTCGCCGCACACAAGCGTCATCGCCGCAAGCCGCGAGGCGAAGCCCTTCGGCATCAAGACTGGGACGTCGGTGCGTGAGGCGAAGGAAAAATGCCCGGACATCGTCTTCATCGAGGCACGACCGGACGTATATGTAAAGTTGCATAACCGTATCCTCGAGACGATCGAACGCTGCGTGCCGATCGCTGCGGTTCGTTCCATCGACGAGGTGACCTGCACATTGCTGGTGTCGGAAGCGCGCGAGGCAGAAGCGCTGGCGGCGCGGATCAAGGGCGCCTTGCGCGAGGAGATCGGGCCGGTGCTCACCTGTTCCATCGGCATTTCGGTCAACGAGCTTCTCGCCAAGATCGCAGCGGAAATGGATAAACCGGACGGCTTCGTGCTGCTCGATCATGCCGATCTGCCGGGGAGGCTGCTCAACCTCGAATTGCGGGACCTGCCTGGCATCTCCAAGGGCATGGCGGCGCGCCTCGGCGAGGCCGGTGTCACCGA
Organism: uncultured Alphaproteobacteria bacterium; assembly: GCA_963777425.1. Lineage (GTDB taxonomy): Bacteria > Pseudomonadota > Alphaproteobacteria > Rhizobiales > Rhizobiaceae > Phyllobacterium. The sequence continues at coordinate 78,815 of CAVZQS010000004.1, read as the reverse complement.
CATAACCGGACTTTGGGAGCTTGCCCCCAAACATGCCCGCGCCATCTGGAACAGCGTCGAGGGCGAGCGTTTCGTCTCGGCGCTGCATGGCTATGCGGTGGAAAAGCCGGAGACGGTCAAGCGTATGTTCGGCCATGGCCGCAATCTGCCGCCGGATTGGCGCGCGCCGGAGCGGGTGCTGCAATGCGCAAGGCTCCTGACCTTGAGCGCCGCCCGCCGCCTGCGCCGCTCACATTTTCGCGCAGGCGCCATGAGCTATACGATCGGGCAGCGGCGCGACAGCCGCGTGACGCTGGAAGGACAGTTCCGGCCGGCGCGAGATGACCACACTTTCCTGAATTGTCTCAATGGCTTGCACGAGAAACTGGTCAAGTCGGGTGAGATGTGCAACATCAGCAATGTCACTGTGGTGCTGCATGACCTCTCCAGTGAGCAGGAGGCGAGCCGCGACCTCTTCGACACCGGCGAGAATGTAAAACAGCGCGGCCAGTGGGAACGCGTATCGGACATGCTCGACAAGGTGCGCATCCGCCACGGGTCGAAGGCGCTCAATCTCGGCCCGGTGCATGGCCCCGGCAACTATATCGGCTCTAAGATCGCTTTCGGACGCATACCGGAGCCGGAGGATTTTTGAGTCGCATCGTTGTTATCTCTCCCTCAAGGGGAGAGATAACCAGTCGAATTCGCGGCGCTACCGGTTATCCGGCTCGGCGCGCACCAGTTCGAGCCCGCGGCGGGTGACCCGGTAAGGTCCGCCGCCAGCGGAGGCGATGGCGCGTTTCTGCTTCAGCTTGCGAAACAGCCGCAGATCGCAGGCCATGTAGCGCGAGCCATCGCGGGTAAGGCAGATGATCTCGCGAATGGTCTTGCGCTCGTCCTTTTCGGCTATGATTTTGCCGCCCTGTGCGAGCAGGTGAAGAATGCGCTGTTCGTCGCGCGAAATGTCCATGTCTTGAGTCCTGAGGAAAACGGGCAAAAGCCCATGAGAACGCATCCGCAGCCGAGCGATCGGCGCGGGGCTCCTGTTTTCACGCCCCAACTTGCAAGGAAGCTGGGGCCTTAGCGGGACTCAGACTGAGTAGACATAAGGACTCCATCGGATGGTGGATGGCCGATATATAATGCGGAGATGACGGATGTCAAAGCGTGGCAGGATCCTTCGGAACCTTCGCAGCCCCGCTGCGATTATACGATCATCACACGAAGGAGGTCAGGATGGCGAAGGATATGGTGGAGGTCGCCCGTGCCACCTATGGGGCCTATGTCGCGAAGGATCGCGCGTCGATCGAACCGCTGATTGCCGAGGATTTCCATTTCACCAGCCCGCTCGACAACCGCATCGATCGCACGACCTATTTCGAACGTTGCTGGCCGAACAGCGAAAGCATCGCCGGATTCGAATTCATCCATCTCGTCCCGGCTGGCGACAAGGTGTTTGTCACCTATGAAGGCAGGAGCACCGATGGCCACACGTTCCGCAACACGGAGATCCTGACGGTACGCGACGGGCAGGTCACCGATGCGGAGGTCTACTTTGGCTGGTCGATCCCGCACAAGGCAAAACCAGGTGGTTTTCTTGACAGCATGCAATAAGCCGGCCCGGTCGCGCGCAATCAGCTTGCCGGCGGCAGGGCAGCGATCTGTTCCTGCAGCCGCAGGAACGGACCGGGACTGAGTTCCGCGGGCTGGGTATAGGGGTTGGAGAAGGCGAAGATGAGAAAGAGGATAACGCCCGTATAAGCGCCGAATAGCGAGATCAAGACGATATTGCGGCGCATGGGCGGATAGGAATAATAGGCGAGGGCGATGAAGATCACCCCGGAAATGGCGGCGAACCAGAATATCCCGCTGAGAGAATCGGCAACGGTGCTCTCGCGCTTGGTGCGGCTTTCCGAGACGAGGTAGATCCGGTCGAGCATATGGCCGCGCAGGCTCTGCTGGCGCGGATTTGTGGGCACGAGGTCGAGGATCGCCCGATAGGCTTCATCCCACTGCGCCCAGGCTTCCGGCGACAGCCGGTTGGTCTCGCCGAGCCCCGGCCACTCCTTGTCGACAACGACGCGGATATAGTCGGAAAGTTCCTTCTGGATCGGCACCTTTTCGGCATCGCCATAGCGCCCGGCATCGAAATAGATATCGGCGACGGCATTGGCCTCTGTGGCGGTCTGAAGCCTGAGCTGCTGATAGCTGAACATCTCCTGGGCAAAAACCAGCGCCAGGATCAGCCCATGCAGGGCGGAGACACGGAAGACAACCGAGCTCGCCAGGTCCCTTTCGTGCGTCTCGTGCTCGCTGCCACTGATCCACCGCATCAGGAAATAGCAGGCGAGAGTCAGCGCTATGGTCCCGCCGATGAAAATCGACCCGACAAAAATCCCCAACACCATGCGTACCTCCCGCCAAGCGGCCGCTCACGCGCGGTGGATGGCGCCATGACTGCAGCATGAATACAACCGGTGGTTTCCCCACGGAGCAATGTACGTGTATTTGAGAAAAACGCTACTGGGGCAGCCATGTGTCCTTCAAATGTCGGCTGCGATAGGGCATGCTTTGCGCCAAAACACCAAAGCGAGTCTATAACATGCCCCCAATCAATCTCGGCATCGTCGGCGTCGGCAAGATCGTGCGCGACCAGCATCTGCCATCCATCGCCAAGAGTGCGGAATTCAATCTTGTCGCCACCGCAAGCCGCCACGGCACGGTCGATGGCGTTCCGGCGTACAAAACCATCGAAGACATGCTTGCTGCGGTCCCGTCGATCGATGCCGTTTCCCTGTGCATGCCGCCACAATATCGCTTCGAAGCCGCCCACACGGCGCTCTCGGCCGGCAAACATGTCTTCCTTGAGAAGCCGCCGGGCGCGACGCTTTCCGAAGTCGCTGATCTACAGGCGACGGCCGCAGCCAAGGGTGTATCGCTCTATGCCAGCTGGCATTCGCGCTATGCACCAGCCGTCGAGCCTGCCAAGGCTTTCCTGGCGTCCACCCAAATCAAAAGCGTGCAGGTCATCTGGAAGGAAGACGTGCGTCACTGGCACCCGAACCAGGCCTGGATCTGGCAGGCTGGCGGGCTTGGCGTTTTTGATCCGGGTATCAACGCGCTGTCGATCGTCACGCACATATTGCCGAGATCGGCTTTCATCACCGAGGCGACGCTGGAATTCCCGGAAAATTGCGACGCACCTATTGCCGCCGAACTGCACTTCAAGGATGCCGGCAACATGCCGATCCACGCCGTGTTTGATTGGCGGCAAACGGGCAAGCAGACCTGGGATATTGTCGCCGAGACCGAAGCAGGCACCATGGTGCTCGCCGAAGGCGGCGCAAAGCTATCGATCAATGGTGAACTCGTATTCTCCGAACCGGAGCAGGAATACGCAAGTCTCTACAGCCGATTTGCCGAAATCATAAGATCCGGGACGTCGGATGTCGATCTGGCGCCGCTCCGCCACGTGGCCGATGCGTTCCTGCTCGGCAAGCGCAAGGTCGTGGAAGCGTTTTTCGATTGATCGGGCGATTGGGTGGCTGGCCGGGATAAAGCGGCTAGTTAGCGCGGTTGGGCACCCCGTCTCACCATCTCCGCCATCGCCTTTGCCTCCGCCGTATCCTGATCGGCTTCGAGCCCGTCCGCCACGCCGGTGCGGTCGCTTTCCGGGCGGTTCTGGCTGACCTTCCACTTGCCTTCGATGGCGGCGATGTCGATCTCGATGCCGACAATGCCCTTGAGCTGGGCGTCGATGAAGGTCTGCGGGGCGTCGTCGACCGCCCAGGGTTCGGCGCGCGGTGCCTCATTGTGGCCGGTGAGCTGCGCGACGTGATGCGCCAGCCAGTCGCGATCCTCGATGATCCTCGCCGTGCCGCGCGCCTGCACGATGGCATAGTTCCACGTGGGCACGACCTTGCCGGTCTCGCGCTTCGTCGCATACCAGGAGGGCGTCACATAGCTGTCGGCGCCCTGGAAGACGACGAGCGCCCGGCCGTCCGCGGCAAGCGCGCGCCATTGCGGGTTGGCGCGGGCGAGGTGGGCGCGCAGCGTGCCCTTGGGCGAGGCGCTGGCATCGAGCAGGAAGGGAATGGCATTGGCCATCGGGCCATCTTCGCCGGTGGAGATCAAAAGGCCGAGCGGATGCGCCTTGATGAGCGCATGCTGGACTTCGATCCTGTCCTCGCGGAAATGCGGCGGCTGGTACATTGTAAGGTTACTCCTCGGCTTGGCGGCGCGGAGTTTGCCTGAGGGCCAGGATTTTCTCAACGGATCGGGACTTCGGCGGGCGCGTTTCAGGGGGCGTTCAGGGCGGCCTGCCTGGCATAGGCGAGGATGAAGGCGATGAGCGCGGCGATATTGGCGAGCGTGCGCACATGGTTCCACGGCAGCCATTCGGCGAGATAACGGCTCCATAGGGCGGTGCCTTCCGGGCTCGCAGGGGCGACGGCAGCCAGTGCATCATTGAGCGGGACGTTGAACGCCATGGTGACGGCGATGGTGCCGATGAGGTAGAGGAGGCAGGCCGCAAGGAGCCAGGCTGAGCCCGGCTCGGCCCAGCGCAGAACGCTGATGATGCCAAGAGCGAGGCAGAGCGCGGCCGTTCCGAAGAAGGCGAGGCCGAAAGTGGCGTTGAGGATGGTGACGTTGATCGAATTCATGGCGGCGATGCCCTGTTCGGGCGGCAGCTTCGCCAGCGCTGCCATGACGAAGCTGGAGAAGGCGAAGAACAGCCCGGCCATCAGGCCGCTGCCGAGCGCGGCGAGGAGGGTGAGCAGCGGGACGAGGGCGATCATTTCGCGCCCTCCCAGATGCCGGTTGCGGCGGTTTCGCGAGCATAGTCGGAAAAATCTCGCGGGCTGCGGCCGAGTGCCTGCCGGACGCCGTCGGTGAGATATTCGTTGCGGCCGTCAAGCACGACGGTGAAGAGCTCGTTGACGAGCGCGGCGATATCGGCGGGTACCTGCTCCTGTTCCAGACCTTGCATGAACGCATCCGGTGTGATGGTGACGTAGTTGATGTCTCTCCCGGCCGCCTTGGCGATTTCGGCGGTGGCCTCGGCGAAGGTCAGCATGCGCGGTCCGGTGACTTCGTAGAGCTGGCCGATATGGCGGTCGTCGGTGAGGGCAGCCGTCACCACATCGGCGATGTCATCCGCATGGATGAAGGGTTCACGCACGCTGTCGACCGGCAAAGCCATCTCGCCGGCGAGGACGGAGCCGAGCAGCATGCTTTCGCTGAAATTCTGCATGAACCAGCTGGCGCGGACGATGGTCCAGTCGGCGCCGGAAGCTTGCAGGGCCTGTTCGGCGCGCTGGGCTTCGGGTTCGCCGCGGCCAGACAGGAGCACGAGGCGCTTGACGCCCTTGGCAGTAGCGAGACGGGCGAGGTCGCCGACGGCATCGGCAGCGCCGGGAACGGCGAGATCGGGATAATAGGTGATATAGGCGGCAGATACGCCTTCAAGCGCGGTTGCCCAGCTGGTCGGGTTTTCCCAGTCGAAGGCCGGGCTACCGCTGCGCGAACCGATGCGGACGGGAACGCCCTGTGCGGTCAGGCGCTCGGCGACGCGGCGGCCGGTCTTGCCTGTTCCGCCGACGATCAGAACAGGGAATTTTGAAGCGTGAAAGGTGGTCATTTTCATCTCCCTTTAAACATGAGTAAATCTCATATTGGCAAATGTGATAAGTGCTCATATTATAAGAGTCAAGGAAAATGTGAGGGATACTCATGAATCAGAATGCAGTCATGGAAGGGGCACGGCGCGAGCCGACGCAGAAGCGCAGCCGCGAGCGGGTGGAGCGGATCCTTGCCTGCGCTTCGTCCCTGATCGAGCAGGGCGGCAGCGATGCCATGCGCATGAGCGACGTGGCGGAAATGGCCGGGATTTCGATCGGTTCGCTCTACCAGTACTTTCCCGACAAGGGCGCGATCATCCGCACCCTGGCACAACGCTACAATGTAGCGGGGCAGGAGTGTATTGCGGACGGTCTGCAGCCTGTGCGGGACCGCGAAGGGCTGCGCCGCGCCTTCGGCGAGCTTATCGATGTCTATTATGCGATGTTTCTGGCCGAGCCAGTGATGCGCGATATCTGGTCGGGGACGCAGGCCGACAAGGCGCTGCGCGACATCGATCTTGCTGACAGCCGCATCAATGGCGCCGTGCTCGCGGCGGCGCGAGCGCGTGTCGATCCCGAGGCGGACCGGGAGGCGCTCGAGACCTCGAGCTTCCTGATCATGCAGCTCGGCGAGGCTACGATGCGCCTCGCCATTTCGGTGGAGCGCAGCGAGGGCGATGCGCTGGTGGAGAATTACAAGCGCATGGTGCTGCGGGAGATGCTGGAGCGGTGAGATGCAGGCGGGTACATTGACTTACGTGGTGGTCATGTCGTCTTAGTATCGCAGTGGGGCGAATGGGGTAGAATCAGGGTGTCAGAAACAGTCGACGCGTTCCTAAAGAAGTGGCAAGGGCTGGAAGTAGGGCAGGAGCGGGCCAATTATGCGATGCTTCTGAGCGAGCTTTGCGACGTTCTAGAGGTACCGCGTCCGTGACGGCAAAGCCTATGATCAGTTTCCGGACCGGCGCTCCTTCCGTATCTATCTGGAAAACTTGCGCGACAAGGATGTGCGCGAGCGGCTGAAGGCGATCTGGACAGCGCCGCTTGAGCTTGATCCGTCGCGTCATCCGGCCAAGGTTACGCGCGAGATTGCGACGCGCATCGCCAAGGTTTGAAGGCGCTGGAAGAGGCGGGGCATGCGACGGAAGAAGTCGCGATGTTCCTGATGCGCGTGCTGTTCACCATGTTCGCGGAGGATGTTGAACTTCTGCCAAAGGACAGCTTCAAGGAGCTTCTCAAGGATTGTGCGCAAAAGCCTGAAATCTTCCCCGGCATGATGGAAGATCTTTGGAAGGCGATGGACGAGGGGACTTTCGCTGCAGGAATTCGCATCAAGGTCAGACAGTTCAATGGAGAGTTCTTCAAAAAGCGCCGGGCGCTCAAACTTGCAAAGGAAGAGATCGGCGAACTGGCTGCGGCTGCGAACTACGACTGGAAGGATGTCGAGCCGGCTATCTTCGGCACCTTTCTGGAACAAGCTCTCAATGTGGATGAGCGCCGCAAACTTGGCGCGCATTATACGCCTCGCGCCTATGTCGAGCGGCTGGTCATTGCGACCATCATCGATCCGCTACGGGCCGAATGGGGACAGGTGCTTTCCACTGCCGAGCGGCAGAAGGCGGAAGGCCGCAATGATGCGGCGGTAAAAACCATAACCGCTTATGCGAAACGCGTGTGCTTGACCCTGCCTGCGGCACCGGCAATTTCCTCTATGTCTCGCTGGAGTTAATGAAGCGGCTGGAGGGCGAAGTGCTGGAAGCCCTCGCCGATCTTGGCGGACAGGACGTGCTGAAACTTTCGAGCCACACGGTCGATCCGCATCAGTTCCTTGGCATGGAGCTCAACCCGCGTGCGGCGGCGATCGCGGAATTGGTGCTGTGGATCGGACATCTGCAATGGCATTTCCGTACCAAGGGGGCGGCACCATCGGAGCCGATCCTGCGCGCGTTTCACAACATCCAATGCATGGATGCGGTGCTGAAATGGGATGGCTATCCGCTGCCGCAAGTGAAGGACGGCAAAGAGACCTATCCGAACCCGCGCCGTCCGGATTGGCCAAAGGCGGATTATATCGTCGGCAACCCGCCTTTTATTGGTGGCAAGGATATTCGCGCCCGCATGGGCAGCGCCTACGCCGAAGCACTATGGAAAGCGCACAAGCATATGAACGAGAGCGCTGATTTCGTCATGTACTGGTGGGATCGCTTAGCGGAGATTCTGCTGAAGAAAGGCTCGTCGCTGAAGCGGTTTGGCTACGTGACCACCAACTCCATCAGTCAGGTGTTTCAACGGCGGGTAATGGAACCGCATCTCAATGCCAAGAAGCCACTATCGCTGGTCATGGCTATTCCAGACCATCCGTGGACCAAGGTGACGAGGGATAGTGCTGCCGTACGCATCGCCATGACTGTGGCGGAGGCAGGCAAGCAGAAAGGGTTGTTGATGGAGGTAACTGCGGAAGAGAATGTTGACACGGATAGTCCGGTGATCCTTTTTGCCGAGAAGCAGGGCAAGATCAATTCGGATTTGACGATTGGCGTGGATTTGGCAACGGTTTCGCTGCTGACAGCAAATCAAGGCCTGTCGTCCCGAGGCATGGCTCTTCATGGTGCTGGTTTCATCGTAACGCCGCAGGAGGCTAATTACCTTGGTTTGGGTAAGCGTGCTGGGCTAGAAAACATAATTCGTCATTATCGCAACGGTCGCGATCTGACCGCGCGACCACGCGGAGTTATGGTCATTGACCTAGATGGCTATGGTATCGACGATATTCGCGTCAAATATGCCGAGCTCTACCAACATCTCTTGATGAAGGTCAAACCAGAGCGTGACAAAAACAACGAAGAATCCCGGCGCGTGAACTGGTGGCTATTTGGTCGGCGTAACACCGAAACACGCGGATTTCTCGCCAGCCTTCCACGCTATATCGCTACGGTCGAAACTGCCAAGCATCGGGTTTTCCAGTTCCTGGATGCTTCGATCTTGCCCGACAACAAATTAGTGGCGATTGGCCTTTCAGATGGCCTGTCTCTTGGCATCGTTACTTCCTCGATTTATGTTAGTTGGTCCTTACGCGCAGGTGGATGGCTTGGGGTCGGTAATGATCCAGTCTACGTAAAGTCCCGTTGCTTCGATCCGTTTCCATTCCCTGTCGCCACCGATGATCAAAAATCTGCTATCGGCGCTATCGCCGAAGAGCTCGACGCGCATCGCAAGCGTGTCCTCGCAGATCATTCACATTTGACGCTCACCGGGCTTTACAATGTGCTGGAGCGCTTGAAAGCGGGCACCAAACCGGATGATCTCGATGCCAAAGAACGCCGTATCTTCGATGACGGGTTAGTGCTTATCCTGAAAGAATTGCATGAGCGACTGGATGCGGCGGTGGCGGATGCCTATGGCTGGCCGGTTGATCTGCCTGAAGAGGAAGTGCTGGCACGTCTCGTTGCGCTGAACAAGGAGCGTGCCAGGGAAGAAAAGCGAGGGCTGGTGCGCTGGCTACGTCCTGAATACCAGATACCGCGCTTTGGCTCGGAGAAGGAAAAGGCCAAGCAGATCGAGGCTGATTTCGGACCTGAGACCGTCGCCGTGAAATCCGGTGCAAAGCCCGCGTTCCCTGCCGACGATATTGCGCAGACAGCTCTTGTCATGAATGCTTTGATCGAGGCAGGTGGTGAGCTTGATGCCACACGTATCGCCGCTGGTTTCAAACAAGGACAGAAAGCGCGGCCGGCGGTTTCGAGTGTGCTCATGTCGCTGTACCGAATGGGGATCATCTCAACCACCGATGGCGGCAAGACTTTTTCCTGGCGCCGCGCGGCATGAATGGTGTGGTGCGTGCTTCGGTGAAGAACCGGCGCTTGGTTATGGGGCACATCCTGTGCCCGGAGGCTATCTGGAAGCAGGACGATACAGTTAGCATCCGGGCACCCTAGTCAGGCCGCCGGCATTCCGGTCTTCACGATTTCATCGCCGAGCCGGATTGTTTCGCGGATCAGCAGGTCGAGATCCTCCCGCCGCGTACGGTGATTGTTGATCGCCACCCGCAGGCAATGCTGGCCATGCACGGTCGTATCGGAAATCGCGGCGGTGCCTTCTTCCTGCAGCTTCAGCATGATTTCGGTGTTGAGCGCCTTCAGGCTGTCGCCATCCCATCCTTCCGGGCGATATCGATAGCAGACGATATTGATATTCGTTGGCGCCACAAGCTCAAGCAGAGGTTCGGATTCAACCAGTGCCGTCAGATATTGACCTTGCGCGATGTTCTGGTCGATCAGGCGTCCGAACTTCGCGACGCCGTGTTCCTTGAGAGCCATCCAAATCTTCAGGGCCCGGAAACCCCGCGTCGTCTGCAGCCCGAAATCATGCAGCCAGTGGGCAGATGCGAGACCGCGCGGCATCATCTCCAGATATTCCGGCGTAACTGCGAATGTAGCGCGATGCGCAGCGGCATCGCGGATCAGCGCGCATCCAGCTTCGAACGGCGCGTGCAGCCATTTGTGCGGGTCGAGCGCGACTGAATCGGCAAGCTCGATACCGGCAACGCGATAGCCGTTTTCGGGTGCGATCGTGATCAATGCGCCGATGCAGCCATCGACATGGAACCAGAGTTCCTCTTGCGCGGCCAGTTTGGCCAGTGCCTGCAGGTCGTCGATTGCGCCGGTATTCACCGTTCCGGCGGTCCCGATCACGCAGGCGGGCCGGAACCCCGCTGCACGATCCTCGGCGATCGCGGTGCGCAAGGCACCAAGGTCGATCCGCAATGCCTGGTCTGTTGGAATGCGCCGCAGGGCCAAGTTGCCCAGCCCGAGAGCCTCCACCGCCTTGCGATGACAACTGTGCAGTTGATCGGAACCGTAGAACCGCAAGGGTTTTTCCATGGCCGCGACACCGAATTCCCGTATGTCGATGCCCGCCTTCAGGTTCCGCGCAACGGCGAGACCAATAATATTCGCCATTGAACCGCCGCTGACCAGTGTGCCGCTGGCGGTGGCCGGAAATCCCAGCATCTCCTTGCACCAGTTCACCACCTGCTGGTCCATATAGGCGGCCGCATGGTTGCCGCCGCCAAGGTTCGATCCCTGGATGGCCGCCAGAAATTCCGCGAGCGCTCCGGTGAAATTGCTGGATCCCATGTACCAGGACCAGAACCTGGGGTGGACGTTGCCCATTGGGTACGACATCACGTTCTCTGCGACGTCGCGATAGATGTCGGCCAGCGGCGCAGGTGCCTGCGGCAGGGGCGTTTCAAAGAACGCCTTAACGGAATCAGGCATGTCCTGCCAGACCGGCCGATCGCGGATGTCCCGCAAATAACCGACAGCATCTTCGATGATCTGATGTGACAAATCCTGCACGCCGGCCCAGTCGTCCGGATCAAGCGTTTCCTCAATGGCTGCGCCCGGCGCTTTTCGCAATGTAGTCATCGAGCCCTCCCAGACCGCGCCCGATCGGAGCACAAACTGGTATCCCTCCGCTCCTTCAGGGGCAATAAGGGCACTATGAACCGTCTGGGACGGGTTACAACGAAAATCCAGCCAAGAGTTATTAGCGCCAGATTACCGACAGGTCGTCAACGGTGCAGAGCATGGCGTCACCCATATACTTCATGCTGGCCATCGCGCGCTCGGACGCCTCATCGTCACCACCACCGCAAGCGTCCGCGACAACGATCGGGATAAGGCCAAGATCGGCGCCATGACGAACCGTAGGCTCAATGCCGATCTCGGTCGCAATGCCGCAAATGACAAAGCTCTTCAGGCCGCAGTCGCGCATGGCGATCGCCAGAGGCGTGCCTTCGAAGGCCGAGAAGGAGATCTTGTCGAAGATGACTTCGTCGTCGCGAACCTCAAGTTCCGGGGCGAGGGCGAAGCCGGCGCTGTCGCGCAGAAACCATGGTTGGACATCCGCTACCGATGATTTGCGTTGCCAGGCCATCATTTGCCGGAACTGAAACACACCCGCCATTCGAGCAGGCAAAGACATATGCCGCATGAAGAAGATGCGGGTTCCAGCCGATCGCGCCAGTTCCAATGTCCGCAGAACACTTTCCAGGACCGCCGGACCATGCGGAAGCTGCCGTAATATTCCGATCTGCATATCATAGACGACAAGCGCCGTGGTCTCCGGCGCGGCCGCCTCGGCAAGGCTCTCTGGAATGGCAAGACCGTGGATATTCTGCATGGTGTCCTCCGTAATATGCCTCCAGCAAATCAGTTCGACTCGCCGCTCCCGGGCTCACGTTATCACGGCAACGCCCGGAAAACAGACCAAGGGTTGCGCCCGGCCCATGGTGCGATCGTACCATCCAGCGCCAGCATTTCCTCAATCTTCGGGCGGAGAGGTGGAGAAACACTTGCCTCGTTAGGCGGATTGCACTAGCCAATGTAGAGAAATTTTTAGCCAGGAATGACAGGCCAGCATGACTTCTCGTTGATACCCGTACGCCCGAACCCAAGCGTTTCATATCCGGTGCCACAGGCGACTGGGAAATCGTCGTCGGCATGGAAGTGCATGCACAGGTCACCTCCAATTCGAAACTGTTTTCCGGTGCGTCGACAACTTTCGGCGCCGAGCCGAACGAGAATGTCTCGCTTGTCGATGCTGCCATGCCGGGCATGCTGCCGGTGATCAATGAATGGTGCGTGCGCCAGGCGATCCGCACCGGGCTTGGCCTCAAGGCTCAGATCAACCTGAAGTCGGTATTCGACCGCAAGAACTATTTCTATCCGGATCTGCCGCAAGGCTACCAGATTTCGCAGTTCAAGCAGCCGATTGTCGGCGAGGGCAAGATGATCATTTCGGTCGGCCCCGACAGACAAGGCGAGTTCGAGGATATCGAAATCGGCATCGAACGCCTGCATCTCGAGCAGGATGCTGGCAAGTCGCTGCACGACCAGAACCCGACGATGTCCTACGTCGACCTGAACCGGTCCGGTGTGGCGCTGATGGAGATCGTTTCCAAGCCGGATATGCGCTCGTCCGACGAGGCAAAGGCTTACCTGACAAAACTGCGCACCATCGTGCGCTATCTCGGTACCTGCGACGGCAATATGGACGAGGGTTCGATGCGCGCTGACGTCAACGTCTCCGTGCGCAAACCCGGCGGAGAGTTTGGCACGCGCTGCGAGATCAAGAACGTCAACTCAATCCGCTTTGTCGGACAGGCTATCGAATATGAGGCGCGCCGCCAGATCGCCATTCTGGAAGATGGCGGTTCGATCGACCAGGAAACGCGGTTGTTCGACCCGGTGAAGGGCGAGACACGCTCCATGCGCTCCAAGGAAGAGGCGCATGACTACCGCTATTTCCCCGATCCCGACTTGCTTCCGCTCGAATTCGAACAGTCCTATGTCGACGAACTGAAGGCCGACCTGCCGGAACTGCCCGACGACAAGAAGACCCGGCTCGTCTCCGAGCAGGGGCTTTCAATCTATGATGCCTCGATCCTGGTAACTGAAAAGGCCATCGCCGATTATTATGAGGCTGTTGCCAAGGGGCGTGACGGCAAGCTGTCCGCCAACTGGGTAATCAATGATTTGCTCGGGGCACTCAACAAGGCTGGCAAGGGCATCGAGGAATCGCCGGTGTCGCCGGCACAGCTTGCCGCAGTGATCGACCTGATCAAGGAAGGTACGATTTCCGGCAAGATTGCCAAGGATCTGTTCGAAATCGTCTGGAACGAGGGCGGTGATCCGCGCGAGCTGGTGGAAAGCCGCGGCATGAAGCAGGTTACCGATACTGGCGCTATCGAAAAAGCCGTCGATGACGTTATCGCCGCTAACCCGGACAAGGTAGAACAGGCGAAAGCAAAACCGAGTCTCGCCGGCTGGTTTGTCGGGCAGGTGATGAAATCTACTGGCGGCAAGGCCAATCCGCAGGCGGTCAGCGATCTGGTCAAGTCCAAACTCGGGATCGTCGAGTAAATGTGGGTTCGCAGCGCAACCAAGGAAGATCTGGACGCTGTTCATGAGCTGCTCGTATACACTTGGCATGCGACATTCGATGACGTCTACGGGGTCGAGAAAGTCAATGCCGTTACTAGTCACGCGCATTCGATCGATGCATTGAAGAAGCAACTGGCCAAACCTTATTCCGAATTCATCCTTGCCGATGACGGGGCTGACATTATGGGCATGGCTTACGCATCACAGAAAGATCACAAGCTTTCAGTGTTGAATCAGCTTTATGTTCATCCGGAGTACCAGAAGAAGGGCGTCGGTTCGCTGCTGCTCGCCGAGGTGGAAAGCGCATTTCCTGGCGTATATGCGTTGCAATTGGAAGTTATTGAGCAGAATCAAAATGCTGTGCGCTTTTATGAAAGCAGGGGATATGAACGCACGAAGGTTATTGACGGCTGTGGTGCCATGCTCCCCGGCGTCCCGGTGCTTGTTCTCGAGAAGTCCCTGACCGGATACGAGCTTGCGCCGTGAGCATTGAAACGGATCTAACCTTTCGGCAGGCCACACTCGACGACCTGCCGGCACTGATCAAGCTGTTTGCCGATGATTCGATCGGCGGTCACGGTGATACAACTGATCCCGCAGCGTTGCCACAGTATGAAAGCGCTCTTGCAGCGATTGAGGCGAGCCCGAACGACCTGTTGTTCGTTGGTGTCCTCAGTGGAGAGGTCGTCGCCACCGCACAAGTTACCTTCATTACCTCGCTGACCGGACGCGGCACCCGGCGAATGGCGATCGAAGCCGTGCAGACCCGCGCCGACATGCGCGGCAAGGGCATTGGTGCGCGACTGATCAACCACTGCCTCGATGTAGCACGGGAGCGGAGCATCGCGCTCGTTCAGTTGACCTCGAATGCCAAACGCCCGGATGCTCACCGCTTTTACGAGCGGCTCGGATTCGAGAAGAGCCACGCCGGTTTCAAAATGCGTTTACGACCTGGTCACGCGTCAACTTGACCCTTGCTATCGAGCAATGATACGGCCATAAACCGGTGAGTTGCCATAGCGCTATGGACAGAGCAGGACACCCATGAAGACTTTCATTACCCAGTTTTTTACTTGGTGGAACGGACAGACCCTCGGTACCCGCTTCTTTACATGGCGCAAGGGTACCAAAGTGGGTGAAGACCAGTTCGGCAACGTCTACTATGAAGGCACGTTTGATTCCGAAGGGCGCAAGCGGCGTTGGGTCATCTACAATGGCTATGCCGAAGCTTCGGCGATCCCTGCTGGATGGCACGGTTGGATACACCACCGGGTTGCGACGCCTCCCTCCGCTGAAAACTACCAGCCGTATCCATGGGAAAAGAACCATCAGGCAAACCTGACAGGTTCTCCAACTGCGTATCGCCCGAAAGGCTCTATCGCTCATGGCGACAACCGCCCTGCGGTCACGGGCGACTATGACGCCTGGACGCCCGGTTCGTGATCCGGGAGACATATCCCCGATCGATCTTCTTCTGCCACAATTGGTCATTATCCACGGGCTGGAATCGCAATCTCCCTGGCAACCGCTGAAACCGGAAGTGAAATGATCCGTTCGACTCTGTCCTTTCCCTTCCGTGTGAATTCGCGTCTTCTAACCACCGGTCTGATCGCTCTGAGCACGGTCACGGCGACGGTCAGTGCGCGTGCATTGGCTGACGAGAAGATCACCAATCCGATCGCTGTCTTCTCCGGCCTCGATAAAATCACTGGCCGCATCACCACCTTCGACGTTTATATTGATGAGACAGTGCAATTCGGCGCGCTGCAGCTTACGCCGCGCGTGTGCTACACGCGTCCGGACACGGCGGCGCCGAAGACGGACACATTCGTCGAAGTTGACGAAATCACCCTTGATCGCAAGATTCGCAGGATTTTCTCCGGGTGGATGTTCGCTGACAGCCCCGGCCTCAATGCAGTAGAGCATCCCGTCTATGACGTGTGGCTGAAGAGCTGCAAGCAGAAGTCGGATGTGCCCGCCCCCGACAAGGGGTGAGGCGGCCGATAAAACCGGCCGCGCCAACTGCCTTGGGCAATTACATCGGCTTGGAACAGTTGATCATCCACGGTGTGCCGAACCGATCAACAAACATTCCGAACCGTTGCGCCCAGGAAGTTTCGCCAATTGGCATGATGACGGTTGTGGCGTCTTTCGAAAGTGCCGCAAATATCCCATCGGCCTCAGCTGGCGTATCCGTGTGGAGGGCAACGCTCATGCCCTGCGCCTTTTGAAAATTGGGAGAAGGATCGTCGGATCCCATCAGAACATTGTCGCCGAACCTCAATGACACATGCATGATTTTCTTTGCGGATTCGGGCGGATAGTCGCCACTTTCCTGCATTTCGTCAAACCGGATCATGGCCTCGATCTTGCCACCGAGCACGTCTTCGTAAAACTTGAACGCTTGTTCGCATTGACCATCAAAAAGCAGGTATGGGTTGATTTTCACGGCAGGTCTCCTTTGTCCTTGGGGTCTTCCCGCATCTAAGACGAACGGGAGAAAGACAGTCCGACATCCCTTGCAAAAATTTATTGCGCTGAACATCAGCGGCAATGCGGCAGGCTAACACGACAATGTGGTGGTTATGTTGCGCTAGAATTCCGCTGGCTGGGCAAGGGCATTCTCCAGCATCTTCTGATACTGGCGGCGCGGGATCTCAACAGCACCAAACGATTCCAGATGGTTGGTGGTGAACTGCGTATCGAGCAAGGTATAGCCTTTCTCGATCAGGTGGCCGACCAGATGGACGAGGCAGACTTTCGATGCATCACGCTGGCGCGAAAACATGCTTTCGCCGAAAAAAGCAGAGCCCAATGCGATGCCATAGAGGCCGCCAACCAGTTTCCCGTCAAGCCAGGCTTCGACTGTGTGGCAATAGCCGAGTTCGAACAGCTTGGCATAGGCTTCGCGAATGGGAGCGTTGATCCACGTACGGGCCCTCTCACCGCTACCGCTGGCGCAACCATCGATGACCCCGGCAAAATTCGTATCATAGCGAATGTCGAAGCGGCCCTGACGGACGACCTTGCGCAGGCTGCGTGAGACGTGAAAATTTTCGAAGGGAATGATGCCGCGCTTTTCCGGACGGACCCAGAAAATCTCCGGGTTGTCGGCCTCTTCGGCCATGGGAAAGACCCCGGTTGCATAGGCGCGCAACAGCAACGCGGGGTCAATTCTGAAGATCTCTTCCGGGTCTCTACCCGACATGCCTATTCTTCTGCAATGTCTGCTGTATCGCCAGCCAGATATTTTTCCAGCCAATGAATATCATAATCGCCATTGGCAATGTCAGGATTGTTTATCAGGTCCTGGAAGAGCGGCAAGGTGGTCTTGATGCCATCGACTACGAACTCATCCAGTGCACGGCGCAGACGCATCATGCATTCCACGCGGTTGCGGCCATGAACGATGAGCTTGCCGATCAGGCTGTCATAATATGGCGGGATCTTGTAGCCGGTGTAGACGCCGGAATCGACGCGGATACCGAGACCACCGGGCGTATGGTAATGGGTGATTTTGCCTGGCGATGGGGTGAACGTACGCGGATCCTCAGCATTAATGCGGCATTCGATGGCATGACCGGAAAAGCGGATGTCGTCCTGGGTCACCGACAGGCCGCCACCTGAAGCAACGCGGATTTGTTCGTGCACGAGATCGATGCCGGTGATCGCCTCGGTCACGGGATGTTCGACCTGGAGGCGGGTGTTCATCTCGATGAAGTAGAATTCACCGTTTTCATAGAGGAACTCGATCGTGCCGGCGCCGCGATAACCCATGTCAGCCATTGCATTGGCGCATATCATGCCGATCCGCTCGCGTGCATCGGAATTGAGGGCAGGCGAGTTGGCCTCTTCCCAGACCTTCTGGTGGCGGCGCTGCAGCGAACAGTCGCGTTCGCCCAGATGTACGGCCTTGCCATTGCCGTCGCCCATGATCTGGACTTCGATATGGCGGGGTTTCTGCAGGTATTTTTCGATATAGACGGCATCGTCGCCGAAAGCAGCGCCAGCTTCCGTGCGGGCTGTCGACAACGCAACGGAGAGCTCTTCCTCGTTCATCGCGACCTTCATGCCACGACCGCCGCCACCAGCAGAGGCTTTGATAATGACCGGATAGCCGATTTCCGCACAGATCCGTGCGGCTTCCTTGTCATCTGTCACACCGCCGTCAGAGCCTGGAACGACCGGGATGCCGAGCCGCTTTGCAGTACGCTTGGCTTCGATCTTGTCACCCATGACGCGGATATGGGCGGCGGTGGGCCCGATGAAGGTAATGTTATGCGCCTCGAGGATCTCGGCGAACTTGGCGTTTTCCGAAAGGAAACCGTATCCCGGGTGGATTGCGTCGGCGCCAGTGATTTCGCAGGCAGCAACGATCTGGTGGATATTCAGATAGCTCTCGCGCGAAGGCGGCGGTCCAATGCAGACGCTTTCGTCGGCAAGCCGCACATGCATGGCGTCAGCATCGGCAGTCGAGTGTACGGCGACAGTCTGTATGCCGAGCTCCTTGCATGCACGCAGGACACGCAGTGCAATTTCGCCGCGGTTGGCTATGAGAATTTTCTGAAACATCACGCTCTCGATCTGCTCAAGCTTCCGGGACCTTAATCAATGACAACCAGCAATTCGCCATATTCGACAGGCTGGCTGTCACTGACGAGAATTGCGGTAACGGTACCGGCGCGCGGCGAGGGGATCTGATTCATTGTCTTCATGGCTTCGATGATCAGGAGCGTCTGGCCTTCCTTGACCTGTGTCCCCACCTCGATGAAGTTGCGTGCGCCCGGCGCAGGTGCCATGTACACCGTTCCGACCATCGGCGATGGGATTGCATTCTTTGAAGGATCACCGGCGGGTGCGGCAACCGGAGCAGCGGCTGCGGTGGCAGCCACTGGTGCGGCGGCCGGAGCCTGCGCATAGATCGGCTGAGGCGCGGCCGCCTGGACTGTTACCTGCCGCGATACGCGAATGCGAAGGTCGCCCTGTTCGATCTCGATGTCAGTGAGGTCCGTCTCGTTCAGGATTTCCGCGAGGTCGCGGATCATGACCTTGTCGATCCCGGTGTTTCTGCTAGCCATGCTTTTTCAAGCCCCTTATTTCTGTTCGGCTGCGTCTGCTATTGCTACGCCGCCAGCTTGATGAGTGCGCGCAGGCCCATCACGTAGCCATCAACTCCGAAGCCACATATCACCCCTTTGGCCAAAGAGGAAACATAGGAGTGATGGCGGAATGACTCGCGCGCGTGAATATTGGAAAGATGAACTTCCACCAGCGTGACGGAGGCCGCGCGGATGGCGTCATGCAATGCGATGGATGTATGCGTGTAGGCGGCGGGATTGATCAACACCAATGCCTTCTGCTCGCCTGCCTCCTGAATCCAGCTGACCAGATCACCCTCATGATTGGACTGGCGAAACACGATTTCGACACCAAGGTTTTCACCTTCCGCGCGGCACAGTGCCTCGATATCGCCCAATGTCGTAGCGCCATAGATCCCTGGCTCACGCTTTCCCAGCATGTTGAGATTTGGGCCGTTGAGGATAAAGATCTGCTGCTTCATGATTTACCGGACGGTTTGCGAAAGTGTGGTCCCATATAGACGGCTTATCGGCAAGCGAAAAGCCTGCAAAGCTACGTTATTGCTTGTCCACAAAGGGTTTTCGCAGGCAGAAGTAAAGATTTATCTCTATTTGTTGCGAATTTGGCTGATCCGTTCGGCCAGTGCATCGGCGCCGAGCGCACCGGGCACGACTTCGTTGCCCACGACGTAAGAGGGCGTGCCAGTGATACTCAAACTGTTTGCGAGGTCGTAATTATCGCGGAAGGCGGCAGCAACCTCAGGCGAGTTCATTTTCTCGCGGATTTGGGTTTCGTTAGCGCCGAGGTTAACCGCGATTGCCATTGCCGATTCCTCTGTTGCACGGCCTTCGCCGCCCAGCAGATCCCGGTGGAATTGGAGATACTTCTCCGGCATGACTGCCTTGAAGGCTTTGGCAACCATGTGCGCGCGAGTTGAATCGGCGCCCAGTATCGGAAATTCCTTCATCACAAAGCGCAGATTCGGATCGCTCTGCAGCAATGCATCCATGTCCGGAAGCGCCTTTTTGCAATAACCGCAATTGTAGTCGAAGAATTCTACGATCGTCACATCACCATTGGGGTTGCCGAAGACGGCGTCCATCGGCGACAGGAATATCCTTTGCTTGTTTTCACTGATGATCTGCGTCGATGCTTCTTTCTGAGCGGCTTCCTGCTTGGCGTTGAGCGCAGTCTGAACCTCGATCATCACCTCGGGATTGTTGATCAGATAATTTCGCACGATACCTTCAATTTCGGCCCGGTCTGTTGTTGAGGCCGTGATCGTCGACACATCAGGCGCAGCACCCGCCACGTCGGTCCGACCGGCCTGATAGCCGAGAGCGAGAGCAGCCAGGCCAACGAGACCCGCGGCTGCACCAATCAGAGCGACTTTTGTCATAGTGAACTGTCCTTTTTCAAAATTCTGTTCTGCAACGGATGCAGACTGCGGCCTATTTGCTTTTGCGTTTGGTACTGATGATATCCTGAGCCTGTATCCACTCCGGCGTGCCGCTTTTCAAGCCGCGTTGAGCTCTGGTCGCAAAGATTTGAGCCTCCTGGATTTTGCCGGAGTAATATTTTTCCTCAGCGCTGGCGAGGTCGGAACGTGGCATGTCGCCCAACTGGCCGTAGGCTTGCGCCAGGTAGGCATAACCGGACGGAGACTCCCGGTCACGTCCGATACTGGCCTTGATAATGTCAATGGATTCCTTGAGATTGGATGGCGTGCCCGTCAGCATCAGGGCCCGTCCGTAACTCATGCGGATGAGACTGGATTTGCGGGGGTCGAGCGCGCTCGCCGTCTGAAATGCCTTTGCCGCTTCTCCCGCCTTGTTCTGCTTGAGCAGAATCTCGCCCTTAATCTCCTGGAAGTACGGATTCTTCGGCTGTTCCTTGATCAAGGTATCGAGCTTGGACATGGCTGACTGAGAAGACCCGTTGAGATAGGTGGCGATGGCATCGCCGTAGCGCGCGCCGATATTCTGCGGATCCTTGCGGAAGGTTTGCTGAACACTTGCACCGCCGCCAGTGTAGGCCGCGATCTTGCCACGCATCAGGTCGTGCCGCTGCTGGAGGGCCGGGCTGTCCTTCTTGTCGAAGTATGGGCTCGCATGCGCCAACGTTTCCAGATTTGCTATGCGCTCCCGCGGCAGGGGGTGGCTGATCCGGTAGGGATCGGCGCGTGTGCCAGTCAATGACAAGGCATTGGAGAAACGTTCGAATGTCGTCAGCATGCCCTTGGCGGACTGGCCGGTGTTTGCGAGATAAGTGACGGCCGAACGGTCTGCCGCCATTTCTTCGGTGCGCTGGTAACTCAGAAGGCTGCGCATCGCGACCTCGTTACCGCCCATGGCAACACCCGCTCCAGCTTGTGCGAGCCCGCTCTGGCGGCTTGCCGCGCCGGCGACCATTGCGCCCATGCCAAGCAAACCAGAAACGACAGCCATCGTCTTGGCATTGGCAAGCTGTTCGCGAAGCTTGAACTGGTGGCCTCCAGCAAGGTGGCCGGTTTCATGGGCGAGCACACCGATGATTTCATTCGGCGTTTCGGCCTGGAGCAGGGCGCCGGTATTGATGAATATCCGCCGGCCGTCCACAAACGCGTTGAAGCTGCGATTGTTGACGAGAACTATGTTGATGGCCCGTTTGGAAAGGCCCGCGGTCTTGATGATGGGGGTGGCATAGTCGGTGACCAGTGCTTCGATCTCCGCATCGCGGACAATCGGCACCGATGTGGACTGAGCTCTGGTGGACGCCGTTTGGGAGACACAAAAGGCGCTTGCGATAAGCGTTACGAGCGCGCGACGTGCCATGGCAATGATTGAGTGACGTGAACTGATCTTTTGAAATGCAATCATGTCTTATTCGTACCCAAATCGATCTTTGAAAGAAAGAGATGCCTCTGACGCTCCCCACTTTGTGAAGCCGCCTTTTTCGGCAAATCTGCGACGCCAAGAAGCATAACCAGAGTCTCACTAAAGAAAAACCGGCGATGGCGCCGGTCTTTCAAGTCATTTTTCAGCTTCCCAGCGGATCAAAAGAAGCCCTTCTTCTGCCACCAGCCACGCTTTGGAGCGGGTTCACCTTCGGTTTTCTTTTCCTTGGGGCTGGAAGAGGTAACGACAGGCTTGCTCTCGTCGGCCTTTTTTTGCTCTGGCACGGCAACTGGTTCAAGCGCTGGCTCCGATGCCACTTCCACCGGTGCAGCCGGTGCTTCGGCGACGGGTGCTGCTTCGGAAGTCACCTCGACTGCCTCAGTCTTTTTCGCCGACTTGCGCGGGGCGCGTTTCGCCTTGACCGGCGCTTCTACCACTTCCTCAGTAGGAGCTTTTGCCACTGCGACATCAGTTGCTTCTGTTGCTGCCTTGGCGCGGGACTTGCGCTTTGCCGGTTTCTTTGCAGGCGCTTCCTCGACCACCGGAGCGGTTTCCAGAGCAGGCACCTCGACCACAGCGGGTGTGGATGCCGCTTCAGCTACATCCGCGACGGTCTCGACGGTCTTCGGCTGTGCGAAATCCGGCAAAGGGATCGATACAAACACCGGCTCCGCGTCCGGAACCGTTTTCGCGATCACCCGATGGCCAGCATCGTCCCCATCTTCGGGACGCTTGTTCTTGCGTCCGCCACGACGACCCCGGCGGCGCTTCTTGCGCCGCTCGTTTTCTTCCTCGCGGGCCTTGGTAGCGGCGGCATCTTCACCTTCAACGGGCGGCTGCTCGGCATCATCCGCATCGTCGTCACTACGCGCAGGCTGGCTTTGCTCAGTGCCGCCAGCTTCCTGGCGATCACGACCGCCGCGGCGGCGGCGCTTCCGCCGGCGCTTGCGCGATGCGTCGTCATTGTCGGCGGTTCTGGCAAATTCACCAGAGGGGCTCTCGGCCGTTTCCTCATCCGTCTCGTCGAAGACCGGATCGGTTTCGTCGAAATCGTCAACAATTCCGAGCGCCGGCGTCTCCGTCAAAGGCACGATTGGCCCAAGAGCGATGGAGCCCTTGTCAATCGCAAAGTGCTGCGCACCCACGCTGTCGTCAGCTTCGATGCTGATCGTCAGGCCGAAGCGCACTTCGAGATCCGCAAGGTTCTGGCGCTTGTGATTGAGCACATACAGTGCCGTCGCGACGGTCGTGCGAACAATGATGTTGTTCTGCGAGTGACGCAGCAAATATTCCTCGATCGACCGCATGACATGCAGGGCGATGGAAGACGCGGAACGCACGTGGCCGGTACCGCCACACATAGCGCAGACCTGGGTCGTTGATTCCAGAACGCTGGCACGGATACGCTGGCGCGACATTTCAAGGAGTCCGAAGTGCGAGATGCGGCCAACCTGAATGCGGGCGCGATCATCTTTCAGACAATCTTTCATCCGTTTTTCGACCGCGCGGTTGTTGCGGTTTTCTTCCATGTCGATGAAGTCGATCACAATCAGACCGGCAAGATCGCGCAGGCGAAGCTGGCGAGCGACCTCGTCGGCAGCCTCAAGATTTGTCTGTAGTGCCGTGTCCTCGATGGAATGTTCGCGCGTCGAGCGGCCGGAGTTGACGTCGATCGCAACCAGCGCTTCGGTCTGGTTGATGATGATGTAACCACCGGACTTCAACGTTACCTGCGGCTGCAGCATGCGGTCGAGCTGCGCTTCGATGCCATTACGCGCAAAGATCGGCGTAAGTTCGCGGTAAGGCTGCACGACCTTGGCATGGCTCGGCATGAGCATGCGCATGAAATCCTTGGCCTCGCGGTAACCGTTTTCGCCGGCAACGAGGATTTCCGTGATGTCCTTGTTATAAAGGTCACGGATTGACCGCTTGATCAGGCTTCCCTCTTCATAGACCAGGGTGGGCGCAGTCGAAGCGAGGGTGAGGCTGCGGACATTTTCCCACAGCCGCATCAGATACTCGTAGTCCCGCTTGACTTCCGGCTTGGTGCGATTGGCCCCTGCGGTACGCAGGATCACCCCCATACCTTTCGGTACTTCCAGGTCCTTGACGATGTCCTTGAGGCGCTTGCGGTCCTGAACACTGGTAATCTTGCGCGAGATGCCGCCTCCGCGTGCGGTATTCGGCATCAGAACGGAGTAACGGCCGGCAAGCGAGAGGTAGGTTGTAAGGGCGGCACCCTTGTTGCCGCGTTCCTCCTTGACGACCTGGACCAACAGGATCTGGCGGCGCTTGATGACGTCCTGGATATTGTACTGGCGGCGCTGGAAACGTTGATGCGTTGGTACTTCCTCCATTGCATCCTCGGCCCCGACGGACTCGACCTCATCGAGCTCGTCATGCCCATCGTCCTTGTCTTCGTGCGACCGCCTGGACTTCCGGGCACGGCTTTCGCCTGCATCGGATCTTTCCGAAGATTCGTCTTCAGACGAATCATCCGCACCCACAATGACAGCTTCCGAGATCACATCCGCATCGATCGAAGCGGCGAGGGTCTGGCCGCTGCTTTCCTCAGACGATCCATCATCGGTCGACTCGCTTGTTGCTGTCTGCTCCTCCGTTGTCGCGTGATCGTCGCTAAACTCCTCGGCGGACTCGTCAGCGTTCGTATTTTCGTCTTCCGAGGCGTCGAGCTTTACGGAATCATCACCCTGACGCGGGCCACGGCGACCGCGGCGGCGATTGCGCGAGCCGCGGTCATTGCGGTCGCGGCTACGTTGCTCGCTCGCGTTTTCCTCATGATCTTCGTCTTGGCTTGCAGCTTCAGCTTCAGCCTCGATCAGCGCCTGCCGATCAGCAACGGGAATCTGATAGTAATCGGGATGAATTTCGCTGAATGCGAGAAAGCCGTGGCGATTGCCACCATACTCCACGAATGCAGCTTGAAGGGACGGTTCGACACGCGTAACGCGTGCTAGATAAATATTGCCCTTGATCTGTTTCTTGTGTTCCGATTCAAAGTCAAATTCTTCAATTCGATTGCCGCGAACCACGACAACCCGTGTTTCCTCCTGGTGGGAGGCGTCGATTAGCATTTTGTCCGACATTATAATTCTTCTCCCCGGCGGAAACGCTGTCAACGCGGGGCAGCCAGGAAACCCTCAAGGTCCCGGGAGCGGCGTCTTCACATTTGCCGGATTTATTTAAGTTCGCAGAAACAGACAGACACGGCATCGCGCGGAGCTGCCCTCGGGCAGCCGCGGCTTGCAAGCCGGTTATAGTCACGTCTGTACCAAACATCTCTGTTCCTGACGAAACGACCTCACGAATGGCACGCTTTTCTGCTGTGCCGACACTGTTAACACCCTCGAAAGGGCTGGCTTGATGCGCCTTGTCTGCGCGATCTGCCGTTCACAAAAAGCGCTGCCGACAATCCCTGTCTGCCCGCGCCAAATTCTTTCTCGGTTACCGCAGCGAAGCTTCGCCATTGCCGCTCCGAATTTCCGTCTCTTCGTCAGCCGGTCATTTGCCGTGACATCAAAGAGCCTGATTCCGGAGGGCAGGAAGTAACCCACCTTTGCTTTTAGGAGGTGTGTCGCGTTATGACAAGGGCTTCTTCATAATCCTGTCATTGACATACCGGCGACATATGGCGCCATAAGATATTATTAACCATGGTTCCTTACCTATTAGTCACAGATACTGTGTCCGGGGCAGGGTGCCAAGGTACACCGCGTCTGATACACATTGTGCTAGCGGGATCCGCCGCCCGCATCACACTGATTGGCAAGAAAGATGAGCTTGATCTGTCGGATATTCATGGCTGCTGCCATCTGCTGGCTTGTCTTAGTGCAGGCAGGCAAACCGTCATATGCGGCCGACGATCTGGCAGCATTGACCTACCAGGCGGCAGGTGATGAGCTGCGTACGCGCGTCGTCATCAATTTCGATCGTGAGCCTGACGTATCGACTATGCTGCTCGACCAGCCGCACCGGCTGGCAATCGACATGCCAAAAGCGGTCTTTGCCTTTGACAAGAAATCAATCGAGCCGCGCGGTCTGATCACCGATGTCCGCTACGGCCTGATTGACGACGCCCGTTCGCGGCTCATTTTCACCATTAAGGGTCCGTTTGCAGTCGAACAGCTCAACGTCATCAAGAATGAAAATAGCCCCGGGTACCGGCTTGTCGCGGACTTCGTAGCGTCGTCGGACCGGAAGTTCGCCGAGGCTTTGACGACGCAGAATGCCATAACCGCATCAACCGAAGCCGCACCAAAAGGCGATCGGATCGCAACCGCAGCGCCCAACGAAGTGAGCAAGGCGCCGAAGCCATTTACAGTCGTGATCGATCCGGGTCACGGCGGTATCGACAGCGGAGCCGAAAGCGCGAGCGGCATCCTGGAAAAGAATGTTACTCTCATGTTTGCCCAGCAGTTGCGCGAACAACTTAGCAAGCTGCCTGGGCTGCGGGTAGAAATGACCCGGAACGGCGATGAGTTTCTGCGGCTCACCGAACGGGTAAGGATTGCCCGCCAGTACGAGGCTGATCTCTTTGTCTCGCTCCATGCCGACACGATCAACAGCGGCAACATCCGCGGCGCGACAGTCTATACAGTCTCGGACAAAGCCTCTGACGCGGAGTCACGCGCGATGGCCGATCGCGAAAACCGTTCGGATGCAGTGGCAGGCATAACATTTGACAATGAGACGCCGGAAATTGCCGACATACTCATGGACTTAACACGCCGGGAAACGCACACATTTTCTTTGAGCTTTGCCAAGACAGTGGTGAAATCGCTCAAGAAGGACGTCAACATGATCAACAACCCGCATCGTTTTGCCGGATTCCAGGTTCTGCGCGCGCCGGACGTTCCCTCCGTTCTCGTTGAGATCGGCTATCTTTCCAATCAGGAAGACGAGAGATTGATGCTGGATCCGGTATGGCGGGGTCATGTCGCCGAACGGCTTGCCGCGGCGGTGGGCGAATTTGCCGGCAAGAAAACCGCAGGCGCGCTAAACTAGACCGTTAGCGATGTTTGCGTTGCCGAAACTCCACAATTGGTATTTAAATTGTGAACAGGAACGGGTTCTCCTTGCCTTTGTCACATTTGTCGCTCAATTGCGTCGACGAGCTACCGGCCGTGCTTTGGACGATTGCCGGACAAGGAACACCACCCGCCGGTGTTTTCAAGACGCAATCTGCATGGATCGGATCATGCATTGATAGTATACATGCCAACAAGTGAAATGGGTTCCGGGTACAGATGATACGCTTGATCGGATATTTTTTCGGGATCGGCACGGTCATGGCGCTTCTGGCGGCGGGCGCTGTTGCGCTCTATGTCGTCAATATGTCGAAGGACTTGCCGGATTACGAAGTTTTGGCGAAGTACGAGCCGCCGGTCATGACGCGTATCCATTCTTCGGACGGTTCGCTGATGGCGGAATTTGCACGCCAGCGCCGCCTCTATTTGCCGATCCAGGCAGTTCCCGATCGCGTCAAGGCCGCATTCATCTCGGCTGAAGACAAGAATTTCTACCAGCATCCAGGCGTGGATATTTACGGTCTTACCAGAGCCGTTATCACCAATATCCAGAATTGGGGTTCGCGCCGCCCAGTCGGTGCATCGACAATTACCCAACAGGTGGCAAAGAACTTCCTGCTTAGCAATGACCAGACCATCGGACGCAAAGTCAAGGAAGCGATTCTGTCCTTCCGTATCGAGCAGGCCTATTCCAAGGATCGCATTCTCGAACTCTATCTCAATGAGATTTTCTTTGGTTTGAACTCCTATGGGATCGCTGGTGCGGCCCTGACCTATTTCAACAAATCGGTCAATGAGCTGACGGTGGCCGAGGCCGCCTATCTCGCAGCGCTTCCCAAAGGGCCGTCCAATTATCACCCATTCCGTCAGCCCGAACGCGCGGTCGAACGCCGCAACTGGGTGATCGATCGTATGGCCGAGAATGGCTATGTGACGATGGAAGAGGCGAAAGAGGCCAAGGCTGAGCCTCTCGGCGTCACGCCTCGCAGAACCGGCAACTATCTCTTCGCTTCCGAATATTTCGCAGAAGAGGTCCGTCGCCAGATCATCGCCCGTTATGGCGAGAATGCGCTTTACGAGGGCGGTCTGTCCGTTCGCACAACGCTTGATCCGAAACTGCAGGTGATGGCACGCGCCGCACTACAGCATGGTCTGTTCAAATATGACCATGCGCGCGGATATCGCGGTGCCTACAAGACAATTTCAACCAATGGTGACTGGGGCATTCCGCTTTCCGAGATCAAGGCGTTTTCCGACGTTCCGGACTGGCAGCTCGCCGTCGTTCTCGAGGTAACGCCGGAGCAGGCAATTATCGGTCTGCAGCCGGAGCGCGACGCCTCTGACAAGCTCGCCAGCGAACGCAAGAAGGGCACCATTGATGCGGCAGACATCAAATGGGCCTTCCGCCTCCTCAATGGTGACAAGCGCACGACCGCCAAGAGCCTGGAGAATATCTTCAACGTGGGCGATGTGGTTTTCGTCCAGAAGAAGGAAGGCAGCGAGACGGCCTTCGACCTTCAACAGGTTCCGAAGATCGAGGGCGGTGCGGTGGCTATGGATCCGCATACGGGCCGCGTTCTGGCGATGGTGGGTGGTTTCTCCTTCGCCGAGTCCGAGTTCAACCGCGCCACGCAGGCAATGCGTCAGCCGGGCTCGTCCTTCAAGCCCTTCGTCTATTCAGCAGCGCTTGACAACGGCTATACGCCCGCATCGGTCGTGCTCGATGGACCGATTTCGGTCGATCAAGGTGGTAGCCTCGGGATCTGGGCGCCGAAAAACTATGGCGGTAAGTTTGCCGGCCCATCGACCTTGCGCTACGGCATCGAGCAGTCGCGCAATCTCATGACCGTACGGCTCGCCCAGGACATGGGCATGAAGCTGGTGGCCGAATATGCCGAGCGCTTCGGCATCTATGACAAGATGTTGCCGGTGCTGGCAATGGCCCTGGGATCGGGCGAGACGACCGTATTGCGCATGGTTACGGGCTACTCGATCATTGCCAATGGCGGGCGCAAAATAACGCCGTCGATGATTGACCGTATTCAGGATCGCTATGGCAAGACCGTGTTCAAGCATGACGAGCGCAAGTGCGAAAACTGCTCGGCAGAATGGAAGGGGCAGGCTGACCCAGAACTGATCGATGATCGTGACCAGGTACTTGACCCGATGACCGCCTACCAGATCACCTCGATGATGGAAGGCGTCGTCCAGCGTGGTACCGCGACCATCCTGAAGAGCCTCAATCGCCCGATTGCAGGCAAGACCGGAACCACCAACGACGAGAAAGACGCCTGGTTCATTGGCTTCACGCCAGATCTCGTGTTCGGCCTCTATCTTGGCTATGATACGCCCGTTCCGATGGGCAAGGGCTTCACCGGTAGCGGTCTTGCCGCGCCAGTATTCAAGGACTTCGTCGAAGCGGCTCTCCAGGGGCAGCGCTCCGTCGATTTCCATGCGCCCGAGGGCATGAGTGTTATTCCAATCGACCGCAAGACGGGCATGCAGGCCGCCGAGGGCGGCGCGAATGTGATCATGGAAGCATTCAAACCCGGCACAGGCCCGGCCGGGAGCTACTCCGTCATTGGTGCTGACGCGTTCTCGGAAGGCTCGCCTGTCACGGTACAGTCTCCCAACGTCAATCGCGCCATACAGGGCGGCGGCGGCGGCCTTTTCTGACCGCTCAGGCTCTATCATTTCATGGATGCCTGAAGACTTTACATCGCGCGGACCAGTTAATATGGTCCGCCGAAATTCGAAAGCCATTTAAATACAAGAAGGAACGGATAGCCAATGCGCGCCGAAATTGAGACGCTGGTCGACGAGATCAAGCAGGCCATAAGCCTGCTGAGGAGGCATCTTTGACTGGGATACGTCAATTAAACGCTTGGGTTATCTGAACCAGCTCGCTGAAGACCCGTCTCTCTGGAATGACGCGCAAGAAGCACAAAAACTGATGCGCGAGCGCCAGCAGCTGGAAGATGGAATCAATTCGATTCGCACGCTGACGCAGTCTCTGGACGACAATATCGAACTCATCGCCATGGGCGAGGAGGAGGACGACAAGTCGATCATCGCCGAGGCCGAAGAGGCCATCCGCGGCATCAAGCAAGAAGTGGATCGCCGTCAGATCGACACGCTGCTTTCCGGCGAGGCGGACGCCAACGATACGTACCTCGAAGTACACTCCGGTGCCGGCGGTACGGAAAGCCAGGATTGGGCCAACATGCTTCTGCGCATGTATACGCGCTGGGCTGAGCGCAAGGGCATGAAGGTCGACCTGCTCGAAGTGCATTATGGCGAAGAGGCAGGCATCAAATCCGCCACGATTCTCGTCAAGGGTCACAATGCCTATGGCCTCCTGAAGACGGAGTCGGGCGTGCATCGTCTGGTGCGCATCTCGCCTTATGATTCGAATGCACGCAGACACACATCGTTCTCGAGTATCTGGGTCTATCCTGTCGTTGATGACAATATCGACATCGAGGTCAACGAGTCTGACGTGCGTATCGATACCTATCGCGCATCCGGCGCGGGCGGTCAGCACGTCAACACGACGAACTCGGCCGTGCGCATCACCCACATTGCGACAGGAATCGTGGTTCAGTGTCAGGCGGAGCGCTCCCAGCACAAGAACCGTGCGACTGCCTGGTCGATGCTGCGCGCACGACTGTACGAAGCCGAGCTTGAAAAGCGGGAACAGGAAGCAAACGCGATCTCGGCATCCAAGACCGATATCGGCTGGGGGCACCAGATACGCTCCTACGTGTTGCAGCCATATCAGTTGGTGAAGGACTTGCGCACCGGCGTCGAAAGCACAAGCCCTCAGGGTGTGCTCGACGGCGACGTCGACATGTTCATGGAGGCCGCTCTGGCACACCGTGTGCACGGCTCTGACATGGAAGTGGAAGACATCGCCTGAAAGGCGATGTCGGCCCTAAAGTTCGGCGGCGAGCTGGCGTCCAACTGTCAGGAAGCCCACTGGATTGACCGCATTGCCGTTCTTGCGCACTTCATAATGCAGATGCGGGCCGGTGGAACGGCCTGTACTGCCGACTTTGCCAAGAACATCGCCAGGTTTGACATGCTGCCCGACGCTGACGAGAATTCGGCTCAGATGGCCATAGCGCGTGGAGAGGCCATTGCCATGGTCAACCTCCACCATGTTGCCGTAGCCGCCATTGTAGTCTGCTGCGGTCACCGTTCCATTGGCAGTGGCGAGGACCGAGGATCCTGACATAGCGCGAAAATCCATGCCCGCGTGAAAAGCCACCATGCCGAGAAGCGGGTCTTTTCTGATACCAAACGGACTTGAGACCGGCATTCCAGGGACAGGGTTGGCAATAGGTGCCGCCTTCGCGAGGGCTTTGGCGCTTTCAAGTCGCGCCAGTGCTTCATCGAGATCTGCGAGCTTCGTGTCGATCCCTGCTGTGGGACCCGCGCTTGCCAGGAGCAGCGGACCACCGCTACCCGCCTTGTCGTCATCCGGCGCAGGTTTGACCCCGGTTGCCGCGAGCGCTTCCATGATTTTGTCAGCGTTTTCATAGGCCGTGTTCGATAGCGTCTGTATTTGCCGAGCTTGCCGGGTTTCAATGTCGTGCAGGGAATGGTCGACGGAATTCAGGAGTTCAGCCTTGTCGACGTTGGTCTTAGCCTTGTCATCGCGCGGCGGTGGCTTGCGCGTCGATGTGGTCGGTCCCGTGATGATCGGGTCAATGCCATAAAAGTCAGCGGCATCTTCGGATTTCACCAGATCCTGATCATCGCTGTCCATGACCAGATCTGAGTCCGCCATTGCTCCGGTTGGTGTCACGCGCTGCAGGGCTGGGATCAGTTTGTCATGCCGCTCGGCGAGGACCTTTTGCCGCTGAATGAGCTCGGCGACTTTGCCGTCCATCAATTTCTGGTCGAGCATTTGTCGGCTTGTTACCCGGTCGAGCTGGGTACGCAGCGTGGCAATTCGGTCTTCATAAGCCTGTTGCAGGCGCGCTTGCCGGGCGACACTGCCGGTGATGAGATCATCACGGAAGACGAGGTAGGACGTTGCGAGCAGATAGCTGCCGGCGAGACCGAGGGCCAGGATGCCGCCAAGCAGGCCCGCCCATGGCCTGATCGTGAAATGCCGGATTGTCTCGCCCCGCGCGATGATGATCGTGTGAGGCTCGTTTGTGCTGCCGAAGATACTCGAATTTTTGACCTTCTTCATTGCGGCTAGCTCGTTCATTCGTAGCTTCAATTTATGAAAACATTACACTCTGTTAGGGTTAACAAACCCTGACAGAAGCAGTGCGATGCACTCGCAATTCAACTGAAACGTGTAAATTATGCTTGGAGAGCCTTTGTCGCCTCGAGCACTTCGGCCGCATGGCCAGGAACTTTGACCTTGTTCCAGACTTTCGCGATCTTGCCGTCGGAATCGATCAGGAAGGTCGTGCGTTCGACGCCCATATACTTTCGGCCATACATGCTCTTCTCAGCCCAGAGTCCATAGGCCTCGATGATTGATTTGTCCTCGTCGGCGACGAGATCAACTTTCAGCTCATGTTTGGTCTTGAACTTGTCGTGCTTTTTGACGGGGTCGGGCGACATGCCAATGACCTTCGTGCCGAGTTTCTCAAACTGTGGTTTCAAGCCAGAAAACTCGATCGCTTCCTGCGTACAACCGCTCGTGTCGTCCTTGGGGTAGAAGTAGAGAATGACGGAATTTCCGCGCAGGCCAGAAAGGGTGATCGTGCCGCCGCCATCGCGGGGCAGGGTAAAATCCGGAGCGGTGCTGCCGATATCCAAAGCCGTCATAGGAATGCCTTTCTTTTGATTATTGAATGCGCGCCTCAGTTACGCAACTATAGAGAGGTACGGGAATCGTCTACGGTTTCCCAATTGATTCCTCAATTGGCTTGGGAATTTGACAGAGAAACCGGAAAAAGTCCGTTTTACAAAGCGAGACTTCACGAAACTGCACCTGTACCCTTCTGCTTCAGAGCAAGGCGAAGCTCGCGTGGTGATGCCGCCGAAGCGATCCCGTGTGCGTTTTGCTTGCGGCGCTGCTTCGTCTTTCCTGATTTTGATCGCCGTATTGACCGGAATCGCCTTCGTGATTCTGCGCGTTGGGGTCGGTGGGGAAGCGCTGACCGCTCGCGCGCAATTGGCACTCAAGTCGGCTCTTGGCCCGGATGTCGACGCAACACTCCAATCTGCGCAAATATCGCTCGACAAACGACGGCACGTCGCTCTTGAAGCGCGGAACGTCAATATTGCTGACACCAAGCGTGGCATCGAAATCGACGATGTCCGCTCCGTTCGCATTGGCCTCGCAACCCTGCCGCTGCTGCAGGGCGATGTGAAGGTCGAGCGGCTGGAGCTGGACGGTGCACATATCAAGCTGACGTCGCAGGTACCATTCGACTTCATGGCATTGGTGCCCCTGGACGACCGCGGTCTTGTGAATCTGGATGCTGCGACGAGCGTGATCTTTGCCGGACTGGAAACTGCCGTGTCGCTGCTCGATCAGCGCGAGACACGTGACATCACCATTGCCGATACATCCTTTGATTTCGCCGTGGCCGGTAAGCCGGAGCAGCTGCACATTGTCAATCTCGACCTGTCGGAAACGGGAGGCCCGGTAACAATCAGCGGCACCGTGGAATGGCGCGGTAAGGCGATCGAGGTAACAGCGACGGCCAATCGATCGGCTGCCGGCGCCAAGGTCGAAGCCTTTTCGCTTGCGATCAGCAACATCCCTTTGACCGGCAAGTTTGGCAGGGCGCCCGTTCCCGACGTGGACGGCATCAAGCCGGATGGAGCTTATCTCGCCTACGATAATCAAGCCGAAATCAAACTGGACGGCACTGCCGCAACCGCGTCCGAACCCGCACGACTTTCGGGTACGCTGAGCATTGGCGATGGGCCGGTAACCATCGGCAATGTCGACGACATGCCGGTGGAGACGCAGATCAATTTCGAACACGTTTCGGGTACCGACAAGGTCCAGATCCGGCCATCCAACATTCATTTCGGCGCGTTCAAGGGCGTTGTCGAGGGTAAGATAAGTCCTGTATCGCGCTCTACGGGGAGTGCTCCGCCAGACTCTCCGGGCTATGAGTTTGAGTTGAAGACTTCGCAGGCAATCTCCGCTCCACAGGATTCGACGGAACTACCCATGCCATTCGATGCGCGGATAGCCGGGTGGTATTATCCCGGAGAAAAGCAGCTTGATGTCTCGGAGATCGCCGTCCGGGGCAAGGGCGGAAGCGAACTCTACGGTCAGGCGGGAGCAACATTCGGCAAGGGTTCGCCTGCCATGACACTCGGTTTGCACATTCCGAGAATGCCCGTTGCCCATGCGAAGCAGCTTTGGCCGGTCTGGGTCGCCACCGGCGCGCGGCGCTGGGTGCTGGAGAATCTTCATGGCGGGACCGCCAAGGACAGCCGGATTGATGTCGTTTTTGCGGCTGGCCGTTTTGACGGCCCAGGAAAACCGCCCCCGCTGAAGCCCGATGAGGTCCAAGTCGATTTCGCCGTTGAGAGTTCGCGTTTCGACATCGTCGGCGACCTTCCGTCCGTCCGTAATGCCGACGGCAAGATCAGCGTGCGTGGTGCTTATACGACAATCAATCTCGAAAAAGGCTCGTCGTTCACTCCCAACAACCGCGAAGCCCGGATTATCAACGGCACGCTGATCATTCCATGGGGGCCGCAACGGCCGGTTCTGTCCGAACTCGACCTCAATCTGGAAGGCGATGCGTCGGCGGTGGCGGAAATCATTGGCTTCAAGCCGATCAACGGCCTGAAGAATCTTCCATTTGCACCAGAAGATATCAAGGGCAATGTTAAAACCCGCGTGCTCGTGACCTTCCCGGTGACGCGTCGTTCGCCGCCTGGCAGCCTGAAATGGTCCGCCGACATGGAGTTGTCCGATGTTTCGATCGCCAAGAAAATTGACGGACAGATCATCTCCAGTGCCGATGGAACATTATTTGTCACGCAAGACGAAGCGCGCATCAACGCCAAGGCGCAACTCAATGGTATCCCTGCCGATGTTAAACTATTCGAACCTCTAGGGAGCAATACCGCCAAGCGCGAGCAGACCGTGACGCTTCAACTGGACGACAAGACGCGCAACGCGCTGTTTCCGGCGCTTGATCCGTTACTTTCCGGTCCAATTTCGGTCGACATCGGCAAGGCAGCTGACGGCTCGCGGTTGGCCACTGCCGATCTCACCAAGGCCGAAATCAAGCTTGCGCAGCTTGGCTGGACAAAAGGGGCAGGGGTCAAGGCGAGCGCCAAATTTGCCCTTCAGCAGGATGGTGACAACGCCACTATCAAGGATCTGGATGTATCAGGCGATACGTTTCGTTTGCGCGGTGATGTAAACGTCGTGAATGGCGACCTCACATCCGCCGATTTCACGGATGTGCGGCTCAATCGGGGGGATGACATCGCTGTTAAGGTCGCCCGCACCAAATACGGCTATCGTGTTGACGTGAATGGCGAATCCTTTGACGCGCGTCCGCTGCTCAACCAGATTACCGACAAGAAAAAGAAAAGTGCCGACAGCGACAGCACGCAACGTATCCTGGTCAACGCAGACATTGACGAGG
This sequence comes from uncultured Alphaproteobacteria bacterium, assembly GCA_963777425.1. Lineage (GTDB taxonomy): Bacteria > Pseudomonadota > Alphaproteobacteria > Rhizobiales > Rhizobiaceae > Phyllobacterium. Next base: position 43,669 of record CAVZQS010000004.1, on the reverse strand, counting down.
TTGCGGGGTTCTATTCGGAGAGTTTTCGCAATGTGTCGCTCTCCTATGAGGGCGTAGGCTCGAACGTTTCCGGATTGGCTTTCAATGCGATAACCAGATCCGGGCAGAAGGCGAATGCTACGGACAGTTCGGAAAGTGGCGCGCGGTCCATCAGTTTGCAATCGAGGGATGCCGGAGCAGTGCTGCGCTTCTTTGGTTTTTACGACAAGATGTCGGGTGGCAGCATCAGCGTCGCGCTGGACTCCAGCGGCGATGGACCGCTGCGTGGACAGGTGGATGCCCAGAATTTTACGCTCGTCAATGAGCCTCGTCTTGCCAAGCTCGTCTCCACTTCTCCCAGCGGAACCAGCCTTAACGAAGCGGTACAGAAAAACATTGACGTCTCGAAGGTTACCTTCGATCGCGGTTTCTCCCAGATCGAAAAAGGATCCAACTACATCAGTCTGGCCAATGGCGTCATTCGTGGCTCAACCATTGGCGCTACATTCCAGGGTGTACTCAGCGATCCGCAGGGCAACATGTCACTGACCGGCACGTTCATGCCCGCCTATGGGATCAACCGCATTTTCGGTGAAGTGCCTATCCTCGGGCTGGTCCTCGGCAATGGTCGCGATCGCGGGCTGATTGGAATCACTTACAAACTGCAGGGGCCGCTCAAACAGCCGCAGATCTTCGTCAATCCAATTTCGATCATAGCTCCCGGCATTTTCCGCTCGATCTTTGAATTTCAGTGAGAGCTCGCGACGTTATCTCTCCCACAAGGGGAGAGATAGTCGGCATCGACTGTCGATCTAAACCGGCCGCACCAGAATATGCTTCTTCTTTCCAAGCGACAGCTTGATCACACCGTCCGAGGTAATCTCTGACGTCCCGATCTGAGCCCTTTCGTCAGAAATGGCGGCATCGTTCACTCGCACGGCACCGCCCTGGATGTGGCGGCGCGCTTCGCCATTCGATGACGCAAGACCCGCCTTGACGAGGAGCGTCAGTATCCCGAATCCTGCCTCGAGTTCGCTGGCGGCGATCTCGACTGACGGAAGGTTGGTGGCCAGCGCACCTTCCTCGAAGGTCTTGCGGGCGGTTTCCGCAGCTTCGTCAGCCGCCTGACGGCTATGCAGCAGTGCGGTGATCTCAGTAGCAAGAACCTTTTTGGTCTCGTTGATTTCAGCGCCGCCCAGCGAGGCCAGCCGTGCAATCTCGTCTAGCGGCAATGTGGTGTAGAGCTTCAGGAAGCGCTCTACATCGGCATCTTCCGTGTTGCGCCAGTATTGCCAGAAGTCATAGGGGCTCATTAGATCGGCATTGAGCCAGACCGCACCGTTCAAAGACTTGCCCATTTTCGCTCCGGACGAGGTCGTCAGCAGCGGCGAGGTGAGGGCATAGAGTTGCGGCGTCCCGAGCCGATGGCCAAGGTCGATACCGTTGACAATATTGCCCCACTGGTCCGAACCGCCCATCTGCAGGCGCAGGCCATAGCGCTTGTTCAATTCGACGAAATCGTAGGCCTGCAGGATCATATAGTTGAATTCGAGGAATGACAGCGACTGTTCGCGGTCGAGCCGCTGCTTGACCGAGTCGAAGGACAGCATGCGGTTGACCGAGAAATGCTGGCCGACATCGCGCAAAAACTCGAGATAATTGAGTGGCAGCAGCCATTCGGCATTGTTGACCATCAACGCGTCTTTCGGGCCGTTGCCGAAGTGCAGATAGTTGGAGAACACCTGCTTGATGCCATCGATATTACTTTGGATGGTTTCCGGCGTCATCAGTTTGCGCGCCTCATCCTTGAACGACGGATCGCCGACCATGCCGGTACCACCGCCCATCAGCGCTACAGGACGATGGCCGGTCTTCTGCATCCAGTACAGCATCATGATTTGCAACAGGCTCCCCGCATGCAGGCTGGAAGCTGTCGGATCAAAGCCGATATAGGCCGACACGGTTTCCTTGGCGAAGAGCGCATCCAGACCCGCATCGTCGGAGGTCTGATGGATGAAGCCGCGCGTGGATAGCGTGTGCAGAAATTCGGATTTGAACGCAGACATTTCGGATTTTCCTGATTGAATCAATGGCACAAAGCATGTGCCTTGTAAGACGGTGCCGTTTAACATCATTCTCTATCGAATCACAAGAAAGGCAGTGTCTTGGCAGCGATAAGGCGTGCAATCGGCTTGATGAGCGGAACGTCCATGGACGGAATCGACATCGCGCTTCTCGAAACTGATGGCCAAAGCGAAGTGCGACGCGGCCCGTCCAGCTTTGTGCCCTATGACACAGCGTTCCGCCGAAAGATTGAAACCGGTCTTGAGGATGCCAAGTCAATCAAGACGAGAGCGGAGCGGCCTGGTGCGCTTGCGGCGATTGAGAAAGAACTGACAAAGCGCCATGCTGAAGTAGTGCTCAAGTTCTTGTCGGAGCATAAGATCGACAAGGAAGATACTGATATTATTGGCTTCCATGGGCAAACCGTTCTACACCGTCCCTTCGAAGGTCTGACTGTACAGCTCGGCGATGGCAAGGCGCTGGCTGGGATGACCGGCATTCCGGTCGTCTATGACATGCGGACCAATGACATGGTACATGGCGGTCAGGGTGCACCATTGGTGCCGGCCTATCATCAAGCGCTAGCCGCACATATCCCCGCGGAACTCAGCGACGGAAAGCCGATCGTTTTCGTCAACATCGGCGGCATCTCCAATGTCACGATCGTTTCCGGCAAGGGCGATCCGATCGCCTTCGATACGGGACCTGGCAACACCCTGATCGATCAGTGGGTCTCGGATAAGGCAGGTATCGCTTACGATGCCGGCGGTTCGATCGCCAGTGAAGGGCAGGTCGTGGCCAGTGTCGTCGGCCGCTACCTCGCAAATCCATTCTTCGATTTGAATCCGCCCAAATCTCTGGATCGCGCCGATTTTACCCTTGAGGAGCTTGGCGACCCTGAACTGGCAGATGGTGCCCGCACTTTGGCGCGTGTAACTGCGGAGGCGATCCTCAAGGCGAGCGTACACGCGCCCGCAAAGCCGTCCCTCTGGATCATATGCGGGGGCGGGCGCAAGAATGCGACGATCATGAACGATCTCAAGGACGGCGCTGCAAGCTCCGGCGCCAAAGTCGTTGTTGCGGAGGACCTGGGATACAATGGCGATTCGATGGAGGCCGAAGCCTGGGCCTATCTCGCCGTACGGGCACTGTCAGGATTGCCGCTGACATGGCCAACCACCACCGGCTGTGACGCCCCCGTTTCCGGGGGCGTGCTCGTCAAACCTGCCTAGCGCAAGCGCTTCGGCTTGGCTTCTACCAATTCGCCGTTCAGGCGGCGGTCGAGATAATCAGAGCACTCGGCGATAACTTCGTCGGTCATGCCGGAGAAGAAGTGGTTGGCGCCGACCATAGTCTTCTGCGTGATCGTGATACCCTTCTGTGTCTTCAGCTTGTCCACCAGCCCCTGTACGTCCTTGGGCGGAGCCACTTTGTCCTGATCGCCATGGAGGATCAGGCCGGATGACGGGCAAGGCGCGAGGAAGGAAAAGTCATAGGTGTTGGGCTGCGGCGCAACGGAGATAAAACCTTCAATCTCCGGGCGGCGCATCAGGAGCTGCATGCCAATCCAGGCACCGAAGGAATATCCGGCAACCCAGCAGGTCTTTGAATCCGGGTGGAGCGACTGTACCCAGTCAAGTGCACCTGCAGCATCCGACAACTCACCCGAACCATGGTCGAACTCGCCCTGGCTGCGGCCAATGCCACGGAAGTTGAACCGCAATGTCGTAAAGCCGCGCTGCTGGAACATGTAGAACAGATCGTAGACGATCTTGTTGTTCATGGTGCCGCCAAATTGTGGGTGCGGATGGAGGACGATCGCAATCGGAGCATTTTTTTCCGTCGAAGGCTGATATCGGCCCTCAAGACGTCCCGCTGGTCCATTGAAAATCACTTCAGGCATGTGTACTCCACTTTTGGCCGTAAGGCGGTTGTTGCAGGCCGGGCTTGACGGCAATCAACGACGCCCATAAAACCAGTTTAGAACCGTTCAAAACTGGTGTAGAATTTTATGTCGAAACGGCTTAATAGGCTGGTACGAGACTGAATTTCAAGAAAATTGCGCTTTTGCAGCGCGTAGAGTTCAAAAGAACACGAAACAGGACAGGCATGGCCCGCAATCGAGCCTATTTGGACTACAATGCAAGTGCGCCGCTGATCCCGGCGTCGCGCGATGCTGTTGTTCATGCGCTGGAGCAGACGGGTAATCCCTCATCCGTACATCAGGAAGGCCGCGCCACCAAAGCAATTCTTGAAGCAGCGCGCCGTGATGTGGCGGCACTCGTCAATGCCAAGCCAGATCACGTGGTCTTTACATCGGGTGCGACCGAGGCCGCTTCCACCCTGCTGACGCCGCATTACACGATGGGGCGCGCAGCGATGCGGCTGTCGCGGCTCTATGTCAGCGCAAGCGAGCACCCTTGCATGCTTGCTGGCGGTCAGTTTGCTGTGGAGCAGATCGACATCGTGCCGGTGGACGGCAATGGCCTGCTTGATCTCGAGCAGCTGCGCGCGCTTCTCAATGCCCATGACCGCAGTGAAGGCCTTCCGCTTGTTGCCGTTCAGGCCGCCAACAACGAAACGGGCGTGTTGCAGCCGATTGCAGCAATTGGTGCGCTGGTGAAGGAATTCGGCGGGATGTTTGTCGTTGACGCCGTTCAGGCAGTTGGCCGTATTCCACTCGACATTACAACATGTTCTGCAGATTATCTCATAATCTCCTCGCACAAGATTGGCGGACCGAAGGGTGTTGGTGCGATTGTCGCGGTTTCGGATCTCGTCATGCCGAAGGCACTGGTCCGCGGTGGCGGACAGGAAAAGGGCCATCGCGCCGGGACGGAGGCGTTGCCCATTATTGCCGGTTTCGGGGCGGCTGCGCGCGTGGCGCGCGAACGCCTGAACGCCGGCGGCTGGCTAACGCGAAATCGCGATGCAATCGAGCATGGCATCCGCGCGATCGCGCCAAACTCAACCATTTACGGCGAGGCGGTCGACCGATTGCCGAACACGACTTTTTTCGCACTGGCGAAAATGAAGGCGGAAACCGTGCAAATCGCTTTCGATCTTGCAGGAATTGCGCTATCGGCAGGCTCTGCCTGTTCGTCGGGAAAAGTTGGTTCGAGCCATGTACTGGCCGCGATGGGACATGGCGATGGTACGGGAGGCCTGCGTGTTTCCACAGCGCCTGACACAAGCGAGGAAGACATCGCGTTGTTCCTCGATGCGCTAAAAAATGTCGTTGCGCGCCGTGACCGGTCAAAGCCGCCTGCGGCCGATGCGGCGTAGACAATTTCGTTTGACGGCGGGTTCTAGTCGTTAATCGCAAAAAATCCGGTGAATACCGGTGTTAAATCGTGCAGATGCACATTACATAGAAAGCAAATATTCAAGACGACATACGCCTTGACGTTTGCAACTGCGGGGCCTTGACCCCCGCGTGGATGGAGAACGCCAATGCCTGCCGTGCAGGAAACTATTGATCGTGTCCGTACGCTGGATGTGGACCAGTACAAATATGGCTTTGAAACCCTTATCGAAATGGATAAGGCGCCGAAGGGCCTCAATGAAGATATTATCCGCTTCATCTCTGCCAAGAAGAACGAGCCGGAATGGATGCTGGAATGGCGTCTGAAGGCCTATGAGCGCTGGCTGACGATGGAAGAGCCCACATGGGCGCGCGTGAATTATCCGAAGATCGACTTCCAGGACATGGTTTATTACGCCGGTCCGAAGAACCAGAACGGCCCGACCTCGCTTGCCGATGTCGATCCGGAGCTGCTGCGCACCTATGAGAAGCTCGGAATTCCTCTGAAAGAGCAGGAAATCCTCGCGGGCGTACGCAAGGTTGGCGAGGCAGGCCCCAGCGACGAAGATGAAGAAGCCAGCGACAATGTCTACAAGTCCGGCCGCGTCGCGGTCGATGCTGTGTTCGACAGCGTCTCGGTGGTCACGACGTTCAAGGCTGAACTGGCTAAGGCCGGCGTCATCTTCTGCTCGATTTCAGAAGCGATCCGCGAACATCCCGAACTGGTGCAGAAGTACCTCGCAACGGTTGTCCCGGTTTCGGACAATTTCTACGCGACGCTGAATTCGGCTGTCTTTACTGACGGTTCGTTTGTCTATGTGCCGAAGGGCGTGCGTTGCCCAATGGAACTCTCCACCTATTTCCGCATCAACGAGCGGGATACCGGCCAGTTCGAGCGGACACTGATCATCGCCGAAGAGGGGGCCTATGTGTCATACCTTGAAGGCTGCACCGCGCCTCAGCGCGACGAGAACCAGCTGCATGCGGCCGTGGTCGAACTGATCGCGCTCGATAATGCCGAGATCAAGTACTCGACCGTACAGAATTGGTTCCCCGGCGACGCGGAAGGCAAGGGCGGCATCTACAACTTCGTCACCAAGCGTGGCGATTGCCGCGGCGTCAATTCGAAGATCTCCTGGACACAGGTCGAGACCGGTTCGGCGATCACGTGGAAATATCCTTCCGTCATCCTGCGCGGCGACAATTCACGAGGTGAATTCTATTCGATCGCCGTTTCGAACGGTCATCAGCAGATCGACAGCGGCACCAAGATGTTGCATCTCGGCAAGAACACGTCGAGCCGCATCATCTCCAAGGGTATTTCGGCCGGCAAGTCCAACAATACCTATCGCGGCCAGGTTTCAGCCCATCGCAAGGCCGAGAACGCCCGCAACTTCACCCAGTGTGAACTCGCTGCTGATCGGCAATGATTGCGGCGCACACACGGTGCCCTATATCGAGGCGAAGAACGCCACCGCTCAGTTCGAGCATGAGGCAACCACGTCGAAGATTTCGGAGGATGCGCTGTTCTATGTGATGCAGCGCGGCATTCCGGAAGAAGAAGCGATTGCACTCATCGTCAATGGCTTCGTCAAGGAAGTCATTCAGGAACTGCCCATGGAATTTGCCGTCGAGGCGCAGAAGCTCATCGGCATCAGCCTCGAAGGGAGCGTCGGCTAATGGCACTAACAGTTACGAAGGAAGAAATCGATCGGCTTCGCAGACGCTACAAGGAGCTGGGCGAAGTGATCGACGAGTTGACTGATACGCTGGCCCGTTCTTCCTCCGCGACAGAGCAAGTGCTTGAACCAGAGCTGATCAAGGCACGCAAGGAGCTGTCGTCAGTGGTCGAGCGCCTCAAGAGCCTGAGCGGCGAAAGTTCATAGATTGGGGCGGAATCGTGCCACCCCGCGACAGGATCAAGATTATAATTGGGATCGGCAGGGCCGATCTTCTGGAATTCAAGAAGGTAGAACTATGCTGGAAATCAGAAATCTGCATGCGCGCATCGCCGAGGACGGCACCGAGATCATTCGCGGCCTGAATCTTACGGTCAAGGCCGGTGAAGTCGCAGCGATCATGGGACCCAACGGCTCCGGTAAATCAACTCTGTCCTATATCCTCGCCGGCCGCGAGGACTACGAAGTCACAGAGGGTGACATTCTCTACAACGGAGAATCGATCCTTGAGCTCGACCCATCCGAGCGCGCCGCCAAAGGCATCTTCCTGGCATTCCAGTACCCAATGGAAATACCGGGCGTCGCGACTATGGAGTTCCTGAAGGTAGCTTTGAACTCCCAGCGCAAGGCGCGCGGCGAAGAGCCGCTGAAGATTCCGGAGTTCCTCAGCCGTGTGAAGGCCGCCGCAAGCTCGCTCGATATGGACATTGCCATGCTCAAGCGTCCGCTCAATGTCGGATTCTCGGGCGGCGAGAAGAAGCGCGCCGAAATCCTGCAGATGAAGCTGCTCGAACCCAAGCTTTGCGTTCTCGACGAAACCGATTCCGGGCTCGATATCGATGCATTGAAGATCGTTGCCGATGGCGTCAACGCGCTGCGTTCCCCGGATCGCGCCGTGATCGTCATCACGCACTATCAGCGCCTGCTTGACTACATCGTGCCGGACAGCGTGCATGTGCTTTACAAAGGCCAGGTGATCAAGTCGGGTGACAAGGATCTTGCGCTCCGTCTCGAAGAGAATGGCTATGCCGATATCATCGGTGAGGCAGCCTGAGGAATAACATCATGAATGTTCACACAGGACGCCAGCCCACTCCCGCTGAATCAGCACTGGTCGACGCTTTCGTCGACCGGATGGGCGAATTGCCGGGCGATGGCGAGATCGCCAGCGCGCGCGACAACGCTATCGAAGCGCTAAAGACGCAAGGTCTGCCGTCGCGCCGGGTCGAAGCGTGGCACTATACTGACCTGCGCACCCTGTTGCGCAGCGTTGCCGCCTATGATGGCGCAGCGGGCACCAATCCGTTGCCGCCGGTCATCGCCGGTTCGGCGGTGGCTTTCGTCAGCAACGGCGTGGCCGTTTCAGCACCACGCGTCGAAGGCGTTGAGTTCACGAAATTCAGTGACAAGCTGTCTGATGGCTCGGTCATTCGCGACCTTGCCATTCGTGATGGCGACGATGCGATCGGCCAGATCAATGCAGCCTATGTCACCGATGGCTGGGCGGTCACGCTCGCCGACGGACTTGAGTTGGAAGCACCACTTGAACTCCAGAATGCGCAAGCGCGAGGGCAGGGGCATGTGCGTTTTCCGGTCAAGTTCGGCAAGGGCGTCAAGGCGACAATAATCGAGCGGCAAAGCGGCGGCGAGGGTGAAGGTTTTTCAACCAGCATCAGCAATGTAACAGTCGCCGACGATGCCGAAGTCACCTGGATCATCCTGCGCGAGCAGGGCGCCGAGGCAACGCAGCTTGCCCAGTTCGTCGCCACGATTGGCGCCAATGCGAAATTGACGCTTTACGTCGTCAATGCTGGCGGCAAGCTCGTCCGTCAGGAAGTGCATGTGCTGGTGAAGGGCGAAGGTTCCGACTTCCAGCTGCGCGGCGTCAATTTACTCGGCGGTGATAGCCACACGGATGTCACGATGACGCTCGGCCATCTGGTTGAGAACACGTCGTCGGTGCAGATCATGCGCAACGTTGTGACGGACCGGGCACGTGGCGTGTTTCAGGGGCAGATCAAGGTCAACAAGATCGCCCAGAAGACCGACGCCCGCATGGCATGCAACACCCTGCTTCTCTCGGATGACGGCGAATTCGATGCCAAGCCGGAACTGGAAATCTTTGCCGATGATGTGGCCTGCGGCCATGGTGCGACAGTGACGGAGATTGACGGCAATCATCTGTTCTATCTGCGGGCGCGCGGCATTCCGGAAAACGAAGCGCGCGGGCTGTTGATCAAGGCGTTCGTTGCCGAGATCGTCGAAGAACTCGAAAGCGAACCCCTCGTCGAGGCGCTTGAAGCGATCCTCGAAAAATGGCTCGCCGAACACGTCTGATCGATCACAGGGAAAGCGGCAATATGGATACGAAGATCATTCAAAGCAGCTATGATGTCGAGGCAATCCGCCGCGATTTCCCTATCCTGTCGCGTGAAGTCTACGGCAAGCCGCTGGTCTATCTCGACAATGGCGCTTCGGCTCAGAAGCCGAAGGCTGTTATCGACATGGTCACCCATACTTACTCGAATGAATATGCCAATGTGCACCGGGGTCTGCATTTCCTGTCGAATGCCACGACTGATGCCTATGAAAAAGCGCGCGAAAGCGTTCGGCGTTTTCTCAATGCCGCGTCCGTAGACGAAATCGTGTTCACGAAATCAGCCACCGAGGCGATCAATACGGTCGCCTACGGTTATGGCATGCCGAACATCGGCGAAGGCGATGAAATCGTGCTGTCGATCATGGAGCACCATTCCAATATCGTGCCGTGGCATTTCATTCGCGAACGGCAGGGAGCCAAGCTCGTCTGGGTGCCTGTGGATGATCAAGGTGCGTTCCACATCGAAGAATTCGAGAAGCGGCTGACTGATAGCACGAAGCTCGTCGCCATTACCCATATGTCGAACGTGCTCGGGACTGTAACGCCCATCAAAGAGATAGTCCGCATCGCCCATGCACGCGGTATCCCCGTTCTGGTAGACGGCAGTCAGGGGGCGGTTCACCTGCCGGTCGATGTCCAGGATCTCGGCTGCGACTGGTATGTTTTCACCGGCCACAAGATCTATGGTCCATCCGGCATTGGTGTGCTCTACGGCCGCAAGAACATGCTTGAGACGATGCGACCATTCCAGGGCGGCGGCGAAATGATTGAAGAGGTGACTGAAGACATCGTCACGTACAATCACCCGCCGCACCGCTTTGAGGCTGGAACGCCGCCCATTGCCCAGGCTATCGGGCTTGGCGCCGCCATCGAGTATGTCGAAAAGATCGGCCGCGCAGCTATTCTCGCCCATGAGGAAGATCTGCGCGACTACGCGCATGAACGGCTGCGTCAGATCAATTCCTTGCGCATATTCGGTGATGCCAAGGGCAAGGGCGCCATTATTTCGTTCGAGCTGGAAGGTATTCACGCTCACGACGTGTCAATGGTCATCGACCGTGCCGGTGTTGCCGTGCGCGCCGGCACGCATTGCGCTCAACCACTTTTGAAGCGGTTTGGAGTCACGTCGACATGCCGTGCCTCATTTGCGATGTATAATACGAGAGACGAGATCGATGCTCTCGCCGATGCGCTGGAAAAGGCGCGGAAATTCTTTGGGTGATGACGATGACCGATAAAGTCGAGACACTGGAAAAAGAAGCAGCGCCGATTGCTGAGGCTGAATCCACTCATACGGAAGTTGGGACAGCATCCGTATCGGCCATCCCCGCCGCAGAACTGGCGCGGATGACAGACGATATCATCGCTGCGCTGAAGACGGTCTATGACCCGGAAATTCCGGCAGATATCTATGAACTCGGCCTCGTTTACAAGATTGACATCGAGGATGATCGTTCGGTGAAGATTGAAATGACGCTGACAGCGCCGGGTTGCCCGGTTGCAGGCGAAATGCCGGGCTGGGTCCAAGATGCCGTTGGAGCTGTCGAAGGCGTAAGCTTTGTCGATGTCACCATGACGTTCGACCCGCCGTGGACGCCGGATCGCATGTCGGAGGAGGCGCAGGTCGCCGTTGGCTGGTACTAAGAGACCGTTTGAAATCGCTACCTACGGCGCTTCGCAGCCTTCCGGTACGCTATCTTCGAATGGCTTGTCGGATTTCTCCAAAGTTCCATCAAGTATGGAAAGCGGCACATAGGGCACGCCCTGAATGGCCGGATTGGCTAGTCTTAGCCGATAGCATCCGTTGAAGACCGTTACGGTACCGTCCTTGGCCTCGGACTTGATCGCCAGCGGCTGGCTCCAGTAGGCAGAACCGGCGGCGCCTTCGCCAACCGCCTTGCCGAAGAGCACGGAAACGGACGTAGTGTTCTCGTAGCCTGCCTGGAATTGCGGGAACGGCTGCGGCGGATTGTCGGAGGCGTAATAGCCGTAGGCGCGGGCATATTCCTGCCGGTTGATGGCATTGTAGTACGAGTTGATCAGCGTCTCGGGCGTGCTGCGATTGTCGAGATATTCGGGTGGTGTCTGCGTCGCAGCAGATTCTTTGGGCGCGGGTGTTGCCGCAGGCGCGGATTCTGTTGGCTTTGGTTGTTCGGGCTGCTTTGTTTCCTGGGCAACAGCAGGCATCAGGTTGAATGCCGATGATGCCAGGCAGCAAAGAACGAGGTGGCGATAATTCATGATTTCAGCCTTCTGCCAGTCATGTTTATCAATCGAGGACAGTTTGAACACTTGCGGTGACGGTTGTGTAACATTAACTATGGTAAGCAAGTGATCGTTCCGCGATCTCGAAGAAGAGAGATGAGAAATGGGTCGTTTTTCTGTCATGACGTTGACTGACGCCGCATCGCGACGCGTAAGCGAAATCGTTGCGACGCGCGAAAATGCGCTCGGCATTCGCGTCGGCATCAAGAAGGGCGGCTGCGCGGGCATGGAATACATGATCGACCTCGTGACCGAAGCAAAACCTGGTGATGACGTCGTTGAGAAAGACGGCTCGAAAGTCTTCGTGGCCCCCGAAGCAGTCCTCTACCTCCTCGGGACGGAAATGGATTTCGAGGTGACGACACTGCGCACTGGCTTTGTTTTCAAGAATCCGAACCAAACCTCGGCCTGTGGTTGCGGCGAGTCGGTTGAACTGACGCCGGCAAAACCCGAAGCACTGGCTTCCGCCGCCTCCTGATTTACCAACCCGATTTGAAACACTGAAGCCATGCCTAATTTGAGCGTGACGTCATTGCTCGTGCCTGTAATAGTTTGGGCATGGACAATGACGCGATTCACGATCTGTTTGCAGGGCTCGGCCCGGTCACCATCAAACGCATGTTTGGCGGGAAGGGTATTTATTTTCAGGGCTTGATTGTTGCCGTTGAACTTTCCGATGGAGACCTTCTCCTGAAAGCCGATTCGATCTCCGCGCCGGAATTCGAAGCGGCCGGCAGCAGACAATGGATTCCTGCGGGCAAGTCCGGACCGGTCAAGATGCCCTATTGGTCGATACCAGACGAGGCAATCGATGATCCGGATGTCATGACCGAATGGGCAAAGCGCGCCTATGAAGCCTCGCTCCGTGTAGCCAGGTAACGTCTAAGCCAGACCGCGTTGCCGGAGAAGGTCGATGGCGTGGCGTGTCGGCAAGGTCACATATTCAGGCAGGTCGCCGAGCGGAAACCAGTCGATCCCGCCATGCTTGTCCGGCTCCAGCAACTGCATCTCACCGGAATAGGTTTGCGCCAGGAACAGGACGCCCAGCCAGTGCTGTTGTTCGTCTTGAAAAAGCTGTTCGCTGAGGCCGAGCAGAGTGATTGTGCCAGCCTGTAGGCCTGTTTCCTCAAAGGCTTCGCGGCGGATCGCCTGTTCGGCTGTTTCAAGAAAATCCACCTTGCCGCCGGGAATGCCCCAGGCGCCGGCCTCGGGGCGCTTCTTGCGCTGCAACAGCAGGATACGGGCGTCCTTCAGGAATACGATGCCGCATCCAACGCCCGGTGATTGCACGAGAAGCCTCAGATCTTGGTGTCGATCAGCATGAAGGCGGGGATTTCATCGCCGAAACCGACCGGCGCTGAACCCATGTCGTCACGGTCGCGGCGGTGATCACGCCGCGGCTCGGCATGCGGCACGCGTGCACGGCGCTGCTCGTTCTCAGCCTTGATCGCAGCCTTCTGCGGCTTTTCTGCCGTGCGCACCACCGGCTGCTCCTCAGCAGGCTGAGGCTGTGCTTCCGCTTCCTTCACCCGTTCGGCAGCCGCAATGATATCGATTTCCGACTGCGGCCGTTCGCGCTCGCGGCCTTCATTGCGCGGCTTGCGCTTGGCTTCGGGCTTGCCCCTGCCGCGGCCACGGCGTGGCGCCTCGTCCGGCTCGGTCGAGGGAGGCAGGGTCGAGAGATCGCCATCATGCCAGATGATATCTTCGCCGATCAGCTTCTCGATAGCCGACAGATGTTTGGTATCGGCGGGCGTTACCAGCGTGAAAGCCTTGCCAGAACGGCCGGCACGGCCCGTGCGGCCGATGCGATGGACATAATCTTCCGAATGGATCGGCACATCGAAATTGAATACGTGGCTGACATCGGGAATGTCGAGACCGCGCGCCGCTACGTCGGAGGCCACGAGCAGCTTGAGCTTGCCGTCCTTGAAATTCGCCAGCATCGTCGTACGGGCGCGTTGGTCCATGTCACCATGCAGAGCACCGGCATCGAACTCATGCTTGACCAGCGAGCGGAAAAGCTCGGAAACATCCTTCTTCCGGTTGCAGAAGATGATCGCGTTCTTGAGGCCTTCATCCTCGGCGCGGATCAGGTCGCGCAGCACGGCGCGCTTTTCCCAATCCTTCTTGCCGGATTTGACCAGCTTCTGCTCGACAGTCTTGGCGGTCGTCGCTGCCTTGGCGACTTCGATGCGGACCGGCGAATGCAGGAACTGCTCCGTCAGTTTGGTGATTTCTGGCGGCATGGTTGCCGAGAAGAACAGCGTCTGGCGGGTAAACGGGATAAGCTTGCAGATGCGCTCGATATCCGGAATGAAGCCCATGTCAAGCATACGGTCGGCTTCGTCGATGACGAGAATGTCAACAGCGCTGAGCAAGAGCTTGCCACGCTCGAAATGGTCGAGCAGGCGTCCAGGCGTTGCAATCAGCACGTCGGCGCCGCGTTCAAGCTTGCGCAACTGGTCTTCGAAGGAGACGCCGCCGATCAGCAGGGCGACATTCAACCGGTGGTTCTTGCCGTATTTTACGAAATTTTCCTCGACCTGCGCTGCGAGTTCGCGCGTTGGCTCGAGAATGAGGGTACGCGGCATGCGAGCGCGGGCACGGCCCTGTTCGAGCAGTGTCAGCATCGGCAGAACGAAAGACGCAGTCTTGCCGGTTCCGGTCTGGGCTATGCCGAGAACATCCTTGCGTTGCAGCGCATGCGGGATGGCTCCAGCCTGGATCGGTGTCGGAATTGTATATCCTGCTGCTTCAACAGCATTGAGCACTTTCGTGGAAAGGCCCAGATCGGCAAAGGTGGTCAAAGGAGATTTAACTTTCTATCTGCATTCGGTGCTGCGCATGTCCGTAGGCGGCCCAAGCACAGGCACTCGAATTGCACAGCGTTTTTGCTGCAAGTGCGTTACGGCGCGAGGCAGCAAAAGTCAACTCTCACGTGAGGTCACATTTAAGAGTTTGTTACATTTGTGCGTGATTTTATTCTAATGTTGTCAATAAAGGAACTGTTCCTTGAGAATTCGTTCGTTCCACGAATGGTTCTTGTCAAACAGAATGGTCGCCCGCAGGTGAGATGCTTCCTCGACAGTGACGGATAGAACAGACTTTACTTCCGTGTGATCGGCAACGGCGTTGACCGGCCGCTTCTCCGGCTCGAGGATATCGAAGCGCACCGTCACCCGGTTGGGCAATAGCGCACCGCGCCAGCGTCGCGGGCGAAACGCCGAAACAGGGGTGAGGGCGAGCAAGCGCGCATCGAGCGGGATGATCGGGCCCTGCGCGGAAAGGTTGTAGGCGGTGGAGCCGGCGGGCGTCGCAACCATTACGCCATCGCAGATCAATTCTTCCAGCCGCACCTTGTCGTCGACAGTAATCCTGATCTTCGCTGCCTGATATGACTGGCGCAACAGCGAGACCTCGTTCAGCGCGAATGCCGTGAACGTGCCGTCCTCGACCGACTCCGTTTCCATCTTGAGGGGCCGGATTGTCTCGGCATGCGCGGCTTCCACGCGCTCTTTCAGTTCGATATCGCTATATTCATTCATCAGGAAGCCGACCGAACCGCGGTTCATGCCGTAGATCATCTTGCCCTGGTTCATGAAGTTCTGCAGCGTCTGCAGCATGAAGCCGTCGCCGCCCAGCGCGACGATCACATCGGCATCGCGGGCCTCGGCATGGCCGTAAAGTTTCGTCAGATCGCGCATCGCCTCGTCGGAGTCCGGCGTTCCGGAGGAAAGAAAAGCAAATGTTTCGATTTTCCGGGTCATGGCTGCCTGCACGGATGCGAGTTAGGATGTATCGCCTAGCATGGTATGAGCGATCTGGCAAAATGCCGGGCGCGCAAAAAAAGCGTGAAATTATCGCGAGCGGCTGTTTTTTCGTTTTACAGGAACGAGCTTTGTGGTAATCGGACGCCGCTGCCCTTATAGCTCAGTTGGTAGAGCATCTGATTTGTAATCAGAGGGTCGGGAGTTCGAGTCTCTCTGGGGGCACCACAGATTTCAAGCACTTAGCTCATTAGGGAGGTCTTTATGGCCTCCCTTTTGCTTTGGGGGCACCC
Organism: uncultured Alphaproteobacteria bacterium; assembly: GCA_963777425.1. Classification (GTDB taxonomy): domain Bacteria; phylum Pseudomonadota; class Alphaproteobacteria; order Rhizobiales; family Rhizobiaceae; genus Phyllobacterium. Next base: position 27,935 of record CAVZQS010000004.1, on the reverse strand, counting down.
GAGGCATGCATTGTGGGGATGAAGTCGCAGTAGTTGGCCCATGACAGTGTCTCGGGCCGCTTGAGCTCTTTCCCGTTTCCGTTGCACAGTTTATGGATACGCCAATGCACAAGCGGGGAAGTGATTAAACAAGGGCAGAGCAGCGGGATTGATCAAAGAGTAATAGCTCCCAGATGGTTGTCCGCCATGTCTGATTCATGTCCTTGCAGTGCCCCATAAAGCAATAACGCGAAGACCATCGCAAGGCCTAAACCTATTGCAATGAATGCAGTTCTATCGAGCATGATGTGACCTCCCGTCCCTTCGCGGTCAGGACCAGGTTACACCCATGTGTAGCGCCGGTCTGTCCGTCGAAAGGCATTAGTTGGTTCGGGTTAAATCCAATTTAGCTCAATAAACTCAATGAGTTCCGCCAATTTAATAGTTGTCACAACTCCCAGCCTGTGGGCGCCGAGGCCACACAACTTGGGTTCTGTGGCCGCTTAGAGCCGGTGCTTGGGGGGAAGGGCCACCGGGGCTTTCCTAGGGCGGAAGATACGCTAGGGAGCCGCTCCGGTCGGGCCAAAAAGGGGGAGGAGCACAAAGACACGGTTGGGGAACCTTTGTCCTTGTCTCCACTCCTCCCGAGTAGCTGAACCGGAAGGCGGGGCAATAGGGTCTAGGGCCTTCGCGGTTAGCTTGGTCAGGGTACACAAAGAGAAAGCGCAGGTCATTCAATAGATGGGTTTACCCAGAGCGGGTTAAACCAGGGTCTGATCGGGCTACTTGACTAACCCATTCGCCACTTGGCACTTACACCAGTATCCTGACCTGGCCGTCTTATCCGCTTTCGTTCCCGGGTTGTTCAGGTTGCCGCTTTTTCTCGCCAGCCATATCATCCCTGGTTTCGGAGGGGGAATTCCGATGCGTATTGCGATATCCGTGACAATGTTGACGCTGCTGACGCTTGGCGGATGCCAGTCCACCGGCGATGACGCTGACGCCGTGCCTGCATCAGCCATACCGCCAGGCATGGCATCGTCGGTGACAGTCCCGGGTGGCGCGCCCGGCGACATAGCCGATCTCGTCAATGCCACCGCTGCCAGCGGGCAAAGCCAGTTGCTGGCACGCGGTTACAAAAAGACCATCCAGCAGGGCCAGACCACGTTCTGGTGGAACCCGACCACGACAATCTGCGCGCAGATCGTCACAAGCAATGGGCGGTACCAGACGATCGGGGCGGCAGAGATGCGCTACTGCGGATACTGAGCGGCAAGGATCATCGTTCCATCAGTTGACGAGTGATCGGGATCGATTGATCCATTCGATGGTTTCGTGTTGGGGCATTGGCTTCGCAAAATAATAGCCCTGCATGGTTGAACAACCGAGCCGCCGCAATGTCTGCATGTCGGCTTCTGTCTCGACACCTTCCGCGACGACTTCGATTCCCAGCGACTTGCCGAGGCTAAGGATGGATTGCACCACGTTGCGATCATCGACCGATCCGGCAATTCCATCGACAAACGACCGATCAATCTTGATCCGGTCGACATGGAGCTGGCGAAGCGACGACATCGACGAATAGCCGACGCCAAAATCGTCTATCGCAATCCGCACGCCCTCATTGGTCAGAGCGGCAAGTTTGCTCTTTACAGAGCGGATATCCTTGGCCGTGTCCTCGGTGATCTCGATTTCCAGCATGGCGGCGGGAAGATCGAGTCGACGCAATTTGGTGAGGATCAGGTCGTCGACGGCGATCTGCGCCATTTCACGCGGCGACATGTTCATCGCCACCTTGATGTGACCGAGGTTCATCGCGCGCAATGTCTGCATCATCGCGCATACATCCTTCAAAATGGTCCGGAACAGCGGTTCTGCCAGTCCGGACATCGATGCGACCGCCACCAGATCGGGTGCGGGGATCGATCCATGGCGAGGGTGGTTCCAGCGCACCAGGGCTTCCAGATCAGTAAGCTTGCGTCCTCCGGCGCCCAGGATAGGCTGGAACCAAACTTCCAAAGCATCGCTGCTGAGGGCTTTTGCGAGGTCCCGCTCTATGTCGCGCCGCATTTCGAGGTGTTTGCGCAGGTCGTCATCGAAAATATAGTACCGGTTGCGTCCTTCGGATTTTGCACGGTAGAGCGCAGCGTCTGCCTGAATCAGCATCTCGTCGATATCCCGCTCGTCTGATGCGCAAATACCGATGCTGACGCCAATACGGCCGGCGTCAAAGGTGGCAAATGGAATGGACATGGCGGCGATCAGCTTGGTAGCCACGATTGAAGGGGCATCCTCACCGAGCCTTGAGTCGAACAGGACGGCAAACTCATCGCCGCCCCAACGAGCCACAATGACGTCACTCTCAAGGCTTTGACGGAGTCTCCGGCTGACCTCGACAAGCACGCGGTCGCCTGCCTTGTGGCCAAAGGCATCGTTAATCCCCTTGAAGCCATCGAGATCGAGCAGCATCAGCGTAAGCCGTGTGGCTCTTGCAGGGGGCAGGGATGCAACCGCTTGCATGAGCCCATTGCGGTTGAGAAGTCCCGTCAGTGCATCATGAGCTGCGCGATGCCCGAGCTCAACCGCCGCTTCCGTGGCCTGATCCCTGGCTGCTGCCAGCGACGCTGCCATGGCGGTGGCCTCGTTTTTCAACCGGCTGGACTGCCGGAACAGAGCTTCGCTTTCAAAGGCACCGCGCATCAGTGCTGCGAGGTATAGCACCGCCGTTGCCGCCAGGCAGTAGCGTTCAAACCCGCCGGCATAGATAAGGCATGCGGCGACCGACAAAAGCACCGGGACAATGTAACAGATGGGCATGCGCGCGTACGCAAATCCGGCGGTTATGGCGCCCGCGGTAATCCCGCATATCACTGTCAGGTAGAAGACCGTTTGTGGGGCAGTGTATCCCTCGCACAGGATCGCGATGAAGGCCCATACCACCCCCGATGCGGCAGCCATGGCCGATTGCCATGAGAGATGCTGCCTGACAGACGAAGGATCCATGTTCCTTGGCTCGGCCGACCCGTCGGGATTAAGGAGGCGTACGGGAAACCGGCACAGCACTATGCGCGCCACATTGACGACGCTTGACGCAAAAAACCACAACAGCCCGGCCAGCCCAAGCCCGTAGTAGACGGCGACGAGCACGCTGATTACGCCGAGAATGATGCTCACCGGAACCGAAATCAGCATGCTCCGGCGCACCGCCATGAGCTGGTCGGCAAGGATCAGGTCGTCCAACGACAGTGAGTCCGTTTCTGGCGGCCGGATGGTGCTCATGATCTCTGTTTCAAGAAAGGCGCGTGGAAGCGACTGGAAGACGCCACTGATTAACCCTTAGCTTACCATTAGCTTTGACAGGATTGGATGGCAATTTCCACGGATTAGTTTTCGTAACGTTAACGAATGAAGGCGCCCGGCTATCAGGCGGTCAGCGTCTTGAAGTGGTTGAGCATGCGCGTCGGCATCCGGCTCGCGCCCGGTAAACAGGCGGAAGGCGCCCACGGCCTGGAAAACGGCCATGCCGCCACCATCGAGCGTGCTGCAGCCGCGCTGTCTGGCCTCCGCCAGGAGCGCGGTTTCCAGGGGAAAGTAGACGATGTCGGCGACCCAGTGGCGAGGTTCCAGCATCTCGGCGGGAAGCGGCATGCCGGGATATTTCGCCATGCCCGTCGGCGTCGCATGGATCAGGCCGTCGGCCGCTTTCATCGCTGAAGCAAGATCGACTCCTGCACGAACGTCGGCTCCGGGAAAAGTGCCGACATGCTTGTGGCCAGCGCTTCGGCGCGGTGCGATCTCCTGGTCGAAAACGGTCAGGGTCCGGAGACCCGAGCGAGAGGATTGCATAGGCCGTGGCGACACCGGCTCCGCCGGCGCCGATCTGCACGGCAGACGACATGTCGGCATCGGGCAGGCCGCGGCGAAAGCTCTCGGCTAAAGCCCCACCAGTCGGTGTTGTGGCCATAGCGCCGGCCATCTTTCAGCACGACCGTGTTGACCGCGCCGAGATTGCGGGCCTCGTCCGACAGTTCGTCGAGGAGCGGGATGATCAGCTGCTTGCAGGGATGGGTGATATTCAGGCCGGAGAAGCCGTCGAGCTCGGCCTGCCGCAACAACTGCGGCAGGTCCGCGGGCGTGGCGTCCGCGCTCGTCGAGATCGATCAGTTCGTATTCATAGGACAGGCCCTGTGCCGCGCCTTCGCGCATGTGCATCGCCGGCGTCAGCGAGGCCTGGATGCCGGCGCCGATCAATCCGGCTTTCAACGGTTTGAGAAGTGTCTCGGTCATCTCAGCTGGTTCCATCAATGCGGAGAGGTTGCCGGCCTGCCGTCAAGCGAGGCCGGCGGCAGGCATTACTGTCCGCGTGCAGCGTCCAGTTCCTTGAACAGGGCGCGACGGTATCGGCGCCGATTTCGGCACTGAACTTGTCGATCATCGGCTTGACCGCATCGCGCAGCTTCTGTGTCTCTTCCGGCGTAAGTTCGGTGACTTCCATGCCGGTCGCCTTGATCTCGGCGATCGCCTTGGCGTCCAGTTCGCGCGAAACCTTGCGCTGATAGTCGCGGGCTTCCGTGGCGGCCGACTGCAGGACGGCCTTTTCCTCGTCGTTGAGGCCGTCCCAGAACTTCTTGCTGATCAGCACGATCTGCGGATTGTACTGGTGACGGGTCACCGTCATGTACTTCTGCACTTCGTAGAACTTGGCGTTGAGGATGTTGGCGGCCGGGTTTTCCTGGCCGTCGACCGTGCCCGTTTCAAGCGCCGTATAGAGCTCCGTGTAAGGCAGCGGCACGGCATTGGCGCCGAGACTGTTGAACAGTTCGATCGGGATCGGCGACTGGATCGTGCGGATCTTCAGGCCCTTGATGTCCTCGAGCTTGGTAACCGCATGGCGATTGTTGGTCAGATTGCGGAAGCCGAGTTCCCAATAGGCAAGGCCGACGAGACCGGTGTTCGGCAGAAGCTCGATCGAGACTGGTGCCGAAAGGGCCGTCCATCACCTTGTCGGCTTCCTCGCCGCTGTTGAAGAGGAAGGGCAGGTCGACGGCGCCGAACTCCTTGACGTTGCCTGCGAGAATGCCGGCGTTGAGCACCGTCATCTCGATCACACCGCCCTGCAGCGCCGAAACGGTCTGGACGTCGCCGCCCAGCACGCCGCCGGGGAACAGCTTGACCTCGATCTTGCCGCCGCTCTTTTCCGACGACCAGTTCGGCGAATTTCTCCATGCCGGTCACCTGCGGATGGCCCTTGTTGTTGGCGGCCGCGAATTTGAGCTGGTGTTCGCGGATTTCGGCCAGCGCCGGACCTGCTGCCAGCAAGACCAGCGGAACAGCAAGCGCCAATCGCCATTTTCATCAATCTGTTCAACATGTTTTCCTCCCATGTTTGGCCGGGTTCTCCCTTCGGCCGGTTGAATTTTGCAGTTGCCTCATTGCCCGAACCAGGAGACTCGGAACGGTCACCAGCTGCGGGAACAGTACCAGCAGCAAAAGGACGATCAGTTCGGCGATCAGGAAGGGCATGACACCCTTCATCAGCTCTTCCATCCGGAGTTTGGAAACGCCGCAGATCACGTTCAGCACGGTGCCGACCGGCGGCGTGATCAGGCCGATCGCGTTGTTGATGATGAAGAGGACGCCGAAATAGACCGGATCGATGCCCGCCTGCTTGATGATCGGCATCAGCACCGGCGTCATGATCAGGATTGTCGGCGTCATGTCCATGGCGGTGCCGACGATGACGACGAGGCCCATGATGGCGAGCAGCAGCAGCGTCTGGTTGTCCATCAGCGGTTCAACGAGCGCTGGCGAGATCGCCGGGAACGTCCGCCACTGTGATCAGCCAGGCCGAAACGGCAGCGCAGGCGACCAGGAACATCACGACCGATGTGATCTTCGCCGCCGCCACGAAAACCTGGAACAGTTTGGCGGGCGGCAATTCGCGGTAGATCACCATCGACACGAACAGCGAATAGACGGCTGCGACGACGCCGGCTTCCGTCGGCGTGAAGACGCCGAACTTCAGGCCGATGATGATGATCAACGGCAGCATGAAGCGCCCAGATACTGTCGAGGAATGCCTTGAGCCGCACCGCGCCGCTTTGCTTGGCGGGCAAGGCGAACTGTTCCTTGCGGGCGACGATCGCCCAGGTGATGCAGAGGGCGCCGGCGATCAGCAGGCCGGGAAAAATGCCGGCCAGGAATAGCTTGGTGATCGAAACGCCGCCGACGACGCCATAGAGGATGAAGCCGATCGAGGGCGGAATGATCGGGCCGATGATGGAGGCGGACGCCAGAAGTCCGCCGGTGCGCGCCGGATCATGGCCGGACTTCAGCATCATCGGGAAGAGCAGCGCGCCGAGTGCTGCAGCATCGGCTACGGCCGAACCGGAGAGGCTCGAAAGAACGCAGGCCGCGAAGATGGCCACGAAGCCGAGGCCGCCGCGCACATGGCCGACCATCGCCATGGCGAGATCGACGATACGCCGCGACAGGCCGCCCGGTGTTCATGACTTCACCGGCCAGCAGGAAGAACGGCACGGCCATCAGCGGAAAGCTGTCGGCGCCGTTCAGGACGTTCTGAGCGACGATCTGGGCGTCGAACATGCCGAGATACATCATCAGGGCCACGCCGCTGATGATCAGCGCGAAGGCAATCGGCACACCCAGCGCCATTGGACCAAGCAGAGCACCGAGAAAAATCGTAACGGTCATGGCGCGCTCCTCACTGCTTTGCGATCGGATGGGCGAGCGGCTGCGCTGGATGATCGTCGAGCGCGAGCTGATCCTCACTGTCGCGCACGAACTCGGCCGTCGCGATATCGATGCGGCCGGTAGCAATTGCAAAGGCGTCCCAAAGGATGATCAGGAATGCGGGAACCCCGAAGGCGATGCCGGCGCCGTAGAACATGCCCATGGAAATGCCGGTGGCGGGTGCGGCGACATGCAGGTTGATCAGCGTCTGTGTCCAGCTTCCGCTGATCATCAGCCATGTCGCCCACAGCATAAGCGCCTGTCCCGCACAGCACCGCGACTTTTGCACCGAACGGCGGCAGCCGCCGCAGCAGCGAATCGATACCGAGATGCGCGTGCTCCCGCATCGCGACCACGGCACCGAGGAAGGTCAGCCAAACGAAGAAGATCCGCGATAGCTCTTCGGAATAGGTGATGCCGGCATTGAAGGCGTAGCGCAGGACGACATTGCCGAACACGAGCACGACCATGCCCGCGAGCAGCAGCGCGATCACTGCCTTCAATACCAGGAAAAAGAATTCGATTATCCGGACCATTCGCTCCTCCCAGGCGATTTACCGCGTCTTGAGCTGTCGTGACCGACATCGGTGGGTCAGACAGGTGCGCGAGCGGTGCATCACGGTCGCTCCTCCAGCATTCTCGTGACGCCTGTTCAAAATGTACGAACTAGTTCGAATGTCAAGCGATATCTCTGAAAGGGGCCATGGGCTCGCCATTTCCCAGGTTCTGGATTCGTCAGAATATTTGAGTTTGCAGCGTCTGCGACAGGAGTATTTACCTTAGGTCAGAGCGACACCGAACTATGTGACAGCGGGGGCCGCCGGTAAAAATTCCAACGTTTGTGCGGGAAACACCCGATAGACGTCCGCCGGGCAATGGTGTTCAATCAATGATCCGGATTGTGCATTGGGAAAAGGCACATGGGCGAGGAATACCGGTTTCTGCTCGGCGTGATCGTATATGGCGGCCTGGTCGCCGGAGTCTGCGCGATGATTGTTTGGGCGATTGCCTTTCGCATGCACCCGCCCCGAAATGGGATCAAGCAGGGGGGACGAAAATGACACCAAATACCCTGGTGTGCTTCCAAAAGCTGGTCGACGAGTGGGATCCAAGCGATTGGGCGAACTACTGATAGACGTCGCCACTGAGCTGCGAACCTATCATCGGGAATTCGGTGAACTGCTCGGATTGGCGACAATCGCCTGAATGGCGGCTGCCGCAATAGGATGAGCCGGTAGGTGGCTAATTTTCTCCCGTCACAATGGCCTAGTGGTTTCTGATCACGTTCAGAAAGATTGTCGCGATACTTGCCAGATGACTGTCACCACCTTCCAGGTAAGCCTGTCGGCCCGCTGCCGCGATTGCATCGAACAAGCGGTTTTCTTCGCCTGCTGTTTTGGCGATGTCTTCAACGATTTTTTCGCTATTTTTGACCTGCGGATACTTCGTGTTCAGATAGGCCACCAGCAGGCGTTTCCGGCGTTCGATATCGTCGGTCATTGCGCAGTAATAGCCCCAGACAAACCACGTTTCTCCGATTTGCATGTCGTCATCGCTGATTTGGTTACGTTGCCACTCGGGGAGATTTGCGCGCTGTGCATCGGCCGTCCTGCTCGCCATTTCATAGGCCTCGCTATCTGTCTTGCTGGTTCCGGATGTCATGCCAACCTCCCGATTGAGCCAATCAGCTCGTCTGGCCGCAGCATAACAACACCGACCGGTCGGCGACAACCTCAGAGGAGCAGGGATCCAGGTTCACCCCCCGTCTATCCGCTCTGGATCGGTTCGTAGGTTCAATCGCCGTAACTCGCATCCGTTTGTTGTTACAACGTTTTCGGATTTGAGATAATGTGCCTGCTAACTATTGGGGGAATGAGCAGAAATTGACGGTATCAGGCCAAGCTCCGGCTCCATCGGGAAATATCGACGGTTCGAAATGGACCAGGTCTCTTCGAACTCTCCTCAGTCTTGCCATGGTCAGCTTGCTCATCGTGGTTTCTTTGACGCTGGTGGGTCTGGATTACCGCCGTGCCCGCAATGCTGCCATCGAGGAAACCAAGGCAAGTATGCGGGTGTTTGCCGATCGCCTCGTCGACCGGTTCGGCGTTCTTTCCGGGGACACGGTCACACTGGTCGAAATCGTGGCTTCTGTGGCGAACTCGCTGCTGACGCCGCCACCAGAACGCATGGATGACAAGATAGCCATCCTTCGCGAGGGCATGTCCAAGTCACCGCACATCGACGGCGCCTATGTCGGATATCCCGACGGATCGTTCTTCCACGTCGTGAGCCTCAAGGCGAGCGGCTGGCGCATCGCTCTCAATTCACCGCGTGGCGCCGAGACGGCTGTGCGCACGATTGAGACCGGTCCTGCTGGCGGGCAATTCAATCGATTGATCTTCCTGGATGCCGACGGCAACCGGATGTCCGAGCGTCCAGAACAAACCTCGGGATACGACCCGAGAACACGGCCATGGTATAAGGCCGCCATGGGTCTCAGGACGCCGGTTTCCATTGGCCCTTATGAAATGGCGACCACCGGAGCCCTCGGCATGACTGTCGCCCAAGCTCACCGCGGCAACGGTAAAGTCGTCGTCGGCGTTGATATTGTCCTCGACACGATCATCGATTTTCTTTCGGCGGAACGAATGTCGCCGGATACGGTTGCGTTCATTGTGGATACTTCCGGAAATCCCGTCATCCATTCCGACCGGGTCATGATGGACCGGATATTGTCGCCGAAGGAAGCCGCAGATGCCGGGCTATCGCCGTCCTCCGATCCGCTGATCCGCAGCGTTCTGTCCGACGATTCGTGGGCGGAGGAGGCGAGATTCATCGATGTTGGGGGCCGGACTTTTCTCGTTATGGTGGCCCCGATCAAATCCGCGCTTCTCCTCGCTAACCACCGCGTGGTCGTGGCGGCTCCAATGGACGAGTTGATGGCGCCTGCCAATGCCGCGCTTCTGCAGGGATTGAGCGTCTCTGTCTTCGTGGTCGCCCTGGCGGTCGTCTGCGCGCTTCTCCTTGCACGATTGATCACCAAGTCGCTCGACCTGCTCACTGACGGTGCAACCAGGCTGCAAAACCTCGATTTTTCTACCCCTATTGCAGTGCCTTCGCACGTCAGCGAGATTTCCGTGTTGGGCAGAGCGATGAACAAGGCGCGCAACGCGATCTTCACGTTCGCGCTCTATGTCCCAAAGGAACTTGTGCGCAAGGGCATCGAGTCGGGCCATTTTACCGGCCGGGCGGCGTGGCGTCAGGAAGTGACGGCGCTGTTTACGGATATTTACGATTTCACCACCATCAGCGAGCAGCATACTCCGGAAGAGGTGGTCGCGATGTTGTCCGAGTATTTTGATATTTTCAACGCGACCGTCGATGAGCATGGCGGGACGATCATCCAGTTTCTCGGCGATTCAGTGTTTGCCATGTGGAACGCGCCGATCCCGGACGAACGACACGCGGAACACGCTTGCCGTTGTGCGCTCAAGACCGAAGAAAAGATACGTGCCTACAACGAGACCCAGCGCAGCAAGGGATTGCCTGAATTTCGCACGCGCTATGGGATCCATACCGGCGCCGCCGTCGTTGGCAGCGTTGGGGCCAAAGAACGCCTGCAATATACCGCCATGGGCGATACCGTGAACGTCGCTTCCCGGCTCGAGGGAATGAACAAAACCTACGGGACGACTATTCTGGCCAGCGCCGCGGTTGCGGCGCTTAGTGCCGATCGGATAATTTTCCGCCGGCTCGGTTCGGCTCAGGCGAAGGGCCGCATCGAAGCGCTGGAAATCTACGAAGTGGTAGGCGAAGTCCCTAGCCCCGTCTCGGACGAAACGGAAGCGGAGACACACAAGAGATCGGCGTAGTTGGGCTGTGCGTGGTTCGACAAGCTCACCATGAGGGATGTGGATTGGTTGCAGGGCTTTCGCGCAGCAGGAGGGAGGAGTCTTTTTGAACAATTTCAATTGCTTCAGGAAATATTCCCGCCAACTTATCCACGCCCCCGAACCTGGCTATCCTGATTCCCGTCCTTCCCGTGGGAACTGCTTCCGGAGCCGTTCGAAGTGGGAGAAGGACCGGCGCCTCCGATGGCGGGTGACGTACCCGCTGCTGTCCGGGGAAGTTCCGTCCAAGGGTTCCCCTGCCGGTACTACGACCGGCGCGTGCTGGACGAGCACTTCTAAGGGGCCGTAGGCAGCGATGGAGTATCCGCAAGGGTAACCGGACCTGCCGAGGCCCCCCAAGCGGAACGGACGGGATGAAAAGTCGCCGGACGGGCGGTCTTCGGATCGCATTATTCCTACCCCAAAGACGCGCTTCGACGACCGCCCGTCTTCCCAACCATTCAATGGCCAGACTCAGATGAGGGCGTGGTGAGGGGAGGACGCGAACCGGTTCCTGGAGTTTCGGCACTCAATGCTACAATTCGATCTTGCCGAAGCGCGGTATTTGACGGACAACGTTGACGTAAAGGTAATAGCGATTGCCCGGCTTGTCAGGCCGTTGGAATTGGGAGGTTTCATATGGCATTGGATGCGGACGCCATCGTCATCGGCGCGGGGCTTGCGGGACTGGTCGCGGCAACGGAACTTGCCGACGCCGGCAAGCGGGTGATCATTCTCGATCAGGAACCGGAGCAGACCCTCGGTGGACAGGCGTGGCGATCCTTCGGCGGGCTGTTTTTCGTCGATTCCCCTGAGCAGCGCCGTCTTCGTATCAAGGATTCGCGCGAGCTTGCCCTGCAGGACTGGATGGGCTCGGCCGGCTTCGACCGCAAGGAGGATCATTGGCCGCGGCAATGGGCGGAGGCCTATATCGACTTTGCCTCGGGCGAGAAACGTGCCTGGCTGTACGCACAGGGAATGCGCTGGTTTCCAGTCGTCGGCTGGGCTGAGCGCGGCGGTTCGCTCGCCACAGGTCATGGCAATTCGGTGCCGCGCTTTCACATCACCTGGGGGACGGGGACCGGCGTGGTCGAGCCGTTCATTCGCCGCGCTCGCGAAGCCGAACAGAAGGGGCTGATTTCGTTCCGCTTCCGCCATCGGGTGACGGCACTTGTGACCAGTGCTGGGCATGTCGACGGGGTCGAGGGCGAGATCCTCGTGCCAAGCGAGGTTGCGCGCAGCGAACCGAGCTCGCGCATTGTTGCGGACAGCTTTGCCCTGAAAGCACAGGCGATCATCGTCGCGAGCGGCGGCATCGGCGGCAATCACGATCTGGTGCGCAAGAACTGGCCGGAGCGGCTCGGGACGCCGAAACACCTGATCAGCGGTGTGCCAGACCATGTCGATGGCCTGATGCTCGGCGTTGCCGAGCGTGCCGGCGCGCACCTGATCAACAGCGACCGCATGTGGCATTATGTGGAGGGTGTGCATAATTGGGATCCGATCTGGACCAAGCATGCCATCCGCATCCTGCCCGGACCGTCATCGCTGTGGTTCGATGCGCAGGGAAACCGCCTGCCGCCGCCGTGCCTGCCGGGTTTCGATACGCTGTCGACGCTCGATCGCATCATGAAGTCAGGCTATGACTATTCGTGGTTCGTGCTCAACCAGACCATCGTGAAGAAGGAATTCACGCTGTCGGGTTCGGAGCAGAATCCGGACTTCACCTCCAAAAGCTGGCGGCAGGTGGCAAAACGAGCCCTAGGAGGAGTGCCAGCGCCGGTGCAGGCCTTCCTTGACAATGGCGAGGATTTCATCGTCGAAAAGGAACTGTCGGATCTGGTGCGGCGTATGAATGCGCTGACTGGTGACAATCTCATTACCGAAACCGGGCTGCGGGCGCAGATCGAGGCCCGGGACCGCGAAGTCGACAATACCTACAGCAAGGACGCCCAGATCACAGCGATACGTGGCGCCCGCAATTATATTGGCGACAGGCTGGTCCGGGTGGTGCCGCCGCACAGGATACTCGACCCGAAGCATGGGCCACTGATCGCGGTACGGCTCAATATTCTCACGCGCAAATCACTTGGCGGTATCGAGACGGACCTCAGTGCGCGCGCGCTGAAAGCCGATGGCGAGCCGCTGGCCGGTGTCTATGCTGCAGGCGAGGCGGCTGGTTTCGGCGGGGGTGGCATGCATGGCTACAACTCGCTGGAGGGGACTTTCCTCGGAGGCTGCATCTTTTCAGGCAGGACCGCCGGCAGGGCGGCGGCGGAGGCCATCTGAATCGCTATCAGGCCGGTTTGATCAGGCGTACAGGCGACGGCCGTTGTTTGAGCTTCCTGTTCGCGGCGACTTCGCGGCCGAAATTCATCGCCCAGTCGGCGAGGGTCTGGAGGCTCGGTAAGAGACTTTCGCCGAGACTCCGGGCAGGCGACGCTTGATTTCACCTCAGTGGCGAAAAAGCTAGGTTTCACCATACCGGTGTTCGAAGGCCGCAAGGCAATCGCGGACATCATCCTGCAGACTACCAGCAGGCTTGATACAACCCATTCCATCGCCAATCCGCGGGTTACTGAATACGACGGTGTAGATGCGAGGCTGTTCGCCATGATTGAGGCACAACATTTGCCACGCGGCGACCACAGCCGTCACTTGCTGCTGAAGAACATCCTCGATGTGAAACTCGCGAAATCCGGCAACGCCTAGATAATCGACCGCATGAAATTCGACAATGCCTGGCTCACGGGCGATCCTGGTGTCCTGTTTCACTCGGACGCATCATGAGCGTTGGCCACGGATCATCATGTCGAACTGGACGACGTTGGAATAGATTGGCGTTCCGACATCCATACCGTAGCGCGAGCGCATTACCTTGCCCTGGACACGAAAGGTTATCGAGTTCTTGCCGTGATCTGCCAAGTTTGCCTGAAAGCTCGCGGGACTGCTCTTGCCGCGAGCCGTCAAAATCCCCGCCACTTCGGCCGTGTCAGCGCTGGTCTGCGTGATTTGTGTCGACTTGAATGTGATGGTCGGGAAATTGGCCGAGTCGAAGACCGCATCGGAACGCAGGAAACTTTCGACGCGTGCCTGGCCGGTCGAGACACTTTCCGGATAGAGCGTGAAGTTGATGGTCGACCGGCTTATGTCCGAATTGTTAAGGGAGAATACGCCCGAGAATTTCTTGAAATTGCCGGTGATGCCGCCGCCGCCAACCTGCGAGACTGTGAATCCAACCCGAGACGATGGCTGGATATTGTAACGCCCGGCAACTTCGGACAGCGTATCTGCTCGGGCGGTCATCGGCGATAGTGCAAGCAAGGCCGCTATCCCAGCAGGGACAATTGTCGAGAACAGTGCATCGATGGTCTTCATGATGTTGATCCTGTCAGTTGACGTTCCTGCCGGTCTTGGCGGTATTCGGGCTCAGCATGCGCATCAAGATGGTGTCCCGCTTCCAGAAATGGTGGTGCAGCGCCGCTAGGATGTGGCCCGCGGCAACAATTGCGGAAAGGTAGGCCAACCATGCATGGCTGGCCGCCCAGAACGCCTCCGCGGCGTCGGATATCGTGATCGGTAGTTGCGGGATCACGACGAGATTGAACATGAATGTCGGTATCTGCAGCGGCGAACTCGATGCCACTGCCCAGCCGGTCAACGGCACAATGAACAAACTGAGGTAGAGGATGACATGCGCGGCGTGGGCTGCCACGCGTTCAAGCAAGCTCATGTCGTTAGGGTCCCGCGGACGCGGATTCGCCAGTTTCCAGACGAGGCGGAGCGCGGAAAGGCCGAGAACGAGGAAGCCGAAGGATTTATGCCACTGGTAAAGGCTGAACTGCAGGGTGAAATCGCTCACCCTGACCATCAGATAGCCCAGCAGGATCTGTCCGAGAAAAATCAATCCTATGATCCAGTGAAACAGGATCGATACCAAGCCAAACGAATCCCTGCTGTTCCGCAGCATCGACGCACTCCATTGCGCGGCCGAACTGAATATGCAGGTCGGCGGCCTCGAGCAAGGTAAACACCGCTAGTCCGAATTCTATTCGGACCTGTCTGCTTTTTAATCTGGCTTTGAACTCAAGAAGCGCTGCGCCGCATAAAGGGAGATCGCAGCTGCGTTCGATACATTCAGTGATTTGATGGCACCGGGCATGTCGAGGCGGGCGAGGTGGGTCACCGTCTCGCGCGTCTTCTGGCGCAAGCCTTTGCCCTCCGCGCCGAGAACCAGAGCGATACGGCCCGCCGACATTGTTTTCTCAAGCTCAAGCGGTCCCTCCGAATCGAGACCGATGGTGGTGAAGCCCAGTTCGTGCAATTCGCCGATCGCATCAGCAAGATTACGCACCTCGATATGGGGGATGAGTTCCAGCGCGCCGGACGCCGCTTTTGCGAGAACACCGGATTCCTGCGGGCTGTGACGTGCCGTGGTGATAATCGCGCCAGCGCCGAAAGCAACTGCGGAGCGCATGATGGCGCCGACATTGTGCGGATCGGTCACCTGGTCCAGAATCAGCAGGAGAGGGCTGTCTTGCAGGGCTTTTAGCGACTGGGCCTTTAAGGGCTTGGCCTCGATCATCACGCCCTGATGTACCGCTTCCGAACCGGTTTCGCGGTCGATGGCGCGAGGCTCGACGATTTCGACATCGAAGGGCAGGGCGGTCGAATCGGTTATCTCCAGCCGGTCGAGCGCGTTTTTCGTCACCAGCATCCGCTTGATCTGACGAGCAGGGTTATCGAGCGCAGCGCGCACCGTATGCAGGCCATAGAGCCGTACAAGGCCTTCTGGCGCCTGAGTACCTTCCACAGACGGGCGCGATGCCCGTTGGGCTTGTGGCGCACCACCGGCCTTCTGGTCGCGGAACTGGCGGCGCAGCGTCGCGTAGTGTGAATCTTTGGGCGTACGTGAGGGTTTTTGATCGGTCATGGCGCGTGATATACTCTGATCCTGGATAAGACGATACAGATATAATCGTCGAAATTGCTGGCCCTGACTGCTTCGCCGTCACATTTCTTTAGCCTATTTCGACAAGCCATTCATTTTCTGAAGGGAAGTGTTGACACCACGCGGGCTAGTCGGCATAAGGCCCTCCGCAAGCAGCAGCCAGGATGGATGTCCGGCAGGCTTTTTGCAGAGTGCCATATGGTGCGGTTCCATCGGCAGTGACCGGAGGGGTGCCCGAGTGGTTAAAGGGGACGGACTGTAAATCCGTTAGCTTGGCTTACGTTGGTTCGAATCCAACCCCCTCCACCACTGCCGGAACCGAACGCCATGATGTGCGGGTATAGCTCAGTGGTAGAGCAGCAGCCTTCCAAGCTGAATATGCGGGTTCGATTCCCGCTACCCGCTCCAGATTTGCAAGAGCACCGCGTGCACGCCATCGTGTGCAGAGGTGCTCTTCGATATTGTCTTGAGCATTGTATGTCGCTCATGTGATTTCCATATGAACGAGCAAGCTTAGGCAATTCAACCCGGTCGATCCTTTTCGATTGAGCGGGTGACTGTGCTGACGGACGGCTTGCTGTCTCGTCTGAGCTACAAACATGGTACCGGCGCAAGGCCGGTTGTGATGACGAGAGAACGACAGCTATGGCTAAGAGCAAGTTTGAACGTAACAAGCCGCACGTCAACATTGGCACGATTGGTCACGTTGACCATGGCAAGACGTCGTTGACGGCAGCGATTACGAAGTATTTTGGCGAGTACAAGGCGTACGACCAGATCGACGCAGCGCCGGAAGAAAAGGCGCGCGGCATCACGATTTCGACGGCGCACGTTGAGTATGAGACGCCTGCGCGTCACTATGCGCACGTCGATTGCCCCGGCCACGCCGACTATGTGAAGAACATGATCACCGGTGCGGCGCAGATGGACGGCGCGATCCTGGTTGTTTCGGCAGCCGACGGCCCGATGCCGCAGACCCGCGAGCACATCCTGCTTGCCCGTCAGGTTGGCGTTCCGGCGATCGTGGTGTTCCTGAACAAGGTTGACCAGGTTGACGATGCCGAGCTTCTCGAGCTGGTTGAGCTGGAAGTACGCGAGCTTCTGTCGAAGTATGATTTCCCGGGCGACGACATTCCGATCGTCAAGGGTTCGGCTTTGGCTGCGCTGGAAGACAGCAACAAGGAAATCGGCGAAGACGCTGTGCGCGCGCTGATGGCGGAAGTCGACAAGTACATTCCGACGCCAGAGCGTCCGATCGACCAGCCATTCCTGATGCCGATCGAAGACGTTTTCTCGATCTCCGGCCGTGGTACGGTTGTGACGGGCCGCGTTGAGCGCGGGATCGTCAAGGTTGGTGAAGAAGTCGAGATCATCGGCATCAAGCCGACGACGAAGACGACGGTGACCGGCGTTGAAATGTTCCGCAAGCTGCTCGATCAGGGCCAGGCCGGCGACAACATCGGTGCGCTGATCCGCGGCGTTGGCCGTGAAGACGTCGAGCGCGGCCAGATCCTTGCCAAGCCCGGTTCGGTCAAGCCGCACACCAAGTTCAAGGCAGAAGCCTATATCCTGACGAAGGATGAAGGTGGCCGTCATACGCCATTCTTCTCCAACTACCGTCCGCAGTTCTACTTCCGCACGACCGACGTGACGGGTGTTGTGACACTGCCGGAAGGCACGGAAATGGTCATGCCCGGCGACAACATCGCAGTTGATGTGACGCTGATCGTGCCGATCGCGATGGAAGAGAAGCTGCGCTTCGCTATCCGTGAAGGTGGCCGCACCGTCGGTGCCGGCATCGTATCGTCGATCATTGAGTAAAATTCGTCGAAAGACCTGAAATAGGAAAAGGCGGCCGGATTGGCCGCCTTTTTTGTATTGCCGGGCTAGTTCTTGGGCCGATAGAAATATCTGTGGCAAACGCCGGGATTCTGCGGATAAATAACTTCGGACGTCCGTACGACCATGGCTGTCCGCAGATATTGGGATCTTGGTGTGACGTTGCGTTTTGCTCTGTTTTGGATTTGTCTATCGGCTCTCCTTGTTAACAGCACTGGCGATGCGAACGCGGCCGGCCCAGTGACAACGCCTGGAAGTACCAGTGCTCCTTACGTGCCGCCGCGATTGCCGACTCTTCGCGATATGGACTGCGGCATCACAACCTGTCCCTACGCGCCTGCCAGACTGCCCGAGTTGCCTGACATTACGCCGGTTGCGACGGTGCCGAAGCCTGCTGTCACGCCACCAAAACAATTTGAAGCCTACACGCCCCTGGACCCGGCCATGCGCTTCGCTATTGTTCGCAACGCCAGCCCGAGTTGCGAGCCGCTGTGTCCTGAATGGATTTCGGCATCCGGTACGATCATTGCAAAGTCGCCATCGAAGTTGCGCAAGGTTCTCAAGCAACTAGGCGGCAGAAAGCTGCCCATAGTGATTGATTCGAACGGCGGCGACGTGGACGCCGCGATGGCAATGGGCCGGATTATCCGAAAGCACAAGCTCAATGTTTCGGTTGGAAGTACCAGCTTCACGCCATGTCACCCGGATCAAAAGGGCTGCAAATCGCCATATCAGGATGGTGCCTTTGCCGGCTATTCCTATCCGGGGTTCGCCAATTGTCTGTCCGCCTGTCCCTTCGTCCTTGCAGCAGGGACGAAGAGATCGGTCAGTCTGTGGTCGCAAGTTGGCATCCATCAGATTACGACGACCGTCACGACAATCATGACGAAATACGAGACAACCTATCGCGTGGTGGGAGGGAAGCGGAAAACTGTCAACACAAAGGTCCTGAACCGCAAGACCACAGGCAGCTACACCACGACCAAATTGAGCAAATCGCAGCGCAGGCAAGTCGACCGCTATTTCACTCAGATGGGAGTCGATAAAACTTTGGTGGAGCGGATGCTGGCTGTTTCCGCTAGCGATATTGTGATTCTAGCTGCGGACGAACTTGAGCAATACGGACTGGCAACGGAACGTGGGGATCTTGCCGCAATCGGCAACTGCGTGCAGCCGACCCCTTTCGAAAACTGTGTTCGGACCAAGCTTAAGAAGGTACAATAGGGGCGGATGCGGGTATTAGCTGCGCCAGAGCGATCGCGAGCGTTGCAGATTCCTGCAAAAGCAAAGCCGATAGGGCTTGAAATAGTAACGGCTTTGTGGAATGTACGCCCCGAACGTAGGGGAGTAGCTCAGTTGGTAGAGCGGCGGTCTCCAAAACCGTAGGTCGCAGGTTCGAACCCTGTCTCCCCTGCCAACGTATAGTCTGCCGGTGCACGATTGGATGGTGTGCTGTGCAGATGTTTGGAAAGAAACGAATCCGGGGCCTTGTGTTTTTCCGGAATCGGTTCTATGTAACATCAACAGACACGCGGTGCGTGGAGCTGAACGGTCAGCTTTACGGGCCGTAATGGTGTGGACAGATGGTGTTGTGACGATTGCAACACAGCATGTTTACAGCAACATGACACGCACGAGCGGTAAATGGCATCCAAAACGAATCCAATAACTTTTTTTCAGCAAGTGCGCGCTGAAACCGCAAAGGTCACATGGCCTTCGCGTCGCGAAACGCTCATCTCCACCGCAATGGTGATGGTGATGGCGTTTTTTGCTGCGATCTTTTTTTTCGCAGCTGATCAGTTGATGGCGTACGGGATCGATCTCGTTCTCGGTCTTGGTCGTTAACGCAGGCTGACAAGAAAATCGGGATTGGGAATCAATAATGACCGCGCGCTGGTATATCGTTCACGCCTATTCGAATTTTGAGAAGAAGGTCGCAGAGTCGATCGAAGAAAAGGCAAGGCAGAAAGGACTGTCTCACCTTTTCGAGAAGATCCTTGTGCCGACCGAGAAGGTCGTCGAAGTGCGCCGCGGCCGCAAGGTCGATGCAGAGCGCAAGTTCTTCCCGGGTTATGTCCTGGTTCGTGCTGATCTGACGGATGACGCTTATCATCTGATCAAGAACACGCCGAAGGTGACTGGCTTTCTTGGTTCGGACAATAAGCCGATCGCCATCTCGGATAAGGAGGCCGATCGCATCCTGACTCAGGTCCAGGAAGGTGTCGAACGTCCGAAGGCCTCGATCTCGTTCGAGATCGGCGAGAGTGTTCGCGTCGCCGATGGGCCGTTCGCTTCGTTCAACGGCACCGTTCAGGAAGTCGACGAAGAGCGTTCGCGCCTCAAGGTGGAAGTTTCGATTTTTGGCCGCGCTACGCCGGTCGATCTGGAATTTGGTCAGGTCGAAAAAGTCTGATCATTTGGCAGCTCCCTGAGCCGCCTTTGCTGCGTCAGCGGCAAACGTGGTGGGAGGCGAGGCGGTCTTAGCCGGACCATCAAGCCGCACCACCAAACTGCAACCGCCGGTTCACCGGTACAATGAAAAGCCGCCGGTTTTCCGGCATGGTGTAAAAAGGCAGAAGTTATGGCTAAGAAAGTAGCAGGCCAGCTCAAGCTGCAGGTTTCGGCAGGATCGGCAACGCCATCCCCGCCGATCGGACCGGCACTTGGTCAGCGTGGCATCAACATCATGGAATTCTGCAAGGCCTTCAATGCGGCTACGCAGGAACTGGAAAAGGGTTCGCCCATTCCGGTCGTTATTACCTATTATCAGGACAAGTCCTTCACCTTTGCGATGAAGACGCCGCCGGTGTCTTACTTCCTCAAGAAGGCTGCCAACCTGAAGTCCGGCTCCAAGGAGCCAGGCAAGGTCGTTGCCGGCAAGATCTCGCGTGACAAAGTCCGTGAAATCGCTGAAGCAAAGATGAAAGACCTGAATGCAGCGGACGTTGAAGCCGCCATGCGCATGGTTGAAGGTTCTGCCCGTTCGATGGGCCTGGAAGTGGTGGGCTGAGACGATGGCAAAACTTTCAAAGCGTGTAGCGAAGGTTCGCGAAGGTGTTGACCGTAACAAGCTCTATGATCTGACCTCGGCTATTGCCATGGTCAAGGAGCGTGCGGTTGCCAAGTTCGACGAGACGATCGAAGTTGCAATGAATCTCGGCGTTGATCCTCGCCATGCGGACCAGATGGTTCGCGGCGTCGTCAATCTGCCGAACGGCACAGGCCGTACGGTTCGCGTGGCTGTGTTCGCCCGCGGCGACAAGGCCGAGGAAGCCAAGAAGGCTGGTGCCGACATCGTCGGTGCGGAGGATCTGTTCGAGATCGTCAATGGCGGCAAGATCGATTTCGATCGCTGCATTGCAACTCCGGACATGATGCCTCTCGTTGGCCGTCTCGGTAAGGTTCTCGGGCCCCGCGGCATGATGCCAAACCCGAAGGTTGGTACCGTTACGGCTGACGTCACTGCTGCCGTCAAGGCTTCCAAGGGCGGTGCCGTTGAGTTCCGTGTCGAGAAGGCCGGTATCGTTCACGCTGGCGTTGGCAAGGCATCGTTCGATGCCAAGGCGCTGGAAGAGAACATCAAGGCATTCGCCGATGCAGTCACCAAGGCAAAGCCAACTGGCGCCAAGGGTGAATACGTCAAGCGCGTCGCGATTTCCTCGACGATGGGCGCCGGCGTCAAGATCGATCCGTCAACCGTACGCACTGCGTAAGTTGATTGAAATCTCAAACCTAACTGTTTGAGATAAAAAGAATTCCAGGCCCTTCGGGGCCTGGATAACCGGATGAAAGTCCGGTTATCCTGTCCGAGATTGCGGGTGGTTCGCCTTAATATCGTAAGAACCCGCATGAGACGTGGAACAACCAGGTTTTGAGGGCCCAGACTTTTTTCAAGGTCTAGCCCGATGAACAAGGTTCGAACCGTAGTTGCCTTTCGCGTTAGCCGATATCGGCGAAGCAAGGGGGACAGGATCCTCAAGTGCTGTGTGGTTCCGGTTTTCGAATTGGCCCCTTGCAGCAAAAGGCAACCCGGCAGGAGCGCAATCATGCGTTTCTGTCAAATGGAGAGAGACAGTGGAAAAAGCGGAAAAGCGCGAATTCGTCGCGTGGCTGAATGGGGTCTTCAAGGACTCTGGTTCAGTTGTCGTGGCCCACTATACCGGTCTCACCGTTGCGCAGCTGAGCGACCTTCGCTCCAAGATGCGTGATGCTGGTGGCACCGTTAAAGTCGCGAAGAACCGCCTTGCCAAGATCGCTCTTCAGGGCACGGATTTGGAAGGCATCGCTGACCTGTTCACAGGTCAGACACTCGTTGCCTATTCCAACGATCCGATTACGGCACCAAAGATCGCCATTGAATTTGCCAAGGGTAACGAAAAGCTCGTCATCCTCGGTGGCTCGATGGGAGCAACAACTCTCGACCCGGATGGGGTAAAGGCTCTGGCCGCACTTCCATCACTCGACGAGTTGCGCGCAAAGCTGGTTGGTATGATCCAGACACCGGCTACCCGCATCGCTCAGATCGTCAACGCACCGGCAGGTCAGCTTGCCCGCGTTTTCGGCGCCTATGCCCGGAAGGACGAAGCGGCATAAGGCCGTTCTCGCTGTCACAATATATCGAACCTTGTAAAGGAATATCAAAATGACTGATCTCGCAAAGATCGTAGACGACCTGTCCAACCTGACCGTTCTCGAAGCTGCTGAACTTTCGAAGCTTCTTGAAGAGAAGTGGGGCGTTTCTGCCGCTGCTCCGGTTGCTGTTGCTGCTGCCGCTGGCGGTGGTGCAGCTGCTGCTGCAGTTGAAGAAAAGACTGAATTCGACGTCGTTCTGACCGAAGCCGGCGCTAACAAGATCAACGTGATCAAGGAAGTCCGCGCAATCACCGGTCTCGGCCTCAAGGAAGCCAAGGACCTCGTTGAAGCCGCTCCCAAGGCTGTCAAGGAAGGCGCTGCCAAGGACGAAGCTGACAAGATCAAGGCACAGCTCGAAGCTGCTGGCGCCAAGGTCGAACTCAAGTAAGTCTTGTATTATTGGCGGGCAGGGCAACCTGTCCGCCAACTCTTCCCCTTCGGGGGTTCCGGTACTGAACCCTTTTCCTGACGGCAATCTGGATGCTTTCAGGAAACGGGTTTTGTCCCGTTCACGGGGCCGCATACGCGGTTTTAAGAAACAGGCCAGTTTCTGGCATAAAGACGAGGAGCGACGATGGCTCAGACCCATTCTTTCAATGGTCGTAGGCGCGTACGCAAGTTTTTCGGTAAGATTCCGGAAGTCGCAGAGATGCCGAACCTCATCGAGGTTCAGAAAGCTTCCTACGATCAGTTTCTGATGGTGGAAGAGCCCAAGGGAGGGCGTTTGGATGAAGGTCTGCAGGCTGTCTTCAAGTCTGTATTCCCAATTTCGGATTTCTCGGGTGCTTCCATGCTTGAATTCGTCAAGTACGAATTCGAAGCTCCAAAATTCGACGTTGACGAATGCCGTCAGCGCGATCTGACCTATGCCGCGCCACTCAAGGTGACGCTGCGCCTCATCGTGTTCGATATCGATGAGGATACAGGCGCGAAGTCGATCAAGGACATCAAGGAACAGGACGTCTACATGGGCGACATGCCGCTCATGACCGATAACGGCACGTTCATTGTCAACGGCACCGAGCGCGTGATCGTATCGCAGATGCACCGTTCGCCGGGTGTTTTCTTCGATCACGACAAGGGCAAGACGCACTCGTCCGGCAAGCTCCTGTTTGCCGCGCGCGTCATTCCTTATCGCGGTTCCTGGCTCGATATCGAATTCGATGCCAAGGACGTTGTCTATGCGCGTATCGACCGCCGCCGCAAGATTCCGGCGACGTCGCTCCTGATGGCGCTTGGCATGGATTCGGAAGAAATCCTGTCAACCTTCTATAATTCCATAACTTTCAGCCGTGACGGCGATAGCTGGCGCATTCCTTATTCCGTTGAGCGCTTCAAGGGCTTCAAGGCCACTTCTGATGTGATCGATGCCGATACCGGCGAAGTCGTTCTCGAATCCGGCAAAAAGCTGACAGCACGCAGCGCCAAGCAGCTTGCCGAGAAGGGTCTGAAGTTCATCAAGGCAACAGAAGATGATCTGTTCGGCTCGTACCTTGCCGAAGATATCGTCAACTACGAGACCGGTGAGGTCTATCTCGAAGCAGGTGATGAGCTTGACGAGAAGACGCTGAAGGTTCTCCTGGATACCGGCACGGACGAAATCAACGTTCTCGATATCGACCACGTCAATATCGGACCGTACATCCGCAACACACTTGCTGTGGACAAGAACGAAAGCCGTCAGGACGCGCTGTTCGATATCTACCGCGTCATGCGTCCGGGTGAGCCGCCAACGATTGACTCGGCTGAGGCCATGTTCAAGTCGCTGTTCTTCGATTCAGAGCGCTATGATCTCTCGGCCGTTGGCCGTGTCAAGATGAACATGCGCCTTGATCTCGATGCGGAAGACACGGTTCGTATCCTGCGCAAGGAAGATATCCTGGCCGTGGTCAAGATGCTGGTCGACCTGCGCGATGGCCGCGGCGAAATCGACGACATCGACAATCTCGGCAACCGCCGTGTTCGCTCGGTCGGCGAGTTGATGGAAAACCAGTATCGTGTTGGTCTGCTCCGCATGGAGCGAGCCATCAAGGAACGCATGTCGTCCATCGAAATCGACACCGTGATGCCGCAGGACCTGATCAATGCGAAGCCGGCAGCCGCTGCCGTTCGCGAATTCTTCGGTTCCTCGCAGTTGTCGCAGTTCATGGATCAAACCAATCCGCTGTCCGAGATCACGCACAAGCGTCGTCTTTCGGCACTTGGACCAGGCGGTCTGACCCGCGAGCGCGCCGGCTTCGAAGTCCGCGACGTTCATCCGACGCATTACGGCCGTATCTGCCCGATTGAAACGCCGGAAGGCCCGAATATCGGTCTGATCAACTCGCTTGCTACCTTCGCCCGCGTCAATAAGTACGGCTTCATTGAAAGCCCGTACCGCAAGATCGTCGACGGAAAGGTGACGGACGAAGTCGTCTATCTGTCGGCCATGGAAGAAGCCAAGTATCACGTGGCTCAGGCCAATGTGGAACTCGACGCTTCCGGCGCCTTCACGGACGAGTTCGTTGTCTGCCGTCATGCGGGTGAAGTTCTGATGGCGCCACGCGAAAACGTGGACCTGATGGACGTGTCGCCAAAGCAGCTGGTCTCGGTTGCCGCAGCGCTCATTCCGTTCCTGGAAAACGACGACGCCAACCGCGCTCTGATGGGCTCGAACATGCAGCGTCAGGCCGTTCCTCTGGTTCGTGCCGAAGCGCCGTTCGTGGGAACTGGTATGGAGCCGGTCGTTGCTCGCGACTCTGGCGCAGCTATCGGTGCGCGCCGTACCGGTATCGTCGATCAGGTCGATGCGACCCGTATCGTTATCCGTGCTACGGAAGACCTCATTCCGGGCAAGTCGGGCGTTGACATCTATCGCCTGATGAAGTTCCAGCGTTCGAACCAGAACACCTGCATCAATCAGCGTCCGCTGGTTCGTGTCGGTGACCGGATCGAAAAGGGTGACATCATCGCTGACGGTCCGTCGACGGATCTGGGCGATCTGGCACTTGGCCGCAACGTGCTCGTCGCGTTCATGCCGTGGAATGGCTACAACTACGAAGACTCCATCCTTCTTTCCGAAAAGATTGTTTCGGATGACGTCTTCACCTCGATCCATATCGAGGAGTTCGAAGTCATGGCTCGCGATACCAAGCTCGGACCAGAAGAAATCACACGTGACATTCCGAACGTTTCGGAAGAAGCGCTGAAGAACCTGGACGAAGCCGGTATTGTCTACATCGGTGCCGAGGTGCAGCCGGGCGATATCCTCGTCGGCAAGATCACACCGAAGGGCGAAAGCCCGATGACGCCGGAAGAGAAACTTCTGCGCGCCATCTTCGGTGAAAAGGCTTCTGACGTTCGCGACACCTCAATGCGCATGCCGCCCGGGACCTATGGTACGGTTGTGGAAGTTCGCGTTTTCAATCGCCACGGCGTTGAAAAGGATGAACGCGCCATGGCAATCGAGCGCGAGGAAATCGAGCGGTTGGCCAAGGACCGCGACGACGAACAGGCCATCCTTGACCGTAACGTCTATGGCCGTCTGGCCGACGTTCTTAACGGCAAGGCTGCTGTTGCGGGACCGAAGGCGTTCAAGAAGGGCACCGTTGTCACGCAGGACGTCATGGGTGAGTTCCCGCGTTCGCAGTGGTGGCAGTTTGCCGTCGAGGACGAGAAGATCCAGGGCGAAATCGAAGCTCTGCGCAACCAGTACGATGACTCCAAGAAGCTGCTCGAGCAGCGCTTCATGGACAAGGTCGAGAAGGTCCAGCGCGGCGACGAGATGCCTCCAGGCGTCATGAAGATGGTCAAGGTCTTTGTCGCTGTGAAGCGCAAGATCCAGCCAGGCGACAAGATGGCTGGCCGTCACGGCAACAAGGGTGTTGTTTCGCGTATCGCCGCTGTTGAGGATATGCCGTTCCTTGAAGACGGAACGCATGTCGACATCGTGCTCAATCCGCTTGGTGTTCCAAGCCGCATGAACGTCGGACAGATCCTTGAGACGCATCTGGGCTGGGCCTGTGCCGGTATGGGCAGGAAGATCGGGGAACTGATCGAAGCCTACAAGGCACAGGGCGACATTGCGCCGCTGAGAATGACGATTGAATCGATCATTCCGGACAACGACCGCAATGAGCCGGTTCGCAACTACGACGATGAGAGCATCGTGCGTCTTGGCGAACAGATGAAGCGCGGTGTGTCGATTGCTACGCCGGTGTTTGACGGTGCGCATGAACCGGACATCAATGTGATGCTGGAACAGGCGGGCCTGAAGTCCTCCGGTCAGTCTACGCTTTACGACGGACGTACGGGTGAACCTTTCGATCGTCAGGTGACTGTCGGCTACATCTACATGCTGAAGCTGCACCATCTGGTCGACGACAAGATCCATGCCCGTTCGATCGGACCATACTCGCTCGTTACGCAGCAGCCTCTGGGCGGTAAGGCCCAGTTCGGCGGCCAGCGCTTCGGTGAAATGGAGGTCTGGGCCCTTGAAGCATACGGTGCGGCGTACACGCTGCAGGAAATGCTCACGGTCAAGTCCGACGACGTCGCTGGTCGTACCAAGGTCTACGAAGCGATTGTCCGCGGTGACGATACGTTCGAGGCCGGCATTCCGGAGAGCTTCAACGTTCTCGTCAAGGAAATGCGCTCGCTCGGTCTCAATGTCGAGCTGGACGATACGCGTAGCCAAGAACAGCAACAGCAGGCATTGCCTGACGCTGCAGAGTAAAAAGGGAAGGGTGCGCGGCAATGCTCGCGCACCCAACCAGTTTTTCGGGCCGCTGCAGAAGCGGCATTTGATCTAGATGGACCGCGGCGGCGGGCACCATCGCAAGCAGAGGGCACTTTCTGCCCCATGGAGAAACGGCATGAACCAAGAGGTCATGAATTTTTTCAATCCTCAGGTGCCTGTTCAGGCATTCGATTCCATCCGGATTTCGATCGCTAGCCCTGAGAAGATTCTGTCCTGGTCATACGGTGAGATCAAGAAGCCGGAGACGATCAACTACCGCACCTTCAAGCCGGAGCGGGATGGTCTCTTTTGTGCTCGGATCTTCGGGCCGATCAAGGACTATGAATGCTTGTGCGGCAAGTACAAGCGTATGAAGTACAAGGGCATCATCTGCGAAAAGTGCGGTGTGGAAGTCACGCTGTCACGCGTTCGCCGTGAGCGCATGGGCCATATTGAACTCGCAGCGCCGGTTGCGCATATCTGGTTCCTGAAGTCGCTGCCAAGCCGTATCGGCACGTTGCTCGACATGACCCTCAAGGGCATCGAGCGCGTTCTCTATTTTGAGAACTACATCGTGACCGAACCTGGCCTGACTGCCCTGAAGGAGCACCAGCTCCTTTCGGAAGAAGAGTACATGATTGCGGTCGACGAGTACGGTGAAGACGCCTTCACCGCTCTGATCGGCGCGGAAGCCATTCATGAACTACTGGCTTCGATGGATCTGGAGAAGATCGCCGGCGATCTGCGCGCAGAGCTTGCCGAGACCACCTCGGACCTGAAGCAGAAGAAGCTGATGAAGCGTCTGAAGATCGTCGAGAACTTCCTCGAGTCGGGAAACCGTCCGGAATGGATGATCATGAAGATCGTTCCGGTCATTCCGCCGGACCTGCGCCCGCTGGTTCCGCTGGATGGCGGACGCTTTGCGACGTCGGATCTCAACGATCTCTATCGCCGTGTGATCAACCGTAACAACCGTCTGAAGCGTTTGATCGAGCTTCGCGCGCCAGGCATCATCATCCGCAACGAGAAGCGCATGCTTCAGGAGTCGGTTGATGCGTTGTTCGACAACGGCCGTCGCGGCCGCGTCATTACCGGTGCCAACAAGCGTCCGCTGAAGTCGCTGTCTGACATGCTCAAGGGCAAGCAGGGCCGCTTTCCGTCAGAACCTGCTCGG
>CAVZQS010000003.1:0-285001 GCA_963777425.1 uncultured Alphaproteobacteria bacterium | reverse complement strand
GCTTCCACGCATACTCCTCGTCGCCTGTCAGGCCCGTCGGCTGCGGACCGCCGGCCAGCGCCGCGGAAATGTTATCGGGAAGCGTGCCGGGCATGTTGGTGTGGATGCCAAGCAGCCCTTCAGGCTTCTGTAGCGCCATCTGCTCGTTAATAGCGTCACCCCAGTCGCCGCCCTGCGCGACATATTTCTTGTAACCCAAGCGGTCCATCAGAACGGCCCAGGCCCGCGCGACACGCTGCGGGTCCCAGCCGAGCTCGGTGGGCTTGCCGGAAAAGCCGTAACCGGGGATTGACGGAATGACGACATCGAAGGCGTCGGATGCACTTCCGCCATGCGCGGTCGGATTGGTCAACGGATCGATGATCTTCAGCTGCTCGATGATCGAGCCGGGCCAGCCATGTGTAACGATGACCGGCAGCGCGTTCGGGTGCTTGGACTTCACGTGGATGAAGTGGATATCGACGCCGTCGATATTCGTCACGAACTGAGGCAGGGTGTTCAGCTTCGCCTCGACATTTCGCCAGTCGTACTGGTTCGCCCAATAGTCGGCGAGCTTCTGCATCGTCGCCAGCCGAACGCCCTGCGTGTCGTCTCCGACAAGCTCCTGGCTCGGCCATCGCGTCGCTTTGACCCGCTGCTTGAGGTCAGCCAGTGCTGCCTCGGACGCCTGGAAGCTGAACGGGCGGATCGAGGCGTTCTGGGCTGGTTGCGTGGCAACGGCTGGCGCCTTGATGGCAAACTCTTCTGCGGTTGCAGCTGTTGCGACTAAAAGTCCGATTGCCCCGACCGAAGCCGCGGCGAGGATCCGCCGAAGCGATCGTCGCAAGCGCGGCACGGCGGCAACGCGATTGCCCTTGTTCAGGAAG
Source organism: uncultured Alphaproteobacteria bacterium (assembly GCA_963777425.1). Lineage (GTDB taxonomy): Bacteria > Pseudomonadota > Alphaproteobacteria > Rhizobiales > Rhizobiaceae > Phyllobacterium. The sequence goes on along the minus strand of CAVZQS010000003.1, from coordinate 284,135 downwards.
GCATCTGCCGGGCCCGGCCCGATATTCTGCGATGCGCCATCAACGACGACGAATTTGTGTGTATCACTCATTTTGCACCTCGAGTTCTGGTTGGTCCGGCGCCTGATTGCGCCGCTTGCCATCATTTGTGTTCACCCACGATGCGCGTGAATAACCGCCACGTGGCGGGCACTCTTGCGCAAAATGCGTGACTCTCGACCCTAACGCGTAGAGGTCGATCTCTTCGAACTGCTGTAGGCAGCATCGCCATTCGCATCGGGGCGTGCTCGCGTTCCGCTTTTTCATCGGTGACTGAAAGCGGACAATCGCGGCCCGATCCCCACCGCCGAGAGACCCGGAGACCCGTCCCACAGCAGCTTCAATGCCGTCACGACCAGCAATCCATAGCAGGCGCGATAAAGCCGCCGCCGAATGCGCCCTTCGAGAAACAGATCAGGAACACGCGGCAAAGGCGACGAGGACGGTGGCAACGGTTAGCTCCGGCGCAGCCGAGGCCGCCGATATCGTCGCCCGGTTGTGGGTGCTCATGGGACCGTAAGCCGTCGCTTCGATATTGCAAAGCCGGTTTTCAGCTACTGGAGTGGCAGAGCAACCGGACGTAGAGGGGCTGCATCGCCGCCACGTGAAGTGTACGGGAGCGTTTCATGTATTCTTTCCTTTCGGAGGTTGGGGCCGAGAATTTCCGAGATGCGGTCATGCATTCTGCATGACAGCTTGCAGCCGGGCCTTGAGCGCCGGTGCAGGCATGGTTTGCAATCGGTCTAGATCTGGACCGACGATCAGGGTGGGAATAGAGCGAATGCCCAGCTTGCGGGCCTCGTCGCGGTCGGCCTGCACGCGGTTACCGGCGGCTTCACTGTTCATGCGAGAGGCAAAGACGTCGCGCGCGAAACCCAGATCGACAGCGATGTCGAGCAGCACGGAACGGGTTGCCGATATTGCGATGCTGGCTGAGATGGGCATTCTGGACGGCATCGAAATAGTCCCAGTGGGCAGCATCGCCGCCTATGATATGGGCTGCCTGGCAGGCGAGCGCGCCAGCGAGACCACTAGGATATTCGAAGCTTTCGGCGCGCATGCCTTCGATATCGATGCGCTGCTCGTCATCCTGTTTCGCGCAGGCTTCCGAATGGCCAAGAATCTCGGTCTTAACCTTCTCCATCGTGCCGAAAGCCCGCACTATCCTTTCACGAGAATCCTGCAGGACGAAGCTGCGATGGCGAACCTCGATATCGAGCTCGGCTGCAACCTGCCGCAAACGTGGCGACATGACATAGCACCAGCCGCAAACGACATCGTGAAAGAATTCGACGATCAATGGGGCTGTGTGGCCGTTGGGTGTTTGTAGCGTCATTATCCTGTCCTTTGTGATGTCGATCTGTTCGATGACATCAACTTACGGACAGCGTGGCGGGGGAAAAAGCTCGCCGTGGCACGAACAGTTTTCGCTGATGGTCAAGAATACCGGTAGGCAGCAGCAGGATTACAGGATTTGGTTGCCAGCCTGCGCGCTTTGGAACGCTAGCTGTAGTCGTTCATGACGGAAGGTAGGCGACGGGCGAGAAATTCCACGAAGACCTTTACCTTGGGTTGAAGATGGCGGGTGGTTGGATAGACCGCATAGACATGGCGCGGCCCATCCATGAAGGCGGGCAGGACACGCCGAAGTTCGCCGCGCGCAATCGCCGGATCTGCGAGGAAGGAAGGCAGTGCGCCAATTCCCAGGCCTGCGATGAGCAGGTCGCGCAGCAACAGGCTGTTGTTGATCTGGCTTCGCTCACTGCCGGATGCCGTGGGGACGATATCCTGCATTTGTCCCAGACTATAGATGAGGATCCTGTGACGCCGTAGATCGTCCGGTGTCGCAGGTTCGCCATTTTGTTCAAGATATGAAGGGGCCGCACACAGAAACTGTTTGACGGTGGCAAGCCGTCTGGCGATCAACGTGGAATCGTCCAGACTGGAACGCAAACGGATCGATAAGTCAAAGCCATGCGCGACGGCGTCTATCAGTCGGTCTTCCATCACCAGATCGAGCTGCAAGTCCGGATACTCCCGGAGAAATTCGGCAACAAGCGGCGAGAGAATGCTGAGCGTGAATGAAAGCGGTGCATTAAGCCTCAGCCTTCCCGTGACGCGATGGGATTGCTGTCTGATCGACTGTTCAAGCACGTCCAGTTCATCGAGAATGCGACAGCAATCCGCATAATAGGTGCGCCCGGATTCCGTCAGGCTCATACTGCGGGTCGTGCGTTGCAACAGCACCGTGTCGAGGTGGGCTTCCAGGGCGCGCAGCTGCTTGCTGAGGCCTGCCGACGACAATCCCAGATCTTCGGCGGCCCTGGCCAATCCGCCAAGCTCAACGATGCGCCGAAAGGCGCGCATGGTGCTGAAAGTATCCATGACGGATCCCTGTGTCAGTCCGTTGATAATGATCTAGAGTTCTTCAGGCTGACGATGGAACAATTAGAGCGCTACATGAAGGCGAAAAGCAAAGGAGTTGGCTATGTGAGCTTTGTTCTTGTCGACAAAACGAAGGAAGCCCTCCCAAAGGAAGATCTTTTTCCAGAGCTTCGTAACCAGATGGCCACATTCGATGGACAGACCCAGACCAGTTCCTTCTGATTATAACTGTCCGCTTAGTCCGGTAGGTGGTCGTTCAGCGCCTGCGCTCTGAATTTCCGATTTCCACCCCGGCGACTCCAAGCTCCGGACCTATCCGAACGGCTCTGCCGCCTTCATGACCGCCAACATTTCGCTTTCCTCGAGCCTGACTTCAGTGGCGATCAGGAATGCCGAGATATAGGTCAGCTTTCGAATTGATTCCTGGTGATCGAGTGGCTGATATTCCATGACGATGCGTCGGGCTTTCGCCTCTTCCCTCGCCACTGCCAACAACGCGCTCGCATAGGCGACGCTACTGCCTTCGCCGGCCGCGCGACGGTCATCCCACTCTCGCACCGCATCCGCCGCCGCCTTTTGCGCCACCATGTGCTGCTCTGTAATTTCGGCCAGGCTAAGCCCAGCAACACCAATCCTCGCTTCAACCATGCCGCATTCAGCTCCTTTTCAAGCGGCCGCCCCTTTTCCCTTCCAATGGAAGGCCAGGGCGGGCCTCGTCCTACCCCTGCCCGTCCGGCGAGGACCGGGAGAACGGGGGACAAGCTGAAAACCGGAAGGGGGATCACCCACCCGTAGGGCCGACCGGAGTCCGCAACGCGGACGACGGCGGTGCTGCAGGCCGAAGGCCGAAGCATGGGGAAGGCCGATTTTCTGCTTGTGGGGGAGAGAGGGCAGAGCCCTTTCTTCCCTCTCAGTGACTTGAAATTTGGTTGAACATTTCTGCCATCACATGTGGGGCTCACGTGCAGCGTGCGACGAGTACTAATTTATCCGTGTCACTGGCGTCGCTTCTAATGCCGATTCTGCCCTTCGCGTTCAATACGCGGCCATCAGACTTTCTCTGGCCTGGGTTGCATTTATTAGCACTGTTGCACTTCTATCGCATTGCACCCAAGCGTGGCGGCTCTATTCGGCGTTTAGGGTTTCATTGCTTACGCTGCGGCGATGTTCGGCCCATACACGCTTCGCTGCAACCCGCCAGCTTGGCGGTGCGAGCAATGCTGTTTCCCCCGTTCTGAGGGCGACGATCCTTTCGTGCGTTGCCGCGTCGGCATGTCGGCCGGTGTATTTGCCGTTGGCCCTGGCTTGATCGATACCCTGCCGCTGACGCTCACGCCGATCCTCGAAATCGTCTCGAGCGATCTGCAGGGCAAGCTTCAGCAACATCTCCTGCACTGATTCAAGCACGATCTTTGCTACGCCTTGTGCGTCGGCCGCGATCTCGCTTTGATCGACAATGCCGGGCACGGCAAGCCGTGCGCCTTTTCCGCGGATCGTTACAACGAGCTCGCTGAGAACTTCACTCGAAACGTATCGGTCAAGGAATTGGCAGCCGTCGCCGATTTCGCAGAGCGGCTCATAGATAGACGAAGCGCTCACCGAGCAGCGGAAGGCAGGAGCGCGAGAATGCGTAATTCGCAGAAGCCTCCGCCGGAATTCCTCTGTGTAGACTAGGAGGTTACTGCTAGGCTCAAGGTTATGGCTGGGCATGACGACTGTGCCGTGCCGCTCGGGAGAAGATGATGTCGGCCCTTGTTCGGATACTTGCGGCATTGCATTGCTGTGCGGGATGGCTTCTGCGCCTTCGCCTTCCACGGCGCAGCAAAATCAATTGGTTCGAATCACATCGCAGCTACAGTATCAGTTCCTGGAGCGCTGGGACGTCGAACGGTTGAACCAAATCCTGCAAGTCGATATGCCGAAATTCTCGGGAATTTCGGTCACGTATAGTCCGGCGCGCAACGCGGTACGGCTCTACCGCGTCACTTACTCCTCAGTCATCCCAGAGCACGACAACAAGCCGATCGTCGCTACCGGCCTTGTTGCGATACCGGAGACCTCCGACACCGCCTCCCGTACCAGCATGGGACAGTTTACGGAAAACAAGAGGTGCCCTCTTCCCCGAGAAGTCGCCCGAAACCGAGCTCATGATCGCGCAGTTCGCGGGGCAGGGATACGTCCTCGCGGGTGCGGACTACTTTGGTATGGGCCTGTCCGACCAGCCCGAGGGCTACATGGTGAAAGGCAGCCATCAGCAGGCCACTTTCGACATGCTGAACGCGAGCCGGGCTGTACTCGAACACTTGCAGCTCGGGAGCGGCGAGCTCTTCCTCGCTGGGTGGTCGCAGGGCGGTTTCGTGACGATGGCGTTTCTGGAGAAGCTCGAGAGGGCGGGTGTGCCGGTGCGGGCAGCCGCCACGGCTAGCGCGCCGGTCGATGTCTTTGTCGCGTTGAGCGGTGTCCTGAACTTTCCCCGAAAGATCGATGCACCGTGGCTTGACGACGATCTTCATCCTGTCGTCCTTCTCGTTCGAAAACTATTACAGCGTGCCGGGTCTGGCGCGGTCCGTCATCAATGACGAGTACTACGACGTGTCGCGCAGGGCCTACGAGAGGCAGCCCTTCGATCCCGCCGACATCCCGACAGATCTGCACAAGCTGGTTCGGCCTGAATATTTCGATCCGCAGTTCTTCGCCGCTTCGGCCTATGGGCGGCTCGCGGCTGAGGCCCAAGCCTATCGTTGGATCATCAAGACGCCGGTTCGCAACTATTACGGGGAGAGCGACGAGGCCGTCAGCACGGGCTTGGGGCAGTTAGCGATGACCTATCAGCGCGCGATTGGGAGCGGGAACGAGCGCGTCGAAGCGATATCGACCGGGAACACCACACATCGCGGCACCTTCGCCAGCGCGGTGCCACAATGGAAAGCTTGGTTCGACGCTCTCTCCAAATGAAGCGTATGCCCTACCCAAGAGTTTCCGACGTGCCCTTTATGGAAGTCCATGCGGGACTAATCGGGCGTCCCTCGCCCCAGTGCTTCGATGTTTCGCTTCGCTACCGGGCCAATGCTGCGGGGCTTCCGTTCAATAGGAAGCTTGGAGTATTTCGTTTTGCTGTTCTCCGCCGTCCGTAATCTCTTCGTTCCAGATGGGGCGATGCAAGTGGGTCGGGATCGGGCGGTGAAAAGGATGTGCACTCCTCCATCGTTTTTGCCATGGGCAACCCACCGGCCGTGAGGTAATACGTGTTTGGAGGGAATGTTGGGAATTCCGGAGTTCGATCAATTGAGTAACGAGGAAAAGGAAGCTGGTTGAAGGTACAGCCTTCCTGTCTTCAAACGTGCGTATATACCCATTGTGGCCAGTGTCTTCTTCTGGGTACTTTATAGGGCCATATTGAGGGATGATGTTTGCGCAATCCTTGACGAAAGCCATCTACTGCCTCTTTGGCCCGCCAACGTATCAACAAATCATGCTCAGCAGCCACACGCTAAATGACAAATGTTTTTTGCTTATGATGCGATCCACATTTAGCGCGTTGTTTTATTTGGCCAATTTGGGCGACTATAGTTCAGTTTTTCCGGTTGGACAATAAAGCGCCATCAATAAAAAGAGTGCTTAGTAGTTTTACTCATTTCTTGTTTTTATTATTGTGTTCCATGACTAATTTCTCTGAGAGAGTTATTTGTCGTCGTATAAATGTAAATGTAGATGTAAATATTTGCAATTATATTGTTAATGCCGGTCGATTATATTAAGCTATGTGTTACTTGTTGCTTTAATAGGTTTAATCGGTCGGTTCTTTCGTTCAATTCGTAATTAGGACCCCGCACTATGGTATCTATATTTAATGGGCCAATCTCGGGCAGAGCGAAGCCGACTGACGTTCCCTATATGTGCTTCGAAAATCGCATAATGCCTTAAGAGGAACCAAGCTGTTGGAGGACGAACGCTAGACAAAATGATATATAGGTCGCCCTAGAATTCGTCATGCAAGTGCATTACATTGACCTGAAAATGGAGATTTGCAACATGGCTTCAAATGCTCTTGTCCAGACTCGGATTGATGCTGACGTCAAGGAGCGCGCCACGGCGGTTCTGGAAAATATGGGCTTGACCGTCTCGGATGCTGTCCGAATCCTGTTAACCCGGACAGCGAATGAAGGCGTGTTGCCGCTGGAACTTGTCAGCCACAGCGAGGCTCATGATGCGTGGTTCCGGGCCAAGGTATTACAGGCGCTCGAGGACACACGACCCGATCTCGATCATGGCGATGCCGATGCGCAGTTTCGCGAGCGCCGGGCGGCAGCCTTGCGCAAAGTCGGGGCGGCTGACCGATGAGGCTTGTCTGGGCGCAATATGCGCTCGACGATCGCGAAACGATCTTCAGTTACATTGAAAGCGCGGATCCGAGGGCGGCGGTTCACGTCGACAGGAAATCGTTCGCGCTGCACGCCGTCTTCTCGACTTTCCCGAGAGCGGTCGACCCGGCCGAATTGCCGGAACCAGGGAGCTTGTTATCCCGCGTCGCCTTACATTGCAGCTTACGTCGTCACGGCAGATAGGATTCGTATTCTGCGTGTTTTGCATGGCGCCCAGATGTGGCCTGTCGAATTCCATGACGAGTAGACGCGATTACTTTCGCTTTCGAGGATCCTGCAGTTCGAATCCGTTCAAGGCGATCCCTGTCCGCGGCCGAAGAGGGATTGTAGACATGCGCGCTACAACAAGAATCGGCAAAAAATCAGCTATTATCGGCACTTGGCAGCCGTTGGCATTGAACAAACCCCCAAATTTTCGCGTTTATGGACCGCAGCAACGAAATCACACTGTCTCTCGGCCAATACAACGAGAACAATACAGGTCCTGGTATATCTGCATGGCGGCGCATCATTTCTCCGGAGGCTCAGCTTGTATATCGTGCCGTGGGCTTTGTCATCTCTGGGCTGCTTCCGACGCCATCTCGGCCATTCGCACAACCCGACGAGGTGCTGATTGGACGGCGCTTGACCCATCCAAAAGTCGCAGTCGTTCGCACTGGCAGATTGCTATATTGTGAGGGTCGGGAAGATGCTCAGGTATCGGCATACTCGCCAATACGACGGGACCTGGTAGGTATGGAGGGATGCTAATGAGATTTGCGCGTAATATTCTCGTGTGGTCGGTCCTGGTTCTGTTGGTCGTGTATGCGCCCGGTTCCGTTGCCCAAACTCCAGACGAAGTGATCGAAATCCCGTCGCTCACTCTTTCGGACGACCAGTTCTTGCAGGGCGATATTGCGGGGGGAGCAGTGGTCACGGTGACGGGCAGACTACAGGTTCCTACTATCGACGCGCGCTTGCCTGTCGTTATCCTTTTGCACGGGTCTGGTGGCCCTACGAGTTCGGGGCCATGGAGCTGGGCCAATTTCCTGGAGCCGCTCGGCGTGGCGACGCTTCGAATCGACAGCTACACTGCCCGTGGTTACAGCGAAATCTACACAGATCAGTCGCGGGTGGGCGAGTTCAATCCCATCTACGACGTCTACAGGGCGGTTGACGTGCTTGTGGCCCATCCACGCCTTGATGCAAACCGCATTGCGATAATGGGCTTTTCGCGGGGTGGATTGGTTGCCCTCTACGCCAGCCTCAACCGCTTCCACGCTCTTTACGGTCCCAAGCGCGGAGGTATCGCCGCTTATCTGCCGTTTTATCCACCCTGTAATTTGGAGCTTGTCGGGGAGATGGAGGTGGTGGATGCGCCGATCCGTGCTTTCCACGGTGCGAAAGATGAATGGAATCCGATTGCAGCGCTGCCGCGACTATATCGAACGTCTCGCGGCTGCTGGCCACGATGCGCAAATCACTGTGTATCCTGACGCGCGCCATGCTTTCGACCATACCAACAGTCCGGCCTACAACGAAATGAGCGATGCGCAGACCTCGCGGAGCTGCATGCGGCGCGAAGAGAATGGCCGGCTAATGAATGTCGCAACGGGCAAGCCGTTTTCATGGAAGGATGAGTGTGTCCAACTCGGTCCACCCGTTCAATACAATGACGCCGCGAATTCCCAAGCTCAGGCGGCGGTGAGGGAGTTCCTGACCAAACTGTTCCACCTGAATTAGGGCAACACCTGAGGCTATAGCAACCATTGCTCATGCTCGAGGGAGGCTGGATCGCGTGGTGTCAAGTTTATGACCGACAGTTACTTGTGGCGGTTCTCGTAGAACGATACATACTCCGAAAGGGCGAAGTCCTTCCTCCCTTTGACGTACTGTAATTGCATCGCACAATGATTATTGTGCCATCTTTCGGTATCGATCGGGCTGAGGGCAATGTACAATCTATCGCGGACCGCTCTGTCAGCCTTGACGGGGTGCGGAGAAGGGCAGCTTCTACAATTTGAGGCGGCTGGCATCATCGGGAGAAAAACGGATTATCTCCTTGAAGACGCGGATAGGATTCGCGTTGCACTTGCCTTGCATGAAGCGGGCATACCCCTGGACACATTGGTCAAAGCAATTCGAAACAAGGTATTCGCGCTCGACTTTGCTGCGCAGATCATGTTCGACCCGGTCTACCTGTCGACGACATCGATGGAGAGGGAGCTCGAGGGTTTGGATGTCACTCCTATAGCACTGAATAATTTGAGGGCTGCGGCGGGCCTTCCTCGCTTGTCAACAGAGCAGGTTCTGCGCGAGGACGATGTCGAGCTGCTCAAACTCATTGCTGAATGCCGCCGACTTCGGGCATTTCCGACCTGGCAATGACGAGAGTATTGCGGGCCTTCGGGCAATCTACCCACCGCGTTGTGGAAACAATGCGCGATTTGTTCCGCAGTGAAGTCGAGGAGAGAATGCTGAATGCTGGAATTTCACACTCTGAGATGCTTGCTGCTGCAGCTGCCAAACGACTCGAGCTGCAACGGATCGGGTTTAGGGTGTTATTCATGCTCCAGCGTCGCCTCCTGGAAGAGTCGGTCTTCGATAATATTGTCTCACGTATTCAAGAAGCCCTTTGCGAGAGCGGTTTGGAGACAGGGCCCGATGTCGATTTACCAACCGTTGCTTTCGCCGATCTCTGTGGTTTCACGGAATTGACACACGAACTTGGCGACATGAAAGCAGCCGAACAGGCAGCTCACTTTGAAGCCTTTGCACAGCAAATTGCCTCTCATGTTGGGGGCAGATTGGTTAAGGTCCTCGGTGACGGCGTGATGATACTTTTCCCAGAGCCAACATCAGGGCTGACCGCCTGTCTTACATTGGTGGAATCGGCCGAAAAGGCTGGTCTCCTGCCGGTGCGCGTTGGCTTGGTCACAGGCCAGGTTGTGCCGCGAGACGGTGACATTTTTGGGCAGACGGTGAATTTGGCCGCGCGGATTACCAGCGTCGCAAATCCCGCACAAGTAGTCGTTTCCGAAAGTGCTATGGTAGCCGTCGCTACCAGCAATCCGGGAATGTTTACTTTCGCCGCCTTGGACCCCACCGTTCTAAAGGGTCTGCCAGGTCGCTTTCACTTGTTCTCGGCTGACATCGTCTCGTCATACGAATTGTGAGCGGACGCACGCTTGCGCGGCAGTGAACGGATAGGCGGATGGCGTGGTGTGAAAATGCTTCACGTAGTGTTGGAAAGTATCCCCATCCCTTGTCCCCACACTTGAGTACTAAACAGCCTGATGTTCTCGGTATGTGCTTCGAAAGCTCACCCCGGCCGCGACGATACCCAAAGCGGTCTGGATTTCACGGACCTCTTCCGGAAGCGCCCCGTCTGTGAATCCGCTGATTGTGGGCCTGTTTGAGAGCCTGCCGCCCGATGGCACGACATGGACTGTGGAAGGTGCGGTCGATTGGCTTCAGGCCGCCGCCGCTAATTTGCGTATCGCATACAGAATTCAGGGAACGATTTCGGTCACGAGCGAATCTCCGTCATCTGACTACAGCAGCAGTTCCGGCGGGAACTAGCTGTGAGCTTTCAAGATACCGACGGCTGTGGTTTAGCATGGTGGGTCGGATCGGTCGGATGACACGTCGGCTCCTTGGTGCCAGCTACACCCGTGAGAATGGACCCGTGCGCGCCAATCTGTCTGGTGCCACAACTGGCGGCAGCGTTGGTGTTGGCGCCGGCATCAGCGTAACCCTGAATGCTACGGGAAAAGTCTTCGGCAGTATTGAAGGTCCTGGTTTGCCTACTCATTATGGGCAATCAGGCCGTCGCATGAGGCCATAAAGTCAAATCATCAGATGGTGCCACAAGGCGTGCCCACGGGTGGCATGATTTACCCTTTGAGAATTGGATTCTCATTTGTGACGAGAACCTGAAGACGAGACGCAAAGTGTGCAACATCAGCCAGACCTTCAACGGCCAGGCATTTTTTGCATCGCACAAATGCGCAATGTTGATATTGACAATATAGTCGAATTGACTTATAAGTCATCCGGAGATTGAATCCCATTCAACAGGGTAAGAAGATGGCTGGAAGTAAGGTTGCTCCTGGGCCTATCGTCACCGAGAACGAACTCGGACCGCGAGCCCGCCGCAAAGCGCAGCGACCACAGGAAATTCTTCAGGCTGCGTTTGAGGAATTCGTTGAGCGCGGCTATACGGCGACACGCATCGAAGATGTGGCCGCCCGTGCAGGCGTCACCAAAGGCACGATTTATCTCTACTTTCAGAACAAGGAAGAACTGTTCCAGGACGTCGTGGGCAAGCTCTCACAGCCGATCTTCGACGAGAAGCAATTCCTGGAGCAGCATGGACACCGCTCGTGCGATGAGCTCGTTCGACTGTTTCTCGATACCCTTTACGAGCACATGACCGTCAATCCGCATTCGCGCGAAATTCTTCGTTTTCTCATTGCCGATGGTCGAAGTTTCCCTGCACTCGTATCGACGCATTTTGACCAGTTCGTCCAACCGCTGATGATGATGTTCGATCGGATTCTTACAGAAGGCGTTCGTGAGGGCGTATTTGAAAGCTGGACCGACCATATCAGTCAACTATTGATCAGCCCGGCACTGACCTACGCAGTCGACATGCTCCTGAGCGCCGATAAGACAAAGCTGCCCGAACTCAAGATCTATATACGCACGCACTATGAAATGGTAATGCGCACCATTCGCAAGGCTCGGCTTGATGTGTCGGACACAACGCGGATTCGCGGTTATTCGGAGGCACTTTATTGCTGACCAATTCGACCAGACGCAGTGGAGCAACGGTGGATCAAATTCTTGATGCTGCCGAAGAGGTCCTGCTCGCGCATGGAATAACCGGTTTGGCCTTGAATGCAGTTGCTGCGCGAGCCGGGATCACCAAGGGCGGCTTACTTTACCACTTTCGAACCAAGAACGATCTGGAGCGAGGGATCGAGCGACGTTTTGTTGCCCGTATCGAGCATAAACTCTCGAAACTGCAACCCGCCACCAATTGCCTCCCTTCCGCGAAATCCGGGACGATTGGAAAAAGGGAAACAATCGCTTTGCTTCTTTGATTTTAAGCGCTGCCAATGGTCATGCCTCAAAGGAATTGCAGGCATTCGGAGCATCTTTGCTAGGCCGGTTCGATGCACAATCTCCCATGGTCGAGTATGAGCGTCTCAGCTTCTTCGCCATTATCGGACTCATTCTTGCCGACATGCTCAATCTGGTCGAACTGCCTGAAGATGAGGCAGCAAGAATTCACCTTGCTATCCAGATGCTGGTGAATAATGGCTAGGCGCGTTGCAGCTGTTGCGCCAGTACCAGGCGATCGGTGACCGAAAGGAGTAGGGCGTCGCTCGTTGCGCAGACTACTTGTCATTCGCTTCGTCACGCTGTTGCATGGCTCGCGTCAGGACCTCGAAAATAGCCGCGGTTGACCAGCCGAAAAGCAACACTCCGTTCATTGAGTTATTGGGCCAAGTAGGCGCCAGCTCTCGACCGGCACCACGTCGCCGTAGCCGAGCGTCGCGTAGTTAACGAATGCGAAGTAGAGGATATCGGCTCCGGGTGGAGCGACGCCCAGAAGGGCATAGATTGCAGCCCATAGCGTCACTTCCACTGCATGTGCGATCATGAGAACAGAAACGGTAGCAATCATGAGACGGTGAGCCACACCTGAGGATGCCTGTGCTCCCATCTGAACGCGCGGTTCACAGTGGCCACCAAGGGCGTCATTACGATTGCATGGACGGCGATGTTGCCAAGGCTAACAATGCCGCCAAAGAGGAGTTGTGTAAGTGCCACCCATTTACCTTAGGAGCCAACTTATTTCGGCGTGCTCGTCCATCCCGGTACGGCTTTGCGAACGCCCCCGAATAGAAGCGGTGAACAGCGCTCGTGGTTCCGGCTCGCAGGCGCCCGCTTTGCCGCCAACTCCATTCGGCAAGCCTCACTGAAATCGAAAAGAAAGTTCATCGCGCCGGAACGCGCGAGGTCAGCTATCTCGTGCAGCGAGCGGTTGGGTGCAAGGTAGGCTTCGATGATATGATCCATAGTCCGTTCGGCTGCATCCACAACCGGACGAGATGAAATCAGACGCATCTGGGCGACCAGTGCGTACAGGAGTACGAGGTCGGACACGTCGTCCTTCTGATGGCTCAGTGCATCTCCAAAAAGCCGTGTCGCTTCGGCGATGAAATCTGAAAAGAGCTTCTCTCGTTTGGCAACCTCGACCTCGCGATGCTTTTCGTTCAACTCAGATCGGTGTGTCAGCCAAGTGGCGGCGAACGAGGTCAAGCTGCCTATGGCCACGCCGACGAGACCTGTCAGAGCCGAGATGTAGGGGTCCATAGAGTCTCTCCTGCCAAAACGAGTTGACACGCCGCACGCGGCGGCGCAACCGATAATTATGCGAGCGCTCGACGAGCGGCGTTATCGCCCCCGGACCACGCTGTCAGGTCAAGCGACAGAGGGTAACCTGTAGTCGGACTGACGATGAAGGAGCTTCGGCCCCATGGCTGGCGCTCCTGTTGCAATTCGCACTTTTAAGTCAAATCGACCGTATAGTCAATATGAAATTTATGCAATTGTGCAAAAAAGGCGTGGTCGGTAACGAAAGCTGATCCCAGATGAAGACGGAGATCGGGCGCGATAAGCCGGGGGACAGCGTCACCGAAGCCGCTGCTGCATGAACCATCCGTGGCTGACGATCATCGACTGGCTGGTCGGCGCGTTCGATGGGAAGGCCGCCAGAAACAGCGCTGCTCCCGCAACGTCCTGCACGGTCGTGAACTCTCCGTCGACCGTCTCCTTCAACATCATGGTCCTGACCACGTCCGCCTCGGAGATTCCGAGCTCGCGTGCCTGCTCGGGTGTCGCTTTGCCCTTAAAGGCGAGATGAGCAATTCAACAAAATCAATGGCGAGAGTGGAAGGAACCTTGGGGTTAGGCAGCGAGAGCAAGCCGACCGTCCTGCAGTCGTCCATCGAGCACTGCTACTCTCGTCTGAAGCACGCGCTGCGCGCCCTGTGGTGACCATCGCATTTGTCGACGTTTGTTCATGCGCCTGTTGACCAAGGCATTTGCGGATGATTCCGCACGCGAACTCGACACGGGCAGTCCCTGCAGCGACCGCTTGGCGTAGTTCGGCATGGAAGGCTGGTTGATTTCGAGATACCGGTCGAATTCGATGATCATCTGTGCCAAGCGATTGATCTTCGCGACGACACGTCGCGAATGCCGTCGGCCGCGCTACGAATACGTGATGACGGACAAAGCCTGGAATTCTGAGGGGCACCTCCCGGTTTACCGCGATCTCGAGAGGGCGGAGTGATCCGCCGTCCTAAATCTTGAAATCTGCCTCGTCGTAGAAGGCAAAAGCGGTCAGCCATCGAACCCCCATCATATCGCAAACGTCCGGTACTTTACGATTTGCCCGCTTTTTTGACGGTCCGACCACTGGCGGCAAGGCCGTAGGCCATAAGGAATGGGTCACGGCCCAAGAGAGCCATCTCGGCGTCCGTCAGGTCCGGCGCATATCCAAGCTCTACGACCTTCCTAACGAGGTTCGCATCTGCCGCCTCATCCAGCCGCAGCGCATTCCTTGCATCACGGTCTTTCAGCCAATCCGACACGGCGTCCCGACCAGCCGTAATCTCGTCAGCAATTTCATTCGGGATTTTCACGACTCCCGCCCGACCTCTGTCGATCAGCCAATCCCAGAATTGCGGGATACGCCGGATCGGGTAATAATCGGCGTTCGCGCGGATCAGGGTATTGGCGTCGAGAAGATACATGAGCCGCGCCTGCCGCTCCCGGGACGGGCGCGCGCCACCAAGGCCGGGAACCCCAGCGAGCAGCCCTTCCACCGCGCCTGGTCGAACCCCGAAGAGCTTGGCTGCTGTGGTGTGTGTCAGCGCGTCGGCGCGCAGGCTGCGCCCAACGAACTGGAGGAGCGCATCGCCCAGTCTGTGCCGTCGGACGACATAGTAGCTCGGCCCGCTGTCACTCTCTTTTGCCTTATCCTTCTCCCGCTGGCGATGCAACCGCCAGCGTTCGGCGAACACGCGGACGGCCTCGCCATAGGCATCGTCGTCAGCCTTGCCGATGCGCCATAGGCGATAGGCCGCCATCGAGGCGCTTACCTTCCAAGCTGCAGAGAGGGTCTCTGCAAGCTCCATTACAGCCTTTGCGGTGCGGACACGCTCGATGTTCACCAGCGCCCGGGTCGGCAGAAGCACCTCGCCAGCCACGTCATTGCAGAACCGTTCAATCCGGGCGGCGGGGGTATGGGGTTGGATCGTCGTCGGTGCGCCGCTGACACCCGTGCTTCCAACGAAAAGATGAACAAGCTCATGGATCAGGGTGAAGGACCACGCGGACTTCGCGTCCTGATCGTTGATAACGATCAGAGGAGCGAGATCATCGGCCACAGCAAAGCCCCGAAATACGGATGGGGAGATCGCGGTACGGTAGTTACCTAGATCGCCCAGCAGAATCACGAAGACGCCCATTGCCTCGACGCGCCGCCGTAACTCCCCGAACAAGTCGGCTGGCTTGGCGACGCCCCGCCGGGCATCGCTGTCGTGGACGATGCCAAGGCCTTCCCGGACGCGCGCTGCGGCCTGCGCAACCGGCGTGGTGATCGGCATGGACCCGACAAATATCCGCCGTGTCGCGTCCTCTTCGTCGCTCATCACGTCACGGAGTATGGCGTGGCGCATCCTCACGTCGCGAACGAGCGCGTCCAATCGCGCTGCTTCGTCGGAAGGCACCGGGGCGGTTGTGGTGCGAAAGTCCTCTCCTCGATCCGCGGCGCGAGGCGGCTCGCTCATGTAAAGCGACAACAAAGGGCGATGATAAGTGGCGGCCATCTTGCCAAGCTGCGCCGCCGTGGGTGCGCGCTCGCCCCTCTCCATAGCCTCCAGCTTCTCGGAAGCACTTTCCTTCTGGCCGGAGGATAGTCCGAGCCTGTGGGCGGCATCCTCAACGGACAGACCCGCCGTGTTACGCGCCCATTCAAGGACCGCCGGATTGATACCTTCAACCTGCATACAATCGTCCGCTTGCTAGACCGTGCAACCACGCAACCGGCCATTTAGAACTTCGAGCAGAACCGTTGACGGTTTGTCAACGCACCCGCAATGCCATCGTGCCGAACAGCAGTGAATATATAGGAAATAATCATTAAACTTCAGCCGTCAAAAGCGGGGAAGCCAGATCGACCTTGCTCGTGCCACCAAGTACCGTCGAACTCAGACCTTGCTCGGCCAGTTAGGGCGTTCGCAACGTTGCGGGTTTGTGCCGAAAAGAGTAAGTGCCAAGCTGGGGCCGTTCAGGGGGCGGGCGTAATTCCAAGGCCGAGGTGCAATGGCGCGGGAGTCCCGCGATGCTTTGCCCACATGCCCTCGAATGCATCGATCCCTGATATACGTTTGATGTACGACTCCTGGACCACGGTGTAATTACGTCTCCATTGCGAATGGAGATAATGAACCACATCCAAGCATGGCTGTAGTTCCCCGTGTCTCGCTATTATAGCCAATTCAACGCTACTTGTCTGATCGAAAGCTGCTCCAGACTGGCGCACTGCATTAGCCCCACTGTCTGTTTCATGGTTTGCCGCCACCTTCATCAGATGGCGTCGCCCAAGAAGTCCATGAATATTTACAGCATACGTTGTTGAGCGGCTTTGCGTTTCGAAACAACTCCGTTCATGGCACTCGTACGAAAGCGCCGACGACCAAGCTGAAAGTTGAAATACCAGTTTCCGTGTTGAGGGCCGCCGTAAATTTCTGAGACATTGTAGTGTACACAGGAAAGAGGCACTGACGAGTGTCACCTTACGCTCGTTAATCGTTCCTGCAATTAAATGTTTACCTGTCCAAACCACAATCTTTAGCATGAGCAGTTAGGTCTTCGAATGCGGGCCAGCGTGCGGCAGCCGCCATGATCGCCCCCAGCATCTGAGAATTTTCACGAACAGACATCCGCATTTCAGGTCGCTCCATTGGAACAATTACACGACGCGGACGTTACTTGAGATTAGCGTGCCAGCACGAGTAACGCATTGCTCAGGGTATGAGCGGCGGAGACGGGCGAGAGCACTCATAGGAGACGTTCATGGATATCACCACCCTTCTCATCATAGTTCTTCTTATTGTTCTGCTAGGCGGAGGCGGCTGGTACGGCCGTGGACGCTGGTACTAAGCAACCCTTACACGTCAGTGGCAAGCTGCCTGTTGATCGAGTGGATGTCGGATCCATCTACAGGCATTGCTGTTAAGACGCTGCAGACAAGGAGCATATCATGAACAATCTCATCTGGCTGGTCGGAGCAGTCGTCATTGTTCTGTTCATACTCGGATATTTTGGGCTCCGGTAGAAGGTCGCAAATTAGTAGCTTTTAGGAAAAGATTGCCTCGGCTCTCCGGTTCAAAAAACTTGTTTCCTGCACCCGACGGGTTCTGTTGCAAACTTTCGAGATGGCGCAGAACCGATCGGGAGTTGCTCGTTTCAGAAGGAGACAGCCAGGATATCGAATTGCTCAGCCAATGATGGTGCCGGATTATAGGCGTAGCGAGCCTGCTGTTTACGCATCATATGAACCAGCTCGATGCCGGACAGGATAACTACGGTACTTGCGAATGATTTGAAACCAAGCATCGGCCTGACGCGCCGCTTGATCCGCCAGTGATCCTGCTCGATACGGTTGTTCAAGTATCGACTTTGCCGGATGCGGATCGGTTTGAACTTTCGTCGTGACCGGTCCTGTAGGCGACATGTCGTATCGCAGGATACAAGAGCTTCCCGGTTGGTCTGACTGCCGTCTATGACGATGCGCTCGGGTCGGCCATGCCGGTTGAACGCCTTCGTGAAAAACCGTTTGACCGCAGGCAGGTCCCGGTGTTCGCTAAACCAGAATTCGACGGTATCACCCACACTGTCGATGGCGCGATAAAGATACATCCATTGGCCCCGGACTTTGATGTAGGTCTCGTCGGCATGCCATTTCCCGGTGACGGCACGTTTGCGCCGGTTGAAGCGCGCCGTCAGCATTGGTGCGAAATGCACGACCCAGCGATGGATTGTCGAATGATCGACACTAATGCCGCGTTCGGCCATCATTTCCTTTAATTCACGAAGGCTCAGGCCATAAGCCAGGTACCAACGCACACACAACAGAATTACGGACTGGTCGAACTGGCGGCCTTTGAACATTGTCGGCTCTCCGAGAAAATATCGGAGCTCAATGCCACATCGACTGTAACCAAAGAGTTGCAACAGAACCGGACGCTTCCCCCATCAGTCACTTCCCACCTTCCAAACGAATATCAATACTTTGCATGCCACAAGCGGTGATCGTCACTGAAATTCTCCCTTGGTAAAATGGCGCATCAGCTAGCAGTCCCCAACCGATGCTTCTTCTGCGACGGCTACCAATTTCCGCGCACCACACGACCTGAAAGCAACCAATCCAAGGGATAGTGTTATTCGGCGTTCGGTTTGACCCGGTATACGCATTCAATCGCGACCCTACCATCCCGGATAATTTTTTAATTTAATCAACTTCTTTAAAGGACGTATAGAGTGGGTCATTGATCAGTGCCTATTGGGTCTCAGACCCCACGCCGAGTAACACCCTCGGAAAGCCAACTTTACGCGTGAAATTTCCTAAGCAAAGTACTCTTTGGGGTTAAACGCGGTCGAACTGGTCGCAGACCTCAGTACTTTATAAGTAATCCTAAATGCTTCACCCTTTATCTTCGGACCGACCGGACCGCAAGCAGCCCTTCCGCGCAATATTGTTGAAATAAAAACCAACGACGCGTAGTGTTTCGCTTGGCTTTCATTTGGGGTAACAAGAGGAGGATGTAATGCCTACCATAATGGCCTACCATGATGTCAAAGACGTGAAACACTGGCTCGCTTCACCAGTCCGTAAAGAGATTTTTGAACCCATTGGCGTCACAAATATTCGCACGTTTGTCGACCCTCAAGCGTCCAACAGAGTTGGCTTGGTTATGAACGTTGCTGACATGGGCCGCTTGGTGGCCTTTATGCAGACCAAGGCAGCTGCGGATGCGATGGCGCATGACGGAGTGTTGTCTGAGACATTGGTAATCCTCGTTCAATCGTAACGGGCAAGGCTGTCACGTTTCAACGCCGCGCGTCATGTGCGCGAATTCAGGGTCTATGAGACGATGCCTCAGGATGGCACTGTTACCTTAACTTTCGTTGAGATCCGTTTCGGTCTTTGATCACTCGATTAAGCGTTTTTGAGGGATGCGACTTCGCGCCATGCGTGCATGGCAGCCTGACGAAGCTGGCGGCGAGCTGATGAAGTGAATTTGTTGCGGGGAATGTAGTGAAGGTTGGCAATTGGATGATGAATGGACACAAACTGTTGAAGGTGCCGCGCCGATTTAAAAGCGCTTCATGATCCGCTCGCGTCGTCTTGTCGGCTGATGCGAATTTGCCACGGGAGTGGCCGTGTTCGTTGCCTTGGGGATAATACCGGGACACATCGCACGGCGAAGGGGACATCCATGGGCCGAGGCGGTTGCCGTCGGAGGTTGGGCAACCCTGATTTGTGGCTTCGTGTTCTGGCCGCTTATCCTGATCTGGGCCTATGTTCACTTTTCAGAAAGGCGAGGAGGCGGACAGGAATGATTGTCGTCCTCCTCAACAGCTACATCGCCCTTCTTGCCCTGTTCGTGTGGCTGCGATTCATCCCGTTCAATCTGTTCTGGAAACTGTCCCCGGTGTTGGTGATGCTTCTGCTGCTGGTCGGACTCTTCATACCGATGAGCTGGGGCGCACCGTCGGGACCGGCAGCTGTTGTCCGCAATTCGGTAGAGATCATACCCTCGGTGGCTGGCGAAGTGGTGGCCGTTCCTGTCGAGGCAAATACCCCGGTGAAAGCGGGCGACGTGCTGTTCCGGATCGACCCGGCTACGTACAAGGCGCAGGTCGATGCTGTCGCGGCGCAGGGTAGCGCGCATGCTGCCTGCAGGCAGCACGGGCTTGGCCGCAATCTTTACCGATAGGGTGAAGGCAAGTCACATCATCCGGAAAGTGGTGCTGCGGCAGACCGCGATCCTGAACTATATCAATCCTTACTAACAGTCTACGGCAGCGCGGATCGCTGCCCGACGGCGCGGCGGCGAAATTGTCGGGGGCGCTTCGAGTTCCTTTGGGAACGGTGCCCGGGGTCCGGAAACCAATGGGGTGGTAACGCTGCTGAAACGCCTCTGGCTCAAGAAAACGGATAATCGCTCCCGATCCGTTGATGGTGACCGATCGAGCATCGTTGCGCATGCGCGTGCAGTTTAATCCCACGCCTTGTTTGGCGGGCTGATGTGCTCTTGGCCGCTCATGGTATAAAGTTGAGCGTTGCGCGCCACGATTTCGACCTTGGTGGCGACTTTGACTTTGACCAGCGCACCCTGAAAACTCGCTTCCATTGTGGGCTCGCAGCGACGCGCGATCCGTCCAGCCTCCAGAATGGGGAAGAGATTATCGTCACGGACATCGGTCGCGAATGTTCAAGGTCAATACCATCGACGACGCGTATCGGTCAAAGTCTGTCCAACTGCGACGCCCAACAGGAAAGCAACAATACCGACGATGCCAAGTATAGAGGTCGTGGTGCCGGGGTTTGCACGGGCGATCTCGGAAACCGCTTGAGCTTGCGTCCGCAGTTGCTGCGTTGCCCGTGATGCTAGCGACGATGCGTTGTCAGACAGGTCCGAGGCCTGCTCGTGCGCATTGTCCAAAACTTTCGTGCTCCGCTCCGCAACGGTTCTGCTGATCTTCGTGACCTCCTTTCGAAGGGCTGAGATCTGTTTCTCCAGGGATTTTTGGATATCGTCGGCATTCGGGGTTGCAGGCTCAGGTGCGTCGGCCATTGAATTATTCCTTGAAATGGAGCTGGTAAGGAACGGTGTCCAGGCCGATTTGTTCCCGAGTGAGCTAGAGCTGCATCGATGAGAGGGGGCGCTTCACCAGCCGGACTGGTGGCGTTCCATAGGCAAGCCTGCTCAACTTGTTACTTTATCGGTTCAGGCACCCCCTTGACGTGAGCAGATCGCGCCCGGGAAAAACAGTTACATACGTCGTGTATTTAAGTTCATTCTTGGTATTGGAAGTTTGGTTTGCATGAAGTGGGCGATCTGATGGGTCGCGGGTTCGAACACATTCGGTCTCGTGTAACCCAGCTGCGAAGAGGTTGTTCAGGTCCGATGGGAGGGCTGGGCACTTCTTGAAGAGGCTGGCACTATGAAGGTTTTGTTGCGTCGCAATCAAGAGCCACCCATCAATTTGCATCTAACCGCCGTCACCCTCACAACCTATACGAAGGGCAAGGTCGTCACAGGCCCAGTCCATCGCCGAGCTTGTCACGCCTGCCATCGAGGTCATCAGACTAAGAAAGCTCAGTCGGGATCCGTCGGTGACGGCGTGGGATGCCGGCGTTCCTCTACCTCGGCGGCGGTCCACTCAAGGAAGAGACTGTAGGCGACCGCGAGCAGCGCAGGGCCGAGGAATATGCCAATGAGGCCAAAGGCGAGAACGCCGCCAATGAGTCCGAGGAGACCGAGCAACACGGGCAGATTGTTTGCCTTACCGAGGACATAAGGCCTGAGGACATTGTCGATGCTGCTGACAAGCAGCAAACCCCATGCCGCGACGAAAACACCCCACCAAACCGTTCCCTCCACAATGAGCCATAGCGCCACCGCGCCCCACACAAGCGGGGGGCCGGCCGGGACAAACGACATAACGAACGTGAGGAATCCAAGCAACAGCGCCTGAGGAACACCGGCGATCCAGAAGCCGATGCCAGCCAAGAGGGCTTGGGCGAGTGCCGTACCGATCAAGCCGTAAACGACGCCCTTCACGGTTGCTCCGACCACCATGAGCAGCTGCTGGCCGCGGGACCCGGCGAATCGTTCGCTGATTTCGCGCATATAGGCCGTCATCCGTCGGCCGTGGCGATAAAAGAAAAAGGCGGTGAATACACTCAGTCCGAGTTCAAGAAGGCCAATCCCAAACACCGTTCCGCCAGCTACGGCGATATCGGTGACGGGACCGATCAGCTTCTTGAGCTCAATGATGAAGGCGGGTGCGTCGTGAGCCAGGCTCTGCCAATAGACAGCCAAGCTCTCCCCAACCACCGGCACCCCTTCGACCCAACGCGGTGGCGCCGGAGGACCTTGCTCGAGAATGCGGATCGTCCCCGTCATCAGGCTGCCTACGCTGTCCGCCAGGGTCACCACCATTACGGCAAACGGGGCGACAAGAACGAGGACTACCAGCAATGTCATCACGGCGGCTGCCAGTGCTTTATAGCCGCCGACTGCCCGTTCGCACTTCTTGTAGATGGGCCATGTCGAGAAACATATGACCGCTGCCCACAGGATGGCCGACAGGAAGGGCCAAAGCACAACCACGCAGCCGATCACCAGCAAAAGAAGCGCGCCGACCCCCAGAATCTGTTCGATTGGCTTGCCGAGAGGTATCACGACCAATCACTCCTGTCGCCGTCCGGCAGCTGTCGCCCAACGGTATTTTTGCTAAATAGGCAGGTTAATATAAGCTGATCTTGTCGTCAGGCATTTTTCGGCCACTGACGCTAAAGAGACTGACACGTGCCAGAGATTGCCGTATCCGAGTCTTATAGAAGCGGTGTTTGAACGACTGACTACCCGTTGAACAGGTCATTGCGAAAAATGGTACCGATCAACTCATCAGAGTCATTGTAAACTCTGATAAGCCATTCGGCCGGATCGATGGCACTATCTACCAGCATTTTACCTGCCGCGCGTTTTGCTTCGGCCAACGCTGCTTCGTGGTCGATAAGTTCAACGGTTATGTCGTTGTTTTTGGTCTTATCATGAAATTCAAATCGAAACGATGGCATGCTAGTCCCTCCGGAACGGACAGTCCGATCTTTTGCAACGCGACGGGAAGTCAATCGTTGCACGGAGACCTGGAGGTTCCAGCAAATCAGCTGGCGTCGTCCGTTGTCGATTCATAGGATGAGCGAGAGAACCCGGCAGAGGCAAGGTGGGCTCGCGGCCTGGGCGCCGAGCGACCGCAATAGGTCGGATCGAGCCATTCTGCAGGTCGACCTCTGCAGAAGTTCCCTAAGTGTGATCCGATGCAGGTCTGACCTCCAATCGGCACTCAACAATGACGCCACCTGATGTTATTTAGATAGTTGATTACATTGAAAAATTAGCTGTGTGAATGGCATGGTGATTCGATGCGTATACGGGGTCAAACTGCGTGCTGAATAACAGTGCCGAACAACAGGCGCTCATGGCCGCTGCCAAATAAATCCGCACCGCCAATGAGGGAAAAGTCCTGATCAGGACATCAATGCAAACCTGAAATGAGTTGGGTTCTCTCCCTGCTCGTCCCATGCAACCGCCAATCCCGAAATGACAAAATCCTGCTGTGCGATGATCTCTCAAGAATGAGGCGGCTGTCGCACTTGATCAGCCTTGCTACTGGGCATCGCAGACGTCATTGGATTTAGCGTCAGTTGCCGCCGTGTTGATGTGCATCAATGGACAAAGAGGTGTATCGTTTAACCTTTCCTGCACTTTCAAAATATGGAGGTTGCTATGAAAGTCTCTGAAGCAATGCATAAGGGGGTGAATTGGGTCACGCCTGATGCCTCACTTTCACAACTCGCGAAAATAATGAAAAACGATGATGTCGGCGCCATACCCGTCGGCGAGAATGACCGCCTCATCGGCATGGTCACGGATCGCGATATCACGCTCCGGGCTCTCGCCAACGGCAGGGATCCGGCTTCTTTGACGGCGCGAGATGTCATGACCAAAGGGATCGTCTATTGCCGGACCGACGAGACTGTTGAAGATGCCATTCGGTTGATGGAATCCAAGCAGATCAGGCGCTTGCCGGTTATTGACGATAAGAAGCGCATGGTCGGCATGCTCTCTGTCGGCGACATCTCGCACCACAACGGACGCGAATTCATGGGAGAACTGATGATGGCTGTCACCGCGGCTCATCCATGAGGGTTTTGTTGCAACGCTGAGTTAAGGTGTGCTGAAGGCTTGATGCCGAACAGTTATGCGGCAAGAATTGCAAACTGTCCAGCCAGGGATGGACTCGGATTGAAGGCAAACCTGGCCTGTCGCTTGCGCATCATATGGACCATTTCGATGCCGGACAGGATGATGCGGGCTGTGGCCGTCGATTTGAAGCCGAGCATCGGCCGCACGCGGCGCTTGATGCGCCGGTGATCCTGCTCGATGCGATTGTTATCAGGAATGAATAGGCGCGACGCCCCAATCCGCATTTCTTTGCACGGATGGATCGAATATCATCGGCCTACCGGGATTGGGGCGTCGGGAGCACCCAAAGTCGTTGCGATAAGGTTTGAATCTGACAGGTGACCTACCCGAATTGCGCAATCAAGACCTTCTCCGACAAAGTCTACAAGCGATCCGTATAGGAAGATTGGATGTGTAGTTGCGGGTGTCTCGATGCGCCATTTTAGAGAGAACGTGAGCACAATGCGTCGGACCAAAATGACAGTGGCGCGGCTACGCGCATGCGACCTCGAAGCTCACCGCGGTCAGCATCGTTTCCCGCGCGACATCCGATTTGGCAGAAACTCTGGTTGCGTACTGTCTGAAGGTGCCCAGTCGCAGCGCCGCTGACGATACCCCATCGCATCAGCAACTTCGATGGAATTCACAGATCCTCAAGTTCCACTTCGCGTTCCTGTCCTTGCAACATAGCGTTACACGACCGTGGACTATCGGGCCGCATGAGAGAATGACAAGTTCGTTGCGAATGGTTCTCCCATGAGAGCCTCGTCGCAATGGGCCTCAGCGTACGATCAATAAAAGATATACTTCGGGCTAGGGCAGCAATCAATCGCCAAGCCGGAAACTGGAAGCGAACCGGTCCACCTCAACATGGTGACGCTACTCATAGGCCGATCAATCATCTCCTTTGCCGACGCTCACCGCGCCCTCGCCACGGTTGAGTTTCCAAAACATTCGATGAGCATCTCAGTGAGGACTCTCACTTTTCTCGTGGGATACCGGCCGGGCGGCCCCACGACGAAGATGGCGGCTGGCGGAATCGGATGACGCGTCATGATTGGCACCAGTGCGCCCGAAGAGATATGATCAGCGACGAGCGGTTCTGGTAGATGGGCGACCCCGATCCCCTCCAGAGCGGCCGCCACAAGCGATACTCCGTTGTCAGCTACGAAGCGTCCCTGGGGACGCACCATGACAATCTTGTCGCCATCCATGAATTGCCACGTTTCGGCTCCCCGCATGACGACCTGGTGATTCACAATCTCGTCCGGTGTTACGGGCGCGCCGTGAGCCTCGATGTAGGCAGGACTGCAACCAGCTTGCCAGAGATCGGTCCGACACGTCTTGCGACGAGACTTGAGTCCGGCAGATATCCCACCCGAATTGCGCAATCAAAACCTTCTCCGACGAGATCTACGAAGCGATCAGTATAGGAAGAACTGATATGTAGTTGGGGGTGTCGGCGCGCCATCTGGGAGAGGACAGGAGCAAAATGCGTCGGACCA
This sequence comes from uncultured Alphaproteobacteria bacterium, assembly GCA_963777425.1. GTDB lineage: Bacteria > Pseudomonadota > Alphaproteobacteria > Rhizobiales > Rhizobiaceae > Phyllobacterium. The sequence goes on along the minus strand of CAVZQS010000003.1, from coordinate 258,740 downwards.
AATGATAGTGGTGCGGCTACGCGCATGCGACCTCGAAGCTCACCCGCCGGCAGCATCGTTTCCCGCGCCACATCCAATTCGGCAGAAATCTTGGCTGCATACTCCCTGAATGTAGCACCTGCTTCTGTCAGCGCTATACCACGGGTCGTCCTCGCAAGTAACTGTGCGCCGAGTTCTGCCTCGAGCTGAGTGATCCTCCGGCTGACCATCGACTTGGAAATGCCCAGTCGCAGCGCCGCTGACGATATCCCGCCCGCATCGGCGACCTCGACGAATATTCTTAGATCCTCAAGTTGCACTTCGCGTTCCTCTTCTTGCAACACAGCGTCACACGACTGAGGACTACCGGGTCGCAGAAGAGAATGACAAGTCCGCTGCGGATGGTTCTCCGATGAGGGCATCCTTGCAACATCCCTCAACGAACCGCCAACACAGGATGTATTCCATGACCTTTCGTAACGGCCTCGACTCGCGTCTCCGTCTTGATAATTTCGTCGCAATATGCCGATCGTAACGATCAATCGGCACGCCGCGCTCCGGGCCAAGGCCGGAGAGACGCCGCTCGATCGTCGTGACCGAGCGGGCAGGGGCATTGCGCTTCGGATCGCTGGCAGCGGCGTCAATGACAGTGCCTGAGGCGCAGGCGCGCCGATTTAAAGGCCGATGACCTGGGTGGAGGGCGCAGCGGCTCAAAACCGTCCCCGCGGCACCAGTCGGTGAAATGACGCCAGTCCTTGAAACAGGCGGCGTTGCCTTTCTTTCACCCAAGTGACACCGAGATTTGCGTTCCGGAAATGGGGTGGCTGTAAAAACGACCTGACAACCACCCAATAGTTTTAAAGCCGCAAATTCCTTGGCGTACCGGCGTTATCCATACTAACGGCATTATTCAGATCATCATGTTCGCTTGCGGCAAAAGCTGCGCCTTCGATATGATAGACCTGCGGTTCCGCCGAAAAATATTCCTGTAAGCCCATCATGAACGTCCGATGGTCTTCGCTCGCTTTGAAGCCTGGTGTGTGATCCTCGAGTGAGCGCCATCGCACGATCAGGTGGAATAGTTCGGGCCTTTCGATACCTTGCGCCAGAAAGTGACCGCGGTAACCTTGCGCGCGGCTTAGTAACGGAACGACTTCGGCGAATGCTTCTCTGAACGTTTCAGTCTGCTCCTTGTAAACGGGCAGCTGAGCGATCTCATAAATCATGGTTGCACCTTTGAACTGAATTGGAGCGTTTATGAACTTGCACGCATAGTGTCAGCCGACGGGTCGACCGCAATCGCGATTTTTCCCCGGATACCGTTGTTTGGGGTCTCAAGCCGCGCATGGGCGAGAGAGATGTCAGCGAGCGCATAGACAGCGCCAACGTGCGGCCGCAGCTGACCACGCTCTACCAATGTGCTCAGTTCATCAAGCTTGCCGCGGTTTTGTCTTGTGAAAACGAAGTGAAAACTTGCGTTCTTGCCCCATGCTTCGATGAGGTTCTGTGGCTGTGCGATGTCCACGATCGTGACAACGCGGCCAAGTTGTGCGAGCACGTCCGGGCTGCGGGACAATGTGTCGCCACCAAGGGTGTCAAACACGACGTCGACGCCGCGGCCATCCGTTTCCCGCATAATGGCGCTGATGTAGTCTTCCTTCTTGTAGTCGATGACCACATCCGCCCCAACACTTCGTGCGAATTCGAAGTTATCTTCGCGTACGGTCGTGAATACCTTCGCACCTATGGCTTTCGCGACCTGAATCGCAACATGACCGACCCCTCCGGCGCCGCCATGGATCAGGATGCTTTCTCCCACTCTTAAAGCTGCGCGCGCGACGAGGGCCTCCCACGCCGTCCCGCCGACCAGGCTCAGGCTTGCTGCTTCGAGATGGCTTAGCGAGCTGGGTTTCCTTCCGATGATGTTTTCGTTCGCAACGTGGTATTCGGCATAACTTCCTGGCCCGTCAAATATTTGCGGGGTGTACCAGACTTCGTCTCCTGGAGAGAACATCGTCACGCCTGGTCCGACCGCTTCGACAACCCCGGATACGTCGTGACCAGTAATGGCCGGCAATGGTACCAAGTCGCGATAGTCGCCGCGCCGAACCTGGTAATCCAATGGATTGATCGATGTAGCATGTACGCGCACGAGGACTTGTCCCGCATGCGGAACAGGCTTTGGTACTTCGCAAAGCTCGAACGATTCCGGGCCACCAAAAGAGTTAAGTGTCATCGCTTTCATTGTAGATCCTCGTTTCTGGAAAAAGGAATATAGGGAATTGCCGATATGTCACGGTAAATGATCACAAATCTGTCCCTATGATCTTGGCAAGAGCACTGATAGTCGCCTCGTTCCGCTTGTAGTAAGTCCATTGGCCGATGCGCCTGACTTCCACCAGGCCGGCCCGTTGCAGCGTTGCAAGATAATCGGACACCGTTGACTGCGACAGACCGACACCTTCCTGAATACTACTGACGCAGACCCCCACCGTATGAACGTCACCTTCATCCTGCGGAGGGAAGTTCTTTACGGGATCCTTCAAACCCTGCACGATTTCAAGACGTGTCCGATTTGAGAGGGCTTTGAATATCTCGAGCAATTCCATACGCAAGTCATATCGGAAATAAGCGATATGTCAATACGGTAAATGACGACCGGGTCTGCATTTTGAGTGACGGAACTTCAAAGGCGGTGGAACGATGGGCCAGTGCGGCGGCTGGTTTCGGCTGAGGTCGCGCCTTGATCCCTCGATGACTTCACGAAGGTGGCGTGACCTTGCCGATAACCGATTTTCGCAGGAGAGGTACGGCGAAGTCTATGAAGGCGCGTAAGGCTCCCCCTTTCGAATCGTCGCGGCTGAAAGACAAGATGCACGGGGATCGGTTCGGGCTCGTTTTCAAGGAGAAGGGACAAACATTGTGCTGGCGCCATAGAATAGAGACACGACACAAAAGGCTTTTAATCGGGATTGCAGACATTTTGGCTACAATTAAAAATGCCCGAAATTCGCCTATTAGACGCTGTTGTTTTGAATTTGACAGTTGGATGCGGTGTCAGCGGTTCGATCACTTTCGTCTCGAACAGTATGGCCGCTCTTTGGGCCCGAAGCGAACTCTTGGAAACGACCTCGGACGGTTTTGTCGCAAAAGCTTCCGTGAGGGAATCACACGCACCGCCCTACCGCGACATTCCCCTTTGGAGGTAGGAGTGGTCAAAGACGCCAGTAGCCGATGTCCGATTTGCTTCATCGAGCAGGCCCGCGCGGATCATCAGGTCGATGGTGGTATCCAGCGCCTTGTCGGGAATAGCGAGGCCGTGTGGCCACATGCCCATGTCACGCATATAGCGTAGCCCGCGGCGTGCCAGAACTGCATCGTCGGGCACGGTGATACGCTGGAAAATGGGCAGCGTAATCTCCTCCATCGAGGGATCGTTGGTGATCACATAGGCGTTGGTCAGCGCCTCCAACAGCTTCCCGACCGTTGCGCTGTTCGCTTCAAGCCAACTCCTGTTGGCGACGAGCGCGGCAAACAGGATTTCCGGGATGACGTCGTTGACCTCGCCGATCAGGTTGTAGCCCGCCTGTTCAGCCACGAAATTCCATGGCGCGGGCTGCGGGCGCAATCGATCTCGCCAGCCTGCAACGCTTCCCAGCGCTTGGTGTGGATGCCCGCGAGCACAAATTCATAGTCGCCTGGGTATTGCAGTCCCTCGCGGGCAAGCAGCATCTGTGTGTAGATCGCTGTTCCCTCGGTCAGCGACAAGGTGCCGATTTTCTTACCCTTTAGTCCGGCACTCGACTTGATCGAAGCACTTGCCACGATCGACATGGGAAGGCGGTTGGAATTCGACGCCACTACACGCAGTTCGCCTCCCTTGACGTAGTTGGAAACGGCCCCTTCAGGCGGTGTGATCGCGAGATCTGCCTTGCCATCGAGGACTGCAGCCGTCGCCTTGTCGACGCCGCCCATGCGAAGATATTCAATCTTCAGCCCGCGCTTCTCGAACAGCTTCTGCTCTTCAGCGACGAAGACCCGTAGCCAGTTGAAGCCCTGAGCGCCGCCCGCCAATTTAACTGTGATCGTCATGAATATTCCTCCAATATGTCGGCGGCGAAGCGCGAGGATCTTGTCAGTTCCGGTGCCTCCATGACGTGGCACGATCTGGTGTTGTACCTGATGGGCCGCCATGCCGGGGCTACCGAAGCACAGGCCGTAGCCCGGTTCTTCGCTCTGCAGTGGCATCAGGACGGGCTTGTGCCCTACATCGTGTTCGAGGGGCGCAATGATCATGGCGACCTCACGATCCAGGCCGCCCAGGCATGGATCGCCGTGAATTTTCCGGTAGCAAACCCTCTGGAAGAGATGATGCGACGCACCGGGCTCACCGAACGCACCTTCAAGCGCCGGTTCACAACCGCGACCGGGCTGAGCCCGCTCGCCTATGTGCAGCGCCTGAGAATCGAGGATGCCAAGCGTCGTCTCGAGCGGACGGAGGCTTCGGTCGATGAGATCAGCTGGCAGATCGGCTATGAGGAATCCGCTTTCTTCCGCCGGCTCTTCAAGCGAGTCACTTGCCTGGCGCGGGGGGCCTACCGCCGGCGCTTCAAAATTCCCGATTACGACGCGGCAAGAACGCCACGCCGATCTCGCCGATTGCACTGGAGGCCGTAAAGCGGATCGATGCGCTGTTCGACATCGAGCGCGACATCAATGGTCTCTCCGTCAACGAGCGGCTGCAACGACGCCAGCAGGAAAGTCAGTCGCTCGTCAACGAGCTTGAGGCCTGGATGCGGGCCGAGCGGGCAAAGCTGTCACGCAGCTCCCCGGTTGCCGAGCCCATCGACTACATGCTGAAGCGCTGGGATGGCTTCACGACATTCCTCAGTGACGGCAGAATTTGCCTGACCAACAATGCCGCAGAACGGGCACTGCGCGGCTTTGCTCTCGGCCGAAAGTCATGGTTGTTCGCAGGCTCTGACCGCGGCGCCGACAGGGCTGCCTTCATGGCGACGCTGATCATGACCGCGAAGCTCAATGACATCGACCCTCAGGCCTGGCTTGCCGATGTCCTCGCCCGCATCGCCGATATGCCGGTTACAAAACATGGGGTAATCGCGGCGCGATCGTCCGAGGCCATTTTACAGAATGACTCTGGCTGGGGTGGTTGCCCCCGATAAGATGGCAATACGGGCTCACGATTGGAACCGGGCCCAAACATCAAATGGAGGCAACCATGGTCGAATATATCGGGCTTGATGTTTCGTTGAAAGATACCGCGATCTCGATCCGAGCAGACGGGAAGCGGATATGGCGCGGGAAGTGCCCTTCTGACCCAAAGCTCTTGGCGCAGATGATCCGCAAACACGCCCCGCACGCCAAGCGCGTTGTATTCGAGACGGGGCCATTGTCGACGTGGTTTTATCATGCGCTGACGGCAGAAGGGATTCCTGCGATCTGCATCGAAGCGCGGCACGCGCAAAAGGTGTTGAACGAGACGCTCAACAAGACTGACGCCAATGACGCGGATGGCTTGGCCCAACTGGCCGAAGCCGGCTTCTACAAGGCGGTCCGGGTAAAAGCATTCGACAGCATGCTGACGCGCACGCTGGTGGCGGCTCGCAATCAGCTTCTGAGCATCTCAACCCAGCTCAGCAACCAGATCCGCGGCCTGATGAAGACATTCGGTCTCATCGTTCCCAAAGGAACAGGTCGGATATTTGATGGCAATGTAAGGGAACTCTTGGATGGGAATGACGGCTTGGCAAGGATCATATTGCCTCTGCTCGAGGCGTGGCGCGACATACGCAAGCGCGCGGCCGATCTTGATCGCCAGTTGCTCGCAGCGGCGCGACAGAGCCAGGCGACGAAGCTTTTGATGACGATTCCGGGTATCGGCGCCGTCACGGCGGTATCCTATGTTGCAGCGATCGAAGATCCAGAAAACTTCAAAACGTCGCGCTCGGTTGGCGCCTGGCTTGGGCTGACAACGCGGCGCTACCAGTCAGGTGAGGTCGACTATGACGGCCACATCTCTCGAAGAGGCGACAACCATCTGCGGGGCTTGCTTTATGAAGCGGCGACGGTCCTCCTCACCAGAACCAGTGCCAGGAACGAAAGCAGTCTCAAGAGCTGGGGGCTGAAGCTGCGTGAGCGGTTGGGCTTCAAGCGCGCTGCGGTGGCGGTCGCCCGAAAGCTTGCGGTGATCATGCACAGCATGCTCAAGACAGGAAAGGTATTCAACGCATTGGCTGGCGCCACCGCATAAGCGAAGTGTCAGCCTTCTTCCCTCAGCGCGTCAAACCCGATTTGAGGCACTGAGCGTCCCCTGCTGCGGACGTCGGTTGGATCATTCCGTTCTGCGGGCTGCAGCTCATTCGAGACTGCGCACAAAACATAGGAAGATCCTGCCTGCGAAGACCCATTGTGCGGCGACCATTTGTCGACCGCGGAGACAACCCTGCTCCCGGCACAGGACAGCTTTGAAGACAACATGCCGCTGAGGGGGCCCCATCCAACCAACCAATTTGCACCGCGTTGCCTCTTCCGCAACCCGGCAAGGATCCCAAATGGCCAGACCCTCTTGACGAGCGGAATGCGATTAGACAACTCGCAGAGCTGCTGCCGTGGCAGTGGAAACCGGAAACAGCGATCATCGCGTCGGCCGCGTAAACAGAGCGCGGAACAGTTCTTCCGACCGTCGCAAACCTTCATCGCTTAGAACGACCGACTTCGACTTGTTCGCGGGATCTGCAATCAGACCCTTCTGATGCAAACGGTCCATGACGCCCCAGTCAAACCCTTTCCAGGCGCGACGCTCGTCATGCAGCGTCAGCCATAGTAAGGCGAGAACAGCATCATCGATCTTCTCGTCATCGATCTCCATGCCGGCAACATACCATGCGCACAGGTGAAAATCCTGTGGCCCTCACCGGATGCGTACCACCTGGCAAAAATGACAGCAGATATGGATGCCATGGTCGATCCGGCCGTCAATGACAAGAAAGAACAAGCCAAGATGGAGATGGAAAAGGCAAAAGAAGCCTTGGCCGCACAAAAGACGGATGAATGCCTGACGCATCTGCAAAACGCGATGAATGTAATGAAGAAAAGCTGAGCGGTTAGCGTTCATGCTGCGTTGAGACCGTCGGCTTGCCACAGGCACCAAAGCAGCAAATGTTTTGATGGATCAAAGAGGGAGTTTCAATCCCTTCTGTTTTTCAGTTTTTATTTTCCTGGCACACTCCTCGCAACCGCTTCGAAACATTGAGGTATAGCGGACCGCGCGCGTGTCGGCACCACTCGGCGAGCCCACCGGCCTGCGGCAAGCCCAAGGCCTCCGCTTGGTTTCCGGTCAGGCAAGCGCGGGATAAGGCTCCGCCTCCCTGATGGAGAGTCTCCGTTCAGGTAAAAAGGAAACGGCGGATGGAGTTTGGTCCGACTGCGAATAGTGCACCTCCAACGAACCGATTTGCAGCGAAATGTTCAGGGAATCTTCTCGATCTCTCCCCCACTCTCGGCCCAATCCTTGAAGGCACCAAGATTATACACGGTTTCGTAGCCCAGATCCTTCAGGACCTTTCCGCTAAGAGCTGACCGACCCCCAGACGCACAATAGAGAATGATCGGCCTATCATTAGTAAAGGACCCGTTGTGATACGGCGTATCGGCATCAGCGCGAAATTCCAGCATTCCGCGAGGAACATGAAGAGCACCTTTGATTTTGCCGCTGGCCTGAATCTCGGGAGCATCTCGGACATCTACCACAAGCGCGTTCCCGTCCGCGATCATCTTCTGCGCCTCTTCAACCGTGATCTTGGGTACAACGGCATTTGCGGCCGCCAACATTTCTTTCACATTCGTCGGCATTTTTTCCTCCGGAATAGGTATTATCGCCCCAACCCAAGCGAGGATACGCTTCGCTCCGCGAATATGCGAATCCCGATGAGCGGTCCCAAACGAACATTAATTCAACTGTTTTGGCATAGAGGAATTTAATTCCAATAGGATTTAAAATTAGAAAATCCAATCTATAAATCACACTCCATTACAATATAACCCGGCCTTGAAATGCGGTGGGCACCGGTCATTTCACTGAGGTTTGTATGGAAGCCGCGAGTGCATCGGTTAGACGGTGGGAAACATTTGCTTAGGCGGAATGCCTGGTTGCGCCATGATCGGACAATCCGTGCACGAGACCGAACTTATCGCGGTCACCACGCCAATACTGCTAGCGTGTTTGATCGCGTCGATACCCGCCCGCTTGGCTAGGTCAAAGGTTAATCCTTAGGGGCCGAGCGGTCACGCTCGTTGCCCTTGGGATCGGCATCTGCCGTTTCGAAAACGGGAACGAATGCGCCAAGGCTTTCGTTCAATCGGCAGTTAGCAGCATTTCGTTTCGCTGTTCTCCGCCGTCCGCAATCTCTTCGTCCCAGATCACACAAAACCGTCGGCCAATCAAATTCGCAATCACCGAGAGCACGCCATGGCTCAATGGAAAGCCGTCAGCGCCCAGAGCGTCTGAAACCGTCAGAACGGGACTTAACGCGCTTGTCATTCAACAAGGTGACAACGCCCCCATCACGGCGGCTCGGGAGCAAGTCAGGCCGCTTCAGCAACAATCCGGCGAACCGTCGCCGGGTCTATCTGTCGAACACAGCACGCAACCGAATAAGCATGCCTCGCTGTCGCCCGCCAAGCGCCTTACGGATGTGATGGGCGGCCGTCGCGGCGTTCAAGGTCTCGCCGAAATGGCAATAGCAGATGACCTTGTGTAATTGGTGATCGGTCAGTTCGAAGAACCGCTTCGCTTCGCCGTAGCTGTCGTTTTCCAACCCGGCCGCGCGGAGGACTGGATCCGTCGAAAGCGACCGAGATCGGCGAGCCATCGCTACGCATGGCCGCGCGCTCCCTAGCCGGCTGGTACTCGGTCTGGTGCAGCGTCGAGAGGCGCCGGTCAGGATTCCGTTCGAGGAGTTCCACCCAGCGTTCAAGACGTTCATTGCGCGACATGATCTGGCGCGGGTAGTCCTGATCGACCTCGGCGACCGTCTGCAGGTGATCGAGTGCATGGTGCTTCATTTTGGCCTCCTATTCAGATGATAGTTGGTCCGCCCATTTCCCACTTATACCCGAGCCAAGCGTGACTCCAACGGATTGCGAAGTCCAATCACGATGATGTCTGGCTGGAGATTTCATTGACGAAAACGTGCAGCCTTCGCACATGCACGGCGGTTCTACGATGCCGGTTGGCGTGCATGCCCGTCGAGGTGACCGACGCTCCCCAGTGCCAGCGTGGGGATCAAGAGGGTCGGTCGATGACCTGCGCAAGGGCATAGCCTCGTCCGCCGGGCTCAAAACTCCAATTCTTGGCCCATGGAGGAACCGGTTGGATGACACCCGGTCTTTCGAACAGTATCTTACGGCAAAGTCGTTGCGGCTGAACACAATCAGTAACCGGTCATTTCGAGGTATCCCCGCCCTGTATGGGAACCTTTGAAGCTTATTGGACCTTCCCAATAGGGTGTCCGCGTCGCCATCCACGCCTCACGATTGAGCGCAGTCGCCGTAATATTGAGATTGCGAGATGGCAATTCGATGCGCCATGCAATCGGAATATCGCGACCGGCCACGCGCGCGGTGTCGAGCGGCGTCAGCTTCAGTGTCCCTGGAGGTAGCGGCGTCGGCTTTCCTTCTGCGGAAATCCATGTTGTGGATGTAAATCCGCTACCGCCATCCCGCAGGCGAAAGCCCATCAGCTTTTCACCGCTGTCGAGATGCAAAGAGAACCAGTCCCATCCCGTCTGATCTGCTGCCAACGGCTGTGACGACCATTCCCGGTCTAGCCACGCTTGCCCTGTCACGGCAACCTCGCCTTCCGGCAGATCAAGCTTGCCCTCGACGGAGTAAAAAGGCTGCGAGTAATAATAGCTTGCCTGCCCTTTTGCGGATTTCACGGAGTAGCCGTTCTGGCCCTGCAGAACGAGAGGACCGGTTGCGTGAAGCCGTAGATCGTAGCGAAACTTCGCACCAGCAGCCTTGAGCGCGATATCCGACAGCGCGTCTTGTTGGCTGCCGCCCACCAAGCTTTGCATCTGCCAATCGCCGATCCAGGCCGCAAAGGGCGTGGCGGTCACGCCGGCCTGGCCGACTCCACCACGCGCGAGGCGCTCGGCGACATACTGCTGCCTTTGCGTCGTCAACGCCGCGTGGCCCATCCAGACCTGCGGGCTCGACCAGCCGGTCCTCTCGCCCGGTGCAAGTGCTGAGCGAAAGAGCGTCCATTGTACGCCATACTCCGTGCCATCGCCGGATTTCAGGTTTGCCGTTAGATACCACCACTCGATCCGATAATTCGGATGCGGCCCATGATCGACCGAAAAGTTCAACGCGATCCCGGGCTGAGGAACCGCAAATCCCTCCGCGGTCGTACCAAGGCCGGCAAAGCCCTGGGCTTTAGCCGTGCCGCCGAAAGCGTTGCAGAGCATAATTGCTGCAGAGAGTGTCGACAGCAAAGATCTAGCGTTCATTGGCGAAGACCTTCAGAAGATCGGTGGGCGTGACCCGCGCGAGACGCCGCAGGGGGATCAACGCCGACAGCAGCGCGGCGGCAAGCGCGATCGTCCCAAGCCGCAGCCAGTCGGCCGGGAACAGATGCAGCGGCAGCCGCCATCCGAATGCCTCGACATTGACGATCGCGAGCAATACCCAGGCAAGCACGATGCCAACTGGTAGCGCAGCAAGCAGGGTAATGACGACGAGCACCATGGCTCTTGCCAATTCAAGCAGGACCAATTGCTGCCGCGTCAATCCCATCGCCCAGGCTGGTGCCAACTGCGGCAGCCGCATCCCCGACAGGGTCATCAGGCTTGCAAACATCGCCAGGCCCGCAACCGCGAGGGTCAGCACATTCAGCGCAGCCGTCATATCAAAGGTTTGTTCGAAAATTTGAATGGACCGGCGTTTGAGACTCGCCTGATCAACCACGTTCTGCTCAGGAAGATCGAACTGTTTGCGCAGCTCGCTGCCCACTCCGGCGGCCTTTGCATGGGCCAAGCGCAGACCGTAGCGAAGCCGGGAGACGTCCGGATAGTGCGATGTCAAGGCAACTATGCCGACGATGACCTGTCCCGTCGGATTGCCATAGTCCGAATAAACTCCCGCGATCGCCGTCGTCCAGCCGCCGGGAAGGATGAGAGGATCGCCGATGTTCAGATGAGCGCGGCGCGACAACTGTTCATTGACCAAAGCGGCCTTGCCGCGGGCCACACGATCCCAAACGTCGGACGTCGCCTGCAAAAGGGGCCAGTTGTCGCGATAGGTCGCATCATCCGCTACGCCGAAGATCTGCACTGGTTGTCCCAGGACATAGCCTTCGACATTCCAGACAGGGAGGATGGCGTCTACCCGAGGTGTGAGCCATTCGCGAAGGGCGGTAGCCTCAGTCTCGGTTCGTGCCGTGACGTATAGTTCGGCAGCCAGTCGCTGATCGAGCCAGCCGGTAAACGTCAAGCGGAAGCTTGACACCATTGTTCCCACGCCGACATTTGCGGACAATGCCAGCAAGAGTGCCATCAGCGCTAGCGCAAGGCCGGGCAATTGCTGGCGTGTGTCCGCCCAGAACCACGCCGTCACGGGTCTCGTCGACCATCGCTGCATGACGAGCAGGAACAGCGCGAGCAGGAGCGGCAATATTAGCGCTGCTCCCAGAAGCAGGCCGCCGAGGATGGAAAATCCGGCGATCAGCCCCGTACCCCAACGAGCGAGTGCAAGCGTCAAAGCAAAAAGCGCAATCGCGGCTATCGCCTGGATGCGAAACGCACCTTCCGACGCCCGCGCCCATGCACGCGGTTGGGCCGGTGCCAGCAGAGGCATGCGCCAAATGCGCCAGAGACTTTGCGCGGCCGACAAAAGTGTTCCGAAAACCGCAATGCCCAGTCCCGTCGCCCACCATGTCGGGCGCAACGTCAGCGCCCCCGGAATACTGGCACCATAGAGACCTTGCAGGGTTGCGGCAACTCCCGGCAGAAGAAGCGATGCGATGAGATAGCCAAGCGCCACCCCGGCAACGCCTGCCACCAGCGCCAGCATGATCAGCTCTGTCAGCAAAAGACCCGTCAGCGATCGCGCCGACAGACCGAGCGAACGCAGCGTCCGGAAGGTTGAGCGGCGCTGTTCGAAGGCTAGCCCGATTACGGAATAGACCATGAACAACCCGACCGCGAAGGCCAGAAAGCCGAACGCGGTCAGGTTCATGTGGAAGCTGTCGGTCAGTCTCGCCAGATCGCCCTGGGGATCTGGTTTCTTCAGCGTCAGTTGCGGCGCAGTCGTCTCAAGCGTGGCACGATCGACGGTCTGATCCGGCCAGACGATCAGGCGGCTGATCTGGCCGGGCTTGCCCAGCAGGGACTGGGCTATCCCGATATCGGTGATTGCCATGCCCGGCAGCAGGTCTTTTGCGATCTGCAATGGCGGCGTTTGCTGGCCTGCCAGCTGTTCTACCGTGGCTGGCGAAACGTAGAGCAGCCCCGGTGGGGTGATGAACGGCAGAAGACTATCGCCTCCTGCCAGATCCACCTGCTGCGCTTCGCGCGGCAAGCTCACAGGATCGATGCCGAGGACGTGCAGCCGCGCGGCGCCGAGACGCAGCTGACCCTCCAGGACTGGAGACACCAGCCAGCCCGCCCGGCTGAGATCGACAAAGACCTGCTGCGGGATTGTTTTCCCGTCCGCCGATACCAATTGTTCGAGGCGATCCTGTCCAAGCATCGACGCTGCACGATTGTAGCTGGCGCGTGCTTCAGCATTGATCGCCTGAACACCCGACCAGAGGGCGGTCGCCAGTGAGAGACCCATGAGCAGCATCGCCAGTTGCATCGGCTGCCGGCGCCAATGGGAAAGCAAGGCAGACATGCTCGCATAAAACATCAGGCGATCCGCCCGGCCTGAAGGTGCACCCGTGCATCGAGCCGTTCGGCAAGCCGCGTCGAATGCGTCACCATTAATAGAGCTGCCCCGGTCTGCACCACCAGTTCCAGCATCAGCGCCAGCACCGCATCACCGGTTGCCTCGTCCAGATTGCCCGTCGGCTCGTCGGCGAGCACCAGCTTCGGACGCGCGGCCAGGGTCCGCCCGATCGCCACCCTTTGCTGCTGGCCGACGGAGAGCTGTTCGGGGTAGCGCTTCAACAGGGCTTCAAGCCCAAGCTTCTCGACCAATTCCGATTGCCAAGCCGAATTGTAGCGTCCGGCAAGGCGCGCGTGGAAGGAAAGATTGGCTGCTACATCAAGCGAAGGGATCAGGTTGAACTGTTGAAACACCAGTCCGACCACACCGCGCCGCAATGCGGCGCGGCCGACGTCGTTCAGCTGCGAGATATCCTGACCGGCGATTTCGATGCGGCCGGAGTCTGGATGATCCAGCCCTGCCGCCAGGTGCAAAAGTGTGCTTTTGCCGCTGCCTGACTCTCCGGTCAAAGCAAGGCTTCGGCCGACATCCAGCCCGAGGTCAACCTCGCGCAGGACCTCCAACGGCCCTTCTGCTGTTCGATAGGATTTACTCACTTTTTGAAGCGCGACGAGCATTGGCTCCTTCGTGGTCAGGTCACCACGCAGATTTCTTAACGACTGATCTAATCGTCCCTAGCACGAATAAAAGGCGATACCGGAAATTCGGCGCAAATGACGATTGCTCTCACTGCGATGGCACTGGTGTCGGCGTCCCGCCAAACCAACCAGCCGCATAGGCAATCACGATCAATACCACGATCACGGCTACGCCGTACCAGAGGCGCCTGTCCTTGAGATCCATCGTTACCTCCTATTATCCTGCTCAGTGTTGGCCAATGGGCGAATTCTTTGAGTCTTTGGCCGTCATGTCCCAGATCAGCGACCCATTTGCCCACTGGTCGGAACAGAGTAGGCTGGATGAGGGTCTTTGAGAAGCGCGCAGACATTGCCGGGCGGAAGGGGACACACATGACCGAGCCGCTTTCGCATCAGGCGAGCGTTTTCTTCCCACAATAGGACTGCAATTCGAAAAATTCGCCGGAAGCCGCTCTCCTGGGGCAGATTTCCTGTGGCTTCTGACTTAGCATTTTCAGTTTGAAGCGGTAAGGCAGAGATGGTTGCTGAATTTCTGCTTTCGCATTAAGTTATAGGCTTGATGCGCTAACGGCACCCGGAGCTTGCTGATGAGACCGGTTCTCCCAGCGGACGATTTCCAGCATCGTTGCGAAACGGAAGACCAAGCGTTGATGTCGGTTAAGACCCTTCCCGGACTCGCTGTTTATGGTGCGTTTGGTTTCGACCACGACTACCCATCAGTCTGGCTTTCAACATTTGCATCATTTGATGCGGGACAAGGCGACTTAGGTGCGGCCTTTAGTTTTTCTTGTTCCTTGAAATTCCGGACGATTGTAGTATGTTTAACAAAATTGGTTTTTGTTAAACACAGGAAGTGCCATCATGACCGCTAAGCTCGCCTTCCGCACCCGCCAAGGACGGACAAGTGGAACTACCAAACGCGTGCGTCGTCCGAGCAAAGAACAGCTGCAGCGCATTGAAGTGCTGAAACGGCAGCGGGAACGCATCCAAGCTGTCATTGAGAGCGCCAAGCGATCCGGATTGCTGGAAGAGAAAACTGGGCGCATCGCCGGGCGTGTGAGCGCAGAGCTGATTGAGCAGGCGAAGGCCAGGACCGGCTTGACTTCCGACACGGAGCTCGTGGAATTTGCTCTTGCAAGTCTGGCGCTCGAGGACAATTTTGCGGAGACATTCCGCAAAACACAGGGAACAGTGGATCCATCTCTGAAACTCGGATTCTGATTTGGCTGAATTCGATTTTGATGCAGCCGTTCGCTGGGCACGGTTCGATCCTAAAAAAACTTTGAGTCGTCGCAAGGATGGCGATCTGCCCTTTCTTGCTGACGCAGCCGAGGCGGGCCCCGACCTACTGCTCGACACAAGCGTATACATTGATGGTTTGCAGGGCCGCGCCCCCCGCTTAATCGCCGATATGCTTGCGCTCAGGCAGGTCAATCACTCGACGATTGCAATTCAGGAACTCATGCACACCGTTGGCGTGCTGGATCCCAATCATCCAGGCACACAGACAGCGGTTAACCAGATCGCTACAACTGTGAAGGATATGCCTTCCCATCGGACTTTCGCACCCGATCCAGATGTTTTGGGCAGAGCCGCCCTGCTTTCTGGCATGTTGTGTCGGCTGCAAGGCTACAAAGCCGATGCACGTCTTCGCGCTCTTCATGACTGCGTGTTGTTTCTACAGGCTCAAAAGCTTGGCTTTACGGTTCTCACCGGGAATGTCAGTGACTTCGATTATATTCTGCAGCTCATCCCAACCGGTCGCGTCATTCTGTATCGACAGATCTGACTGGGTCATCTTGCAAAAGTTCCTAAGGAGTCATTGGATTGAAATCTGGACAATCAAGGATCGAATTAGTTCAAGAACTCAAAGACCAACTTTCCCAAATGGGCGACAAGAGGATTGAGCGAATACCCGCGGCTATTAATGGTGTAAACGCTCTTACGGCCGCTTTTCCAGATCAGTATCACTGGCGGTTCAAGACTGCTGAGGCTTCCCATGCGATAGCTATGGGCCAGCGTGGGGCGTCTTTGGATGATCCCTGTCTATTTCCCTTGGGTCAGCTTGGAATCGATTTCAGAGGCGCGTTGGGATTCTTCGACCGCATGCATTGCTGATTTAAGCTGCTTTGGATCCCATAGCGGCTCTTGCCGAACGACCTGACGACGGCCGTTGCGTTTGATTTCAACGACGAATGACTTTGCGGGCTTCATGAGATCTCTGGATAAATGGAAGGGCAGATCAAATCATAGGCCAGCAGCAACGTAGAACACAACAACCTATCTCAGTTTACAGTGTTGAGGCATGGATTGTGCACCGCTTGAAGCACTCCTTCCGGAATGCGACCGCGGTTCAACCGAAACTTGGCCTGCTCCATCATGGCTCTTGCGTCGGCGATATCGATACCGTCACGCATCATCACCAAACGAATTATCGGCTCGCTCAAAAGCTCGTCCAGGGTCGGCTCTATGTTGTTGATCATATCAGGCCTCCTTTCTGAATCTTGACGACATCCTAGCGGTTCCTGATGACGGCGGTGAGTCAACAATGTGACAAGATAGTGCATCGACGGCACTCGCGCCAAAGCAGTTGCCATGAATGGCGCGCTTAAAGAGCTTCGGGAATTTCGTCGGCTAATCCGGTAGGGAGGACGACGTCGCTCATCGCGTAAAGCGGACTTATGTCGTCAGTGAAACGTTCCTGATCTGTGCTCCAAATGTCGCATAATGCCTCGTATGGAACGATTGGTGGCACCCCCTTTTTTGCGGCTGCGCTTCGAGATCTGCTGCGCAGGTCACCGTGCAATAAATTGTCCGGTGATTGCCTTCTCCAAGTCTTCAAGTTCCTCTCAGCCCCGCGGGGAGTTGTTTCAAGAGGACGACATTTTGCTTAGATCGCCCGCGCGCGGATCAAATCGCGCCTCGCGGCCGGTGCCCGATAAACGCCGTTCTTTAAGCGTCAGTTAAGAAGGCACAAGGAGGATCGCCATGCGGACGCTACTGGCAGCCGTGGTTCTGGTGTCGGGGTCTGCCGCATCCCATGCCCAGGACGACGTATGGAAGGCATCCAGCAACACGGCGACTACTGTCACCGGAGATATCACTCTTGGAACCGATCGGATCGTTTTTGCCAATGGAGAGAGCATCAGGCTCATTCCCGTCGAAGGCCGGCTTGGCGTGTTCAAGGTCGACCCTCCGGCCAATCCTGTGCTTATGAACGGCAATCGCCTGTGCGGCGAAAAGGATGTGACGTATGTCGTTCTTGCCCAAGGAAGCGTTGTCTCCCTCTTCATGAAGGTATTCGAGGGGCCCGACGTGCCTCAGGAAGCTGTGGCCGATCCGCATCCGCAGAAGGGAACCTGTGCGACATACAATTTCTCCCGCTAAGGTTGCTGTCGCTTTGACTCTAAATCGGGTCTTCCTCAATTTGTGTGGTGCTTGGCTTGTTCGATCGCCCGAAATACATTGCTCGCTGCGCATGCCGGACGCGTCAGGTAGCTGAAATTGTTCACCTTCTTGGTTACAGCATCGACAGCCTAACAGGAGCGCGCGTGATGAACCGTCTTGGCATTCCAATCAGCGACGACACCGTTTTGCAGCAGTCTAAGCGCAATATCTCCGCTTGTCGCTTTGCCCTTAAAGGCGAGATGAGCAACTCAACAAGATCAATGGCGAAGCTTCGCCATTAAACATGATATTTTGCCCTTAAAAATTGAGATTCTTGCCGGTAAAAGTGAGACAGCGTTCGCAAGGGCATTCGATGGGTTAGGATGGAGAGGGAAGGGGACCAGGCGGGTGCACCCGGCGCTGAAGCCGCGCGTAGGGCCGCGGTTCTGCGTCCACTCGTTCAAGCATATCTCACTGGCTCGGGCAGTCTGGATAGCGGCATTCGCGACGCGGTTTGGTGGCGACTAGATGTGAGCTTTCAGGAGGTTGTCCATTCGGAGCGGATTTAGGAGACTGGAGTTACCACACCTCAGTTTTCCAGGATCGCTCCGAATGAACATCCACAAGAATGCCCGACTGACGCCTTTGCGTCGAGAAGAAATGGCTTTGGCCGTTATCAGCGGACAGCTGTCGCAGGCACAGGCCAGCAGCGTTTATCTTGTGTCAGCCAAGATCGTGTCGCGCTGGGTAGAACGGTTCCGGGCACAAGGGCGCGGCGGGATGATGGACCGCTCATCCCGGCCCCAAACCAGTCCCCGGCAAACGGATCAGGCTTTGGTCGAGCGCATCATCGGCCTTCGTCGACAGCGACTGACCGGCAGGCACATCGCCATGGAGACCGGTGTTTCCCCTGCCACCGTCAGCCGTGTTCTCAAACGAGCAGGTCTGTCTCGAATGAAAGACATCACTCCGGCTGAACCAGTCGTGCGCTACGAGTACGCAGAGCCGGGCGGCCTGATCCATCTCGACATCAAGCGCCTCGGCCGCTTTCATCGCGTCGGCCACCGCATCACCGGCGACAGGACCGGTCAGAGCAACGCACGCGGTGTCGGCTGGGAATACGTCCATGTCTGCATCGACGATGCCTCCCGCATCGCCTTTACCGACATCTTGCCGGATGAAAAGGCCGTCAGTGCCATTGCCTTCCTCAAGGCCGCCATCGCCTACTACAACGGTCTCGGCATCACGGTCACGCGTGTGATGAGCGACAACGGCTCCTGCTACAAAGCCAAGGACTTTGCCAAAGCCTGCAAGACACTCGGGCTCAAGCACATCCGCACCAGGCCCTACACGCCGAAGACAAACGGCAAAGCCGAACGCTTCATCCAGACAGCCTTGCGGGAGTGGGCCTATGCACGCGCCTATCCTTCATCCGAGAGCCGAAAGGACCACCTGCCCAACTGGACGCATCTCTACAATTGGCATCGCCCTCATGGCAGCCTAAACTCAAAGACACCAATCAGTCGCCTCGGTCTCAACCGGGACAACCTGTTGAGGCTCCACAACTAGAGCAAAGGACAGGTCCTTCAGGATTGAGGGCACCGAGCCGACGGCGGCGAAATCTCACAATTAAAGGCAAGAAATGACGTCCAGCGCATCGTGTCTCAGAATTAGAGGCAAAGCGACACATGCGGTATGGCTGGACCATCTCGCAAGCTGCTCCATCGATGTCATGCTGGGCCTGATGAAGACTTGAAGGCAAAACGACCTTGGCGCTTTCGCATCATCTGAACCATCACGATCCCATCGAGGGTGGCATTTGCTGAGTTGACCGCCTTGAAGCCCAGCATCGGTCGGACACGCCGCTTGATGCGGCGATGGTCCTGCTCGATCCGGTTGTTGAGATACTGGCTCTGGCGAATGCGGATCGGTTTTAAGACCCGTCGTGATCGATCCCGCAGACGATCTTCAGCATCGCACGAGATGATTGCCTCCCGATTGGTTTGGCTACCGTCGATGACAATGCGATCGGGCCGGCCGTGACGTTCCAGGGCCTTGTGCAGAAAGCCTTTGGCTGCCGACAGATCACGGTGCTCGCTGAACCAGAAATCGACCGTATCACCCGTGCTGTCGATCGCCCGGTAGAGATACATCCACTGGCCTTTGAGCTTGATGGAGGTCTCGTCCATATGCCACTTGCTGCCAACAGCGCGCTTGCGCCGATTGAAGCGTTTGAGCAGTATTGGCGAGAAATGAACGACCCAGCGATGAACAGTTGAATGATCGACGCTTATGCCGCGCTCGGCCATCATTTCCTTCAGGTCGCGCAGACTCAACCCATAGGCCAGATACCAGCGTACGCACAGAAGGATCACCCACTGGTCGAAATGACGGCCTTTGAAAATCATGCAAACTCCAGAGAAAACGGAGACGCTCTCGTGCCTCATTCCGGTTACCGAAAAGTTTGCAACACAACCAAACCTGTCACAGTGGAATCTGAACATTCCGCAGCGGCATCTTGCCCCGTTGGCCTTCCTGGGTTTGCCTTGGCGATACGCACCTGAAATCGTTTCACCTCTGTTTCAATGTGCGACGAGTTCGCCTGATCCGACATTTGAGGAGTGTGCGAGGAGGCGCCAGCCTCGGTGGCTTTCGTGCCGATCGCCGTCATACCGTTGTGCTGAGATATGAGGACGACGGTCCCCGCTACGAACGCCATGGCCGCAAATCCGGTTAATCCTCATGGACCTCATCCGCCTCGATGGCACCGGTTCTGACCGTTCCGGGGCATGACCCCGGCGAACGGTCCTGAGCGTCGCAGAATGTGCAGCGCGAACTATCCGGACCGTACGGATTCCTGATTGTACGCAGTGTCAGAAGATGAATCCAGCGAACGCGTGTCTGCACCCCCTGGGGCATTTGCTCCCCTGGTGGTGAACCCCTGGAGGGCGTCCGGGTGGGGTTCAGGGGGCGAGCCTTGCCTTTCCAATTTCCACTGCCGAGCGCAGCGAGACAGCACAGACATGTAAACGTTTGTTTTCACAGATTTTTTCGGTAAAACGTTTCTAGGGCGGGATAGCCGTCGCGACTGAATTTTGCCAACTGGTGCCAAACGGGGGATATGCAGCATTTAAGCACCCACATCGATAACGCACTGGCCGAACGCTTTTCAGCGCTGGCGCGGGCGCATGGCGGAAAGTCCGCCTTGCTGCGTCACCTCGTGCGTCTGGCCGTCGATGGACCATCGCCGGTGCAGGCGCCGAGGCTGCCCGATCCCGCCGGGCGGACGGTGCATCTGTCGGTGCGGCTTTCGGCCAATGAGGTTGCGGCGGTCAGAACGGCGGCGGCGGCCCGCGGCATGAAGCCGTCGCAATGGCTCCGTTCGGTGGTGCGGGTGCGCCTCGGGGCCGGCACCCAGTACAGCGGGCCGGAGCTGCACGAACTGCGCGCCCTGACCAACCAGGTGCGCAGGATCGGCGTCAATCTCAATCAGCTTGTCCGCGCTGCCAACGAAGCCCGTCTGGAACATGCGCCCTTCGCCGTCGACACGAAGGTTGTTGACACTGCGCGCGGCGAAGTCGAGCGGACATTGGCCGCACTGCATGTGCTGGCGCGCGGCAACGTTCCCCTCTGGGAGGGGCAGGCCGATGGCAAATGACCCGAAAGTCCGCAGTCTTTACGACGATTTTTACAAAGAGGTCGGTGTGGCGGCGGCATGGACGCCGCCGGCGAACATCAGGGTCTATCGCGATGCACTTTTAAAGGGGCGGGCCAGGCCAGGGCCGCGCAACACGACGGCGGACAAGGAAAAGCTGGCCCGCATCGCCAGCAAGGCGCCGGAAGTCATGATCAAGATCAGCGGCCGCACACGCGATGGCGGGCATCTGAAAGCGCATATGGATTATATCACCCGCAACGGGAAGGTGGCCGTAGAGACCGATTACGGCACCATGCAAGGCAGGGACGCCGTCAGGGATATCCATGCCGACTGGCTGGACGATGAAATCATCTACACGGGTCAGCACCAGGTCCGCAAGGCGCCGCTTTCGGTGAACATGATGCTGTCCATGCCGCCCGGCGTCGACCGGGACGCCTTCCGCAATGCGGTGCGGGATTTCGTCGATGGCGAACTGCGGCCGCGGGTCGATGTGATGCTGGCGTTTCACGACGATACGGAACACCCGCACGCGCATGTGACCGTGCGCGGCCGTCAGCACGACGGCAAGACCTTCAATCCGGGACCGCCGGTGCTTGCGCGCTATCGTGAGGTCTTTGCCGGCGCCTTGCGCCATCGCGGCATCGAGGCGGAGGCAACGCCGCGGTATGCGCGCGGGCATACCATGAAGTCCGAGCGCTCGCCTCTACGCCATATGCGCGCCAGAGGGCTGATGCCCCGCACCGAGAGCGCGGCCATCCAGGAGGCGTTCCGGGATCTTGAGCGCGCGAGGAACGGCGCCTCACATCGCGAAGACGAGGAGAAACCACGCCCATGGGTCAAGGCGGCGAGGGAGCGCCATGCGGGCGTCAAGGCGGTGTATACCGCTGCCGCGCGGGAACTGGCGGCAAGCGCAAGCCCTGCCGATCGCAAGCTTGCGCAACAGGTTGAGCAGTTCGTCCGATCGATGCCGGCGCCCATGTTCGCGCACGATCTCTACAAGCAGGCGCTTGAGCGGCAACTTGTACAACGAGCAAAGCCGCCGCCAACGGCCGAGAGGCAGCGGGATGGACCGGAGCGGTGAACGAACGTGCTATGCAGCGTGGAAAATACCACACGCTCAGCCTCCTTATTGGAACCCTCTCGCTCCTTGCGGGCTTGGTCCTTGCGTGTCGGCTGGGTTCTCTCAGTTCGTAATAGTGTTATTTTCTGTGTGTTCTGCCAGTCTCTTGCCAGCGCGGATGCACCTGCTGAAGGCGTTCCATTGCGCGGTTGCCGGACGAAAGACAGCAGGAGCCTCTCTGAGGGAGGGCGCCAGGATTTGCTTTTATCCAAGCTGCTTCGTGAAGATAGTCGGGACGAGAATTCGTTTTGGACGACTATGCACTTTAAATTGGACGTAGGAGACCGTGGAGGCACCGGCTATGACCCGTGCTGAAAGATGTTCATGATCTTGACGGGCAGTACCCTGCGCTTTTGCGCAGGAGAATGAGTTCGTCCGCTGAAAACCGAGCCAATCATCCGATCCAAAACGGAGTTGAACCCGGGTCTTGACCTTACCACGATGGGAAGCCCTATCTTGAGGGCAACAGCATGAAAGAGGTATTCCCATGAACATGTCAGGCGCTCCCATTCGATCCAATCACCAAATTGAAGTTGAAGGCATGACGTGCGCCTCGTGTGTGGCCCGCGTGGTAAAAGCCATCGCCAAGGTTCCGGGCGTCGCCAAGACCTCGGTCAACCTTGCAACGGAGCGGGCCGACGTCGCCTTTTCCGGTGCACCGGACGTACCGGCAGTTATCGACGCGATCCGCAACGCTGGCTACGGGGTTGGAGAAAAGACAGTAGAGCTTAACATTGAGGGCATGACATGTGCCTCTTGCGTTGGCCGGGTCGAAAAAGCGCTGAAGGCTGTCCCCGGCGTCACCAGCGCCAGTGTCAATCTGGCAACAGAACGGGCGACTGTCCGGATTGCGGACGGGACGTCAAACGCATCCCGCCTTTCGGAGGCCGTCAAGGCGGCGGGGTACACGGCCAGCGAGGTCAGCAATGATAGGTCGGAGGAGAGCGAGCCCGACCGGCGTGAGGCAGAATTCCATAGTCTCAAGATCAGTCTCGCCATTGCCGCCATCCTGACGTTACCTGTGTTCGTGCTGGAAATGGGGTCTCATTTCGTGCCTGCAATCCATATGTTCGTGATGGAAACGATAGGCATGCAGGAGAGCTGGTATCTGCAGTTCGTGCTCACCACGCTCGTGCTCTTCGGCCCAGGTTTGCGGTTTTTCAGGAAAGGCATACCCGCCCTTGTGCGGCTTGCACCAGACATGAATTCGCTGGTCGTGCTTGGTACGACCGCAGCATGGGGCTTCTCGGTCATCGCCACTTTCGCACCACAACTGCTGCCGGGTGGCACGGCCAATGTTTATTATGAAGCGGCTGCAGTGATCGTGACACTTATCCTGCTTGGCCGTTTTCTCGAAGCCAAGGCCAAGGGGCGAACGAGCGAAGCCATCAAGCGGCTTCTCGGCCTTCAGGCAAAATCCGCACGTGTCTTACGCAATGGTGAAACCATCGATGTCCCGTTGCAGCAGGTAGCGACCGGCGATGTGATCCTTGTTCGCCCCGGCGAGAAAGTGCCGGTCGACGGCGTCGTCATCGAGGGATCGTCCTATGTGGACGAGTCGATGATCACGGGCGAACCCGTGCCGGTCTCAAAAACTACCGGTTCACAGGTCGTCGGCGGGACGGTCAACAAGAATGGTTCCTTCTCGCTCCGGGCCACGAAGGTCGGCAGTGACACGCTGATCGCCCAGATCATCCGCATGGTCGAGGAGGCCCAGGCCGACAAGTTGCCGGTTCAAGCCATGGTGGACAAGGTGACGAACTGGTTCGTGCCGGCCGTCATGTTCGCCGCTGCCGCTACGTTCATCGTGTGGTTGATCTTCGGTCCAGACCCTGCCTTGAGCTTTGCACTGGTGAATGCCGTCGCTGTCCTGATCATCGCCTGCCCTTGCGCGATGGGGCTTGCGACCCCGACTTCAATCATGGTGGGTACCGGTCGTGCAGCCGAAATGGGCGTGCTTTTCCGGCGCGGTGACGCCTTGCAAACTCTGCGCGATGCCGAGGTGATTGCTGTCGATAAGACCGGCACACTGACATTGGGGAAGCCCACGCTGACCCACTTCGAGACCGCAGAAGGCTTCAGCCGCGACGAAGCATTGAGCCTCGTTGCCTCCCTCGAAGCCCTTTCGGAACACCCGATTGCCGAGGCGATTGTCGAAGCTGCAAAGCGGGAAAACCTGTCGCTTGCTAAGGCCGAGAACTTCGAAGCGGAGCCTGGATTTGGTGTCGCCGCCATGGTTGCCGGCCGCAAGGTCGAAGCTGGTGCGGACCGGTTCATGACGCGGCTCGGTTACAGCGTGGCCAGATTTGCCGATGACGCAGAGCGTCTGGGCGGGGAAGGGCAGTCGCCCCTCTATGCTGCGATCGACGGCAGGCTGGCTGCTATCATCACGGTCGCCGATCCGATCAAACCATCGACACCGGAGGCGATCGCCGCCCTGCACGCCCTCGGCCTGAAGGTTGCTATGATCACAGGCGACAATCGCCGCACGGCGGAGGCCATCGCGCGCCGGCTGGGTATTGACGAGGTGGTGGCGGAAGTGCTGCCAGACGGCAAGGTTGATGCGATCAAGCGGCTATCATCAAACGGTCAGCGCGTCGCATTTGTCGGTGACGGAATCAACGATGCTCCGGCGCTCGCCGCCGCCGATGTCGGTCTTGCTATCGGCACCGGTACAGACGTGGCGATCGAAAGTGCCGATGTGGTGCTGATGTCAGGAGATTTGCGCGGCGTCGCCAATGCCATTGCCCTGTCAAAGACGACGATCCGCAATATCGGTCAAAACCTGTTCTGGGCCTTTGCTTACAATGCGGCGCTGATCCCGGTCGCTGCCGGCGCTCTCTACCCATTCAATGGCACGTTGTTGTCACCGGTGTTGGCAGCGGCTGCCATGGCACTTTCAAGCGTCTTCGTGCTGACCAACGCCCTACGCCTGAAGCGGTTTAGCCCGCCGCTTCGGGATCGGCAGGACAACGCCTTCGCCGGAATGCAGATAGCCGCCGAATAGGGCCGAGATGTGCGTCACCCGGTTGGCGCAGGGATGTGACAAACCTATATGTATCCGAGGGGCCAGATGTACGCGATCGAATAGGAGATGGACATATGAACATCGGTGAAGCAGCTGCCGCATCAGACGTTTCTGCAAAGATGATCCGTCACTATGAGTTCGATCGGACTGATCAAACCTGCGCATCGAACCGATTCCGGCTATCGCGTCTATTCCGGCAACGATCTCGAGACACTGCGATTCATACGTCGCGGACGCGACCTCGGATTCTCGATCGAACAGATTCGCCAGTTGCTGGCCCTGTGGCGGGACCGGAGCCGTGCTTCGTCGGACGTCAAGCGCATAGCGCTCGAACACGTCGCGGAACTGGAAGCAAAGATGCGCCAGCTTCGGGAGATGGCCAATACGCTGCGTCACCTCGCAACCCATTGCCATGGCGATGGCCGGCCGGATTGCCCGATCATCCAAGACCTGGCGCATCCGGATGCGGAGGAATTCGCTCCAGTGGCTCCTGCCTCGAGACGTTCGGGGGCATTGAAAGGCTCACTCGTCGGCTGACGAGGAGGCACCTCAGCGGGATGCCCAATAAAGATTCAGTATGCCGACTATTTAATCACTGGTCGCATCTGGGACGTGTCTGTCAAACCCTTCGTTCACGCAGTTTAACGAGAGTCTGCGACCGCAAATATGGCGGGATTGGCCATGCACGCCGTCATCGTCGAAATTGGCACGATACGTGCATGTATCAAAATTGGCCGCCGCTGGCGAAACCAATTCTTGCGCTAGGGACCCCTGGTGCCTCGTACCAACAACGATGGAAGGTTTGAAATGACAAAATACAAGCTCGAGTACATTTGGCTTGATGGGTATACGCCAGTGCCAAATCTTCGTGGGAAAACCCAGATCAAAGAGTTCGACAGTTTTCCGGCGCTTGAGCAACTACCACTTTGGGGATTTGACGGAAGCTCCACCATGCAAGCCGAAGGCAGAAGTTCGGATTGCGTCCTGAAGCCCGTCGCCGTTTATCCCGACAGTGAACGCAAGAACGGCGTGCTCGTCATGTGCGAAGTCATGATGCCGGATGGCAAGACGCCGCACCCGTCGAACACCCGCGCCACGATCCTTGATGATGAAGGCGCCTGGTTTGGCTTCGAACAGGAATACTTCTTCTACAAGAACGGGCGCCCGCTCGGCTTCCCCGATGCCGGTTACCCCGCTCCGCAGGGTCCATACTACACGGGTGTTGGCTATAGCAACGTAGGTGACGTTGCTCGCAAGATCGTTGAGGAACATCTCGACATCTGCCTTGCCGCTGGACTGAACCACGAAGGCATCAACGCAGAAGTTGCAAAGGGTCAGTGGGAATTTCAGATCTTCGGGAAAGGCTCCAAGAAGGCAGCTGACGAAATCTGGCTGGCACGCTATCTGATGCAGCGACTGACCGAAAAATACGGCATCGACGTGGAATATCATTGCAAGCCGCTCGGGGACACCGATTGGAACGGGTCTGGCATGCACGCCAATTTCTCCACCGCATTCATGCGGGACGTTGGTGGCAAGGCGTATTTCGAAGCGCTCATGGGTGCTTTCGAAGAGGCAAGGGCAGATCACATCGCTGTCTACGGGCCGGACAATCACCTGCGTCTGACCGGCAAACACGAAACGCAGTCGATACATGCATTCAGCTATGGCATTGCTGACCGTGGCGCATCGATCCGTGTCCCGCATAGCTTCGTGAACAATGGTTACAGAGGTTATCTCGAAGACCGTCGCCCGAATTCGCAGGGCGACCCTTACCAGATCGCATCGCAGATTTTGAAGACAATCGGATCCGTCCCGACAGAGAGCGAAGTTTCAGTGGCCGCCTGATCCAGCCCGGTCACGGCGGGAGACATTCAGTCCTCGCCGTGACGGGCAACTGCTGGCGAGCTAGCCAGCAGCACTGCGTGAGCCCGCCAACACATTCGAGTTGGAATGCTGGGAGGGCGCATGTCCGAGTAGAGCGCGCCCATCTAAAAAGAAACGCCGGGCAGGGCCCGGCGCTGTTTAAGCTGAACGTTTAACCTGGAGGTCCGGTGTACCCCACGCCGCCGTTCATTTCCCGAAGCTTGGTTATGTATTGTTGCGGGCGGAGCAAGGGGTTGGGGACCTTGTATCCCATTGACTTCGCAATATCCCCCACGTAGGCATTGCAATTGTAAAGCACTGCATGCCAGACGGGAGAGCTGGCTTTCAGCTTCCGTATATATGCGACGACTTTATTATACTCACCCTGGCTCAGCATAACGCGCCAGCTGGCTGACCTGTACCGATCTTCGAGATCACCATCGCTCCACCCGGTTTCGGACGGTACCGGGATGTAGTGGCCCAACACATAGGGCACAGCACTGGTGGTGGCGGGTGCCAAGCCAGAGACTTCAGGATCGATCATCTGTCCGGCACTATTCACACGGCCAAATACGACATAGGTGTGGCCATAAGTGAGGGCATAGCGCGAACGGAACTCGATAAAGTACCGGCCGGCTTCTCGTTTGGATGTCTTGGCGGCGGCGTTGTTTTTTGACGTCGTCGCTGACGTCGTCTGAACTGCGGCCACGCTGTCACCAGCGGCCGGTCCCGATTCTGCGCTCGTCTGACAGCCTGCTGCCGAGAGCGCAAACAATATCACCATTAACAGGCGGACATTTAGAAATGCCATCTTCTTCCCGAACTCCGAAGAGCGCAGACCTGAAGTGAGCCATGCCCACGCTCGAAAAACTGAGGCTGCCACAAGCATGTTGTAAAGTCAGCCTGGTGCAGATCAAATGTTGGTGGGGGAAGTATCGATCGATACCTCCCCCACCAAGTGAAGTGTTTTACTTATAGACTGGCGCGGTCGCCGGTTCTTCTACGGGTGGCGGAGCCTTCCCTTTCCCCTTCCCAATGGACTCACAGGCGCTTAGGCTGCCAACTGCTAACACGGCAACTAAGGCGATCAGTACTCTGCTCATCTGAAAATCCTTTCTCCTCAACGGCGAGTAGGCTACGAGAGGAAGAGTACCATAAATAGTAGTGATGGCTAGAGCCTGGTACGGGAAAGGCCAAGCTTGTGTCCGATTTGCCACAACCACGCATTGTGCTGGCAAAGACAGGGGTCGAATTGGTCGATAATCCGAAGCCGGCAAGCCTATTTACGGCCCAACCAACTCATCAAATGATAACCACCGGGGTCCCCAAGGGCGTGCGTTCATAGAGATCGACAGCATCCTGATTCGTCAGTCGAATGCAGCCGTTCGACACGGCTCGGCCTATTGACCACGGCTCGTTGGTGCCGTGCACACGGAACATAGTGTCCTGATTACCTCGGAAGAGATACAAGGCGGCAGCTCCTAGCGGGTTATCGGGCCCGCCGGGTACACCACCCGCATATTGCAGCAAGCGAGGTTTGCGCTTCATCATGCTTGCGGTGGGTGTCCACGAGGGCCACTCTTCCTTCCGCCCGATCGTCGCCCTGCCTTTGAGCGAGAGCCCCTCTTCGCCGACACCGATACCATAGCGCGTTGCCATTCCGTCCGGCTCCACGGCGTAGAGGTAGCGTTCGTATGTATTGACAACAATCGTCCCAGGCGGCTCGCTCGTACTATAGGCGACGCGCTGTTTCCGCAACCGGGGGGCAATGCCCGCTGGTTCTCCGGTAAAGCCAGTTGTTATGGGCTCGAAAGCCTGCCTTACGACAGGCGTGCATCCCGTAGCCGCCAGTCCCAAGCTCCCCAGCACGAGTGCCCGGCGGGTCATTTTTCCATTGTTCATTCGGTTTGCTCAGACAATGTTAAATACGAATAGCGTTAATGGTAGCATTCAAGTGGCCGACGGCCAAGTCTTGTAGATAGCGTGAATATCACGACAAACACAACCTCTGAATGAGGTGTGTCATTCGGGTACCAGGGACAGGTGCGTGCTTTAGCTCCAGTTTAGCCGGCTGAACCAGAACCTGCTGCGCGGAAACGCTTCTCAAATTCACGGCGCAAGCTGCGTCGCACTTCAGCCGCGCGCAACCGTTGCTGAGCGACTTCTGTCTTTGGATGATAGGGCGGCACCTCGGTTGGCCGGCCGTCGTCATCTACCGCCACCATGGTGAAATAGCAGGAATTCGTATGCCGCCGCTCGCCGCTGCGGATATTCTCGGCCTCCACCCTTATGCCGACTTCCATGGAAGTGCGACCCGCGTAATTGATCGATGCGCGAAAGGTCACCAGCTCGCCGACCATGATAGGCTGGCGGAACACGACCTGATCAACGGACAACGTGACGGCGTACTGCTTGGAGTAGCGCGAGGCGCAGGAGAAGGCAACGCGGTCCAGGAGATTGAGCAGAGCGCCGCCATGAACCTTGCCACTGAAGTTGGCCATGTCGGGTGTCATTAGAACCACCATCTCAACCCGGCTTGTATCCGTGTCGTCGTCCATTCCTGTCTCCGTCATTGCTGCCGGCCCATTATGTCTAATTTCTCAAAAATAACTGGCAAAATATTTTGATGGGGCGATACGTCGTGTTTCTTACGATCAGGCATATCCCTGCGCCCATGTTGGCTGACTAATCAAACTGAAGCACTGGTCATGCAGTGGGCGGTTCGTGACCGGAATTTGCTGTTGCCTGGCGACGACGGCCGAATGATGAGACGCGTTCGCCGATGAGACCAAAGAGCACGTACAGTCCGGGAATGACGAGGATGCCAATAACTGTCGCCGCGATCATTCCTGCCACTACGGTCGCACCGATCGATACGCGGCTGGCGGCGCCAGCTCCACTTGCGATCACCAGCGGAACCGAACCGAGAATGAAGGCGATGGCCGTCATAAGCACAGCGCGGAAGCGCATGTGTCCGCCTTCAATTGCGGCTTCGACGAGACTCTTTCCCGATTCATGGCTTTCTTTGGAAAACTCAACGATCAGAATTGCATTCTTGGCGGCCAATCCGATCAGAAGCACAAGACCGATCTGGGCGTAGATATTGAGGCCCAATCCGACGGCCCTTATGCCCAGTATTGCACCCAGGATGGCCACGACCACCGATGCAATAACCGCAAATGGAATCGTCCAGCTTTCATACTGGCCGACAAGGAACAGGTAGCCGAATATGATTGCGAGGGCGAACACGACGATGGTCTGACTGCTCGCCAGCGCTTCCTGATAGGATAGTGACGACCATTCGAAGGCATAACCATCCGGCAGGGATGTTTTCGCAACATCCGTAAGGGCCTGCATCGCCTGACCGGTCGATGCGCCTGCCGCCGGCGTTCCGTTTATGGTGGCAGCCGTAAACTGGTTGTACCGCGTGAGCAGGGTAGGTTCGAGCCTCGTGCTGATGGACGCAATGGCCCTCACGGGTACCATCGCTCCGGTTGAACTGCGAACAAAGAGGTTCAGAACATTGTCTGGAGTCCGCCGGAACTGGTAATCGGCAGCGACATTGACCTGATAGACCTGTCCGACAATGTTGAAATTGTTGACATAACTGGAGCCAAGCTGGGTCTGGAGCGTGCTGAAAATGGTCGAAATGGGTGTATTGAGACGCTGGGCGCTATCACGATCAATGTCGAGATAGATTCCTGGCACCTCGGCCGAAAATGTCGAGTAGGCATTGCCGATTGCCGGATTGGCATTCGCTGCAACGATGAACGAGCGCATCACCTGGGCGAGTTCCTCTGGCGACTGTCCGCCTAGCGCCTCGAGTCGGAAGTCGAAGCCTTCGGCGTTGCCGATGCCTGGGATTGCGGGTGGCGGGAAGGCAATTATGTTTGCGGAACCCAGCTGAACGAATGCCCGGTTGAGGCTGTTGTAAATTCCGCGCAGACCGGTCTCCGGTGTTGTGCGTTCGTCCCATGGTTTCATCACGACCAAGACCAATCCCGTATTGGGCTGTGATGCTCCTGAAAGGATGCTGTACCCCGAAACCGTCACGACGTTGGCAACGCCATCGGTATTAAGAGCAATACGACCAACCTCGTCGAGAACGGTCTGCGTCCTTGGAAGCGCAGCGGCATCAGGAAGCTGGACGTTGACGAATAGAACGCCCTGGTCTTCATTCGGAATGAAGGCCGTTGGTGTACGCGACAGCAACCAATATGCCCCGCCGCCAAGAAGGAGAACAATCAGCCCTGCCACGACGGAACGTCTCGCCAGGAATCCGGTGATGAGCGAGTAACCGTTCCTTGTGCTATCAAGCCCAGAATTGAACCAACGGAATGGACCGCGTGCAGCGCTTGGGCGATGCAGAATCGTGGCGCACAAAGCCGGGCTGAGGGTAAGCGCATTCAAAGCGGAAATCGTGACTGCCGCCGTGATCGTTACAGCAAACTGTCGATATAGCTGCCCGGTGATACCTGGAAGGAACGCGACTGGCAGAAAGACTGCAATCAAGACGAGCGTGGTCGAGACGATAGGGCCGGTCACCTGCCGCATTGCCACACGCGTGGCGTCTGCCGGCGACATGTCCGGGTGCTCCTCCATCACGCGCTGGACGTTCTCAACAACGACGATAGCATCGTCCACGACAAGGCCGATCGCGAGAATCAAGGCAAACAAGGTGACTGTATTTGCCGAGAAACCGAGTGCAAGTAGAATGGCAAACACGCCGATCAGCGATACGGGAATCGTCAAGGCCGGGATTAATGTTGCCCGCCAGTCTTGCAGGAAAATGAAGACAACGACCAGGACAATGAGGCCTGTGATTACGAGCGTGAGGATGATCTCGTGAACGGTCGCTTTCACGAAATCCGTGGAATCGTAGATGACCTCGTATGAGACGTCCGCCGGAAAGCGATTCTTGAGCACCTCGAGCTGGGCGCGTACGGCGTCAGCTACCCCCAAGGCGTTTGAGCCCGGCGATTGATAGATGGCGATCGTAGCGGACGGACTACCGTTCAACTGGCTGACCGAGTTGTACGTTTGCGCACCGAGTTCGACGCGGCCGATATCGCTGATGCGTACTATCGCGCCTCCCGCTCCAGTGCGCACGATAATGTTCTTGAACTGGTCGGGACTGTCGAGCCGGCCCAGTGCGGTGATGGAGTATTGCAGGACCTGATCATCCGGAATCGGTGGAGCTCCGATCAGGCCCGCCGCCGCCTGGACGTTCTGTTGTTGAATGGCATTGGTCACGTCATCGGCCGTGATGCCGAGGGCCGCCATGCGCTGAGGGTCGAGCCAGATGCGCATGGAATAATTCAGTGCTCCCATGAGGGTCGCAGAGCCAACGCCATTCACACGTGAAAGCGGGTTGACCACGTTGATCTGCGCATAGTTCGAAAGGAAAAGGCCGTCCTGGCTACCCTTTGGTGAAAACAGGCTGATGATGAGCAAAAAGTTCGGTTGCTGGGCTTTCACACTGACTCCCAGCCGTGTGACTGCATCCGGAAGCTGAGGGGTCGCCAGTGCGACGCGGTTTTGCACGTTTACCTGTGCGATATCGCTGTTGGTGCCAACGGCAAATGTGACGGTGAGGGTATAGACGCCGCTCGAACTCGTATTCGAAGCCATGTAGATCATGCCTTCGACACCGTTCACCTGCTGTTCGATCGGCGTCGCTACCGTATCTGCAAGCGTTTGCGCGTCCGCTCCTGGATAATTTGCGGTTACCTGGATGGTGGGCGGTGTGATGTCCGGATACTGCGCAACGGGAATGTTCAGCAATGCGATCGTGCCCGCAAGCGTGATGATGATGGCAATGACCATCGCAAGGCGCGGGCGGCTGATGAAAATGTCCGCAAACATGCGTCAGTTCCCCGTGGCAGCCGGAGTGGGATTTACGACGATACCTGCCCGTACTTTCTGGATTCCGTTTGTGATAATGGCTTCTCCGCTGGCCAGTCCGGACGTGACCGACCAGTCAACGCCGACACGCGGACCTAGGGACACGCGGCGGACGACGGCGTGATTGCCCTCATCAAGCACAAAGACGAATGCACCATCGCGGTCCTGTTGTACGGCGGCCGCCGGAACGATCGGCAGCTGTGTCGGTTCACCGGACTGGACCGTGACAGTAACAAACTGGCCCGGGACCAGCTGTAAGCGTGGATTGGGAAACTCCGCAAAGACGGCGATCGTCCCCGTGGTGGAATCGATCGTATTGTCAAGGAATGCGATCTTGCCTGGGGACTCGTAGATCGTCCCGTCGGAAAGTCGAAGCTTGGGCTTGTAGTTTTCCGACTGCTCCAGGACACCCTGGTCATTGGGTTTCAAGGCATTGATTACCGTAAGGTAGTCTCTGTCGGAAATTGAAAACTGGACGCGGATGGGGTCTGTCTGCACGACGGTCGCAAGCGTGCCGGTGGAAGGCGACACCAGGTTTCCCGGTGTTACCAGCATCTTGCCAATTCGACCGGCAATTGGTGTCGTTATGTCGGTATAAGACAAGTTCAGCTCGGCGGTCTTGACGTTGGCCTGCGCTTGCGAAATCTGCGCTTTAGCCTGGTCAACCTGCGCTGATGCGGTGTCTCGGGTGGCTGTTGCCTGATCTACAGTGGATTGGGACACATTGGCAGTTCTGAGCAGCTCAACCTGTCGCGTCAGCGTAACCTCGGCTTGTTTCAAGTTGGCTTCAGCACCAGCCTGACCGGCAACAGCGGCCTCAAGTGCCGCACGCGCGCTATCCAGAGCGGCTTGGTAGCCGTCTTTCTCGATTTCGAATGCAATCTGCCCGGCCTTTATGAAGCTTCCCTCAGTGAATCCTGACGCTGTCAAGGAAACCCTCCACACGCGCCATCAGTTGGACCTGCTGGTCGGCGATGACCGTTCCGACAAATTCGCCCTGACGCGTCACGGGAGCAAGCTTGACGGCCGAGGTCTCGACCGAGGGCGGTGGCTGATCAGTGGAGGCCGGTGTCTGTGCCAAAGCCACCCCGTTGCTTATAAGAAACAACGTTGCGCCGATGAGTGATGCCCGTCGCCAAAATGACCTCCACGTTGATCGAACTCCTCAGGTCGGATGTTGGAAAAAATCTAATACTCTTATTGGAAGAATCCTCTGCGTGTATGCCGACTTGGATCATGGAGCTCAACTTTACCTGCTGTAATGAAGAAGATCATGATTCAACGTGTCGAATGCGAACAAGTACGTAACTGTAACAATTTCCGCTGAGCGATCAGTGGTATCAAGCTTAAACGTGCCATCGTTGTCGCCAGCCTATCACTTGTTGCGCCGCTCTCAAGCGGCTAAGTTCAGGATATGCCGTCCATCATCGATTGAGCAATGCACCAGTCAACCATAAACGAGTGGAAGGAAATCGGATGGGGCACACTGGCCTCCATCGCGCTGCATCTGTCGGTAGTGCTTCTGCTGGTATTTCGCCTGCATGTGCGAGCCATACCCGGAAGAACAACAGACAGTCGATATAGAGCTCGTAGCGCCGCTGCCGGATAAGCCCGAAGAAAAGCCGCAGCAAGAGCCGACTAGTGCTCGGGCCGCACGTCCGTTGGTATTCGAGTCGATGCCGCCACAGCCAGAACAGAAAGTTACTGAACCGCAGCAGCCCGCGGCTGAACAGGCCCCGACGCCATCGACAAAACCCGAAAGTTCACCCACGGAATCAAGTTTCGAAAGCGAACCTGGCGAAGCAAAACCTGCAACGCCAGCGCCTGCCGGTTCCGAGCCAAATCCTCAAGACATGCCCGTCCCCGAAGAGAAGGCCCGCCCCGAAGAGGCGAACAGGAATCCGGCCCGGAAACCTGCGGAGGCGAAAACAAAACAGAAATCGGATGAGATCAATCCTGCACGAGAACCATCGTCGCCGAAATCGCTGTTCGATCCGAGGGTAATGCAGGCATTTGGTGAGCTTCCGCGAGAAGGGCGCATCCGTCAGCTTTGCAAGATCGAGGCGATTGGACCGGATTCGCCAGCAACCGTTTAGTCGTTATGCCGACATTCTCGTTCCCTACGGCGACATCAGGCGGTCTGATCACAAACAATACCCTTGATGCCAGGGGCGGAGCGTTCCGCAACGGATCAAACTGGTACAATGTCAATTTCAAATGCCAGGTCGATGCCAATACGACGAAAGTGGTTTCATTCAGCTTGGGGATCGGCGGCGCCGTTCCGTCGAGCGAATGGCGCAAACGTGAGCTGCCAATGAATTAGTCCATGTTGGCGGGTCCGCCGTTTGGTGCAAGAATCGGGTTGAATTTGTCCCGCGTCCGTATGATTTTCATGGCAGATTGAAATTTGAGGATATGTGTCATGGGGCAGACAGTGCATCACTATCTTGTCTTCGAGACTGCGGGCGGCTTTTGCGGCATTGCCTGGAACAGGATCGGCATCACACGTTTCCAGCTGCCGACCCGAAGCGCCGAGGCGACCGAACGAAACCTGCTGCGCCGGCTACCCGGGGCTGAACCGGGTTCGCCGCCACCGGAGGTGGCCGAAGCCGTCGCAGCCGCGAAGCGCTATTTCGAGGGCGAGGAAACGGATTTTTCTCGCCTCGGGCTAGATCTGGGCGAACAGGACGAGTTCTTCGGCAAGGTCTATGCCGCCGTGCGGCGGCTCGGTTGGGGGCATACAACCACTTATGGTGCCCTTGCAAAAGAACTCGGTGCCGGGCCTGAGGCCGCACGTGATGTTGGCCAAGCCATGGCCAGGAATCCTGTGCCCTTGATCATCCCTTGCCATCGTGTACTGGCGGCGGGCGGTCGGGTAGGGGGCTTTTCAGCACCCGGCGGTTCGACCGCGAAGATGCGCATGCTGGAGCTGGAAGGCGTTTCGCTTGGACCACCGGAAGCTGCACAGCAGTCCTTCGGATTCTAAGCTTGGCGATAATCCCCGGCGATCATCTCAGCGGCTTTCTCGGCGATCATGATCGTCGGTGAATTGGTGTTACCCGATGTAATGGTAGGCATGATCGATGCATCCGCTATGCGCAGGCGCTGAATACCGCGCACGCGCAATTGCGGATCGACGACTGATTCGGGATCGGCGCCCATGCGGCAGGTCCCGACTGGATGGAAGATTGTCGTGCCGATGGCGCCTGCCGCCTCTATGAGCTCGTCTTCAGTCTGGTAGCCGGGACCCGGTTTGAATTCTTCGGGCTTGAAACGCTGCAGGGGCTTTTGCGCGACGATATTACGGGTGATGCGGATGGAGTCTGCCGCCACGTGGCGATCGCTTGCAGTCGTCAGGTAATTCGGCTGGATTGCGGGCTGTGCGCGATGATCCGGCGATTTGATGTGCACCGTTCCGCGACTGTCGGGACGCAGATTGCAGACACTCGCTGTAAAGGCGGGGAAGGCATGCACATTCTCGCCAAACTTCTCCAGCGACAAGGGTTGCACATGGTACTGCAGATTGGCAGTTGCAAAAGACGGATCGGAACGGGTGAAAACGCCAAGCTGACTTGGCGCCATCGACATCGGCCCCGATTGATTGAGAAGATACTCCAGTGCAATCGATGCTTTGCCCAGAAGCCGGTTGGCTTTCTCATTGAGGGTTGGAATACCGGTGACCTTGTAGGCACAACGAAGCTGGAGATGGTCCTGCAGGTTCTCGCCAATATTGCGCCGTTCGAGAACCGTTTCGATGCCTGCGGCTTGCAAGACGTCACCGCGGCCGATGCCTGACAGTTCGAGAACATGCGGCGAACCGACCGAGCCTGCCGCAAGTATCACCTCGCGCCGGCAATGGACGGAACGGATCGCACCCGCCTGTTCAAACTCGACGCCCTTGACGGTCAGTCCATCCAGAAGGAGCTTGCGGACATGCGCGCCGATTTCCACCGTGAGGTTGGGGCGTTTGCGGGCAGGGCGCAGAAATGCTTTCGCCGTGTTCCAACGGATGCCTCGCTTCTGGTTCACCTTGAAATAGGACGAACCCTCATTGTCACCGCGGTTGAAATCGTCGGTACGCGGTATGCCGGCAGCTTCGGCGGCATCTCTGAACGCATCAAGTATATCCCAATGGAGACGCGCTTCTTCGACGCGCCATTCGCCTCCCGAACCGTGGAAATCGTCGGCGCCGAGATAATAATCCTCTGACTTCTTGAAATAGGGCAGGACATCATCCCAGCCCCAGCCGGTACAGCCATCCTGGCGCCACAAGTCATAATCCCGCGCCTGTCCGCGCATGTAGATCATGCCATTGATCGATGAGCAGCCGCCCAGAACCTTGCCACGCGGATAGTTCAGGCTTCGGCCGTTCAAACCGGGCTCGGCCTCCGTCGAAAAGCACCAGTCAGTTCGCGGATTCGAGATGCAATAGAGATAGCCGACCGGGATGTGGATCCACGGATAATTATCCTTGCCGCCCGCCTCGAGCAGTAGGACAGACACGTCCTTGTTCTCGGAGAGGCGATTGGCGAGCGTGCAGCCCGCCGTTCCCGCCCCGACGATGATGTAATCATACGCGGTTGTCATTTGGGTCAGTGTCTCGGATCTGCCTTGAAGTTTCTTGCCAAAGCGCGAGGCGTAGATCTCGCCAATAATCCCGCGGCGGAAGACAAGGACGCAGACCATGAAGATGATGCCCGTAATGACGGTCACGGGGAACTCCGAGGTCGCCAGATAATTTTCCAGTGTTGCAATCAGCGCGGCACCAAAGATCGGGCCAACCAGGGTTCCGATCCCGCCGAGCAGTGTCATCAACACGACTTCACCCGACATTTGCCAACTGACATCGGTAAGCGTGGCGAACTGGAAGACGATGGCTTTCAATCCTCCCGCAAGGCCGGTGAGCGCCGCAGACATGACAAAGGCAGCAAGCTTGTAGCGGGCAACGGAATAACCGAGCGATATGGCGCGATTTTCGTTTTCACGCACGGATTTGAGGATCATGCCAAATGGCGAATTGATGATGCGCCAGATGATGAACATGCCGATCAGAAACACCGCAAGGACGAAGAAATACATGTTCAGCGGCTGATTGAGATCGATGAATCCGAAGAGATGGCCGCGTGGGACACCTTGAATGCCATCCTCGCCGTGGGTGAAGGAAGCCTGCAGGCAGAAGAAGGAAAACATCTGCGCCAGCGCCAGGGTGATCATCGTTGAATAAATGCCCTGACGGCGGATGGCGAAGAAGCCGATGACGAGCCCAAGAACTGCGGCACCGGCCACGCCGACAAGAATGCCGAGTTCAGGTGAGAAGCCCCATTCCTTCACCGCATGGGCTGTGAAGTAGGCGGCCCCGCCAAAGAACGCGGCGTGGCCGAAGGACAGGATGCCGGTATAGCCGAGCAGCAGGTTGAAGGCACATGCGAAGAGCGCAAAGCACAACACCTTCATCAGGAATACAGGATAGAAATAGAACGGCGCGAGAAAAAGACCGGCGACGCCGATGAGGATGAGAGCCATCTCAAGTGTAAGAAACCGGTCCTTCGTGGTGCCGGAAATCGTTGTGTCGGTCATGTCAGGCCTCCTTTCCGAACAGGCCTGCAGGGCGCACGAGCAGCACGATCGCCATGATGACGAAGATGACGATATTCGATGCTTCCGGATAGAACACCTTGGTCAGCCCTTCGAAAAGTCCGAGCATATAGCCGGTGACAATTGCGCCTAGAATGGATCCCATGCCGCCGACAACAACCACCGCGAACACGACGATAATCATGTTTGATCCCATGAGCGGGCTGACTTGGTAGATCGGCGCCGCCATGATACCGGCGAGGCCGGCGAGACCAGCTCCGAGGCCGTAGGTGAACGTCAGCAACAATGGCACGTTGATGCCAAAAGCGCGCACAAGTGTCGGGTTTTCCGTCGCGGCCCGCAAATAGGATCCGAGGCGCGTCTTCTCGATCAGCAGCCAGGTCCCGAGGCAAACAGCCAGCGAAGCGATGACGACCCAGGCGCGATATTTCGGCAGGAACATAAAGCCGAGATTAAAGCCCCCAGCCAGTCCTCCAGGAACAGCATAGGGTTGGCCAGCAGCACCGTAGTAATAGCGGAACGTGCCTTCGATCACGAGGGCAAGTCCGAACGTAAACAACAGACCATAGAGGTGGTCGAGGTTATAAAGGCGTGACAGGGCAACCCGTTCGATGAAAGCACCCGCGAGACCCACAACCAATGGAGCAAGAATCAACGCGGGCCAGTAACCGATGCCAAGCTCTGCCAGCAAAAGGTAGCCGGCGAAAGCACCGAGCATATATTGTGCTCCGTGGGCGAAATTGATGACACGCAGCAGGCCGAAAATGATCGCGAGGCCAAGGCTGAGCATCGCATAGAATGAGCCATTGATGAGGCCGATCAGCAATTGACCGAGGAAAGCCTGGAGGGGGACGCCGAAGATCATGGTCATAGTGTCATACTCCCAGTGCTTCATTGAGCATGGTCATGCGGTCGGGCAGTTCCCTGACATGGAAATTATCGATAACCCTGCCATGATCGACCACGTAGAAGCGATCGGCGACCTTGCTGGCAAAACGGAAATTCTGTTCGACGAGGAGAATGGTCATGCCGCGCTGTTTCAGCGTTACGAGCACTTCGCCAATACGCTGGACAATGACCGGTGCAAGGCCTTCTGTCGGTTCGTCCAGAAGCAGGAGCTTGACACCCGTGCGCAGAATTCGCGCAATCGCCAGCATCTGCTGCTCACCGCCCGAAAGCTTTGTGCCCGGGCTGTTGCGACGCTCCTTGAGGTTGGGGAACAGGTCGTAAATCTCGGCGATCGACATGCCGCCCTTGGCGACAATCGGCGGCAGGTTGAGATTTTCATCGACGGATAGCGTGGCGAATATGCCGCGTTCTTCTGGCACAAAGCCGATGCCTGCATGGGCGGTGCGATGCAGCGGCACGCGCATCATGTCCTTGCCTTCGAAGGTAATTGTGCCTGTGCGTTTGCGGATAATTCCCATGATGGAGCGCAACGTTGTCGTCTTGCCGACTCCATTGCGGCCAAGCAGGGTGACCGTCTCACCTTGATGAATGTCGAGATTGATGCCGTGCAAGGCATGACCTTCGCCATACCAGGCATGCAGATCGCGGACAGAAAGCAGCGTGTTACTCATGTTCGGTCCCCATATAGGCAACACGCACGCGCTCGTCCTGACTGACGGTGCGGTAGTCGCCGGAAGTGAGGATTTCGCCCCGCTGCAGCACGGTCACCTTGTCGCACAGATCGGCGACGACCTTCAGATTGTGTTCGACCATCAGGATCGCGCGATCTTTCGCCACCTCGCGAATGATATCGGAGACGATATGCACGTCTTCGTGGCCCATGCCGGCCATCGGCTCGTCAAGCAGCAGGACTTTCGGATCCAGCGCCAGGGTGGTGGCGATCTCCAGGACACGCTTGCGCCCATAAGAAAGATCGGCGGCAAGGTGGTTGCGGGCATCTTGAAGGCCGACAGCCTCGATCAATTCCATTGCCCGTTCGTTAAGTCGGTTCAATGCTCCCATTGGCAGCCAGAACTGGGTCGAAAGTCGACCGGGCCGCTGCAGGGCAACGCGGACATTGTCGAGGATCGACAAGTGCGGAAACACCGCGGATATCTGGAAAGAGCGCACAAGTCCCATTCGGGCCACCTTGGCCGGATCCGTCCTTGTGATGTCATGATCGAGCAGCGTGATCGTTCCGCTTGTCGGTTGCAGAAACTTGGTCAACAGATTGAAGACCGTGGTCTTGCCGGCACCATTCGGGCCGATCAGTGCATGCACCCTGGCATGGTGCACGTCGAGATCGACATTATTGACGGCAATGAAGCCGCCAAAGTCACGGCGCAAGCCGCGGGCTGACAACACCACCCGCGGACCTTGATCATCGGAGGCGCCGGGAGAGGAGTTTCCTCCCCCGAACGCCGTATCAGTCAATGAAGCAGTCATGCGTTATTCGACCAGCGGGCAGCCGCTCTCGGCTGGCTTGATATAGGCTTCATCACCCGGAACAGTGGCGAGGACCTTGTAGTAATCCCAAGGCGCCTTGCTCTCGTCCGGCTTCTTAACTTCCATCAGATAAACATCGCTGATCAGACGGCCATTCGGGCCCACTTTGGCGCCGCGTCCGAAGACGTCGTCAACTTGCATCTCATGCATCGCCGCAGCGACTTTCTCCGTATCGTCGGTGCCGACTTTCTGGATTGCCTTCAGATATTGTGTGACACCCGAATAGGTTGCTGCCTGGATCATGTTCGGCATGCGACCGGTGCGCTTGAAGTACTTCTGGCCGAACTCACGCGATTGATCGTCGCGATCCCAGTAGAAGCTTTCGGTAAGGGTCAGGCCTTGTGCTGCCTCAAGGCCGAGGCCATTCACTTCGGACAAGTGTAAACAGCAGTGCGGCGAGGCGCTGACCGCCGGAAACGATGCCGAATTCGGCTGCCTGCTTGATGGCATTAGCAGTATCGAGGCCAGCATTGGCGAGACCGATGACCTTTGCGCCGGACGACTGGGCCTGCAGCAAGAATGAGGAATAGTCGGTCGTCGCCAGAGGATGGCGAACGGAGCCGACGACCTTGCCGCCCTTGGAAGTGACGAATTTGGCGGTCTGCTCCTCGAGCGAATAACCGAAGGCATAGTCGGCCGTGAGGAAGAACCAGCTGTCACCGCCCTGCGCGACGAGTGCGCCGCCTGTACCGACTGCAAGCGCGTGGGTGTCATAGGCCCAATGGAAGCCGTAAGGCGAGCACTGCTTGCCAGTCAGTTCCGTCGTGGCTGCACCGGTCACAAGGTCGATCTTCTTCTTCTCTTTGGAGATACCCTGCACGGCGAGCGCCACCGAGGATGTCGTCAGTTCCATGATGGAGTCGACCTGTTCGGTGTCGTACCACTGACGTGCGATATTGGAGGCAATATCCGGCTTGTTCTGGTGGTCGGCGGTTATGACCTCGATCGGTGCATCCAGCACCTTGCCGCCGAAATCCTCAGCAGCCATCTTCGCTGCTTCGTACGACCACTTGCCGCCGAAATCCGCATAGACGCCCGACTGGTCGTTCAAAATGCCGATCTTGACCTTGCCGTCGGAAATCTCGGCACTCGCTGCCGGAATGACCGTCGCTGCCATCAAGGCCGCCGTTGCAACTGCTAAAAGTCTCATTCGGATCTCCTCCCAAAGATTAACCGCTCACAGGATCATCACATGATGGGCTGTCGCGGACGAAATGGTTCACTTGAAAATGCCCATGGAACAGCGCGGTTCTGTCCACGCTTCCCTTGGTGCGGTTTTCCTCCTCAGTCCGGCTGAACGTCTTGGGGCCGGACAATATTCATTCAACCCATGATTGCCCTGTTTCTCCCGACCGGCAACCGTGATGTTGAAAAAACTCTAACATTGACAAATAGGTACACAAGCATCTATTTTTGCACATAATACGTACAAAAATGTACATTCAGAAAATTGAGAGCGATGCGGCAGTTTACCTGGGACGATCTGCAATATTTTCTGGCCGTCGCCCGTACCGGGCAATTGACGACGGCGGCACGCAGGCTGCGCACAAACCATGTCACCGTGTCGAGGCGGATCGACAGGCTCGAGGAAGCGCTGTCGGCGCGATTATTCGAGCGCAACCCGCGAGGCTATATCCTGACAGCGCTCGGCGAGAAGCTGATTGAATCCGCCGAAATAATGGAGCGCGAGGCCGATCGTTTTCAGAACGAGGCGTCCGGCGGTACGATTTCGCTGAGCGGTGTTGTCCGTCTCAGCATCCTGGAAGGCTTTGCCAATTTCTTCCTGGCCGATCGCCTGCCGATGATGGCGCAGTCCTATCCCGGACTTTCCATCGAAATGGTGACGATCCAGCAGATCGTTTCCCTGTCGCGGCGCGAAGCGGATCTGTCGATCACACTGCATGCGACACGAACGGGTCCGTACCATCAGGAAAAGCTGATGCCCTATCGCCTGTTCATCTACGGATCGAGGGATTATCTCTCCCGTCATCCGACGATCAAGACACAGTCCGACCTCTCCAGCCACCGGTTCATCGGCTATATCGAAGATATGATCTTCACCCCGGGACTCGATTACATGCGTGAGATCCTGCCGGGACTGCGCGCGTCTTATCAGAGTTCCAGTATCTTTGCGCAGCTCAGCGCCACACGCTCGGGTTTTGGTCTGTGCATCCTGCCCTATTACATTGCCTGCAACTATCCGGAACTCGTGC
Source organism: uncultured Alphaproteobacteria bacterium (assembly GCA_963777425.1). Classification (GTDB taxonomy): domain Bacteria; phylum Pseudomonadota; class Alphaproteobacteria; order Rhizobiales; family Rhizobiaceae; genus Phyllobacterium. The sequence goes on along the minus strand of CAVZQS010000003.1, from coordinate 215,929 downwards.
CGGTCATGCCGAAGGAACTGCATCTCAACCGCGACTACTGGCTGATTTGTCACGAGGACATCGTCAGCACACCGCGCATCCGCGCCCTGAGCAATTTCATCAGAGTCAGAACTGGCAGACCAGATCGAGATATTTGCCGGCCAACCGCTACTGGATTGATCAGGCGAAACGGATCGGCGACAACTGCGCGAGGAGTGCTTCCACACCGGCTTCCGGAGCCCGACCGCAGATGAGCGCCGCCGAAAGCGTCGAAAGGGCAGGGGAGGTCTGGATGCCATAGCCGCCCTGACCAGCGAGCCAGAAGAAGCCATCGACTCGCTGTCGAAACCGGCCACCGGCGTCCTGTCGGGTGCAAAAGTGCGTAGGCCCGCCCAACTGCTCTCGACACGGGTAACGGGCACGGTCACGGCCTGCTCGTAACGATAAAGTCCTTCGGCGAGGATCATGTCATCAACGAAGGCATCATGCGGATCAACCGGTGTCTCATCGCAGGGCGAGACGAAGAGCCGTCCGCCATCTGGCTTCAGGTACCAGGCTTCGTTTACGTCATCGACGAGCGGCCAGCCTCTGGTGTCATGGCCATCCGGAGCGGGCAGTACGGCGATTGACCGGCGCATCGGCGTGAGGCCAAGCGGGCGGGCGCCGAAAAGTCCGGCAGTGACATCTGCCCAGGCACCCGAAGCATTGACCACGGTTCTGGCCCGGAATATGCGGTCGCCCGTTTCAACCTGCCATTCACCGGCGATCTGTTTAGCGCCGACAACTTCGGATTTTGTGTAGAGCTCAACGCCCAGCGCCGTGGCCTTCCGCAGCCAGCCCTGATGCAAGGCGTTGACGTCGATATCCCAGGCGTCCGTCTTGGTAACACGCTGCCTTGACATGATCGCGATTAAGGATCGGAACCATGGCAATGGCGCGATCGAGATCAATCGCCGTTATCCCAACGCCATTTCGGACAAAGTCGTCGCATGCCTCAACGCCGTCTTCGCCAGCGACCGTCAGAGAGCCGCGCGTGGTCAGCAGCGGCTCGGGAAAAAGGCCGACGTCGCGTTGTTGGAACACTGGCGCGCTGGCATGGTTCAGCGCGCGAATAACGTCATTGCCGTAGTTGGGAAGGAAGATCGCGGCAGAGCGTCCGGTCGAATGATATCCCGGCTGAGCCTCACGCTCGAGGATCACGACCTTGTGCGTGTCGGCCAGCGCGGCGGCGACGCCGACACCAGCGATACCCGCGCCGATGACAAGAACATCGGTTTCGATTGTTTCGGTCATGCTGAACCCAGGTCTTTGAGGTAAGGATTGCCGGCGATCGACGTGGCGAAGGCGACAGGATCGATCTCCGCAAAAATCAAACGTTCCGTGTCATCGCTGCAGGCCGCGATCAAACTGCCATCGGGTGCGGCAATCCGTGAGTTGCCAGCAAATGTAAATCGCTCGTCAGCGCCGGCATGGTTAACGTAGGCGACGAAAATCTGGTTCTCGAAGGCACGGGTCTGAATCATGTGATTGGCGATAAAAGTTCCGGACGGACCGGCGGGCAAGGCTGTCGGTACAAGGATGGCGTCAACACCGGCAAGGGCGAGCCGCCGGACATTCTCGGGGAATTCCACATCGTAACAAATCAGCAAGCCGAACTTCAGACCGTCTCGTCCGACGATGCAACTGATGGGTTTCTCTGGCTTGAACAGCGACCGCTCATAATCGCCATAGAGATGCGATTTGCGATAGATCACAGGATCAGCATGGCCATCAACGAATGCGGCGCTGTTATAAAAGTCTAATCCATCGCGCTCGGCAAACCCCGCAACGATAGCCATGCCATTTGCCGACGAAATGGCTTGTAGTGCCTTGATCTGATCGCCATTCGCCGTTTCAGCCAATGCGGTGATTGCATCGCCCGCGCCATAACCCGTAATGCAGAGTTCCGGCGCAATCAGAAGTTGCAGCCCCGCCTCCGGCCGCTTCAACAGCCGCTTGTTCGATGCGCGCAAGATTGGCTTGAACGTCGCCGGAGACCGATTGCATTTGCAGAGCTGCGATACGCATCATGGTTCATCCGATGCCATTGCGCCGAGGAGCTTGGGCAGGTCGCCGAATTTCGCGACTAATGAAAAGATGACTGCAGCCGTGAAAACGAAAAGGATAGTCACGGAGGCCATCGTCGGTGTGTAGCCATAGCGCAACGCGTTGAAAATCTTGATCGGCAGCGTTTCCAGTGTGAAGCCGACGGTCATGTAGGCGACGATATATTCGTTAAGCGACAGCACGAAGGCAAAGGCATAGCCTGATACGAGATAGGGCAGGATCAGTGGCAGCACGACGGTGCGGAAAATGGTTCTGTCATTGGCGCCCATCGTGGCCGCTGCTTCGACAAACGAACGGTCGATTGCAGAGAAGCCGAGCGACAATGTTACCAGAGGCAGGGTGACAAAAAAGATCGCGTGGCCGATGACGGCGGTCCAGGGCTGGCCGTAGAAACCCGTTGTCGCCCAGAAGGTGAGCAGCCCAAGCGCCGTGATGACAGGTGGCAAGGTGAATGGCGCAATGCCGAGCACCTGGAAGATATTCGCCCACGGCGCGATGCGACGCCAAAGAAACCACGACAGGGGGAGAGCAATCAGGACGGCAAGAGCGGCCGAGGTCGTCGCCAGAACGACTGATGCAACGAGCGCGCTGCGCCACTCAGGATTGGCAAAGATTTCGCCGTACCAGCTGATGGAAAAACCCTGTGGCGGGAATGCCAGCGTCTGCTTGGCATTGACCGAAACGCCAGCCACGACGATCAGCGGCAAGCTGAGGAACAGTCCAATGACCAGGAAATAAAAACGCTTGAGCCATTGGGTCATGCCTTTTCTCCCTTGCGGCCAATGAGCAATGTCAGTGCCACGAGACCGAGCGTGACCAGAACCAGGAACACCGCCATTGCTGCTGCGAACGGCATGTTGGATTGATAGATCGCCTGGTCGGTGATGAGCACCGAAAGTGTCCAATGCTGCGGCCGGCCGAGGATCTGCGGCAACAGATACGAGCCGAGCGCGAAGATGAACACCATGATGAGCGTCGCCATGATCGTATTGCGCAGTGCAGGCACCAGTACATTGAAAAAGGCTCGGATGGGCGAGGAACCAAGCGTTCGTGCCGCCTCCATCAGGGTTGGATCGAGGCGGACGATGGCGGGGTAAAGGACGAGGATCGTGTAGGGCAGGGCCTGATAGACCATCCCGGTCAGCACTGCGCCGAAACTCGGGAACAGCGCGACCGGCTGGTCAAGAAGGCCGATCTTCACGAGCAGATTGCTGAGGCCGGCCGTGCGCGAAAGCAGCGTCGACCAGGCAAAGCCGATAATGACTTCCGACAGGGAAAGCACGGAGAGAAGTCCAACAAGCCAGATCACCTGCAAGCGCCGTGAAAGTCGCGAAAGCAGGTATGTGAAAGGCAGCGCCAGCACGACGCAGCAGATGGCGACGGTCACCGCAAGCATCAGCGAAAAGCCCAAGTACGCCCCCGAAGAACGCGCTGAGGAAGCGCTCGTAATTGGAGAAGACGAATGCCGGTGTATAGAAGCCGCCTTCCTGCCGCTGAAAGAAGCTGACGGCAATCATTGTGCCAAAAGGCACAACGAAGAAAATGAGCAGCATGCCGGCAGGAAAGAACAGCGGCCCATAATCGGCGATCGATTGAGGGGGCTCGCGCTTCATTGCTTCAGCACCACGCAGACATCGGGGGACAGAGCGATACCGACGGCCTGGCCGGCAACAACCTCGGGCCGCTCACGCGGGGTAGATACGGCGATGATCTGCTGGCCGCCCGCTTCGACAAAGGTTTCGATAGTGCCGCCAAGATCGCGGACGAAAGTGACCGTTCCGTCGATCGCGCCGTTTCCGGGTGCGGTCAGGTGCACGTCTTCGGGACGGACAGAAATCGTGGCCTTCTGTGCGCCTGCCGGGAGTGCGAGACCTGGCACACGATGACCAAATATCGTTGCGGCCCCGGAACTGTCTGCTTGGGCTTCGATCAGATTTGTGGAGCCGATGAAGTCGGCCACGAATGTGTCGGCTGGCTTGCGGTAGATTTCAATCGGCGATGCGGCTTGCCTGATATGGCCGCCATTCATAACCACGACCGTGTCGGCCATGGTCATCGCCTCGCGCTGATCGTGGGTGACGACAATGGTCGTGACGCCGAGCTTCTGCTGAAGCTGCCGCAATTCGACTTGCATGGCTTCACGCAGTTTTGCGTCAAGGGCTGAAAGCGGCTCATCGAGCAGGAATATCTTTGGCGACAGTGACAGCGCCCGGGCGATTGCCACGCGCTGACGCTGACCACCCGATAGTTTCGATACTGGCCGGTCCCCATAGCCTGGCAGATGGATGAGGGTGAGCAATTCGTCGACACGTTTTTTCTGATCTTCGCGTGCCGCACCGCGAATGCGCAGTGGATAGGCAATGTTTTCGCCGACGCTCAGATGCGGAAACAGCGCCAGCGATTGAAATACCATGCCGAGATTGCGTTTGTGCGTCGGAACGTTGGTGATGTCAGCTCCATCGAGAAGGATGGCGCCGCCCGTCGGGTCTTCAAGGCCGGCGATCATGCGCAGCAGCGTGGTCTTGCCGCAGCCCGAGGGTCCAAGCAGGCACACAAAGGTGCCGTGCGGCACCGAAAGACGCACATTATCGACTGCGGTGAATGTCCCGAATTGCTTGGTGACATTGTTCAAAACCAGTCCGGACATAAGTCCCCCGTATCTTTGGTTGTGCTTTGGCCCCACCCTTCGCGGCAAAGCAAAGGGTGGGGTCGCGCCGAATGTTAGCCGACGATCAGCTCAGTCCATTTCTGGTTCAGCCAGTCGGACTTGGTCGTATAGAGATCATAGCGTGGAATGATCGGCTCGATATCGGAAGATACCGCTGCGAATTCCTTGTCGTTGAGATCGAGCAGTTCGCGTTTTACCGTCGGGGACGTACCGACCTTGCGCGACAGCGTCGCCTGAATGGCAGGCTGGCTCATATAGTCGATGAAAATATGCGCTTCGTCGACCTTCTTCGATGCGCGCGACAGAGCCCAGCAGCCGGAGTCCTGAACGCCGCCTTCCTTCGGGAAGGTGGAGCGAACCGGATGACCTTCCGAAGCGGCGAGGCCTGTCACGTCATGATAGTACTGACCCATCGGAATTTCGCCTGACTTCAGCGACTGTTCAAACTGGGCTTCGTCACGATACCACAGGCGAACATTGGGCTTGACCTCTGCAAGCTTGTCGAAGGCCTTCAGCAGGCCCTCTTCCGTATCGAGGGCGTTGGTGCCGCCGAAGAATGTCTTGGCCGTCACTTCCAGCAGGAACGAATTCGATACCAGTGCGAGCAGGCCAAGCTTGTCGGCGTTGGCCTTGTCCCAGAATGCCGCCCACGATGTCGGTGCTTCCTTGTAGACATCAGTGTTGGTAACGAGCGTGATGTACCAAGAAACGGCACCAATACCGGCGACAGAGCCATCCGGGTATTTGTTGACGAAGCGATCAATCAGGTTCTTCGAATTCGGAATCTTCGCCATGTCGAGCGGCGTCCAGAGCTTGGTCGTCTGCCCCTTCAGCATTGCCACCTGCGACATCATCGAAACATCTGCGGGAGCTGCGCCAGCCTTTGCAGCCTGTTCAAGCTGGACCAGCCAGGCTTCGCCTGTCGGCTCTGCGACGGATTCGACAGCGATGCCTGTGGCCTTGGTGAATTCCGGAAAGATGTTCTTGTCGAACGAATCCTTGAAGTAGCCGCCATAGACGCCAACCTTCAACGACTTGTCCTGCGCACGCAGGATGTTCGGCATTGCGAGAACGGCCGTTCCCATCACGCCGGCGCCAAGCACCGAGCGGCGGCTGACGCCTGTCTTCAGAATATTGTCCATTGTCGTATCTCCTTTTGAGAGCCAGTTTGCTGGCCGATTCCCACTTCTGTTTTTGTCTAATATCCGGTTGTTGTTCAATGCTGACGTGCGGTTCGGAGCTCCAATATCTTTGTATAACGCGTCAGCGGGTAGCACAGAACAAAATAGATCAGCGCTACCAATCCATAGACCGTGAAAGGTTCGAACGTTGCGTTGTTGATCGCATTCGAAGTTCGCACCAGCTCCTCGAAACCAATGATCGACGTAAGCGCAGTGCTCTTGATCAGCTGCACCAGAAAGCCGACAGTCGGTGCCCGCGTAATCGCGAACGCTTGCGGCAGGATGATGAGACGCAGTTGCGCGATGTAGTGCAGTCCGAGGCTGCTTCCGGCATCCCACTGGCCATTTGGCAATGATTGCACGCCGCCGCGCCAGATTTCGGCGAGGTAGGCGCTTGCGCAGAGCGTCAGCCCGAGGACTGCGGCCGTCCACGCTTCAATGCGGAAGCCCAGCAACGGCAAGCCGAAGAAGAGCAGGAAAAGCTGCATCAGCAGCGGCGTTCCCTGGAAGAGGCCGATGTAATATTCGGCGGCCTGCCGGAGCCAGCGCCGCTTCGAAATCCGCAACAGGAGAATCGCCACGCCTGCAATTGCACCGCCGGCAAAGGCGACGATGGAAAGCAGGACGGTCCAGCGGGCAGCCAGCAGGAGATTGCGCAGTATGTCCCAGAACGTGAACTCGATCATGCCATGCCTCCGGCAATCGCCCGCCGTCCCGTTGCGAACAGGAGCCTGCGCAAGCCGATGCTCATTCCGAGATAGACAATGGTCACGACAAAATAGGTCTCGAAGGCCCGGAAAGTTCGCGCCTGCAGCATGTCCGCCTCGTAGGTGAGCTCGCGCACGGCAATCTGCGAGACAACCGAAGACTCCAGCATCATGATGATGATCTGGCTGGTCAGCGCCGGGAAAATGACTTTCAGCGCCTGCGGCAGCACGATCTTGATGAAGACGAGCCATGCCGGCAGACCCAGTGCCGCCGCAGCTTCCCTCTGACCTTTGGGTACGGCATCGAGCCCGGCACCAACGATCTCGGTGGTATAGGCGGTCATATTCAGCGTCATGGCCAGCATGGCGGCGACGACCGGATCAAGACGAATGCCGAACCGCGGGAGCCCGAAGAAGATGAAGAAGAGCTGCACCAGAAATGGCGTATTGCGGATAAGCTTCGACATAGACCGCGATGGCCTTGCGCAAGATGGGATAGCGGCTGCGCTTGGCTGCAGCCCCGAATATGCTCAGGATGACGCCAGCGACCGTGGTGACAGCGATCAGAAAGATCGTCATCGCCGCGCCGCTGGCGATCATGCCGATCGCGCCGTTCAGCCAGCCGAAGTCGAGCGCGTAGCCCACAGATCAATCCTTGAGGTTTTCAGGATTGAGCGGTGTCTTCAGCCAGGCTTCCGAGCTCTTGTTCAGGCTGCCATCGCTCAGCATCTTGGCCACGGTGTCGTTGATGGCCTGCTTGAGGCGATCCTCTTTCTTGTTGAGGGCAATGTGTGACGGCGATGTCAGCAGCTGGAATTTCTGCTCGGGAGCAAGGGCTTCCTGACGTGCAAGAACCTGTGCGCCGACGTCATTGCCGACCACCATCAGCTGAGTCTGACCGGAGATGAAAGCCTGGATCACTGAGTTGTAGTTGTCGAAACGCTTGACGTCGGCAGATGCCGGAACCACCTCGGTGAGCGAGGTGTCTTCCAACGTGCCACGATTGACGGCAATGCTCTTGCCGGCAAGGTCATCCTTGTTCTTCACTTCAAGGGCTTTCGGACCGATGACGGCAATATAGTAGGGTGCGTAGGCGGCTGCGAAGTCGATGACCTGTTCGCGCTCCTTGCTATAGCCGACACTCATCAGAAGGTCGACACGATGTTCAGTAAGATAAGGAATGCGGTTCTGCCCGGTCACGGCAACCGGATTGAGCTTTACCTTCAACGCATCGGCGAGTGCCTGGGCCACATCCATGTCATAGCCCTTTAGCGACATGTCGGCACTGGCGGAAGAGAAGGGCGGGAAATCGGCGAAGACGCCGACATTGAGGACGCCAGCCTTGGTGATGTCATCGATCGCATCGGCATTGGCCACACCAATGCTCGCGCTGCTGATCAGCAAAAGAGCGGCAAAGGATGATCGCAGTGTCTTGTAGATTGTCATTTTATTCCCCTTCGTTGTTATTGTGATTGATGAGGACAATCCGGCTTCACGCCATCTATCGCCTCATCATTCGTTGACCGCGTAACTCTGGATGCATCAGCGCTTGCCCTGAACGAACGGGCTGAAAACCATCAAGCTCAGAATTTCGAACAGTACCTGGGCGCCCGCATGGGCGGTGTTCGTCGTCGCATCGTACTGGGGCGCGACTTCCACGACATCGCCGCCGACGAGATTGATGCCTTTGAGGCCGCGAATGAGCTCGAGCACTTCGCGCGTCGTCAAACCGCCGACTTCCGGAGTACCGGTGCCGGGCGCAAAACTTGGGTCGAGACTGTCAATGTCAAAGGAAAGATAGGTCGGTCCATCGCCGACAATCGCCCGAGCCTTTTCGATGATGGCGGGTATGCCGAGACCGGTTACTTCTTCCGCATGGATGACGGTCATGCCGGATTCGTACGAGAACTCCCACAGATACTCCGCCGAACCGCGAATGCCGATCTGGATCGTCCGGCTCGGGTCGAGCACGCCGTCGAGAACCGCGTTGCGGAAGGGACCGCCATGATGGAACTTCGTCTGGTCGAAGGCGCCGCCAGTATCGCAGTGGGCGTCGATATGGATCATGCCGACCGGGCGTTTCTTGCCGACTGCTTTCAGGATGGGGTGTGTAATCGAATGGTCGCCACCGACAGAAAGCGGAACCACGCCCGCATCGACGATCTGGTTGATGCGGCGCTCGATATCGTCATGGCTCTGCTCTAGCCGGTAGCGGCTGGCAAAGGGCACATCGCCAATATCGGCAACACGCAGGTCGAACACCGGCGAGCAATCGAGAACGTGATTGTAAGGACCAATGCGTTCGATCGTCCGCAGTGCACGCGGACCGAAGCGCGACCCGTTGCGGTTGGTCACTCCAAGGTCCATCGGCATGCCCACCAGCGCAACCTGGAGATCGCCGAAATCCGGATTGGTGGCATCGACGGGCATGTGAGGAGCTGTCAGGAAAGTCGGAATGCCGGCATAGGGCGCGAGGCGCGTACCGCTTTTCGAAAAGATCTTGTCTGCGACCTTGCGGAATTTCGGATCGAACAGTTCGCCGCCATGGCTTTCGCCATACTTCGCACGCAGTTCGTTCAGTTTGCTCTCGTCCCATGATGCCATGACAGTATCCCAATGTCTTCGAGCGCGGGGTCATAGGAGCGGATTCGATTGTGTCAGGTTGCGAGAAATCCGTCGCTGTCTGTTCCCCGGGCTTTTTGCCTCGTTGCCTGCATTATCGATACAAAACCAATGGAAAAGCAATTGACATTGTTATAGCGTTCCTTGTGAGAAAATCTCACATGACTTTGTTCTGTTTGACCGCTAATGGACTCTTATGATGTCAGGCCGTTTGCCCCCGCTCAATCCATTGCGCGCCTTCGAGGCGACGGCGCGGCACGGCTCAGTTACTGCGGCCGCACGCGAGCTCAATGTAACCCACGGCGCGATCAGCCATCAGATAAAAGCACTTGAGGCTATCCTCGACGTCCAGCTTTTCGAGCGCGGCGCCCAACGTCTCAAACTCACGCCTCAGGGCGCCTTGCTTTTGCCGACCGTGTCAAAGGCCTTTGAGGATATCGCAGGCACGACGGCGCTCATCAAGCGGCCAACGACGAGCGGTGAATTGACGGTCACCTGCGTTCCGGCGCTGCTTTCGCTCTGGCTCATCCCGCGCATGAACCAGTTCACCGAGCAGTATCCGGATATCAGGCTGACGCTGATTGCGTCGAACGAGTCGGATCATCTGCACTCTTCGGATGTCGACGTCTGCGTGCTTTATGGCCATGGCAACTGGACTGACTGTTGGATAAGGCTCTGGACGACGCTGAAGCTTTTTCCCGTCGCAAGTCCAACGTTGCTCAATATGCGGCCGCTTCGATCCGTGCGCGATCTGCGCAATCACGTGCTCCTGCATGGCGACGATGGACGTGAATGGAACACCTGGCTGGCGGCCGCCGATGCAACCGAGCACGCGCGCGGCGCACAGCATTTCATGAGTGATGCGCGGCTTTCGACGGAAGCGGCAGTCTACGGCCAGGGCGTTGCTCTGGGCGATACGATCACCGCCAGCCATCTCATTGCCAAGGGTGAACTGATCGTCCCATTTGACCTAACTGTGCCCGCAAACAACGCGTTCTACGTCGCCTGCCGCAATGAGGTTCGCAATGCGCCCATCGTGAAGGTTTTCATCGACTGGCTATTTGCCTCGCTTGAGACCGACACGATCACTGAACCGCAAACGTCGGCCCGGCGCATCATTCGCCGCCGCAACGGCAAGGTCAGTGCTCCGGAACGTCTGTCCGCACCACCGTCCATCCCTACCACCCGCCCAAGACGCCCCGATCGCTCGCAGAAGCGCCGGGCCAAGATCGATATCCGCTAGGACTATTGCCATGACCGCTGCCTCGCTCAATCCGCTCGTCACTCGCCTTTCGCCGCCACCGATACCTGCGGTGCAGGCCTGGGGCAGATCCTATGGCGGCGACCACGGACCACTGATCGACCTGTCACAGGCGGTTCCCGGCTATCCGCCGCATCCGGATATGCTGCGTTGGCTTGGCGAAGCTGCTGCATCGCTGGCTTATACGAATTATGGGCCGATCGAAGGAGAAACGGCGCTGCGCGAAGCTTACGCAACGCATGTGTCAAACCTCTATGGCGCGAAGGTTGGCGGCGGCAATATTCACATCACGTCCGGTTGCAATCAGGCGTTTATCTGCGCAGTGATGGCTGTTGCGGCAGCGGGCGATACGGTGCTTATGAGCGATCCATTCTATTTCAACCATGAGACGACACTGTCTATGCTTGGCATCAAGACAGGCTTCGTCGCCTGCGACTCCGCCAATTGTTTCGTGCCGACGGTGGAAGCGGTGGAGCGCGCGCTGACACCGGACGTCCGTGCTCTTGCCCTCGTGACACCGAACAATCCCACCGGCGCGATATACCCTCCCGAAGGACTCAAGGCGATCTTCGACATTTGCCGGAAGAACGGAATTTGGCTGATCCTTGATGAGACCTATCGCGATTTCTTGCCCGAGGGCTCCGGTGCACCGCACAGCCTCCTTAGTGAAAAGGGCTGGCAGGACAATCTTATCCAGCTCTACAGCTTCTCCAAATCGTTCTGCATTCCAGGCCACCGGCTTGGCGCTCTGACGGCAGGTGAGAACGTCGTCGACGAGGTCGCCAAGATCATGGACAACTTGCAGATCTGTGCGCCACGCGCGGCACAGGGTGCAGTTGCGCGGGCCTTGCCTGCACTCACTGAATGGCGGGCTGGAAACCGCCACGAAATCGACCTGCGTGCCAAGGCATTGCGGGAGGTCATGACGGATCTCGGCGGCTGGAAACTGGAGGCGATTGGGGCCTATTTCGCCTTTATCCGCCACCCATTCGAAGCTCGGTCATCGACCGAGGTGGCTGAGCATCTCGCCAAGCAGGCCGGCGTTCTCAGCATTCCCGGCGAATATTTTGGCGCAAAGCACACCCGGTTCCTGCGCTTTGCATTTGCCAATGCCGATGCCGAAACCATCCAGCAGCTGCGCGGGCGGATGGTCGATTTCAGTCTGTGAGGTAGAGGTTTGTGCTGCACGGCGAGGGAGGCGGGCGTTTTGCAGTGAGTCACCCTGCCCGGGTGACTCACTCTTGCAATAAAATTACGTCCCGCATGGTGAGCTTGTCGAACCATGCATAATGCCTTCGCCCCGTCAGTAACCCAGCGCCTCGCCCGAACCTGACCGGCTGTCCATCGCACCGTTGTAGCGGGCACCGCCACCCTTCTCGATATCGGCAAGGCTCTCCCCGCCGACAAGAATACCCGCAGCCTGACCCCAGATGGTCCAGCTCTTATCGATCTCGACATCATGCCCCATCTCGGTGAGGATTTTGCGCGTGTCAGCGGAGAGGGCATAGGGCTCCATATAGACCTTGTCGGGCAGCCATTGGTGATGGATGCGCGGCGCATCGATGGCTTCCTGGATATTCATGCCATGATCGATGACATTGATGATCGCTTCCAGCGTGATCGTGATGATGCGTGCCCCGCCCGGGCTGCCGATGACCATGAATGGCTTGCCATCCTTGGAAATGATCGTTGGGCTCATGGAAGAAAGCGGTGTCTTCTTCGGCTGGATGGCATTGGCCTCGCCCTGAATCAGCCCGTATAGATTGGCAACGCCGGGTTTGGCAGTAAAATCGTCCATCTCGTTGTTGAGCAGAATGCCGGTTCCCGGTGCAACGACACCGGCGCCGAAGGAACCGTTCAGCGTATACGTGACGGCGACCGCATTGCCCTCGTCGTCGACAATTGAATAATGCGTCGTTTCCGTGCTTTCGCCAAAGCCCTTTGGCATCAGCTCTTGCGATACACCGGCCTTGAACGGACTGATCTTCTCGCGGATTTCTTTGGCGTACTGCTTGTCGAGCAGCTTCTTCACCGGATTGTCGACGAAATCCGGATCGCCGAGCGAAGCGTTGCGGTCGACATAGGCATGGCGCATGGCCTCGACCATCGCGTGAACAGTCTCGGCCGAGCCGTATCCCAGATAGCCGAGCGGATAACCCTCGAGAACATTCAGGATCTCGCAGATGATGACGCCGCCGGAACTCGGCGGAGGCGAGGAGACGATATCATAACCGCGGTAGTTGCATTTGACCGGCTCAAGTTCGCGCACCGAATATTGCTCGAAATCGGCCTTGGCGAGAATGCCGCGTCCCGCCTGGCTCGCCTTGACGATGGCATCGGCGGTTGCACCCTTGTAGAAGGCGTCGGGTCCTTTCTCCGATATGCTGGAGAGGGTCGCAGCGAGATCGGACTGGACCAGTGTCTCACCGATCGCGTAGGTCTTGCCATCCGGCTTCAAGAAAATTTCGGCGGCAGTCTTGTCCTTGACAAGTTTCTTGGCCCCATTTTGCAGCGACGCAACGTCACCCTGGTCGAGGACAAAACCATCACGGGCGAACCGGATCGCCGGGCGCCATCAATTCTTCGCGCGATTTGGTCCCGTATTTGGTTCTGGCGGTCTCAAAGCCAAGCACGGAGCCGGGCACACCGACGGCGAGATAACCATCGGTGCTCAGGCCCTTGACCATATTGCCCTTGTCGTCGAGATACATGGTCTTTGTCGAGCCGAGCGGTGCGCGTTCGCGGAAATCGAGGAAGGTCGTCTTGCCGTCCTTCAGCCGGATCGTCATGAAGCCGCCGCCACCAATATTACCCGCCGTTGGATAGACAACGGCCAGTGCATAGCCGACGGCGACAGCCGCATCCACCGCATTGCCGCCGTTCTTCAACACCTCGACACCGACTTCCGATGCCAAATGTTGCGTGGTAACGACCATTCCATGCGCGGCCTTTACCGGGTCCGGCGAGGCCGCAAACACGGCGGCGACTGGCGCAACGCTAAAGCTCAGTGCCACTGCAAAGACGCCAGCTTTCGTAGAGCAATAGTCCATGGTCTTTCCTCCGGAAAAATTGACTGGGGGGATAATGGAACCTGTCGGTGAGGCATGTCCAGAGAAACTGAGAAGGCGGCGGAAAAAGTGATTGCCGATGCGTCACGCGTCCTTGTCGAGCTCGGGATAGTGGCGGAAGACACCGGACTCATTGAAGTCGAGCCGGCGGTCGGAGGCAAGATATTTCCTGATGTTAGGGCGCTGTCCAACGGCAGCATGCAAGGCAGTCAGCGCCGGATATTGTTCGCTGAAGCGTTTTGTAGCGCGCGGAAAGGCGTAACGGAGCCCTTCGAAGATCTGGAATAGCGACAGGTCCACATAGCTTAGCTGGCTTCCAACGGCATGTTTCTTCCCATCGGGATTTTGCTCAAGCACGCGCTCGAAATAGCCCATGAATTTTGGAATCCGGTGCTCGATGAAATCAGCTGAACGCTGCTTGGCGGCTTCCTTCTGGTCTTCGTAGTAGAGATTAGTCGATAGCGGGTGGTGAGTGTCATGCACCTCGGCAACAAAATCGGTGATCGTTAGTTGCAGGCCGTTGGCGATAAACCGCAACGATTCCTGCTCTGGTGCAAGGCCCAGTTTGGGCCCGAGATAAAGCAGGATGTTGGCGACATGCGAGACGATCAGGTCATCGTCTTTCAGGAATGGCGGCGCAAAGGGTATCTGCGATTCCGTTCCGCTTTTGAGGAACCTCATCATCGCTGCCATGCCATTCACTTCGCGTGCGACATCCACATAGTCCGCCCCTGCGTCTTCGAGCGCCAGCCGAACGAATTCCCCGCGGCCTTGCAGCCCGTCCCAATAATAGAGTTCGTAGGGCATGAAAGTCTCCAATGTGTCTAATCGCGAATTCCTGCAGCGAAGCAGGAGTTTCCTTATGAAGGAGAGCATGTTGCCATTTCAAGTGCCCGCTTACGAGCAAAAGCTGTGCTGATAGCCGGCTTATTCAGCTGTTTACGCAGCTGTGCATTGTCATAATACTTTCTTATCATATCGATCAAAGGTTCACATACCCGCCCTAGACATAGTCCCGGTCGCGGCGGACAGGCTCTCCTGGAACTGCCCGAAAATCATTGTCACTCATTGGATCGGGGACTTCAGATGAAAACACTTCGTGTCAAATTGAGCTTGGCTGCAGCCGTTTTGGCCGTTGGCCTCGGCACAACGCCTGCGCTCGCTGAAAAGGTCAAATTCGAGTTCTGGTATGGGCTGAGCGGTGACCTCGGCGAACGTGTTCAGGACGCATGCAAGAAGTTCAACGACTCTCAGGCGGATTATGAAATCGTCTGCACCAGCCAGAATGGCTATCCGGAGACCGTGCAGAACGCGATTGCAGCCTACCGTGCCAAGAAGCACCCGGCCGTCGTGCAGGTATTTGACGGCGGCACGCTCGACCTGATGCTGTCTGGCGCTTTCGTTCCCGCGAAGAAGCTGATGGAAGACAATGGCTACAAGATCGATTGGGCCAATTATTTCGGTGGCATCGCCAATTATTACGCGACGTCCAAGGGCGAGCTTTACTCGTTCCCGTTCAATTCATCGACCGCCATGTTCTATTACAATGTCGATGCCTTCACCAAGGCCGGGATCGAGGGTGCACCGCAAACCTGGGAAGAAGTGGAAGCCGCTGCGCGCAAGTTGAAGGCTGCCGGTTACTCCTGCCCGCTCGGCTTCAGCTTCGATACGTGGGCCACCGTGGAACAGTTCTCCGCAATCCACAACCAGCCCATCGCCACCAAGAACAATGGCTATGACGGTCTCGACACGGAACTCGTCATCAACAAGACAAAACTTGTCGATCACCTGACCTTCTTCAAGAAGATGACCGATGAAGGCCTGTTTGTCGTGAAGACCAAGCAGCTCGGCATGGATGTCGTTCCGGCGTTCACGTCCGAAACCTGCCAGATGATCCAGTCGTCGATCGCTGATCACGGCACGATCGGCAAGACCATCAAGCCTGGTACCAAATGGGATGTCACCATGCTTCCCGTCTGGAAAGGTACAGAGCGCCAGAATTCTCTGGTCGGCGGCGCATCTCTCTGGGTTCTGAACAACCGCCCGGAAACGGAGTACAAGGGCGCAGCTGCCTTCCTCAACTTCATTGCCCAGCCGGATATGGTCGAGTGGTGGTCGACAGTAACCGGTTATATTCCGGTCACGAAGACCGGGTTCGACGCCATGAAGGCTAACGGGTTCTATGACCAGCCGGCTTATAAAGGCCGCGACAAGGCCATTGCCAGCCTGACGTTCACACCGACATCGACCAATACACGCGGCATTCGACTGGGCGGCTTCCCGCAAATCCGCAAGGAAATCTCCGACGCTATGGAAGGCATCTTCTTCGGCAAGTTGACCGTGCAGGCAGGACTCGATCAGGCTGTCGAACGTGGCAACGCCATCCTTCGCCGCTTCGAAAAGACCTATGCCGGCCGCGCATTAAACTAATCCTGTCGTGGCAATGGCCCGGAGCGTGTGACGTATCCGGGCCATCGCCTTTCTTGCATCCGAGGAAGAGGCTAGGCCGGTCGATCTCATGAACAAGCGCGCTGTTTTCAAAAGCTGGTGGTTGCCGATCGCGTTCGCGCTGCCGCAACTGCTGCTGATTTTCTTCTTCTTCTATTGGCCGGCAACGTCGGTTCTCACCTGGGCCTTTTCCCTGGAGCCGGCATTCGGCGGGGTGGGCGAGCGGTTGTTCGTCGGCTGGGATAATTTTCGGGAAGTCTTTGCCGACACTGAATATTGGCGATCGGTCTCCCTTAGCCTGCTCTTCGCCTTCAGCGCCACCGCGCTCTCGATGTTCATCGCCTTCGTGCTTGCCATTTGTGTCGATCGCCAGTTGAAGGGATCAGGCCTGTTCCGCTTTTTCTATATCTGGCCCTATGCCATCGCCGCCCCGGCGGTTGGCCTCGCCTTTCGCTTCATCTTCGCGCCCGAGAGCGGCCTGATCGCCGTGGTTAATACGTGGTCGCCGGATCTGTGGAACCCTGCGAAATTTGGCAGCCACGCCATGATCCTTGTGATTGTCTGTTTTGCCTGGAAATGGATCGGCTACAATTTCATCTTCATGACTGCAGGTCTCCAGTCGATTCCGCGCAGCCTGATTGAAGCTTCGGCGATGGACGGATCCGGTCCGGTACGCAGGGCATTCGATCTGCAGATCCCACTGCTTGCGCCGACCCTGTTCTTCCTACTGGTTCTCAATCTGACCGAAAGCTTCGTCGGCCCCGACACCTATGGCATTGTCGACCTGACGACCGAAGGCGGCCCGAACAAATCAACCGACGTCATGGTGTATCGGATCGTCAGCGAGGCATTCCGCGGCTTGAATTATTCGGGCGCTGCCGCGCAGAGCCTCGTCCTCATCGCCCTGATCATGCTCTTCACCTTTATCCAGTTCCGCTATGTCGAGCGGCGCGTGCACTACAAATAGGATCCAGGCGATGATCGAACGCACGCCCATTCTCAACGCCGTCACCTATTTCATCATGTTCCTCGGCCTGCTTTTCATCCTCGGTCCGTTCTGGATGATATTCGCGGCTTCGACGCAATCATTGGCACAGGTCAATACCGTGCCGTTCAATTTCATGCCGGGGACGGATTTTCTGCATAACCTGCAAGCCGCCTGGCAACGGGCCAATCTTGGCCCGGCTCTGTTCAACAGCTTCGTTACGTCGGTGTTGGTCATGACGGGCAAGATCGTTGTCGCAGCGCTCAGTGCCTTCGCGATCGTCTATTTTCGCAGCCCGTTGCGCCATGTCTTCTTTTGGATGGTGTTCCTCACCTTGATGCTGCCGCTCGAGGTGCGTGTGATCCCGACCTATAATATCGCCGCGGATGTTTTCGCGCCGGTGCGCTGGCTCATTCAGACCTTGACCGGAATCGAGTTGTCACTGCAGTGGAATCTGTTGAACTCCTATTCCGGTCTTGTCTTGCCGCTAATCGCGACCGCAACCGGAACGTTCCTGTACCGGCAGTTCTACATGACGCTGCCGGATGAACTGGCAGAGGCAGCAAAGATGGATGGTGCGCGCCCCTGGCGCTTTTTCATCGATATCCTGCTGCCGCTGTCGCGCACCAATATGCTGGCGCTGGCAACGATTATGTTCGTCTATGCGTGGAACCAGTATTTGTGGCCGAAACTGATGACCACGGAAGCCGAATACAGGACAGCGATGGTGGCGATGCGCACGCTCGTCCCGTCCGTCAACAGCCTGCCGGAATGGAACATCTCCATGGCCGGTGCCCTGATCATCATGTTGCCGCCTCTGATCGTCGTCGCTGTCCTGCAGCGCTGGTTCGTACGCGGTCTCGTCTCGACAGAGAAATAAGGAGAGAACCATGGCTAAAATCAGCATCAAGGACGTTCGCAAGTCGTACGGCCGCACGCAAATCCTGCATGGTGTCGACCTCAATTTCAAATCCGGCGAATTCGTCGTCATCCTTGGGCCGTCTGGCTGTGGCAAGTCGACCCTCCTGCGAATGATCGCGGGGCTTGAGGAAATCTCCTCGGGCGAGATTGCGATCGACGGCACGGTCGTCAATGAGCTCGAGCCGCGCGATCGCGGTTGTTCCATGGTCTTCCAGAACTATGCCCTCTATCCGCACATGAACGTGGCGGCCAATATCGGTTATGCGTTGAAGGTTGCAGGTGTTCCGCGTGCCGAGCGAGATCGCCGCATTGCTGAAACCGCGCGGATCGTCGGGCTTGAGGAGCTACTGGACCGCAAGCCGGCGCAACTGTCCGGCGGACAGCGCCAGCGCGTCGCCATGGGCCGTGCCATCATTCGGGAGCCGAAAGTGTTCCTGTTTGACGAGCCGCTTTCCAATCTCGATGCAAAGCTCCGCGTACAGATGCGTGTCGAAATCCGCCGCTTGCACAAGCGGCTGTCGGCGACCTCCGTTTTCGTGACCCACGATCAGGTCGAGGCAATGACGCTGGCGGACAAGCTTATTGTGATGAACAAGGGACATGTAGAACAGGTCGGCACGCCGCTGGAGATCTATCACCGGCCAAGAACCCGCTTTGTCGGCTCGTTCATCGGCTCGCCTGCCATGAACTTCTTCGACAGCACAGTCGCATCAGAGGGAAGTTTCGTGTTGCTGGACGGCATCCGCGTGGCAATTGATTCAGCACTCGGCCGCGACAACGCCGGCAAAGCTGTTGCAGCGGGCATCCGTCCGGAGCATTGCCGCCTCGTTACGGCTGGAACCGCAAGCAGTGTCCCGGCAATTGTTGATTTCGTGGAGGAGCTGGGTTCGGGGCGCATCGTTCACGTGGAGATCGACGGTCAGAATTTCGCTGTCGCCATGGATGAGGGACAGCTTTTTGAGACCGGCTCGTCAGTCGGCCTGCAACTTCCCGCCGAGCACATTCACCTGTTCTCTCTGGAAACGGGTCTGCGCCTTGATGACGTGCCTGCATTAAAGCGTACAATCAAAACAACCGTGGCAGCTTAGCCCGAAAGGATCGATCATGAGTTCAGTCCCTACCATCTCCAGCGTCGGCTTCTGTACCTATACGGGCAATGGCAATTTCAGCACGCTTGAAGAATCCTTGCGTGCCATTAGCGAGCTTGGCGCTACAGCTGCTGAACTCTCGCTCTACGGCGAAGAGCTGATTTCAGGCGGCCGCATCATCCCAGGTCGCGCGGAACGTCTGGTCGAGATCACCAGCCAGTTCAACCTGCGCTACAGTGTGCACGGGCAGATTGTTTCCAACTTCATGGACCGCGAGCATCTGGAGCTGCAGAAGTCCGTCGTTCGTACGATGCTCGAACTCTGCAACCGCGCCGAAGCCGGGATTCTTGTCCATCATTGTGGTCATGCAAAAATGCCGGCGCTGACGCGCATTGGCGATCTTGATCAGATGGAACGGGATGCGTTGGCCGAGATGGCCGAAGTTGCCGACGGGTATGGCGTGCGTATCGCACTGGAGAACATCTTTGCGCTAAGCGATGCGGAGTATCGCCAGACCCCGGAGAAAGTCGGCGAGACGGTCAAGGCCGTCAACAGCCCGAATGTTTGCGGCCTGATCGATTTCAGTCATGCCTATATAGAGTGCACGCGCCTTGGACTCGATTGGCGGGAACAGGTGCGCGCCATGGCGCCGGTGACCGGCCATTTGCACGTGCATGACAGCTTCGGCCGTCCTTACAGCATGACGAAGTTCTATCACCCGGCCGAGGCGACAGCACTGGGCATTGGCGATCTGCACCTGCCGATCGGCTGGGGCAATATTCCTTGGGAAGAGATATTCTCGGAACTCACATTCCTTCCGGACACGATGCTCGTCATGGAAATTACCGGAGATCGGTTTGCGACCGAACAGGCCGATAGTCTTGCCCGCGCCCTGAAGCTTGTCGATCTGGCGAACAGTCGCCGGCTGGCCGCTTAAGATTGCCGGGCGTGGCCGCTGGCGCGGTCACGCCTGCTTTTCATCGGATGGTGAACGGTTCGACTGCGGCATAGACCGCGTCGGGTACGTTTACCTTCAGCAATGCCATGTTGCGGGTGAGGCTCGATGGCTTGGCCGTTCCGGTGAGGACATTGGCAACAACCGGCTCCTGCAACGGAAACTGGATGGCCGCCGCTGCAAGGGGAATACCGTTGTCTTCGGCGATTTGCTGCATTGCGCGAACGCGGGTGAGGACATCCTCGGAGGCTGGTCCGTAATCGAAATTCGCTCCGGCAACCGGACCAGTGGCGAGAATGCCGGAATTGAAGACGCCGCCAATGACGAGTGATATCTGCTTCCGGCGGCACACTTCCAGCAGGTCGCGCTCGGCGGAACGGTCGAGCAATGAATAGCGGCCCGCAAGCAGGATACAGTCGATCGGGTGCCGTGCGACAACGTCGAGACAAACCTCCACCTCGTTGACGCCGAGACCATAGGCGGAGATTGCCCCGGATGTTTTCAGCTCGTCCAGTGCGCGCATGCCGCTGTCGAGCAATTGAGCCAGATAGACAGCGTTCTTTTCTGCGCCATGGGTATACGCGCCAATATCATGCACATAAAGGATATCGATCTTGTTCAGGCCCAGCCGGGCATAGCTGAATTCGAACGAGCGCATGATGCCGTCATAGCTGTAATCGTAGTCGACCGCGAAGGGCAGCGGATTGACGTAGGAGTGATCCGGAACCTGATCTTCCGGTACAGGCCGCAACAGACGGCCGACCTTTGTCGAGAGAACATAGGTCTCGCGCGGCTTGCTGCGCAGAAAATCGCCGGTCCGCCGTTCGGACAGGCCGAAGCCATAGAACGGCGCCGTATCGAAGTAGCGCAGACCAGCGTCCCAGGCTGTCTGCAGGATTTCGATGGCTGCCTCGCGAGTGCATTCCCGGTAAAGCCCGCCGATTGCTGCCCCACCAAAACCAATCTGTGTGACGGCGAGAGGCGTGTTACCTATTTTACGGATATCCAAGGTGCTTCTCCCATACGTCTGCAGTGACCTGCGTCAGCAAACATCACTTCTTGCGCAGCGCATCCGCCAGTGCTGCGCCGAATGCACCTTGCGGGGCAGGAGTGGATTTCGGCGCAGGCGCTGGGCTCCGCTGCCGCTGCTTGTCATCAGCGCGAGGACCTTCGGGAGGCTGCGAACCGCCACCATCCTTGCGCATGCTCAGCCCGATGCGCTTGCGTTTCACATCGACGTCGACCACCCGTACCTTGACGACATCGCCGGCCTTGACCACCTCGTGCGCATCCTTGACGAAGCGATCCGCCAGTTGCGAGAGGTGGACGAGCCCGTCCTGGTGCACGCCGATGTCAACAAACGCTCCGAAAGCGGCAACGTTCGTCACTGTGCCCTCCAGGAGCATTCCAGGCTTCAGATCCTTGATGTCGTCGATACCGTCCGCAAAGGAGGCGGTCTTGAATTCCGGACGGGGATCGCGACCGGGCTTCTCGAGTTCGGCGATGATATCGCGCACGGTCGGCAGGCCAAAGCGTTCATCGACGAAGACGCGGGGATCGAGCGCCTTCAGTGCACTGCTGTCATTCATCAGAGCGCGAACGTCGCGCCCGCAGGCGCTGACGATCTTCTTGGCAACGCCATAGGCTTCGGGATGCACCGCGGAGGCATCCAGCGGTTCAGTGCCGTCGGGAATGCGCAGGAAACCGGCGCATTGTTCAAAGGCGCGTGGTCCGAGCCGTGTCGACCTTCAAGAGATCGCGACGCGTTTTGAACGGGCCGACCTCGTCGCGATACGCGATGATCGCTTCAGCGAGCGACGTACCCAGGCCGGAAATGCGGGCAAGCAGTGAAGCCGATGCGGTGTTGAGATCGACGCCCACGGCATTCACCGCATCTTCGACCACGCCTTCGAGCGAACGCGCAAGACGGTACTGGTCGACATCGTGCTGGTACTGGCCGACGCCGATGGATTTCGGCTCGATCTTGACGAGTTCCGCCAGCGGATCCTGCAGCCGCCGGCGCAATGGAAACCGCACCGCGCAGCGACACGTCAAGCCCGGGAAACTCGGCAGCTGCAGCGGTCGCACGCGGAATAGACCGAAGCTCCGGCCTCGCTGACGATGACTTTCAGCGGTTTGGGCGATGGCATATCCGACAACATGTCGGCAACGAGACGTTCGGTCTCGCGGCTGCCCGTACCATTGCCAATGGCGATAAGCTCGACCTTGTGCCGGACAACGAGCCTTGCAAGTTCGGCCTGCGTTCCGCGCACATCATTACGCGGCGGGAAGGGATACACGGTCGTCGTATCGAGAAGCTTGCCTGTGCCGTCGATGACGGCAACCTTGACGCCGGTACGGATGCCTGGATCGAGCCCCATCGTGGCACGTGACCCCGCAGGGGCAGCCAGCAGCAAATCCTTGAGGTTGCGGGCGAAGACGTGGATTGCTTCTTCCTCGGCGCGTTCGCGCAGCGTAGTCATGAGATCGATCGAGAGATTCAGCGACAGGCGAACACGCCAGGTCCAGCGCACGACGTCCATCAGCCATGTGTCGGCTGCGCCACCATTGGCCGGGATCGAATAGGCATCGGCGATCATGCGCTCGACCGGCTTGATCGCAGCGGTGTCGTCCGCATCGACTTCGATTTCGAGCGAGAGCACTTCCTCGTTGCGGCCGCGGAGCATGGCGAGCGCCCGGTGGCTCGGCACGATTGCCCAGCGTTCGAAATGGTTGAAATAATCCGAAAATTTCGCTCCGGCTTCCTGCTTTGCCCTCAACGACCTTGGCACGCAGAATGGCGCGATCCATCATGTAGTTGCGCAGGCGGCCAACGAGATCGGCGTTCTCCGAAAACGTCTCGACGAGAATATCGCGAGCACCTTCGAGTGCGGCTTTGACATCGGTAACATCATCCGACAAGAAAGTCCTTCGCCAGCTCTGCCGGAACGGTCCGCCGGTCTGACAAGTATTGCTTCCGACAGGGGTCCGAGTCCGCGCTCGCGCGCAATCTCGGCCTTGGTCCGCCGTTTCGGTTTGTAGGGAAGGTAAATGTCCTCGAGCTCCGCCTTGGTGAGTGCTCCGGCAATCTTGCCTTCCAGATCGTCGGTCAGCTTGCCCTGGCTGCGGATGGACTCGATGATCGTGTCGCGGCGCGCATCGAGTTCGCGCAGATAGATGAGGCGCTCGTCGAGCGTTCGCAACTGCGTGTCGTCGAGCCCACCGGTGACTTCCTTGCGATAGCGGGCAATGAAGGGCACGGTTGCCCCGCCGTCGAGAAGTTCGATCGCCGCATTGGCCTGTTCGGGCCTTGCGTTGATCTCGGTGGCGATGAGACGAGCGATACGGGCGGTATTTGCAGCACTGGCAGTCACGAGGCATTCCCATAAATCATGATCGGGCGGCGACCATAGGACCGCCCGCGCATGACCGCAATCGCTTCGAGGTTGTGACCTACGTCTTTTTCAACAGCGATTTGGCTTCCTTGATCCCAAGAGCCTCGGGCCGCGAGCAACTCGTCTTGATGTCGATGAACTTCTTCTCCTCGCCGGAGCGGAGAATGGAGACCATCACATCGACCCCGTGCAAGGCGCGTTCCAGCGAACAGCGTATGTCGCGTCCCTGCAGGATCGCGACGGCCATGTCGGCAAGCCCGGCCGTGCGATAATTCGCCATCATGCCCGCGGGATGCTTCTGGTTGGGCGTGCCGAAAGGATGCGACCAGGACTTGACCGGTTTTGACTTCTTTCCTGGTTTTGCCAGCTTGACCTCGCCGCCAAAGAAGTTCGGATCGGGCAGGAAGATCGAGCCATCGGTGCCGTAAAGCTCCATGTTGGGATGATGGTGTGCCCAGACATCCCAGCTGGCCGACAAGGTTATCGAAGCACCGCTTTCGAACTCAAGCAGTGCTTGGATGGTCGTCGGTGTCGTAACCTTGATCGTCTCACCCCTGCGTGGCTCGCTGGAAATGGTGCGGGTCGGCGTGGCCATCGATGTCAGTGCCGCAACCCGTCTGATCGGACCGATGAGATTGATCAGGTTGGCGATGTAGTACGGACCGAGATCGAGGATCGGGCCGCCACCTGGACGGAAGAAGAAATCCGGGTTCGGGTGCCAGTGCTCCATGCCGTGGCTTAATACGTGCGCCGTGCCCGAGGTGATCGTGCCGACCTGTCCGTCATCGACCAGCTTGCGTGCCAACTGGTGTGCACCGCCCAGAAAGGTGTCGGGTGCGCACCCTGCCTTCAGGTTTTTCTTCGCCGCAAGCTTTTGCAGTTCGAGCCCGTCCTTCAGCGATAGCGTCAGCGGCTTTTCCGAATAAAGGTGTTTGCCGGCCGACGAGGATTTGCTTCGAGACGTCAAAGTGCGCATCCGGCACGGTCAGATTAACGACGAGATCGATGTCGTCGCTGGCAAGCAGGCTATCAATGCTACGGGATTCGATGCCGTATTCCGCAGGCACGTCCGGTCGCCGCCGTCTTGTTGATGTCGGCAATGGCACGGACTTCAATACCCTTGAAGAGCGGCGCTAGCCTCAGATAGGTCGTGGATATATTGCCGGCACCGATGATGCCGATGCCAAGGGTCTTAGCCATATTGGTTTCTTTCTTCAGAATGCTTTCACGGTCGCGATGGAACGGCGTGCAAACCGTTCATCGTCCGACGGATTGTCGTGTTCCATAATAAGTAGCTGCGCCGGCGTACCCTTCAGCACCTTCGTCAAAGCCTTCCAGTCGACGGTGCCATAGCCCACGTCGGCCCAGCCGTCTTCGTTGGTATTCTGACCGGAAGGAGCGATATCCTTGACATGCACGGATGTGATGCGTGCGCCATATTTGTCGATCCATTGGAACGGATCGGCGCCGCCGCGAATGATCCAGGCAATGTCGGCTTCCCAGGATATACTCGGAGCTGCATCAAAGATGAGCTGCTGCGGTATGGAGCCATCGGCAAGTGCCTTGAACTCAAAATCGTGATTATGCCAACCGAACACGTAGCCGGCCTTGCTGTAGGTGGAATGGGCCGCTTCGAGCCGCTCGCCGAATGCTGACCAGCCCGCCGCATCCGTTGGCCGCAGGTCCACGGCGAGGTGCGGGCAATAGATGGCCTTCATGCCGAGCGTTCCGGCGATGTCGAGAACCTTTTGCTGTTCCTTTTCGAGAAGATCGATACTGAAGTGCCCCGTGGGCATGGCGAGGCCGTGCGCATCGAGTGACGTTCTAGTTGCTGTTGGATCGCCATAGATAGCGCCATAGCCTTCGACCTGGGCATAGCCGTTGCGTTTCAGCATCTCGAGTGTCTGGTCAAGTGGCGGGAAATTGCGGGAGCTGTAGAGCTGATAAGATAGGTCGGTCACTTTATTTTCTCCGTAATGCTCGGGAAGTCTAAATGCGGATTTCTGTCTCGGCGTCGAAGACCGAGGCCATGGCGGGATTGAACGTGAGGAACACCTTTTCACCGGGCTGGTATCGCCGGCCGGAATCGACGCGAACCGAGATCGCTTTGCCGGCAACCTTCAGCCACACAAGGCTGTCGGCGCCCATGGGCTCATCGAGATCAACGATGGCTGGGCAAGAGCGCCGTACTGGCCCAGGCTGGTCACCGATCGTGATATGTTCCGGCCGGAAGCCGAAGATGACGGAATGGCCGGGAGCGAGTTTGCTCTGTGCCGCGTATGCCGCGAGCGACACCTTAAGGTCGGCAGCCTTGAACACTGGCTCGCCATCGTCAGTCGCAATCTCGCCTTTGACGAAATTCATCGCGGGCGATCCGATGAAACTCGCAACGAAGAGATTGCGCGGCTTGTTGTAGATCGTCAGCGGATCATCGAGCTGCTGGATAAGCCCGCCTTTCATGACGGCAATGCGATCGGCCAGTGTCAGTGCCTCGATCTGATCATGGGTAACATAGATCATCGTGTTCGCGAGCTTGTGGTGAAGCCGCTTGATCTCGACACGCAGCTCCGATCGAAGCTTGGCATCGAGATTGGAGAGGGGTTCGTCGAACAGGAACACATCGACATCGCGTACCAGGGCGCGACCAATGGCAACGCGCTGCCGCTGACCGCCGGACAATTCGGCCGGTTTGCGCTGCAGCAAGGGTCCGATCTGCAGAATGTCAGCCGCGGCGGCGATGCGTTTCTGGATCTCGGCCTTTGGCAGACCGGCAACACGCAATCCAAAGGAAAGGTTTTTTTCGACAGTCATTTGCGGGTATAGGGCGTAGGACTGGAACACCATGCCGATGCCGCGGTCCTTAGGTTCCTCCCAGGTCACGTTCTTGCCCTTGATGAAAATCTGCCCCTCGGAGATTTCGAGGAGCCCGGCAATGCAGTTGAGCAACGTGGACTTGCCACAACCGGACGGTCCAAGAAGGACAAGAAACTCGCCATCGGCAACCTCGATGTTGAGGTTTTTCAGAACGCTAATGGAACCGAAATTGAGGGATAGGTCCTTGATGGAAACGCTATGCAAATTGGTCACCCTTTTACAGCTCCCGCGGCGATGCCCCTGACGAAATATTTGCCCGAAAAGAAATAGACGAGGAGAGGCACGGCGCCCGTGAGAATGGTCGCCGCCATGTTGACGTTGTATTCCTTCACCCCTTGCGTCGAATTGACGATGTTGTTGAGCTGAACCGTCATTGGGAAGTTTTTGGTGCCGGCGAAGATCACGCCGAAGAGGAAGTCGTTCCAGATGCCGGTGACCTGCAGGATCACGGCAACAACGAAAATCGGCAGGGACATTGGCAGCATGATCTGCAAGAAGATGCGCCAGAACCCGGCTCCGTCCACGCGCGCCGCCTTGAACAGTTCCGGTGGCAGGGAAACGAAGTAATTGCGGAAGAGCAGGGTGAGGATCGGCATGCCGAAAATCGTATGGATGACGATGACGCCCGTCAGCGTTCCAAAGATGCCAAGTTGCCGCGTGATGATGACGAGGGGATAGAGCATCACCTGATAGGGTATGAAGGCGCCGAAAATCAGCGCCGTGAAGAACAGCTCCGAGCCCTTGAAGCGCCAGTTGGAGAGGGCATAGCCATTCACCGAGGCGATGATGATCGAAAGGATGACGCTCGGCACCAATATCTTCATGGAGTTGAAGAAGCCGACCTTGATCCCTTCGCAGTAAAGTCCGGTGCATGCGCTGTTCCAGGCGGTCGCCCAGGGCTGGAACGTCACCTCGACCGGCGGCGAGAAGATATTGCCGATGCGGATTTCCGGCATGCCCTTCAGCGATGTCATGACCATGACGTAGAGCGGTATCAGATAGTAGATCGCTGCCACGAACAGTACCGAATAGATCATTATAGAAGCGGGCGACATCAGTCGCTTGGGGCGCCGCCCCCGCGGCTCAAAGCTTGGGAGACTTGAGCTCATTTCGAACCACCTCCGCGGCGTTTCTCGGGACGGAATTCCAGCACTGCCCATGGCACGAGGATGATCAGAACGGTGGTCAGCATGATGGTGGAGGCGGCGAGCCCCTGGCCGAGATTGCCGCGCGAAAACATGAAGTCGTAGACGTATTTGGCGGGCACTTCGGACGATATGCCGGGGCCGCCATTGCTGAGCGCAACCACAAGGTCGTAGACTTTGACGATGGTCGCGGAGATGATGACGAGGGTAGTGATGAAGACCGGCCGCATCATCGGAATGATGATGAAGAGGTAGGTCTTCCACGCCGGGATGCCATCAACCCGTGCGGCTTTCCAGATCTCGTCATCGATATTGCGCAAACCCGCCAGCATCAGCGCCATGACGAGGCCGGTGCCTTGCCACAGGCCGGCAATAACAATGGCATAGATGGTGAATCGACCGTCGGTCAGTATCGGGAAATTGAAAGTCTCGAAACCGAGATCCCGGACAACCTTCTGGACGCCGTAGGCGGGTGTCAGAATCCATTGCCAGACCAAGCCGGTGACGATGAACGACAAAGCGTGGGGGTAAAGGAATATCGTGCGGAACGTATTTTCGAAGCGGACCTTCTGGTCCATCAGCGCGGCGAGTATGAAACCGAGCACCAGCGAAAAGCTCAGAGACAGGATACCGAAGATCGCGAGGTTCTTCAGGGAAACGGTCCAGCGCGAAGTCCGGAAAAGCCGGACGTACTGATCCATTCCGACGAAATCCAGCGTTGGCAGCGAACGTGATGATGTGAAGGAATAGATCACGGTCCACAATGTGCAGCCGACGAAGACCACAAGAACGGTGACGATCATTGGCACTGCCGCCACTTTGGCGTTCAGATTGCGCATCGGGGCAAACGGGCGTCGGCTCACAGCCATCGGAGTCTCCGGACCTCTCGGTGCAGCCGGCCCGGAGGCCGGCACCTGTCATTGCTTGTCTGGAGCCTATTGGGCTTCGCTGATGATCTCGACGAAGCGCGCCTGCGCGTCCTCGACAGTCATGTCCTTGTTGGCGAAGAACTCGGTGTTCAGATCTTCCAGCTGTCCTTGCGCGTCCGAGGACAGCGCCTGCTCGATCGATGGAAGAACATTGTTGCCGTCGGCGAGGATCTTGATGCCCTTCTGCATGCAGGCATTGGCCGCCTCCATGTCGATGTCACCGCGTATCGGCAGCGAACCCTTCGCCAGATTGAATGCCACCTGCGTTTCCTTCGAGACGAGCATGCTCGCAAGCTTCAATTGCGCCCGCGTGACCTCGGGGTCCTTGTTCTTCGGGAAATAGAACGCATCACCGCCCGTATCGAGCACAGGATTGACGCCGAGCCCGGGCAGGCAGTCATAGTCAGTACCGGCGACCTTGCCGGCCAGACCGAATTCGCCCTGTGCCCAGTCGCCCATGATCTGTCCCCCGGCCTTGCCGGTCAGCACGAGGGAAGTGGCCTCGTTCCACTGCCGCCCGACATAGCCCGGATCAGCGAGATCGCGCGCATTGGCGAAGGCTTGCCAGACCGCCGTCATTTCGGGGCTGGCCGCGGCGTCCTTGTCCTTCTTGTCCATGATCTTGAGGTAGAGATCCTTGCCGCCGAGCGTCGCCAGTATCACACGGAAAATACCGTCGACCTGCCAGGCGTCGCCGGTGGCGAGTGGGATGATTCCCTTTTCCTTCAGCTGGGGTGCAGCGGCGACGAACTCGTTCCAGTTGGTGGGAACGGCGGCGCCGGCCTCTTTGAAGGCATTCGGGTTGATCCACATCCACTGCCAGGAATGGATGTTGACGGGAACACAATAGATCTTGCCTTCATACTTGCAGGCATCGAGTAGCTTTGACGGGCGGATGAATTCGGCCCAGCCTTCCTTGGTAGCAAGCTCCGTCAGGTCGGTCATGAGTCCTGCCTTGACGAGATCTTCGGCATCACGCCCGGTGTTGAGCTGGGTCGCCCCCATCGGATTTCCGCCGAGAACGCGGCTGACGATAATAGGTCGGGCTGTCGTGCCGCTGCCGGCGATGGCGCCGTCGACCCATTTGTCGCCGCCCAGCTTGTCATAGGATTCTGCCAGAACCTTCGCAGCTGCCGCTTCACCGCCAGAGGTCCACCAGTGGGTGACTTCAAGGTCCGTTGCTCCGGCGGATCCGGTGGCAAAGAGAAATGTCGAGGTGGCTAAGGCAGCCAGAGCTGAACGGTAACGCATCGTATCCTCCCAAATCTGAAACGTTACAGGTACGCTAGTGCAAAGTTCTGGTCGATGCAATTCCCGCATGGGACTTTTTTGCGACCGACCGTCGATGTGTGCACGAGGAATGGCAAAAATTGTAGTAAATTCAGGTAAGTAATCAATTGATGGTAAATTTTATCATTGATCATGACCTCTAAATTCGGCTAGGATCATATTGTTTGTAGATAGAAATCGCATCAAATGACTACTGGTAGCTCCACGCATCATTGGAAAATTTGAAACGATACAGAATGGCTTGATATTATCGAAGGATGGCCGAGTGGCCAATTGCGGATGAAGGCAACGGACAACAATCACAGGAGCTCGAGAGACGCTGCAGTTGAAGCAGCGGAAGGCGAGCGACCGACGTTAAAGACGATTGCTTTCATGGCGGGACTTGGTGTCACGACCGTTTCCCGTGCCCTGAAGGATGCGCCGGAAATAGGGCAGGCAACCAAGAACCGCGTTCAGCTGATTGCCAAGCAGATCGGGTATCGGCCCAATCGTGCCGGAGTGCGCCTGCGTACAGGCAAGACGAATGTCATCAGCCTCGTCCTCAATGCACAGTCCTCGATCATGGGGCTGACATCCAACATGGTGTACGGCATATCGGAAGTCCTGTCCCAAACCCCCTACCATCTGACGGTCACGCCTTATTCGCTTGAAAACGATCCGATGCAGCCGATCCGCTACATCGTTGAAACCGGGTCGGCAGACGGGATCATCATGTCGCGAACCGAACCCGACGACCCACGCGTTCGCTATCTCACGGAACACGGAATTCCCTTTGCCACCCATGGCCGGACGGAAATGGGTATCGAACATCCGTTCCACGACTTTGACAACGAGGCCTTTGCCTATCTCTCGGTGAAAAGCCTGCTTGCAAAGGGCCGACGCAAGATTGCCATGCTTGCCGGACCTTCGCCCGCCGTGACCTATTACCGGCATCTTGACCGCGGATTCTCACGTTCCATTGAGGAAGGCGGGGCTGTTGGTGTTACCTTCTCCGGCATTGACGTCGATACGTCGCTTGGCCGTATTCGCGACCGCATGGAGGAGATCATGACGGGACCGAACCGTCCGGATGGCATCGTCTGCTGCAGTGGTGGGGCCGCCATCGCTCTGGTCGCCGGGATCGAAGCTGCGGGCCTGAAGATCGGCGAGGATGTCGACCTCGTTTCAAAACAGTCGACAGACGTCCTGAAATGGTTTCGCCCGCAAATCATCGTCTTCAACGAAGACGTTCGTCACGCCGGGCGTGAACTGGCGCGGGCCGTGCTGCGCCGCATCGCTGGAGTTGATGCACGCGAGTTGCAGAGCCTCAGCTATCCGGACGAGCACGAATTGCGCTAGGTAGCTCGTCAAGTCTTCTTCCAGGCAGAGTTCGAACGTTATGCACACTGGATTTTCTCCGCGCAGGAGTGAGCCCTCGGTAATATTTCCTTGTGTGTCCACCATTGCGATCTCAAGATGGGTCCCGCTACCGTCCGGTGATATGCCCCCTCGCGTTACAAAAACTTCGGTGGCGATGTCGTCCACTTTGGTCCCATCCGCATAACGTGCGCCGATAAGGCTGCCGAGGCCGCCGCGCAAGGTTGCATTCGCCAAATCGTGCTTGCGGCAGATCGCTTCGAGCGCCGCAATGATATCCTCGTTTGGACGGACGCGGGCGATCACGGTGCGCGGCCTTCCACCCTGGATACCTGCCCCCGTCGGAACGGGGTGAAACAGCGTGAATGCTGTTTCCTCGTCCGGCTCTGATATCATTCGCACGGTTTCCACACCCCATGCCGTCGCTTGGATGGGCTGACTGACAATGGTCTCATGCGGAAGGATATGTCCGGCACCGCGCTTTCCGTCGGACTCGATCCAGATCGCATGGCAGTGGATAAACGGGGCGCCATCGCGCTCGCCAAACGTAGCATTGCCGTTTTGGAGTTGTGTTTCGCCAGGCGGGGAAAAAGTCTCGCTATACCAGGCCGCATGATAACCGTCGGTTGAAAGCGCCGGCATCAGATAGTGGAATGGGGCGAAAGCGCCGCCACTAAGGGTCAGTCGCTGCGGCGCATATGTTAGCGGCGCGAAGGGGACGGGCAATCGCTTCGTTGATGCTCAGCCCTGGTTCGAGCGTGAAGTCAATTCTGCGTCCTGCGCCTTCGAAACTTTCGAAACGCGCCGCAGGGGCTGGGCCGGGCTGTTTCAAGCGGCGCTCAGGCAATGGGGATATCGTCCATACTGCAGAATGCGCTCCTTCGCTCCGGTCGAAAAAATCTTAAACGAACGTCGCCCGCTTGCAATCAATTTTGCGGTATAGTTTTATAGCGTGATCGAGTGATCCATAATGTGGATCGAAATAGAGGGAGGAGCATGGAGCAGAAGGTTACCCGGACAACTGGCCTCAGCGGCTCCCAGAGCGTAGACAGGGCACTCGGCCTCCTGAGCCTCGTTAGCTATTTCGGCGATCAAGGTGGGGCCCTTAGCGACATCGTTGAACAAAGTGGCCTCAACAAGCCCACTGCGCGGCGTCTGCTCCTTGCGCTCATTCGCTCCGGCTTGCTGGAACAGGACCCACTGACGCGCCGCTATTACCTTGGCCAGGAAGCCTATGTGCTCGGAACGCTCGCGACACGGCGTTATGGCTTGCTGCAAATATCCCGCGACAGTCTGAGTTTTTTGTCGGCGAAGACGCAAGACACCAGTTTCCTCTCAATCCAGCGCGACAATTATGCGGTTTGCCTGCACCGGGAAGAAGGTACGTATCCCATTCGCACGCACGCACTGCAGGCGGGTTTTCGTCATCCCCTCGGTGTGGGGGCCGGGTCTCTCGCCATTCTTGCGGCAATGGACGATGACGAGATCGAAGTCGTACTTGCAGCCAATGAGTTGGAACTCCTGGCCGAATTTCCGGATCTTGCTCCGCCCCAGATTGGGGCTGATATCGCGACTGCGCGGGAGATGGGCTTTGCTCTCAATCCGGGACGTATTCTCCCCAATTCCTGGGGTATTGGCCTTGCGATCCGTTTTCCGGACGGTCGACCCGCTGGTGCGCTCAGTATTGCGGCCATCGACAGCCGCATGCAACCAGCGCGGCAGGTGGAGCTGGCCACATTGATGCGTGGGGAGGTCAGGAAGATCGAAGCGCGGCTGGCGCATCTCCAGCCGCTTAATGATCGGCCAGCTCGCCCATCCACGCCCATCGCAAAAAGTAGAAGCAGGTTGGAGCAGGTGAGGCCATGACACACAAGGACCGTTTGGTCATTGAACCCATGTCGAAACGGGTAATGAACCTTTCCGGATTTCTTGTGCAATCAGCGAAACGCTTTCCGGACGAAATTGCCTTGGTATGGGGCGAGCAATCATGGACGTGGGCGCAGATACTCCGCCGGGTCAACGCCATGGCGGCGGCATTGCAAAAGGAATTCGGCGTTGTCATGGGCGACCGGATTCTCGTCCAGTCACAAAATTGCAACCAGATGTTCGAATCCATGTTCGCCTGCTTCAAGCTGGGCGCCGTATGGGTGCCGACCAATTTCCGCCAGACTCCTGACGAGGTCGCCTACCTTGCCAGGGCAAGTGGTGCGAAAGGCATGATTTGCGGGCGCCTGTTCCCGGAGCACGTGGATGCTTGCCGCCTGGCCAGCCCCGATCTGAAATTTGTTGTTGCTATCGGTAAGGCCGGATTTGGCGATGATTATGATGCCATTGTCGATCGTTTCGATGGCGAAATGGTAGCAATGGCTCCGGTTGAGCACTGTGACCCCTGCTGGTTCTTTTTCACTTCCGGAACGACTGGCCGGCCGAAGGCGGCAGTTCTAACCCACGGACAGATGGGATTCGTGGTTACCAACCACCTGTGCGATTTAATGCCGGGGACGACCTATAAGGATGCCTCGCTCGTGGTCGCGCCATTGTCGCACGGCGCTGGCATTCACCAGCTCACACAAGTGGCACGCGGTGCGAAAACCATTCTCCTGCCAACGGAAAAGTTCGACATTGCGGAGGCCTGGCGCCTTATCGAAAAATGGCAGGTAAGCAACATGTTCACCGTGCCGACGATCCTCAAGATGCTGACCGAGCACCCGGATGCCCAGACTCGGGATCACTCCTCGCTGCGCCATGTCATCTATGCCGGTGCACCCATGTACCGGACCGACCAGGTCCGTGCCCTGAAGACGCTGGGACCGGTGATCGTCCAATATTTCGGCCTCGGTGAAGTGACGGGCAACATCACGGTGCTGCCGCCGGCGGAACATCATCTGGAGGACGGCCCCGAAACGCGCGTGGGCACGTGCGGTTATGCGCGCACCGGCATGCAGATTTCAATCCAGGATGACGACGGCAGGGAAGTGCCGCCCGGCACGACCGGCGAGATCTGTGTCATCGGCCCGGCGGTTTTTGCCGGCTACTACAATAATCCGGAGGCAAACGCGAAAGCTTTCCGCCACGGCTGGTTCCGCACCGGCGACCTCGGCCACATGGACGATGCCGGGTTTCTCTTTATCACAGGGCGGGCATCCGACATGTATATTTCTGGGGGCTCGAATGTCTATCCTCTGGAAATTGAGGAAAAGATCTTGACGCACCCGGATATTAGCGAAGCGGCGGTGCTTGGAATCCCGGATCCGATGTGGGGTGAGGTGGGTCTTGCGGTCTGCGTAGCGCGCCCGGGAACAGCGCCGGACCCAAAGGCGATCATGGCCTGGCTCAGCGGCAAGATGGCACGCTACAAACTACCGAAGCGACTTGTCTTCTGGCCGGAAATGCCGAAATCCGCCTATGGCAAGATTGCCAAGAAGCTGATCCGCGAAGAACTGATCAGGCGCAACGAACTGGACAGCACGGTCTGATAGTTCACGCGTCACGCGTCACGCGGTTCGACGGTCAAAGTACCGTCGCGTCCGCTGATCCCGGGCAATCTGCCGAAGCATGCTTTGGCTGCCGCGATCATCTCGAAAAGAAAGGCGATCAACGCAAGGCCCAGCGACACTACTGCACCAGAAAAGAGCCAATACAATACGTGTTCGCGAAAGCCGCTACGGTCCGATCGCGCCTCCCAGCAGTGAGATAATGGCCGGCGCTGGTGCCCAACAGCACAGCGATTTCGAGCGCAAGGGTACGAATACGCAGATAATTCAACTGAGCGAAGCGGTCCTCGTTGATCTCATGCTCCTTTTCGATCAGTTCGGATATCGAATTCACACGATCAGATATCCTGGAGAGCCGAGAAACGAAGGCATTGAGGAAACCCGCCGTGCCAGCGAGCAGGAAGACCGGTGTCAGGGCTGTTTCAAGCGTATTCACGATCGAAACGATAATGGGTGAAGATGTTGCGTCGAGCATTACTATTTTTCTTCCACAAGTGTCCGTTTGGTGCAGCTCGCCGGTCATGCCCATAATAGGTGTCCCAACTTTGGCAAAACCCAACAATTCCGACAGAAACCCATCATCGGCATTTAGAACGCCGACCTGAGACTTAGCGCTGGTCCGAGCGTTGTGTTAGATGGAAAGACCGCCAGGCGAACCGTGGCGGACGCGAAGCTGGGGAAATCCGACAATGAAAATCCTAAAGATAATCGCCATGGCGGTTCTGGTATCAAGCTGTGCAGGTATGGCACAGCCGGTTGCTATGACAGGCGATTTTGGCCCCCAGACACTAACCCTGATCAATTCCTACAGGACGAGCCATGGCCTATCTCCCCTGGCCGCCAATGGCACGTTGAAAGCCTTGGCCCGGCAACACAGCCGGTCCCAGGCAGCCCGGAGAACCATCAGCCACGACGGCTTCCGCCAGAGATCGGCTCAAGCCAAAGCTGCCGGGCTCAGTGGAATATGTACAGAAAACGTTGCCTTTAGGTATAAGAATGCACGGCATCTTTTTTCGGGATGGACGAATTCCGCGGGCCATAACACGAACTTGCTTCGGCCTAACATGCGATACGCAGGAGTTTCTGTAGTCGGGGCTTACGCTACTTTCTTCGCCTGTGGATAGCGCCCGTCGCGGTTCAGCGGGCGAAAAGGCGTTTGTCACCTTCCCATTGGTTCCATTCGCTTTAAAGAAAAAGTTGTCTTAAGAGCAGCCCTTATTGATGAAGAATTTCTCCACGGCCTCAAGCGCGTCGCCTGAATATTCCTTGGGATTGAGGTCAGCGATCAGATCGGGAAGCGCAAAATTGGTGTTTGGTTGATCAATGTATTCCTGGAGAAGCGTGCAATTCTTGTTCTGGTGGGCAATACGTAGAGCGATAGCTTCGACGAAGCCGACGCAATATCCATGGTTCAACGGATTGCTTGCGTCTTTGCACATCGCCTGAAGTTTGGCGAATGTCGGCTCTTCAGCGAGCGCGGGGCTGCTGAAGCAAGAGCAAATCAAGATTGCGGACAGTGCATTGACCGTCGGAAATCGCAGCTTTTTCATGAAAACGTGCTCCCCTAGGTGACAATCGGTGTTCGCAGGTACTTCGCCGTTTCTACGCTCCTGCGTACTTTGTGTCCCGAGTGTCATGGCAAAATCCTCCCCGCGCAGACTTTCTTGACCCAAAGTGCCTGGCGACTTGATATTCACACCTCGTCCGAACCCCAGTTCAGGAAGAAGCCAACGTCCCCCGGCATTCCACCAGGGAAGGTGATGATCATTGCCTTCAGCTTGAAGCCCTGAGGCTTGCCGAATTGCTGGTAGCGATCATAGAATTCCTTTGCCTTGCCCTGGAGCGTGTCCGGCCAGCTTCTGTCTCCGCTGTTTATCGCGCGGCCGCTGTCTGAACACAGATCCGATGAAAAGCTGTAGACCATGGCCTCAAATTTCCCTGCCTGGACCGCATTGGCCACCTGCCGCCTGACCGCCAAAATATCCGCTTCGCTGACGTGATTCTTGAGAAAATCTTCAGCGAAATCGGCGACCTTTCGCTCCTGGGCCGCCTTTGCTTTCTCCTGCTTTTGAGTTTCTTCCATCTCCCGCTGAATGACTTCCTTACGAAGGTCCTTTGCGCTTGGAGGCGTCGCATTCACATCAAAGTCCTTTTTTTCCGGCATCTCATTGATCCACTTCATAAAAAGGGTGAAGTCCCAAACTTCCGAGCTTCAGAACACGTCTGGCACAACGTTTAGGGTGGCATCTGACTCGACGAAGTCGTCTGGACGCTTTTGCCGCTTGCCAAACTTCGGTTCATCGAACTTGACCCGCTCGTACGGGATCGACTGGAGTATATGCGAAATACAATTAATGCGCGCCCGCTTCTTGTCGTCTGACGGCACGATCCACCACGGCGCGTATTGACTGTCAGTCATCCTGAACATTTCGTCATAAGCCCGCGTATAATCCCACCAGCGTTGATACGATGTGATATCCATCGGACTGAGTTTCCATTGCCGTACAGGGTCGTCAGTGCGCCGGTGGAACCGACGTTCTTGCTCTTCCTCGCTGACGGTGAGGAAATACTTCAGTAGTATGATCCCGCTTTCT
Source organism: uncultured Alphaproteobacteria bacterium (assembly GCA_963777425.1). Lineage (GTDB taxonomy): Bacteria > Pseudomonadota > Alphaproteobacteria > Rhizobiales > Rhizobiaceae > Phyllobacterium. The sequence continues at coordinate 178,863 of CAVZQS010000003.1, read as the reverse complement.
ACCATTGCCGCTTCAAAGCGCGGTGCAAGTTCGAGAAAGCGCTTCGCTTTCTTCTCGGTACAGAAACCCATCACTCGATCCACGCCTGCGCGATTATACCAGCTCCTGTCGAAAATCACGATCTCGCCCGCAGCGGGTAAATACCCAATGTATCGCTGCATGTAGATTTGTGATTTCTCTCGATCGGTCGGCGCCGGCAACGCGATGACGCGGAAAACCCGTGGACTGACACGTTCCGTGATCCGCTTGATCATGCCACCCTTTCCGGCGGCATCACGGCCCTCGAACACAATCACGATGCGTGCGCCTGATTTCTTAACCCACGCCTGCAGATATGCTAGCTCTATCTGTAGTCTTGCCAGTTCCTTCTCATAACGCCCCGAATCACTTTTTTTGCCGCTGTCCTGAGTTGCTTCCTGCAACTTGTCATTCTTCCTATTCATCATCCAATCCTCCGCGACGCTGGTTCTCTGCTGCTGACAACTCAATAATTTTGGCGCCGAAATCGCTGCGTCCCCCGTACCGGGCAGGACCGAACAAGACGTAGGCTGTCGGCGCAGTTATGGCATAAGGGCCCTGTCCCAGGGACGTGCGAATAGCGGCTGTGTGGTACCAATGTTCCGTCGATACTAGCGCGCGAGGACCTGGCGCGCGCGTAGCATCGTGTAAGATACATCGCCGATGTCAATCTGTGAGCGCTTGCACTCTTGCAGAACAGTTTGCAGTCAGTTCTCTGGAATCGAAAGGCCTGCCTGGGCCAGGCCCTCGATGAAATGCAATTGGTCTTCGGGGCGCCGGATCCGCGCCGCTACTTCATGCCGAATGTTCTCGAGAATGGTGGGTGCGTGGGTCTCAAGCCATAGCCGTTCGGCATCGGCTTCTTGCATTCTGCCAAGCTTGCCGAGTATCGCCATCAAGATGACATGATAAATCGGATTAGCACGCAGGTCGGACAACTGGGCCCATCGCTCGGCTGTCGTGTAATCCTTTGCAACATAAGCGCAGACGGCCAGCGCCGCCTCGAAATATCCGGGCGGAGCTGGATTGCGCGAAACGGCCGACGATACGAGTTTGCAACCAGGCTCCCACTCGCCCGACAAGGCGAGCCGGAATCCATACTCACCTGAGAGCTCGGTGTCATTGGGATTGATCGCTAACGCACGTGCACCTACCTCCAAGTGCCGCATCGACGTCGCCGCGGAAGAAATAAACAAGCATTGCGGATTGAAGCGCTCGCACGTTTTGAGGGTCGAGCTCAACGGCGCGCCGTGACGCCACAGCGGCGCGGTCAAGCGAGGTCGGCGACGGCGAGTTCAGGCGGTATCGGAAACGGAGCTCATCGAGATATGTGAGAGATAGAAGTGCCCATGCGGTCGCATAGCCGGGAAACCGCTCGACTGCCCGTTTCAAGCAACTCTGAACAGAGGCATGGGTGTGCGGCTCGAGTCTGGCGCGATAGCCATAATAAGCCAATGTACATGCGTATGCCTCCCAGTCATCGGGCGGCGACTGTGACAGGCGAGAGGCATCCGTCTGAAAAATTATGCCGTAGGGTTGCGCCAGTGCTGTAGCCACGCCTTGCGCAATATCTGCCTCAAGCTCCAGCAAATTGCGAACCTGGACGATTTTGTCGTAATGATTTGTCCAGATAACCGACCCGTCAGTGCGGTCCAAGAGGCGGGCGCTGATACGAAGCTTCTCTCCCTCTACGCGGACACGTCCTTCCAAGACGTAAGGCAGTCGATCGTTCTCCAGGGCAGGCACTTCGCTCGAAACACTGGACGAGCGACCAGCAATTACGACGATCTCCTTGAACTTCGCGAGTTGGCCGATGACTTCGTCAGTCAATCCTCGGGCGATGATCGCCGATCGCTCCGTTCCGGACAGGTCCACGAATGGATCGACCACCAATTTCGGCACATTGGGTCCTGTGTGGCCGACATTGTGTGCACTGGCGGTCTGCACGTCATGCTTCCAGCTCGTGCCAAGCAAGTAGCCTCCAACAAGAAACACAAGACTTGTGAAAACCGCAGCTGCTAGAGCCAACCACAGCCAAGGTGGTGTAGACTCCCAAATCGTCGGTGAGTTTCTTGGTGCAAGAGCAGTATCGGGCTGCGCAGCCTCGGTCGACCGTGAGAAAACCGGCACATAACCGCCTTTGGGCATGGTTATGACAATTGGATCATGCTGGCCTGCGACAAGGTAGTAATGTTCGAGCCCACGCCGGATTAGACCAGCTTGGATTCGCACTACCGGGTCCAATTGCGCGTCAAACGACGCATCTCTCCCGAAAACTTCAATTGCGATCGAGTAAGCTTTAATTCGGTCTGCACGACCAGCTATTGCTTCCCCGATAACATAGGCCAGGAATTTCCTTGCCCGATCAGGTACGTCGAATTCTGCACTCGATCGAATTCGATCGAGTTGCGCAAGAATGTCAGCATCCGTGAGTGGAGTTTGCGACTCCAACCATGCCCTGCTTTGAACAACGGCTACCACGTCGTTCCCCCCACAGGCAGCTCAGCGACGGGCGCTTTTCGCCTCGCTGCTCCCGTACAATACAGTATTTTACGCCCCTTCGGGACGACAACGCAATATCATTGGTTCAACTCGGATTGCTGCGGCCGAAGGGTCTTTCAAACAGAGAAACGAATGAAAACGCGTGCTGGACATATCGTTGACGAAGATGCACTAGCTGCGGCTCAACGCTGGTTCCCTGCAAGCTCATTGCGGATTCGGCAGCTCCTCGTTAGCAACGAAACCTTTCGAGAACTATGCAGTGATCTTGCGGCCGCTGAACGCACGTTGGCGACGGTTGAGCAACTACCGGCTCACATCCGCAATGAACGCCGCGCCGAATTCACGGAAATGGCCGACAGTCTCGCAGCCGAAATCAAGGTGGCGCTCTCTCACCCGCAGAATCCAAATACTGAATAACGCGGGACAAGTCTTATGGAAAAGAAGATGGTGGCACATGAGGTCAACGGCCATCAGGCGAAACGTAGTAACCAGAAACGGACTTTGTCAGGGTTGAGCGAGCACTGGAAAAAACCATGCGCATCAGAGAACTCCAAGAAATCAGATATCAGAAAGGACTTTCCGAGTTGAGGATGGCCGGTCTGGATTCCTTCGAACGATATACGTGCGTCTACATCTCAATCGGCGACCCGGAGCGATTTCTGAGCGCAATCAAGAATGCTCTGCGAAGCGCCGACGGAAAACCATTCGGACTGGATGCGTTGGATTAGTCCGCGTTTGGAACTATCGTCGTGTTGATCAGGAGCTAAGCGGAACAACGTTCGGAGGTGGGGTCCAATGGAATCCAGTCAAATGAGGCGCGCATTCTTTTCTGCGCTCGTCCAACAGTTTCGTGTCGTCTGGCCCATCTTGTCTGGCGTGCTACTCGTCATGGTTGGATGTGGACTGATAATCGGGCAGATAGAAGATTGGCGATTGCTCGATGCTCTTTATTTCACATTCGTCACCGGTCTTACGATTGGTTACGGCGACCTGACGCCGGAACACCACTCATCTCGTGTGCTCGCCATCCTGATTGGCTTTGCTGGAATTGTATTGACCGGCCTCGTCGCAGCGATGAGCGTACAGGCCCTGAGAGCGACAGACGAAGATCATGGGTGATTCAGGGAAATGTCAAATACAGGTTGTTGATTGGAACCATCAGGTGACTTGAGGGCCCAAGGCCCGCCCATTGCGAGAAGGGCTTTGTCCATGAGTCTTTTATTGGAAGAGATCCGCCACAACCGCGTACTTTGGCTACTGGTTTTCATACCTGCAGTGTTCGCCGTCAAGGGGATTGAGCCCGAGGCGCATACTCTGCTTTTTGTGCTTGCGCTCCTGGCGATAGTACCCCTTGCCACTTTGCTGAGCCACGCCACTGAGTCCGTCGCTTCCAAGACAGGCGATACCGTTGGAGGCCTTCTGAACGCCACGTTGGGCAACCTGACCGAACTCATCATTGCGCTGACGGCGTTGCGTGCCGGGCAATACACATTGGTTAAAGCTTCCGTTGCCGGAGCAATTGTCACCAACACGCTATTCTTGTTGGGAGCGTCGTTCCTGCTTGGGGGAATAAGGTACCACATTCAGGACTACAATCGCACCAATGCCCGTTTCCAAACCAGCCTCCTCTTTTTGGCTACTGTGGCACTGCTGATACCATCGGCAGTTGCTGCGCCTGATTTCGTCGAGGGGGCGACCTTCATGCATCAATTGAGTGTGGGTCTCTCGGTGTTGCTCATCGTCGCATACGGATTGGGCCTAATATCCTCACTCAAGACGCATCGTGAGCTCTTCGGCAGCACCGAAGAGACCGTTTCTGACGGGGAGCCATGGCCGATGGCTCTGGCGCTCTCGACATTGGCTGGCGTCACAGTCCTCGTGGCTCTGGTGAGCGAGGTGTTCGTTGAGTCGGTGCAACAGGCTGCGGTGGCATTCGGGATGACGCCAGCATTCGTCGGCTTTATTGTCGTAGCGCTGGTCGGCGGTGCAGCTGAGATGGCCTCGGCTTTCTCCGGTGCGCGCAAGAACCGGCTGGACCTGAGCGTCGGCATCGCCCTGGGTAGCGCAGCCCAGATCGCGCTGTTCGTTGCCCCAATGCTCGTGCTCGTCAGTTATGTTGTCGGCCCGGCGCCGATGGACCTGCAGTTTTGGCCAGGAGCTGTGATCATGGTGCTCATTTCCACAATGACTGTCCTTACAGTGACCAGCAGCGGCCATTCGACGTGGTTTGTCGGGGTGCTCCTGGTGATGGTTTATCTGATTTTTGCTATGACGCTTTACCTGTTGCCGCCGCGAATTCAGTGAACGCACGCAGTTATCTTCTGCCTCATGCACGATGGCAAATCGCATCGGACGGTGCAGACCATGCTCCTGGCCGGTATGCTGTAATTGACATACTCTTGCGTTGTCCTTTAACTGCTCCGTATGAAGGATCGTCCGTTCCACATCACTGTAACCATTGAGCCGAAACTCGGAGATTCCGCTATGTCAGATCTGCAGATGAGGCACGCCGGATACTATTGCAGGAATGGGGCGAGGTGAGGGGGCCGAAATACTTCGCGGCACTTACGGCCATCAAGAATAATCTCAAAGGAACGTACCCTCCATCTCATGCCAGGCGGGCATTCATTGCGGCTGCGATCGAGGCTCGAATACTGGCTGAAGATGTGATCACTCCAGTCGCTGATCGGCGGCTGACGTTCGCGTTTCGGCCCGCCGCCGAATAGTGGCGGGGAACCCAGAACACTACTACAGATGATGAAAGTCGGTCTACATGGAACTTGGTGGGAACCCGGGGGCGTCGGATATATTTCGGGTGAGTACAGAGAGCGAGAAGGAGAAGTCTGCACGATTGCGTAAGCAAGTACGCATGGACGAGCACCCGCATCGCCGAGGTCGGGCCGGGGCCGAAACGAACATGGCTCACCGTATTGGCTGCCCTTCAGCTGCTCTCCGGCGAAAACAACGGCGGACCGCAGGCAGAATGTAAGCACCAATGGGCGGTTTGGCTATTTCACAGATATGCGCCTTTCCTCCATCCCGACAGATTGTTTTGTCGGAAATACATCAGCAAAGCCTTCACGAGTTCGCGAGCCGGTCATGCCGCGCCAACGCGTGTTTGAAGAAGCGCTAGGCCGCAGGCAGGCCAGGGTTTTACTAAAGGAGAATTCAACAGTGTCCGCGACACTGTCGACCTATCGATCACATTTGGGCGGACATTCCGCCATCCACGGTCAACGTCACGCCGTTTACAAAACTGGCGGCAGGCGAGGCAAGGAAAAGTGCGGCCGGCGCGAGCTCTTCCGGTCGGCCCCACCGTTTCAGCGGAATCCGGACGTTGACGAAATCCTGGACCTTTGGATCATCGGCAAGAGCTTGGTTAGGTTCGGTTACGAACCAGCCGGGCGCTATAGAATTGACGGTCAGGTTATCTGCGCCGAATTCGACTGCAAGCGACCGGGCCAACGCTGACAACCCACCTTTTGAAGCCGTGTACGCGGGGTCGGGGGCTCGAGCGATTGACGCTGCGATTGACGTCACAAAAACCAGTCGGCCCGACCCGGAACGTTGAAGCAGCGGTAGCGCGGCCCGCGCCAGACGATAGGCGGCGGCCAGATTCACATCGACAACAGTCGAAAAATCGGCGGGGCTCATATCCAACGTCCTACGTCGGTCGCGTATTCCGGCGGCATGAATGAGAATGTCCAGTCCGCCAAGCAGCTCCGCTGACCTCTGCACTAACGCCTCAGCTTCGTTCACCAGGTCTGCGGCCACGACTTGAACAATCAACTCCTGGCCTTTCAATACTGTCCGTACTTCATCCAGGGCGTCTGCGTCCCGTCCACTGATGACAACGTCTGCTCCCGCAATAGAAAACGCTTTCGCGATTTCAAGCCCCAGGCCACGGCTGCCGCCCGTGACCAGCACGCGCTTTTCTGTGAAATCAAAGATGTTTTTGCTCACCGGTAATTTCCTTCCATCATCCAGGACCCCACCCGAAAGGTTACCCATTAGCGGCTAGAGGTGGGCGTATCAATTCTGGTGCCACTCGCAACCCCATTCAACTCGCCAGATTTGTTATCAGAAGATGGTCAACATCAGCTGGGACACTCCAGCAGTTCCTCCGCAAGGCTGGGAATTTCCTTCTCAAACGCTAGACGAAGCGCGCCAGAAAGATGATCATGAATCGCATCGAACTCGTTTCTATAGCTGTCGTTCACCCAGAAACTGATACCTGCGACCCGAACGGCCGTCTGTTTCTACCCTCTGCCAGATACTGCTTTGACATCGATCAGGCGTTCGTATTCAAACGGGCATCCCAATCGGCGACTTGGCGAAGATGCTCCAATCGCGATGCAGGTACGGGCCTGCCCATCAAGTAGCCTTGGACCTGCTCGCATCCAACCTGTTTGACGCATGCGAACTGCTCCTCGGTCTCGATGCCTTCAGCGATCGTCGTCATCCCCAGGCTTCGCCCGACCCCGGTCACCAGTTCGACGATGGCGAAGGCATCTGCGCGGGTTGTAACGTCGCGGATGAAACGAACGATCGATCTTGATCTTGTCGAAGGGGAAACTCCTGAGGCTGCCAAGTGACGAGTATCCAGTGCCAAAGTCGTCCATCGCAATCTGGATGCCAACTGCCTTCAATTGCGTCAACGTGTCGAGCGTCTGTTCATTCTTGTCCAGCAGTACAGATTCGGTGATCTCCAGCTCAAGTCGGTTAGGATCGAGACCACTTTGAGTGAGTATTGTGACGACGCTCTGAATGAGATTTCGGCTGCGGAACTGCACTGGCGACAGATTGACCGCGACTTTGAGTGACCTTGGCCAACGGGCTGCCTCCATGCAAGCCGTTCTTAAAACCCAATCTCCCAATTCATGGATCAACCCGATATTTTCTGCGACCGGGATGAATTCGGACGGCGGGACTTGGCCGCGTATCGGATGAAACCACCGCAGGAGGGCTTCGTAGCCACATATCTCGCGTGTAATCGTGTTCACTTGCGGTTGGTAGAACACTTCCAGCTCTCCATTGCGCAACGCCTGCTTAAGATCAGCTTCGAACGACTTCTTCTCGGTCAATCTTGTTTGCATCTGGGATTGGAAGACACACGCGTGGCCGGAGCCGAAAGACTTTGCTTCGTAGAGCGCGAGGTCCGCGTGCTTGAACAGTTCATCGGCGTCGGGTTCCGCGTTCCGATATGGCAACGCCGACGCAAGTACCGATTTTGATCTCCCGTTCACTCACCTGGTAAGGAAAACTGATTTCATCCAATACGTCACGGGCAAAATCGAAAGCCTGCTTTGTCAGTCAGACCCGCCGCTAGGATTGCGAACTCATCGCCGCCCAACCTGCAGACGAGGTCACCTTCCCGACTGAGCTTTCGTGAGGCGACTCGCGACGGCCTGGAGAAGACCATCACCGACGTCATGACCCAGCGTATCGTTCACATCCTTGAAACCGTCGAGATCAAGGAGAAAAATCACAGCAGTTGGTCCACCCGCTATCGCTGTTTTCAACCGCGCTTCCAGATCCTGGCGAAACAAAATCCGATTGGGTAGCCCGGTGAGAGCGTCATGGTGGGCAACATGTTTCAGACGATAGTTCTGGGAGCTTCAATTCCGCCTGACGCTTCGCGAAGATTATCCGTCAAGTTCCTTCATCTTGCGGTGAGCACCGTCCAGGAGGCTGTTGTGGCGCAGGAGCAGAACAACGAGTCCCACCCCGCAGAGAATCAGCCCGCCTGCAAGCCCGGTATAGATCAGATGGAGCTGTCGTAATTCTGCCTGAGCAGCATCTATCAAGCCCACATCGAACTCAACCGCAGTGGATGCAAGCGCAGTCATGGACGCATCCAAGGCCGCCATCGATTGCAATGTCGTCTTGAGACCTTCAGAATCGAGGGCGTCGAGCCGCTGATCAAGCATCGTCGAGAACATGTCGTAAGCTTTACAAGCAGCTCGCGTCGCTGAGGGTCTTGCTCGACAAAGGCATGGAGATTGCCCTGTTTCAGAAGCTCCACTCGGCCAATCATAATATCAAGGCGGAGGCGGACCTCATCGCGATCAACATCGTTCAAACCCAGAGCATAGGCAGCCAGGCGATGTTCGAGTCTCATATATTCAGAGACCGTCTGACCAACGGCCCAGGAGTCGTTATAGCGGGCAAACTTCTGCAGCGCCGTTTGCCGCTCGGCAATGACATAGGCGATATAGGCCGTCGCCACGACGAAACAACAGATAATGATCCCGAGAAACCGTTTCAAACTGTGTCTCTACTCGATTATCAGTTTGGCTACCTGCCACGCGGATCGTGTGTAATAGGTCTGGCTTTGCAGCTGCGGATCGCTGTCGTAAGGATAGACGATAAACAATGGCCCTTTATCGCGGACGGGCAAGTAGGTCCCATCGCGCTTCAGGGCGAGCACGACCTTAAATTTCTTGAAGTCATCCAGGGGAATGGTGGTCACGTAATCGTTCAGCGCAACTGCCGTCACCTTCGTTCCTGTGGCCCCCACCAGTTCCATAAGTTTATCAAGAGGTACGCCCTCGAAGCGTACGCGGCTGTCGTACCACGGAGTTGCAGTTTCGACGGTTTGCAGGCCGATGTCTTCGAGCATCGCACGGTCGAATTCTGCCGCGGACCCATTGTTCGTGTTTTCAATTTTTCCGGATACAATCAGAATTGCCTTACCTTCCGGCTTAGCGAGTGACCCGGCAGATGCGTTTGAAATCGTGGCGATCGACAACGCCATGTAGATAAAAAGGCGGATTAAACTCATTCCATTTCTCCATGATGAATTAGGTTAATAGAGCAAATGAGCTAAATCAGCATCAAAAATAAAAGGCTCGGAACCATTCACAGTACGATTCTCCCTTGCGAGGGTTTTGGGTAAATGCGTCGCAAGCTTGGTGGTGTTAACGACCGCGACTATCTCGCTAAATGCGTCGTCTTCATCCGGTCACTCGAACCTGAAGCTGAATGGCCCGCCGTGGGCCGCAAGTATCTTCGATTCAAACTCGAAATCCTCCAGTTTGGCCGCTGAGCAGAAAGACTCCGCTTGGCGACGCATATGGGCAAAAAAATTGGTATTAGGGACTCTTTGAGGGACAATTCATCATTCAATTCAATTCGTCTCGTGTTCCGCCCTCATTCGGCAAAAAAGGGTTAATTTGCGTTAACTATAAACCTCTTGACGCGACTCGGTTCTTTCCGCAAGTTAGTTACGGTTTCCGGGGGTATCGAGTGAAATAAGCGTTACACGGATTGTGCGGTGTTAGTGCCGCAATGCGGCGTTAAATTGCTGTCCAGCGTTACCCCTTTGGTTTTTCGATCGAATCGGCGCAGTGTTTCCTTGCGCTGGCAGAATTTGACTTGGCAGGCGTACGGGATCAACACGTGACGATGATGAATGCTGTACAGACAAATCAACAGGAGAGTGTGCAGTTGCCGGGCAGCCCATCCCTGTCTGTTGCCATGTCGGCTGACCGGGCGATAGCGGCAGATGCGGAGATGCTGTCGGGGCAATTGCAGGCGATGCGCAACCGCTTGTTTCCTCCAACTGCGCAGAAAACCCTTCGGAAATTCACCAGCGGTGAAGCAGCGAAGCTGATCGGTGTCTCCGACGGCTACCTACGGCAGCTATCGATCGCCGGTGAAGGCCCTCAACCGGAAACCGGTAGTGGAGGCCGCCGGCTCTATACACTCGCCGAAATCAATGCGTTGCGCCGCCATTTGGCTGAAGCCGGCGGTGCAAAGGCGAAGACCTATCTGCCGCATCGTGACCCCACCGCCAATGAACATATGCAGGTCATCGCGGTTACCAATTTCAAAGGCGGATCAGGCAAAACCACCACCAGTGCCCATCTGGCGCAGCATTTGGCTATGGCGGGGTTCCGCGTCCTTGCGGTCGATCTTGATCCACAAGCGTCGATGTCGGCATTGTTCGGTTATCAGCCTGAACTGGACCTGACGGGGAACGATACGTTGTATGGCGCGATCCGTTACGATGGCGAGCGCCGTCCGCTACGTGATATCATCTGCAAGACCTATTTCGATGGACTTGATCTCATTCCAGGCAATCTGGAATTGCAGGAGTTCGAGCATACGACGCCGCAAATGCTGGCCGACCGTCAGCACGGCGCGCAGCCTAGTGTCGAGCAGCAACTGTTTTTCGCACGTGTTCAGGCAGCATTGGATACGGTAGCGGATGATTATGATGTCGTTGTCATCGATTGTCCGCCACAGCTCGGATTCCTGACGCTGTCAGCTCTTTGTGCAGCGACATCAGTCCTTGTGACGGTTCATCCGCAAATGCTCGACGTTGCGTCGATGAGTCAATTCCTGTTCATGACGGCAGACCTGCTGGCGGTCGTGCGGGAAGCGGGCGGCGAGCTCAATTTCGATTTCATGCGCTATCTGATCACCCGATTTGAACCCAACGACGCGCCACAGCAGCAAATTGCCGGATTCCTGCGTTCCTTGTTTGGTGACCGCGTTCTCACGTCCTCAGTCGTCAAGTCGACAGCTTTTTCCGATGCCGGCCTGACCAAGCAAACCCTCTACGAGGTATCCCGCGACAGCTTTACCCGAGCTACCTACGACCGGGCGATCGAATCGCTAAGTTCAGTCAATTCCGAGATCGAGAGCCTGATTTTCAAGGCCTGGAACAGGCCGGCGTGCGAGGGTGTCATGATGGCAGACAAGAACCGCAGGGATCAACTGAGGGCATTGTTCGGAACGGTGGAGACCATTCCAACACCCGAACACAACCCTGTGGAGCCTGATGCGACAGCTCAGCACAGCGCCTCGGTTGAGCCGTTAAAGCCGAGAGCGGCTTCCGGCGCCGTCAAGGCCATGGGCCTGTCGCTCAGTGGTATATCCCGGGAAATCGAAGATGCTCGACGGCTGAAGGAGAGTTTCGAGGGCTCTGAACGGGTCGTCGAGCTCGATCCGGCTCTGGTCGAAAGCTCCTTCATCGAGGACAGGCTCAGCTACGAATCTGGCCTTGACGAAAGTTTCGAGGAGTTGGTTGAAAGCATCAGGTTGAACGGGCAACAGGTACCGATCCTCGTTCGGCCACATCCTGACAAGCAAGGGTCGTATCAGACCGCTTACGGTCACCGCCGCCTGCGTGCCGCTGCCCGAGTAGGCAAATCCGTGCAGGCGATTGTTCGCGATCTGACCGACATGCAGTTGGTGCTGGCGCAGGGCAAGGAAAACACTGAGCGTCGTGATCTTTCTTTCATCGAGCGTGCCTTCTTTGCCCGCAATCTCGTTGAGCGTGGCTTCGAACGAGGTCTCGTACAGGACGCGTTGTCACTCGACAAAGCGGAAATGTCACGGTTTCTCCAGGTGGCCGCTGCGGTTCCAGCGCCGATCGTGCGGGCCATTGGCCCGGCGCCAAAAATCGGTCGTCCGCGTTGGGTGAGGCTGGCGGAATTGCTCAAGTCAGAGAGTGCACGCCAAGCCGCGTCAGACGAGATCAGGCTTGATGCCTTCAAGACTGCCGACAGTAATTCCCGTTTCAACCGGATTTTCGAAAGCCTGTTGAAACAGAAACCTGTGGCCGTCACCGGCGCAGCAAGCGTCGAGAACTCGTTGTTCAGGAGAAGAGAGACGTCAAAGCCTCTGCTATCGCGCGATTGCATTCGGACAAGGGAAGACCCGTTCTCACCTTCACCGAGAATGCGCCGAGCGGATTTGCCGAATTTGTGGCGTCTGAACTCGATCAGCTCTTGAGTCGCTTTGAGAAGCAAAAGCGGAGCTGACGTCAGACTTTTGAGTTTTGTGTAAGCGTTAAACCAAGCGAGAAGAGAAAAGGAACGACGGCAAGAAAAAAGGCCCCCAGAACGTCACCGCCCCGGAAGCCCTCTTCAATGTAGCAATTCGAGAGAATCACTTCCGCTCAGACTTGTCAAGAGTCGGACGCGTTCCGGCAACAGCTTTTGCTTGCCTCAATTTGAGGAAGTGAACATGACTGATCGTTTTGCAACGACGCCATTTGGCGGGCGATCGCTGTCGCACGCCATGTTTGCGGTGCAGGAAAAGACAGCGCGTGCCCGCGAAAAACTGGCGAATACCGACAGGAATCGCCCGGAAAAGTGGGCATTGTTGCGCTCTCTGACGGAAGCGCGGGCACGCATTCTTCCTTTCCGATCGCACGATTGCGGTTCTGGAAGCGTTGTTGAGCTTCTATCCGGAAACTCAGCTCGACGGTGCAACGCCCCTGATCGTCTTTCCGTCCAATGCGGAACTGTCCATGCGTACACGCGGCATGTCCCCGGCGACGATCCGCCGTCACCTGGCGGCTCTCGTAGAGACGGGATTTATCATTCGCCGCGACAGTCCCAACGGCAAGCGCTATGCGCGGCGCGGGGAAACCGGTGAAATCGAGCACGCCTTTGGCTTTGATCTGTCGCCATTGGCGTTGAGATCCGATGAGATTGAAGCGCATGCGCTTGAAGCCCGCGACCTGGCACGGGCCATTCAGCGTGTGCGCAGCGAGATTACTATTCACCTGCGAGATATTTCCAAAACGATCGATGCGGGCCTGAATGAAGAGCGGTCAGGCGATTGGGACATTTATGCAGATGAGTTGGCGGCACTCTCGGGTCGTGTCAGCCGGCATCTACCGCTGGCGGCGCTCCAGGCGCGTTGTGATGGGCTAGCGCGCCTGCGAGCCAACGTCGAGCGAGCCTATCTTGAATCATTGACTGATAAAGAAATGAGCGCCAGTGACTCTTCTTTTGAGCACCATATTCAGAATTCAAATACAGACCACCATTTTGAAAGGGCCCAAGAAAACGGCCAGAAGCCAACGGCAGCGGGTACGACCGAGAATACATCGCCCGGTAGCAGAGTTGCGATGACAAGGATGCGCAAGCGCCTGGAAGATGCGCGGCGAACCCGAGGGCAGGGCGCGGCCGGCAGCAGTGATGTTTGGCCGGGACGCGAAACGAAACCCGCTCCGATGCCGTTGGAAGCAGTATTAAACGCCTGCCCGCAAATCAGGGATTATGCCCGTAATGGCATCGGGGATTGGCACGATCTGGTCCAGACGGCCGGTCTGGTCCGGTCAATGCTGGGCGTTTCCCCGGATGCGTGGGAAAGGGCACGCGAGACCATGGGTGAAATCAATGCCTCGATCACGATTGCTGCCATTCTTGAACGTGTCGACGAAATTCGTTCGCCCTGGCGGTTATCTGCGAGCACTGACAGACCGCGCCGAGATCGGCCAGTATTCGGTGCTTCCGGTGATCAAAGCCCTCAGAGGAGAAGGTCGTGCGTGATCAGCTACCTGGCTATCGCGCTAACCAGCCGCCATCGACGGGTAGGACTGTTCCATGCACATAGTCAGAGGCGCTGGAGGCAAGGAAAACCGCCGCGCCGCCGATATCGGAGGGCTGGCCCCAGCGTCCGGCTGGAATTCGTCCAAGAATTTGCGCGTTTCGATCCTGATCTTCGCGCAGTGCCGTGGTGTTGTTGGTGACGAAATAGCCTGGTGCGATTGCGTTCACATTGATGCCTTTGGCTGCCCATTCGCAGGCGAGAAGACGCGTGATCCCCGCCAGTCCGCTTTTCGATGCGGTGTAAGAAGGAATACGGATGCCACCCTGAAACGACAGCAGCGAAGCGATGTTGATAATTTTGCCATGCCCTGCTCCGATCATGTGGCGCGCAGCAGCCTGTGATAGAAAAAACGCTGACTTGAGATTAGTGTTCATCACCGTATCCCAATCTTCTTCCGTGAAGTCGATTGCATCGTTGCGGCGTATGATGCCTGCATTGTTGACAAGAATGTCGAGCCCACCGAGGGAGCTGACCGTCTCTTCAACTATGGAGGAGACCGGCGCGATCGTTCCAAGGTCGGCCATTATGCTGACGAAGCGAACGCCCGTGGGTTCAACGATCGACGCCGTCTCTTCCATGGACGAACGGCCAACTGCGGCGATCGCTGCTCCCGCCTGCGCCAAGGCAACCGCAATTCCCTGCCCGATACCAGTATTTGCGCCCGTTACGACGGCAACTTTGCCTGTTAGATCAAATGGATTTGTCATTAATGAGCACTCCTCTTCATTTCGACCGTAAGAGCTTATTTGTCGACTAACTTCACTTGAATGATTATTTATTTCCAACGAACGAGACCGCATCGGTGCGCCTGGCTCTGGAACCAGGTTACGGATATTCAAATATTCCAGTTGTGACCAGTAAGCTTGTTCAAATTGGGATTATGATCGCAACCTCCGAAATGATTGCATCTTGCAATTGCGCGTTGCTGGGAATACGCATTGGGCACTGGCAACATCGCGTATTCGACGTGTGCTACGCAATGCTCAGGCCCCTAATCGATTGCGGTTGCAGCCATGGCACAGGACGACCTGATGTGGCGTTGCGTTTTCCGAGCAATCCTTTCTCAATGCCTGTTCTGAGAGCACCGAAACGATTGTCGGCGTGCATTTCATGACGTTGCATGGCACAGGATCCAGGACGGCTCAATCGACACGACCGCGCGCCGAAACCGGCGTGATTTCAACGACGTCGTCGCCGGAAATCAAGATCACACTATCGAAGAGGTTCGAGACAACGCAGCAGTGATTGGGGATGATGCGCAAGCGGTCGCCGATCTGCGGTTTTTCTTTGCAGGCTGTGAGGTCGATTGCACCGTGCTCTTCGCTGAGTGAGGTTATGACCGCTTCCGGATATCCGACGACTCTGCCGAATCCATCCAGGCCGAGCGTATCGCTGGTAAGGGCCTTCGAACCAGCATCGACGATCGCTCGGTCGTCTGTCGGACGGCTGACAACCGTAGCGAGCACAGTCAACGCGCAATCGTCCCAGGTTCCAACTCCTTTCGACACCTGAAAGCGATCCATATAGATATATGTGCCAGGGCGATGTTCGGTGGCGCTTGTCACTTCATGGGCCCGCCACATGTCTGGAGATCCGCCATTCGAAATAGTTCGCGGATCAAGTCCAGCGGCAATTGCCTTGTCCTTGGCCGACGCGAGGAAAGCATCGGTCTCCTCCACCGTCCCTGTCTTGGGGAAGGTCATAAAGCCGGCAAAATTCAGGCGGTCCGACGCGGCGATCAGCTTTGCCAGTTCCACCGCTTCGTCAGGTGTTTGCACGCCGCAACGGCCCATGCCGGTGTCGCACTCGACGAGAACATCAAGGGATTTCGACGTGCCCGTGAATGCTTCGGCGAGGCCGCAGATCGTCACTTCGCTGTCGGCCGTCACGGCTAGCTTGACGCGATTGTTCAGCACGATCAGCCGGTCAAGTTTAGCTTTTCCGATAATGTTGTAAGGGAGGAAGATGTCTTTGATTCCGGCGTCGGCCATCACCTCCGCTTCGCCGATCTTCTGACAGGTAATACCCACTGCACCGAGTTCAACTTGCCGTTTGGCAAAACGCGGCAACTTGTGTGTCTTGATGTGGGGACGCACCGCCAGTTTGTGGCTGTCCGCATAGGCTCTGAAAACGCTGCATATTGGCCTCGGTCCGATCGACATCAATCAGGACAGCCGGGGTGTCAATTTCTGAGAGTTTCACTTTCAGTCTCCAAGCGGAAGGTTGGGCGCATCACTCTTGTGCAGACCCTGAAGGTTTTTGATACGGCGCATCCGCTCCACGGCGGGCGCACCGATTTTTTCGGCAATAGTCATCGCCAGCATATCGGTCAAGGCAAGCAAAGCATATCGTGCAGGTGAGGGACGATAGACATTTTTCCCTTCGTCTATGTGGAACGGCAAAGCGAGCTGGGCAGCCGATGCCAGGGATGAACCGGGTGCGGTGAAGGCAATCGTCTTCGCACCATACCGCCCGGCAATAGTCACCGCCTCGATCAGAGGCTTGACCTCGCCGGAAAGCGAATAGGCGACGATCACCGTGTCCTTGCTGCTGGTTGCCGCTGTCATCTGTTGCATCTCGCCATCGATATGCGATGAGGCATGGATGCCGAGCCGGAACAGCCGGTTTTCAAGTTCAGTCGCCGCCATCGAGGAAGCGCCGCCTGAACCGTAGGCACGAACCATTCTCGCTCCAATGACGATCTCCGCCGCTCGTCTCAAGATCGTCGCGATTGATCAGTTTGGTGACCGTTTCTATGGCATCGGTAGCGCTCTTGGCGATAATCGAAGGGACACTGTTTCCCGTCGCGTCTTCTATGGGACCAGGAATGATGAATCGCCCGGCAATCGCCAGTGATTGAGCGAGTTTCACTTTGAATTCGCGCGTTCCGCCAAAGCCCAGCGTCCGGCAAAACCGGGTGATCGTCGGTTCGCTGACACCGGCCTTTTCCGCCAGCCTCTCGATCGATGCATGGGTGGCGAAATCGGCATCCGAAAGGATTGCCGCCGCCACCCGCTGATCGGAACGCTGTCCGGTATCGGCTATCTCCCGCAGGCGTGCGACGATATCGAAATGAGGTGACGCCATGGCGATCAGATCCGGACCCCTGTCCTGCGGTCAAAAACATGAACCTTCGCTGGATCGACCGTCAGCATCATCTGGCTTCCGGGTTCTGGCGCGATCCGGTCGCGAAACACGCAACGGACACCGATGCCGGCAACTGTGCCAAATAGATGGGTTTCGGAGCCAGTGGGTTCGACGACGGCAACCCGATAGGGAAAAATTTCCTTTCCGTCGGCAAGCCGGAAGTGTTCCGGGCGAATGCCGATCTCGATTTCCTGGCCCGACGCTGCGGCTGTGTCTCCGACAGGAATGGTGAAGCCCTCCTGCGTGCGCATTCGTGGCGCACCGTCACCGCGCTCCAGCGTTCCCGGTATGAAGTTCATGGCTGGTGATCCAAGAAACCCGGCGACGAATTTGTTGACGGGCCTGTCATAGAGTTCGAGCGGCGAGCCGGATTGTTCGATACGGCCGCCGTTCATCACGACAATGCGATCCGCCATCGTCATCGCTTCGATCTGGTCATGCGTCACGTAAACCATCGTCGTCTTCAATTGCTGATGAAGTGCCTTGAGTTCAGTCCGCATCTGGACGCGCAGCTTGGCATCAAGATTGGAAAGAGGCTCGTCGAAGAGAAACAGATCCGGTTCGCGCACAATTGTCCGGCCCATGGCGACGCGCTGACGCTGACCACCTGAGAGTTGGCGCGGCAGACGATCGAGATAATCATGGAGATTGAGCGTTTCGGCTGCCTTGTTGACCTTCGCATCGATCGTTCCGGCAGCTTCACGACGTATTTTGGGTCCGAAGCCGATGTTCTTGCGCGTGGTCATGTGGGGAAACAACGCGTAGCTCTGGAACACCATGGAGATATTGCGCTGCTGCGGCGCAAGGCCGTTCGACAGCCGGTCACCGATCCACAAGTTCGCCAGACGAGATGTCGTCAAGTCCCGCGATCATCCGCAACAGCGTGGACTTGCCGCAACCGGACGGGCCGATCAGGACCAGGAACTCGCCATCTCGAACCTCAAGGTCGACGCCGTGCAACACGTTCATCGCGCCATAGGATTTGACGAGCTGTTTGATCCGCAATCCGGCCATCTCAATTGTCCCCTGCAAGAACGTCGTTGATGAAGCGTAGATTTCCGGCCGTCAGTCCGGCGTCTACGGCAAGCGCCGTACCGGTGATGCCAGACGCTGCCGACGATGCCAGGAACAGCGTTGCCTGTGCCACTTCTTCTGGCGTCACCATGCGCCCCAGCGGATAATGCGGCAACACTTGTCCAAGCAGCTCAGGTCGTTTCTGCAGGCGGTGGTCCCAGGCCGGTGTCCGGACTGAGCCAGGACAAATCGCATTGGCCCGGATGCCGTATCGTCCGCGTTCCACCGCAAGAGCTTTCACGTAGGAGATCAATCCGGCCTTGGCGGCGGAGTAGGCAGGATTGCCGAAATGACAGAGGGCATTGACCGAGGAGATGAAAACGATGCTCCCGCTATTGCGTTTGCACATCGCATCGACAATCGGTGCTGTTACGTGAAACGCGCCATTGAGATTGATGGCGACTTCGCGTTCCCAGACATCGCCATCGACCTGATCCAGAGTTTCACCGCGGGTAAAGCCAGCATTGTTGATCAAAACATCAGGAGTGCCATGATCCCTGACGAAACCATTGACGGCTTCCTGGACCTCTGCCCGGTTCGTCAGGTCGAACACAAGCCGATGCGCGAGCCGAACCTGTTCCAAGGATTGCCTGTCCTGATCAGCTCCGGACACAACCGCACCGGCAGCGAGTGAACGCAGCGATCAGTGCCCGGCCAATCCCGCCGCCAGCACCGGTAATGAGGACGTGCCGATCCTTCAGGCCAAGAAGCTCGTCCAGATTTGTTAAGGTCATAACCAATCTCATGTCCCCATGTACGGTCGATGCTGCTTTGATGCCAGCTAACGGCTGTCGCATGAAAAAAAGCAACACAAAAACCTTCGCCTTCGACTAAATACTGACTTGCATGAAATTAAATTACATTTGAAGATGGCCGTGTTGATTGAAAGCCACGTCCGGGGAAATTGTTGGAGCAATTTCCGGGATGCGGCGGAAAAAGTGCTGCCTGTCGAGTAGCCAGAACAAGGGGATTGAAAATGACGATCAAACAGAAACTATGCCTTCTCGCTGGAGCAAGTCTCATTGCCTTCAGTACGAGTGCCTTTGCCGAGAGCACGGTTCGCGTCACCATCGCCGAGTACAGCAAGGGCACGGGTCCCTACTTCGAAGAGGCTGCCAAGGCCTTCGAAGCGGCCAATCCCGACACCAAGATCCAGATCGAAGTGGTGCCGTGGGACAACCTGCAGCAGAAGCTGACCACCGACATCTCCGCCGGTGCCAATGCCGACCTTTCGATCATCGGCACGCGCTGGCTGCTCGATTATGTCAAGGAGGGCATCGTCGCCCCGCTCGACGAGCACATCACGCCCGACTTCAAGGCGCCGCTTCATCGATACATTCCTGTCCCCGTCGGTCATGAACGGCAAGGTCTACGGCCTGCCGATCGCCGCGTCCGCCCGCGCCATGTATTACAACAAGGACATTTTCGCCAAGGCAGGCATCGACACGCCGCCAGCAACCTGGGCGGACTTCAAGACCGCTGCGGAAAAGATCAAGCAGCTTGGCGGCGAGACCTACGGTTTCGGGCTCCAGGGCAAGGAAATCGAAACCGACGTCTACTTCTACTATGGCATGTGGTCGAATGGCGGCGAGATCGTCAAGGATGGCAAGTCCGGCCTCGATTCACAGGCGGCCATCGACACGGCAAAGCTCTACAAGAGCTTCATTGACGAGCGGCCTGACCCAGCCGGGCGTCACCTCCTATTCGCGCGAGGACGTCCAGAACCTGTTCAAGCAGGGCAAGGTCGCGACCGTCATCACCGCTCCCTTCCTGTCGAACCAGATCAAGGCCGAGGCGCCAAACCTCAAATATGGTGTCGCACCTATTCCGGCTGGCCCGACCGGCGACAAGGGTACCTATGGTGTGACGGACTCGATCGTTCTGTTCGAGAACTCCAAGAACAAGGAGGCTGCGTGGAAATTCCTCGATTTCCTGTTCACCACGGAGCAGCGCACCAAGTTCGACAAGGTCGAGGGCTTCCTGCCGGTCAATGCGGAGGAGTCCAAGGACCCGTACTTTGCCGATAACGCCGATCTGAAGGTCTTCACATCCCTCCTGCCCAATGCCCGCTTCGCGCCGGTCATTCCGGGCTGGGAAGACATCGCCCAGACGACGTCCAACGCCATCCAGAAAATCTATCTGGGTGAGGGCGAACCCGAGGCCACGTTGAAGGAGGCAGCCGCCAAGATCAACGAGACGCTGAAATAAGACCAGCGACGGGAGGATCGTTCGGCGATCCTCCCGTCCTCCGACCCAATTGCCATCAGCCAGGGAAGTTGAAGCCGATGCAAAGGGCCACAGCCCCCTACATTCTGATCCTGCCGAGTTTCCTCCTGGCGGCGGCCATTATTCTCTGGCCGCTCAAGGAGATCGTGTCGCTGTCGCTGCACGACGTGAACCGCTTCGGCATGCTGCGCGACTTCATCGGGCTCGAGCACTTCCGTGTCCTGTTTGCCGATCCGGACTTCATTGCCGCTACCTGGCGGACGCTGGTCTGGACCGCGGCGGTGGTCCTGGGGACGCTAATCGTTTCAGTTCCGATCGCGCTTATCCTCAACGAGGACTTCTACGGGCGCGGCTTCGCCCGCATCCTCATCATGCTGCCCTGGGCGATCTCGCTGACCATGACTGCGATCGTCTGGCGCTGGGCGCTCAACGGCGAAAGCGGCATGCTCAATTCGGCACTGCGCGGACTTGGCATCATCGACACCAACATCCAATGGCTGGCGGAGGCGTCGACTGCGTTCCCGATGCAGATTCTCATCGGCATCCTGGTCTCGGTTCCATTCACCGTCACCATCTTCCTCGGCGGACTTTCCTCCGTTCCGGACGATCTCTACGAGGCGGCGGCGACGGAGGGAGCGGGGAGCTGGGACCAGTTCCGGCTGATCACATTGCCGCTGCTGCGGCCCTTCATCAACATCGCCTTCGTTCTGAACACTATCTACGTTTTCAATTCCTTCCCGATCATCTGGGCGACGACGCAGGGTGGGCCGGCCAATTCGACCGATATTCTGGTCACCTACCTCTACAAGGTCGGCTTCCGGATCGGCAGGCTCGGCGAAGCCGCTGCCGTCTCGCTGATCATGTTCGCCATCCTTCTGGTCTTCACGATCATCTATGTGCGGCTGGCGATGCGCGAGGCGAAGGCATGAGCAGGAAACTCAAGCGTTCGATCCTGTTCTGGCTGCTTCTTTCGCCAATCGTGGTGGTGATCCTGTTTCCCCTATGCGGTGATGACCATTTCGTCGCTCAAGTCCGCGACGGAAGTGCTCAACCCCAACTGGTGGCCGTCGGAACTGCGCTGGCAGAATTTCCCCGAGATGTGGCGGACGTCCGGGATTGCCGAGGCACTGGCCAATTCGCTCTACGTGTCGGCACTGTCAACGGCGTTGACCATCCTCGTGTCGATCCCGGCCGCCTATGCGCTCAGCCGCTACCAGTTCGCCGGGCGTGACGCATTCCGGCAGTTTCTGCTGGTCTCGCAGATGCTGTCGCCGATCGTCCTTGTCATCGGCCTGTTCCGGCTGGTTGCCGGCGCCGGCATGATCGACAGCCTCAACGCGCTGGTCGATCATCTACACCGCCTTCAACATCGCCTTCTGCGTGTGGATGCTGCAGAGCTATTTCTCGACGATCCCGCGGGATCTCGAGGAGGCCGCGTGGATGGAGGGCGCGAGCCGCTGGCGCACGCTGATCGCCGTGTTCCTGCCGCTGGCCGTGCCGGCGATGGTGGTCACGGCGATCTTTACGTTCATCAACGCGTGGAACGAATTCGTCATTGCCTTGACGATGCTGCGCACAGAGGGCACGTACACGTTGCCGATACGGGTCTTTTCGCTCGTGGCCGGGCGCTACACCGTCGACTGGCACTATGTCATGGCCGCGGCCTTCGTCGCCTCCGTACCCGTCGCCATTCTTTTTGCCTGGCTGCAGCGTTACCTCGTACGCGGGCTTTCCATTGGCGCCGTCAAATAACCAGCACAAGGACTACAGATCATGACCAAGCAACATTTCGGAACCTCGCATGTGCCGCTGTCGCCGGCGGTGCGGGCAGGGGATTTCATCTATGTCTCCGGCCAGGTGCCGGTCGGTTCCGACGGCACAGTGATTGTCGGCGGCATCGAAGCGCAGACGAAACAGGTGATGGACAACGTCAAGGCAGCTCTGGCCCTTGCCGGCGCCGAGCTTTCCGATGTGGTGAAGACCTTCGTCATCCTCGAAGATGCTCGCGAGTTCGGCGCCTTCAACAAGGTCTATGCCACCTACTTTCCAAAAGGATCCGCCCGCCCGCACGACGATTGAATCGCGGCTGATGATCGACATCAAGATCGAGATCGAAGCCATCGCCTACAAGCCACTCTGAACGACCGATAAACAGGCCTACCATGCGCATTTTTACCGCGTCCCTCGCGACCGAAACCAACACATTCTCCCCGGTGCCGACAGACCGCGCCAGCTTTGAAATGGCCTTCTATGCGGGCCCCGGCGAGCACCCCGAGACGCCGACGCTCTGCTCTGCGCCGATGGTGGTGTTGCGGCGTCGGGCGAAGGCCGAAGGCTTCGAACTTGATCGAGGGAACTGCGACCTGGGCCGAGCCAGGCGGCCTGTTGCAGCGGCAGGCCTATGAGGGGCTGCGCGACGAAATCCTCGGCCAGCTCAAGGCAGCGATGCCGGTCGATGGCGTTATCCTTGGCCTGCACGGCGCCATGGTGGCGCAGGGCTATGACGACTGCGAGGGCGACCTGCTCGAGCATATCCGTGCTATTGTCGGACCCGAACGTTCTGATCGCTTCCGAGCTCGATCCGCACAGTCATCTGACCCGCAAGCGAGTGGCAAATGCCAACATCCTGGCGGCGTTTCTCGAGTTTCCGCACACGGATTTCTACGAGCGCGGCGAGCATGTGGTCGATCTTGCCCTGCGTGCGCTGTCGCGGCGAAATCCAGCCCGTCATCTCCACCTTCGACTGCCGCATGATCGGCGTTTATCCGACGAGCCGCGAGCCGATGCGCTCCTATGTCGACCGCCTGAAGGCGCTGGAGGGGCGCGATGGCGTTCTCTCCATCTCGGTCATTCACGGCTTCATGGCCGGAGACGTACCGGAACTTGGCACGCAGATCATGGTCGTCACCGACAACCAGCCGGACAAGGGTGCAAGACTGGCGGAAAAGCTTGGCATGGAACTCTTCGCGATGCGCGGTACCACGGCCATGCCGATGCTGAACACCGATGCCGGACTTGATGCCGCGGTGGCGCTTGTGGCGACGAAGCCCGGCAAGCCGGTTGTCGTTGCCGACGTCTGGGACAATCCCGGCGGCGGCGTCGCCGGCGACGGTACGTTGATCCTGCGCCGTATCATCGAATGTGGCATTGGCAATGTTGCCGTGGCGACGATATGGGATCCGATCGCGGTGACCTTCTGTCTTGCGGCAGGAGAGGGTGCGCATCATCCAGCTGCGTTTTGGCGGCAAGGCCGGGCCGGACGGCGGCGCTCCGATCGATGCGCGTGTCAAAGTCATGAAAGCGGTCGCGGAAGGGTGGCAGAGTTTCGGCAAGAGCCGGGTGACGCTGGGACCTGCGGCGGTCGTTCGGCTCGAAGGGACAACGATCGACGTGATCCTCAACACCAACCGGACACAGACCTTTGAGCCGGATATTTTCTCCAATATCGGCATCGATCCCCAGTCGAAGGACATCCTGCTGGTCAAATCGACCAATCATTTCCATGCGGGTTTCGAACCGGTCGCTGCAGACATCATCTATATCGATGCGGGCGCGCCGTACCCGTCCAATCCGAAGAAGACGGATTATCGCAAACTGTCGCGGGAAATCTGGCCGCGGGTCGAGATGCCGTTCTGATTGTCAAAGAACCGGGTGTGATTTCCCCTTGCCACGCCCTCATCTTGAGTCTGGCCATTGAATGGTTGGGAAGACGGGCGGTCGTCGAAGCGCGTCTTTAGGGTAGTAATAATGCGATCCGAAGACCGCCCGTCCGGCGACTTTTCATCCCGTCCGTTCCGCTTGGGAGGCCTCGGCAGGTCCGGTTGCCCTTGCGGGAAACCTTCGCTGCCCAAGCCCCTTTCGAAGTGCTCGTCCAGCACGCGCCGGTCGTAGTACCGGCAGGGGAACCCTTGGACGGAACTTCCCCGGACAGCGGGTCCGTCACCCGCCATCGGAGGCGCCGGTCCTTCTCCCACTTCGAACGGCTCCGGAAGCAGTTCCCACGGGAAGGACGGCAATCAGGATAGCGTCAGGTTTCGGAGGGCGTGGATAAGTTGGCGGGAATATTTCCTGAAGCAATTGAAATTGTTCGAAAAGACCCCATCCCTGCTGCTGTGCAGCCTCCCTCCCCACAAGCGCAGGTATTATGCAAGCCGTGCAGCCCAACCCACCGCCCTCATGGTGAACTTGTCGAGCCCCGCACTGAAAATCACACGCCATCGGCGTTCGCCGCCTCGACGAGCCAGTCTCGAAAAGCGGCCATTGCCGGTGTATCTGAACGTGATTGCAGGCGCGTCAGCCAATAGCTGCCCATCGTCACCGTAATGTCGAAGGGTTGCCGGATGATCTCGGCGCGAAGATGACGGGAAAACATCAGTGGTGGTGCCAGGGCGACGCCGATGCCCTGCAGCGCGGCTTCCATCATGGCAAGTGAGGAATCGAAAACGATGTCCTTTGGCAAAAGCATCCTTGCAGAGACGCCCGCTGCCGCGAACCATTGCGGCCACTCATCCGCCCGGTAGGATCGCAGCAGGGTGTGCTTGATCAAATCGGCCGGGTCTTTCAACTGCTCTGCGATCTCCGGAATGCACAAGGGGGACAGCGGCGCTTCGAGAATCCGTAACGCGTCAACCCCATGCCATGCCCCGGTACCGAAACGGATTGCATAGTCGAGGCCTTCGGCGGCGATATCCACGCGGTTGTTGTTTGTCGACAGACGCAGGTCAATGAACGGATTTTGAGCTTGAAAGTCGCGTAAGCGGGGCAGCAGCCAGCCAACCGCAAGCGTCCCGACCACACCTACCCGCAGAACCTCACGATAGTGCCCGCCTTCGAAGTGCTCCAGCGTTCCGGCAATACGGTCAAAGGCTTCACGCAAGGCCGGCAACAGCGTTTCACCTTCGCGCGTCAGCATCAGACCGCGTGGCAGCCGGTTGAACAGGGTCACGTTCAACTGGCTCTCGAGGCTCTTCACCTGATGGCTGACCGCCGCCTGGGTGACACGCAATTCGATCGCGGCGTTGGTGAAACTCA
The DNA here is from genome assembly GCA_963777425.1 of uncultured Alphaproteobacteria bacterium. Lineage (GTDB taxonomy): Bacteria > Pseudomonadota > Alphaproteobacteria > Rhizobiales > Rhizobiaceae > Phyllobacterium. The sequence continues at coordinate 153,510 of CAVZQS010000003.1, read as the reverse complement.
GATGTCGTGCCGACGCTTCGAACGCACGAAGGGCATTCAGGGGCAGATGAGGACGGACCATGAATTCACCCAAATTTTTCTAATGGCTCACGCAAAATATCGTCATTTGTCGAGCCTGTACAGATTGCGTATATCCGCTATGCCGGATCGACCAATCGGTCAATTCAGGAGCCTACTGGCCAGTTTCGTGCGCGGCGACCGGTGTACAGATTAAATTCAGCGCCGGAACGACTGACGAAGACGGCCGACAACATGTATTCAGGAGTATGTATCTGCCATGAGAAAAATTTCTGCTCCAATGTTTGGAATTATCGCTGCCGTTGCTATTGTGTGCGGCACTGGCGTCTACGCTGCCGGTAATGAAAGTCCGGGCGAAATCGAACGCATCGTCAATGAAGCGATCCGCCCCGTCATGGAGGAGAACGAGGTTCCGGGCATGGCAGTGGCTGTCACGGTCCGGGGTAAGCAATACTTCGTCAATTATGGCGTCGCCTCGAAGGACAGCCGGCAAAAGGTCACCGAGAATACGATTTTCGAGATCGGCTCCATCAGCAAGACCTTCACCGCGACCCTCGCTTCCTACGCGCAGGTGAGTGGGAGCCCTGTCTTTCTCCGACAATGCGAGCACATATCTGCCGGCGCTTGCCGGAAGCAGTTTCGACAGGATCAGCCTTCTCGACCTCGGCACCTATTCAGCCGGCGGTCTGCCGCTGCAATTTCCGGACGATGTGACCGACCAGAAGACAGATGATCGCCTACTATCGCAGCTGGCGCCCGATCCTACGCTGCCGGCACCCATCGGCAGTACTCGAACCCGAGCATCGGCCTGTTTGGCTATCTGGCCGCCGAGAGCATGGGTCAGCCGTTTGATGATCTGATGGAAAAGAAGCTCTTGCCAATGCTTGGCTTGTCCAGCACCTACATCCATGTTCCCCAGAAACAGATGAGCAATTACGCCTATGGTTATTCGAAAGCCGGCAAGCCCGTCGCGGGTGACGCCGGGCGTGCTTGATTCAGAAGGCTATGGTGTGAAGACAAGTGCTGCCGACCTGATCAAGTTTGTCGAGGCAAACATGAGCGGCGCGGGGTCTGGACGAAACTCTGCAGCGCGCCATCACCGCAACGCACACCGGCTATTTCAGGGTCGGCGACATGACGCAGGGCCTGGGTTGGGAGATCTATGACTATCCGACGGATCTCGACGCAGTTGCTGGCCGGCAATTCTCTCGGACATGGCCCTCAAGGCCAACAAGGTGGAGAAATTTGCCTCACCCACTGCCGCCGCAGGAAGATGTGCTGATCAACAAGACCGGTTCGACCAATGGCTTCGGTGCCTATGCCGCCTTTGTTCCCGCCAAGGGTATCGGCATCGTGATGCTGGCAAACAAGAACTACCCCAATGCAGACCGGGTGAAGGCGGCGTACCGGATAATGACAGCGCTGGACCGCAGCCTGGATTGACGCGCGGGACGCCGCGCCGTCCATCCGCTCAGGCCTGATGGAGACCCGCCATGCGTGGCGGGTTTCTGACGTTTTTCAATCTCGGCCAAAAATGACGAACGGGCGTTGACACTGTCCTTGCATTCATGTTGAATTGGCACAATGGTCCAACCAATTTAGGTGAAGCATCTCGTGATCAGTCCGATCCTTGCCCCGGTACACACACCATCGCGCGACGACGCCGTCCTGCATGCGCTGGTGGACTTCGTGACTGGGCGAGGGCCTGCGGCCGGGCGATCGCCTGCCGACCGAACGCGTGCTCGCGGAACATCTGAAGGTCAGCCGGACGACGGTGCGTGAAGCGCTGACGCGGTGGCAGGAGCTTGGGCTTGTCGAGCGACGGCAGGGCAGCGGCACCTACCTGAAATCGGCGGTGACGCGCAACATGCTGCATCTGCCGCTGACACTGCCCTCCGGCAATGATTTCAACAGCCTCATGCACACGCTCGAGATACGCCGCGGCCTCGAGGCCGAGGCGGCAGTCCTCAGCGCCGAGCGGGCAAGCGACGAAGACATCGCGTTCATCGAGCAGAAGCTTATCCGGATGGAAGAGGCCTTCCACGCGCGGCATGGCATGTCTGCTGACGAGGACTGGGATTTCCACCTTGCGGTATTCCGCACCTCCGGCAATCCGCTGTTCGAACAGATCATCGCCGCCATGTATGAAATGTTCCACCGGTTCTGGGAGCATCCGCTCGGCGTGCGCGACTTCGGCCATGCGAGCTTCCCCTATCACCGCACACTGTTCAACGCCATTGCCGCGCGCGATCCCGTCGCCGCGCGTGCCGAAGCATTGAAATTGATTGCCACCGTCGAGGACGACCTCAGGCGCGGTGCTGCAAACCTGAAAAAGCAGAACAAGAAGAGCTGAGAATGAGTGACAATCCCTATTTTCACGATCAGGACATGATGGCGCAAGCCGCAACGCTGCTTGCCCATGACGAGCCGTTTCCCGGCGGTTCGGTCGTTCCGCCGATCTACCAGACGTCGCTCTTCACGTTTGCGAATTATGCGGAGATGGCCGACGCTTTCGCGGGTCGCAAGCGCCAGCCCATGTATTCGCGCGGCGACAATCCAACCGTGATGGAGTTCGAGGCAAAGATCGCTGCGCTCGAGGGGGCAGAGGCCGCACGCGCCTTCTCCAGCGGCATGGGTGCCATCAGCGCCATGGTGCTGGCCTTTGTCGGCGCAGGGGAGCGTATCGTTGCGGTGCGCAATTGCTATGGCGACGCCTACCGCCTCTTCGAACGGCTGTTGCCGCATCTTGGTATCAAGGTTGACTATGTCGACGGCTCCGATCCGGACGCGGTGGCCGCAGCATTGCCGGGCGCGAAGCTGCTCTATCTCGAAAGCCCAAGCTCGATGATGTTTGAGCTGCAGGACATAGCCCACTATGCGAAGCTGGCGAAGCAGCATGGGATCGTTACCACAATCGACAATTCCTGGGCGACTCCCCTGTTCCAGCAGCCGATCAGCCACGGCATTGACCTCGTCATGCACTCGGCTTCGAAATATCTCGGCGGCCACAGTGACACTGTCGCCGGTGTCGTCGCCGGTTCGAGGGAGATGATCGAGCGGATCAACGGCCGGACCTATTCCTACCTTGGCGCAAAGCTTTCGCCGTTCGAGGCCTGGCTGCTGCTGCGCGGATTGCGCACGCTGACCTTGCGCCTGCCGCACCACATGAAGAGCGGGCTCACCATCGCCGAGCGGCTGAAAGCACATGAAAGCGTCGAGCGCATCATGCATCCGGCCTATTCCAACCATCCCGGCAAGGCGACGCTGACCGGTTATTCCGGCCTGTTCTCCTTCGAGGTCACGGAGGATATCAATGTGCCTGCCTTCGTCGACGCGCTGAAGCTGTTCCGCATCGGCGTCAGCTGGGGCGGTCACGAAAGCCTCGTTGTCCCGGCGCTTGCCTCGCTGCAGCAGACACCGGACGCAAATTCGATCGGGCGCTTCGGTGTCAGCCCGCGAACCATCCGCCTTCACGTAGGTCTCGAAAGTGTAGAGGAGCTTTGGGCGGACCTCACTAACGCACTGGCAACAGCAAAACGCTGAACTTCTGAACTTTGCAAAAATGGGAGCAGACAATAATGCAAAAACGAATGGGAACATTTCTGGCGGGCGCAATTGCCGCCCTGTCCATGACCGTATCGGCAGCCTTGGCCGACACGACGATCAAGATGGTGGAGGTCATCTCCAGCCCGCCGCGCACCGAGCTTCTGAAGAAGCAGATCGCCAGCTTCGAGCAGGCAAACCCAGGCACGAAGGTCGAGCTTGTCTCGCTGCCGTGGGGACAGGCATTCGAGAAATTCCTGACCATGGTACAGGCCGGCGACACGCCCGACATCGTCGAGATGCCAGAGCGCTGGATGGGCCTTTATGCCACCAACGGTCAGCTCGAGGATCTCGGACCCTACATGGCCAATTGGAAGGACGCGGGAACACTTGGCGACCGGGCCAAGCAGTTCGGCTCCGTCGTCGACAACAAGCAGTACATGATCCCCTATGGCTACTACGTCCGCGCCATGTTCTGGAACAAAAAGCTGTTCGAACAGGCTGGCCTCAAGGAAGCGCCGAAGACACTTGACGAGTTCATGGAAGCCAACAAGAAGATCTCGGCCATCCAGGGCAAGTATGGTTACTGCCTGCGCGGCGGTCCGGGCGGGTTCAACGGCGTCCAGATGTTCATGAACATCGCCAATGGCAAGGGCGGCTATTTCAATGAGGATGGCACGGCAACCCTGAACGAGCCGCGAGCTGTCAACGGCCTTCAGATGCTGGCCGATATCTACAAGAACGGCTACGCGCCGAAGGACAGTGTCAGCTGGGGCTTCAACGAGGTGGTTACCGGCTTCTATTCCGGCACCTGCGCCATGCTCGACCAGGATCCCGATGCGCTCATCGGCATTGCCGAGAAGATGAAGCCCGAGGATTTCGGCGTGGCGCCGCTGCCGACGGGACCGAACGGCAAGTCCTATCCGACGCTGGGCTATGCCGGCTGGGCGATGTTCGCCAATTCCAAGGTCAAGGATGACGCCTGGAAGCTGATGGGTGCATTGCTTTCGCCCGCCGACAACCTTGAATTTGCCAAGAATGTCGGCGTGCTGCCAATCCACAATGGCGCGGACAAGGATCCGTACTTCGGTTCGGAAAGCTTCAAGGGCTGGTTCCAGGAACTGAGCGATCCGAAGACCTTCGAGTTCGTCACACCGCCGACGCATCTCGAAAACCTCGGCAACTTCTATGACTCGGTTTCGGTCAAGAATTTCCAGGAAGTTCTGCTAGGTCAGAAGACACCCAAGGCGGTTGCCGACGAGTGGGCTGCGTTCCTGACCGAACAACAGCAGGCCTGGATGGCCAAGAACAAGAAGTAACATGACTTGAAACGATGCTCCGGTGCTCTGCGCCGGAGCATTTTCCCTTGTGGCTTTCTCTACCGGGAGACCGCGTGGCGAAGGACGGGGAACGTATTGGCAAATGAGGGGCCGAACGACATGGTAATGCAATCGACAGTTGCGGGTTTGCCGCAGAAAAGCGGAGGGAAGGGCAAGCGTAGCCTCGCCTCCGCATTGGAGCCGTGGTTCTACCTCAGTCCCGGTCTTGTCTTCCTGCTCCTCGTCCTCGTGGTGCCTCTGATCTTCGGGGTCAGCTATTCGTTCCGCAAGTTCTCCGCCTTCAAATCCGAATTTGTCGGTCTCGCCCAATACCAGGCGATGCTGCACGACCAGGTCCTGGGTCAGGCCTTGATGAACACCCTGTGGTGGACGGTCGCGAGCCTCTTCCTGCAGTTCTTTCTCGGTCTCGGTCTCGCCCTGCTTCTCGACAAGAATTTTGCCGGCAAGAAGGTGGTTCAGGCGATCGTCTTCCTGCCCTGGGCGGTGCCTTCATTCCTGTCCGGCCTGACCTGGGCCTGGCTGTTCAACCCGATCGTCGGACCTTTGCCGCACTGGCTTTATGCGCTCGGGCTAAAAGCGGAGCCGACCAATATACTTTCGGACCCGGCGACCGCCATGTGGGGGCCGATCATCGCCAATGTCTGGTTCGGCATTCCTTTCTTCGCCATGACGCTGCTGGCGGCGCTCAAGTCTATCCCGGGCGAACTGCACGAGGCTGCCGCGATTGACGGCGCCAATCCGTGGCAGCGCTTTACAAAGGTAACGCTTCCCTTCCTCGCGCCGACCATCGCCATTACCGTGATGCTGCGGACGATTTGGATTGCCACCTTCGCCGACCTCATTTACGTGATGACCGAGGGTGGTCCCGCAGGATCCACCAACACGGTCGCGACCTATATTTATGTCAGCGCCTTCAAGACCCTCGACAAGGGCTACGCATCGGCGGTTGCCGTGCTGCTGCTGGCGCTTCTCATCCTTTATGCGATCGTCCTGATCCGCATCCGCAAATCTCTCGTGAGGTACTCATGATTGCCGGACGCTCCCGCAACGCGCGCATCCTCGGCGGCATCGGCCTTTATGCTGCTGTCGGCGCCTATGTCATCTTCGCGCTCTTCCCGCTGTTCTGGACGCTCAAGATTTCGGTCACGCCGCAGTCGCTGCTCTATTCGGAAGGCATCACGATGTGGCCATCCACCTCGACGTGGGAAAATTACGCCACAGTGCTACGCGCCACCGACTTTCCGCGATACTTCCTCAACAGTGTAATCGTTTCGGTTATCACCGCGATCCTCGTAACGATGATTGCCGCGGCGGCGGGCTACGCCATGTCGCGCTTCTCGTTCCGCGGTAAAACGACGGTTGCCGTGACGCTGCTGCTGACACAAACCTTCCCGCTGGTCATGGTTATCCCGCCGATCTATCGCATCATGGGTCAGCTTGGACTTACCAATAGTCTGACTGGACTGATCATCATTTACACAGCCTTCAACATCGCTTTTGCGACCTTCCTGATGCAATCGTTCTTCGACGGCATCCCGAAGGATCTGGAGGAGGCGGCCATGATCGACGGCTGCAGCCGCTCGCAGGCATTGCGCAAGGTGATCATTCCGCTGACGCTGCCGGGCATGGGCGCAACCCTCGGCTTCGTCTTTACTGCAGCGTGGAGCGAGCTGCTGTTCGCGCTGATGTTGATCAGCAGCGACAGCCAGAAGACGTTCGCGGTCGGTCTGCTGACCTTCATCGGCAAATTTGCGGTCGACTGGGGCCAGATGATGGCCGCCTCCGTGCTCGCACTGATACCCGCCTGCCTGTTCTTCGCCTTCCTGCAACGCTACCTCGTCACTGGCCTCACCGCCGGTGCAGTTAAAGGTTAACTAAGGATCGAAACGATGGCTTCTGTTACCATCTCTAATGTCCAGAAAAACTATGGCGCCATGAATGTGCTCTCGGCTGTCGACCTTTCGATTGCCGACGGAGAATTCGTGGTCCTCGTCGGCCCTTCCGGCTGTGGTAAGTCCACGCTCCTGCGGATGATTGCGGGGCTCGAGGAAATCTCGGCCGGCGAGATCCGGATCGGCGATCGCGTCGTCAATGACGTGGCGCCTAAGGATCGGGATATCGCCATGGTGTTCCAGTCCTACGCACTCTATCCGCACATGGACGTGGCTGAAAACATGGGCTTTAGCCTCACGCTGCGAAAAACGGCAAAGGACCTGATCATGAACCGCGTCGGCAATGCCGCCAAGCGGCTCGGCCTCGATGTCTTCCTCGAGCGGCTGCCGAGGCAGCTTTCAGGCGGGCAGCGCCAGCGCGTGGCCATGGGTCGCGCCATCGTACGCGACCCGAAGGTGTTCCTGTTCGACGAGCCGCTCTCCAATCTCGACGCCAAGCTTCGGGTGCATATGCGCACGGAGATCAAGGCGCTGCATCAACAGCTGAAGACGACCTCCGTCTATGTCACGCACGACCAGGTGGAAGCCATGACCATGGCCGACCGCATCGTCGTCATGCATGACGGCGTGATCCAGCAGGTCGGTACCCCCCTCGAACTCTATGATCATCCTGCTAACTTGTTCGTCGCCGGGTTTATTGGCTCGCCCGGCATGAATTTTCTGCCCACGGTGGTCAGTCGCCAAGGCAACAAGGTCGCGGCAGAACTTGCCGACGGGCAGATGATCCCGTTGAGGCCGGAGCTCAAGGTCGAGGATGGCGATCGGGTGATGGTTGGGATACGTCCCGAGAATATCGAAGTCGGCGGTAGCGATACGTTGAAGGCAAAAATCGAGGTTATCGAGCCGCTTGGCCTGTCGACGCAGTTCTATGCGAAACTGGCGGATCAACAGATTTGCATATTTGCCATGGGCCGGACAGACCGCGGTCCGGGTGACACAATCAGCCTTGGTATCAACCCGGCAGATGTGCACGTGTTCCACGTAAAGACAGGTATCCGGCTCCCTTAAGGTAAATTCCAAATTACCTGTTCGGTTGATTGGAATAATATTCCCTTAGCATGGCGATTTCTGGTATGAATTTTACCAAACGGCCTATGCCGACGGCGATGAATGCCTATGCAGCGATGCGCCGAAGTGACATTTTTCATTCACTTGCCAAAGGCATATTGGCCTGCAGGATCATAACAAACGGATGGAAACAAAATGAACTGGCTGAAATCACTCCTCGTCGTCGGCGTCCTTGCAATTGTGCCTGCCCAGGCGCAGGCCGCATCCAATCTTGAACAGATCAAGGCGGCAGGCGTCCTCAAGATCGGGACGGAAGGCACTTACGCGCCGTTCACCTATCATGATGCCTCGGGCAAGCTCGTCGGCTTCGATGTGGAGATCGGCGAGGCGATCGCCAAGAATCTCGGCGTCAAGGCGGAGTTCCTCGAAGGTAAATGGGACGGGCTGATTGCTGGTCTCGATGCCAATCGCTATGACACGGTCATCAATCAGGTCGGTATCACCGAGGCGCGCAAGCAGAAGTATGATTTCTCCGAGCCTTACATCGCATCGAAAGCCGTTCTGATCGTCAAGGGCGACAATGACGAGGTCAAGACCTTTGCCGATTTGAAGGGCAAGAAGTCGGCGCAGTCACTCTCCAGCAATTTCGGCAAGATCGCTCAGGAATCCGGCGCAGAGCTGGTTGGAACGGACGGTTTCGACCAGTCTATCCAGCTCGTCCTTAATGGCCGTGCCGATGCGACGATCAATGACAGCCTGTCCTTCCTCGATTTCAAGAAGCACAAGCCTGATGCCAATGTGAAGATCGCCGCCGAGCAAGAGAATGCGGATTACTCCGGCATCATCATCCGCAAGGGTGAGCCGGATCTGCTCGCCGCCATCAACAAAGCGCTCGAGACGATCAAGGCTGACGGAACCTACAAGCAGATTGCCGACAAGTATTTCGGCCAGGACGTTTCGAAGTAACCACCGTTTACGACTGATGCGTTTTACGCTCTAAGAGGGCAGGGAGCAAAACTCCCTGCCTTTGTCTTTGGAGGGAGTAGCGGCCGTGTCCCATTGGCTGACGTTGATGCTTGAATCGCTGCCGTCCCTGTTGTGGGCGGGGCTGATATTCACTATCCCGCTGACATTGCTGTCTTTCGTGCTCGGATTGACAGTCGGGCTCATAGCCGCGCTCATCCGTCTCTTCGCGCCGGCGCCGTTTGCGGCGATTATCAAGTTCTACGTTTGGATCATCCGTGGCACGCCGCTTCTGGTACAGCTGTTCCTGATATTCTATGGCCTGCCCAGCGTCGGCATTGTGCTCGACGCCTTCACCGCTGCTCTGATTGGCTTCACGCTCAACATCGGTGCCTATACGTCCGAGATCCTGCGGGCTGTCATTTCGTCGGTTCCGAAAGGGCAGTGGGAGGCCGCCTATTCGATCGGTATGAGCTGGAGCCAGGCAATGCGCAGGACGATCCTGCCGCAAGCCGCAAGGGTTGCCGTGCCGCCTTTGTCAAATACCTTCATTTCGCTCGTGAAGGATACATCCCTTGCGGCAGCCATCACCGTGCCCGAACTGTTTCAGGCGGCGCAGCGCATCGTCGCGACCACGTATGAACCGCTTATCCTCTATGTCGAGGCAGCGCTTATCTACCTCGTCCTGAGTTCGGTATTGTCATCATTGCAGTCGCGGCTGGAGATTCGCCTCAACCGGTATGGCGGCTTCCTGGAGGCACGGTCATGATGATTGAGCTGAAGAATATCGAAAAGCGCTTCGCGGATCACACTGTCCTGAAGGACGTTTCCGTCAGCGTTGCGGAAGGCGCGGTCATGGCGCTGGTCGGCCCGTCTGGCGGCGGCAAGAGCACCTTGCTGCGCTGTATTAATCTCCTGGAAATCCCTACGTCTGGATCGGTGCAGATCGCCGGCGACAGGCTCGAATTCCATCCCGGTGTCAGAGTGAACGCCAAGTCGGTGCAATTGCTTCGCCGCCACACAGGTATGGTATTTCAGAACTTCCAGCTGTTCCCGCATCGCACCGTTGTCGAGAACGTCATGGAGGGTCTGGTCACTGTTCTGAAGTGGCCGAAGGCAAGGGCGCACGAGCGGGCGGCGATGCTGCTCGAAAAGGTTGGCCTCGCGCACAAGGCCGACGTCTGGCCGTCGACCCTTTCGGGCGGGCAGCAGCAGCGTGTAGCCATAGCCCGCGCCCTGGCGCCGTCGCCGAAGGTCCTGTTATGCGACGAGCCGACTTCGGCGCTCGATCCGGAGCTCTCGGGTGAAGTCGTAGACGTCCTCGCCCAGCTAGCGCGGGAAGGGACGACCATGGTCATGGCCACGCATGATTTGCGCCTTGCCTCGAAGATTGCCAATGAAGTGATTGTGCTGGATGGCGGTGTCATCGTTGAAACCGGGACATCACGCGATATCTTCACCCGGCCGCAACGCGAGCGCACCAAGCGCTTCATCGCAACGCTGACGCACGATGAAGGGCATACGCACGGCGAGGGGATCTAATGGAACAACTCTTTTCTCACCCCTCGCGGAATGCCCGCTTCGCCTGATCCATCAGTGGTTTGATGAAGTAGGAAGCCACACTTCGATCGCCGGTCTTGATAAAGGTTTCGACTGGCATGCCAGGAACAATCTTGATGGTGCCAAGTCTCGCGACCTCTTCCGCCGCTATGGCAATGCGCACCGTGTAATAACTCAGGCCAGTGCGTTCTTCCGTCGTCACATCTGCCGATATTTGTGTGACCGTGCCGTTGATTTCCGGAGTCGTGCGCTGGCTGAAGGCCGTGAAGGCCAGCGCCGCGGGCTGTCCGACATAGAGCTGGTCGACATCCCGCGGCTGTACCTTCGCCTCGACAACCAGTCGATCAGCATCTGGGACAATCAGCATGAGCTGTTCGCCCGCAGGAACGACACCGCCGACGGTATGAACGGCAAGCTCATGGACGATGCCATCCTGGGGTGCCCTGATATCGATACGCTTCAGCTGATCTTCGGCGGCAACCTTGCGTTCGGCATATTCACCAATGCGCGCATCGGCGTCGCGCATTTCCTTCGCCACTTCGCTCGCAGCATCCTCATCCACCTGGATGGCCTGGAGCTCCGTCTCGGCAATCTTGCCCTGCGATTGCGCAATCGCGGCGCCATAACGCGCGATATCGCCCTCGATCACTGTCTCCTGCCGCTCGATGGCGATCAGACGGTCGAGTTCGGTAAGTTGCTGTGCCCACAGACTATGCACGCTTTCCAGCTGCCGTTCGATGAGGAGGCGTTCCTTCATCTTCGACTTCCGTGCGGCGGTGAGGCCAATGATTTCCTGGCGCGACTGCTCGATCTGTTTGGAGAATTGCAGCTTCTTGCCCGCCTGGGCTTGCCGGCGGACCTCGAACAACTTGCGTTCTCCCGCCAGCCACTTCCAATTCGTGCTGACGGTCGGTCAACGCCTTGAGGAAGCTTATTTCCGTGAGCTTGTCACGCTCGCTGGCAAGGCGCGCCTTCTGGGCGGTGAACTGATCGAGACCGTTGGTGACGATGCCAAGATTGGCCTTGGTTGTCGTGGGGTCAAGGCGTATGACGACGTCGCCGCCTCGAACATGGGTACCGTCACGCACAAGCAACTCGCCGACAATGCCGCCGGTCAGATGCTGTACCTTCTTGTCATTGCTGTCGACAACGATTGATCCTGGAGCGACGACAGCACCTGCTATTTCGGTTGTGACAGCCCAGCCACCCGCAACGCCGCAGAGAAGGAAAGCCGTGGAGGCGCCGGCGATCAGGTGGCGACCGATCGAGCGGCTGTTGGAACGCCTCCCGGGCGATGTCATGAGGGCGCTCCCGCATTGATCGGAATGACATTGGAGGGGCGTAGCACCTTCGCAACGACTTCCTCTTTGATGCCAAATGCCAGCTGCCGACCGCTATTGAGAGCCAGCATCATGTCAACTGCAGCCAAAGCGCTGGGACGATGCGCGATGACAACAACAATGCCGCCACGTCTGCGTACACTCACGATCGCGTGCGTTAGAGCCTCCTCACCTTCGGAATCGAGATTTGAGTTGGGCTCGTCCAGAACAACCAGGAATGGATTGCCATAAAGGGCTCGCGCTAATGCGATGCGTTGCTGCTGTCCGGCCGACAGCGCCACGCCATATTCGCCGATCGCCGTTTCATAGCCGCCAGGCAGTCCGACAATCAGGCCATGGACCTGCGCCGCCATTGCGGCTGCGAGTACTGCCTCGGACTTTGCCTCTGGATCGAAGGCCGCGATGTTTTCTGCTACCGTCCCTTCGATCAAGTCGACGTCCTGCGGCAGATAGCCAACGTGCTTGCCGAGAACGAGTGGCGACCATTGGTCGAGGGTCGCGCCGTCAAGCCGGATCGTGCCGCGCAGCGGCGACCAGACCCCGACCAGCAGCCGCGCCAGCGATGACTTGCCGGACGCGCTTGGACCGATGATACCGAGACCGCTTCCGGCGTTCAGGGTGAAATGCACGTCCTGGCGGACAATTTTCTGCCTTTCGGGTGGAGCGGCTGCGATACTTTCAAGCACAAGCGTCCTGGCAGGCGCGGGCAGTTCCATGGGCGTATCGTACTCTGGCAACAGCTTTAAAATCCTGTCGAGACGCTGTTTGCTCTGGCGGGCGCCGACGAAGCCCTTCCAATTGGCTATGGCAAAATCAACGGGGCCAACGCCCGCGACGCCATGATCGAACCGGCAATGATGATACCGGCGGAAGCCTCCTGGTTGATCACGAGCCAGGCGCCGACGGCCAGCACACCTGATTGCAGCAGCATGCGCAGCATCCTGGACAGGGCCCCCAACCCGGAACCAGGTCGCCGGAATCGCGCTGATTGTCCATAAAGGCCCGATTGCTCGCTTGCCAACGCGAATGGATGCGCGGTGTCATGCCCATGGAGACAATAACTTCGGCGTTGCGGCGGCTGGCTTCTGCAAGACGGCTCCGGGCTGCAGCTTGGCGAGATCCCTCCATGACCGGCCGTTTTGTGACGAGCTCGGTCAAGAGCGTCAATCCTACCAGGATGATTGCGCCTGCAAGTGCAGTCACGCCCAGCCAGAAATGAAAAGCAAAGCAGATGGCAATGTAAAAAGGCAGCCATGGCAGGTCAAAGAGAGCGGTGGGGCCGCCGCCGATAAGGAAACTGCGGATGGTATCGAGATCGCGCAGCGGCTGTATCGTGCTCGCGATATCCGGCGCCTTCAACGGCAACCGCACCGTGATGTCATAGAGCCGCGGCGAAAGACGTCGTCGAGCCGCTCGCCGATACGCATGAGAAGGCGTCGCCGTATCAGATCAAAACAGCCTTGGAACGCATAGAGTACGGCGATTATGATGGTCAAACCGACGAGGGTCGGGATACTGCGGCTGGGTACACCCTGTCGTAGACTTCGAGCATGAAAACAGAGCCTGACAAGTACAGGATGTTGACAAAGGAACTGAAAAGAGCAACCCCGATGAACGCATTGCTGCAGCTGTTCAACGCCGCGGAAACTTCAGAGCCAGGATCCCCCGGGTCACGTTTCAACATGACCAACCTCGCCTGTAATTAAACCGTAAGTATTACACGGTTAAGTATAATTTTACAAGTTTGCTTTGATTTATTTATCAGCGGGGAAAGTTATTTGGTATTGAATTTTAATTATTGGATTTTTATCATCATAATATATTTCTCGGTCCGGAAGGGGCATTTGGTGAGCGTCGCTTGCGTCCACCAAATGACGGACCTCTGGTTTTGAGACATCGTAACCTGTCAGGCCACGCCACCTTCCAGAAGCTTTTGACGGCCGGCTTCTACGGCTTCGTCTTCAGAATCGTACGGGCCAACGCGTGGTCCTTCGGTGCCGTCAATGGTGATGATATAGTACCAACGCCCATCATCATTCTTCTGCGTTGCCTTGACGGATGCTTTCGTTTCCTCAGCCATGATCTGCTCCTGTTTTGTGATACCCGGTTAATTTATGCTTGGAATTGTATCGACGGTGTGACAATTGCAGTGCAGGGCGCCTGCGCCCATGCTTCAGTGCACCTCCTCGCGCAGCTTCCTTCCCTTAATCCGGGCGGTATCCCTGTGACTTCGTGGACCAAAGCGAGAGTTTCGAGCCAGGCAGCAATGTGGGCCGGGATTGGCAGTCCGCCTTCGGCCCATGCACGTACGAGAAAACGGTCGCAGTCGAGGATGTCTGCGAGGGTCTCTTGCGACCAGAACAGGTAGGCGAGGCATTCGGTAAAACGGATGTGATTCATGTGATGTCCATGGATTTCAGAACATCAGCTTAGCAGTTCCATGTAGCAGTTTTTGAACAGCCGGCTGTTGCGTGCCATTTGCCGATTGTGCCCAGCTGACGGCGTGTTCCCGAAATCGATGCGGATCGCGCAGCCCAACAACAAGCTAGCGCGCGAAAGCCATCACCGAGATAACAACGACGAGTAGCCGCAGTAAAGATGAATGCGGTCAAATTGGCGTGTGTGTCCAATGTTTGTTCTGAACGGCAGGTCGATCATCGATCTCTGCTTGGTAGGCCAGCAAGATTGCGGCAAAGATTGCCAGGAGCAAGGTAAAGTCATGCATCTGTTTTCCTCACCCGATTGCGGAGCAATACGGCTCTGCTCTGTCCTTGAATGCTAAACAGGTCGGGGATGCATTTGGTTCGAATTCATTATCACGACACCGACCATCATCACTGCTTGCGTCCTGTCACAACGTTCATAGCGATCCTGCTCAATACGGTCCCATCAGCAGCGGCCTCCGTGACCCTCGTCTCGAACTCCATTCGCATCTGGTCGAGCCGTTTCGCGGGAAGTTGGGCGAGCTTATGGCATGCCGGATGGGCAATGGATTTGGGCCATACTGCAAGCGCATCGCCGAGGTGCATTTCATGTTCCTGCAAGAGTTCTTCTATGATCTCAAGAGCCTCGAAGCCGGCTGCTGCCAGCAACTTGCCGCATTTTTCAGGAGTGTTGGCGGTGGTGGCATATGGCAGGGCAATGCCGTGGCTTAACGCAACATCCGCAATCACACTGTTGATGCCGAATGATTGTCCTGGCGTGTCGAAGGCGACGATCCCTTCAGGCTTCAGCCATCTGTTCCAGGTTTTGAGGGCCTTCAATGGATTGGAGAGCAGCATGAAGGCCGAGGAGCACAATACCCTGTCAAACGTGGCGTCTTCGAGTTCGATGTGTTCAGCATCGCCCTGGATGAACTGGATGTTGGTCAGGCTTTCCATGCCAGCCTTGAAATGCGCCTGAGTGAGCATTTCGGATGAAAGATCAACGGCGACGACCGAGCCTCCGTCGCCGACGAGCTTGCTGGCATGCAGCGCAATACGCCCGGTTCCGGTTCCGATATCAAGCACTGAAAGACCCGGTTCAAGTCGCGCGTGCCGGATGACAATTGAAGCGAGCCTGGGATGAATCGCATCCTGATCGTAGGTTTCGCTGCGGCGATCGAAATAATCAGCAGTGAGGCCCTTGTAGTCGGGATGATCTTCAGTGTCATCGCGCATGCGGCAGTACCCGTGTTGTCAGTGACGCCGGCATCGAAACAGTATAGCGGATTATTCTGCGGCGTATGAGTCCACCTGGATTCGAGCATGGAGTGTCTGACAATTGCTTGCGTCACCTTTGCTTAGACAAGTAGATTTGAGTTGGACTAACAAAACTCCAAAAATCCTCAACTGTTCCGACTCTAGACCAAAAGAGTTAGAATTCGTTAATCAAAGTATAGAGCGGCCTAGTTGTTAATTTGACGTCTGCGCCTGCCCGCTGACGGGCTTGGGACGTCGGTGGAAAAGGGTGAATTCCGGATTTCACAAAACTGTCATGTTTGGGAAACGAAAAATTCAAGGATAGTGGAACATTATCGATCCGTTACATGCCCCTGCTTCCTGGAGTCCTCCATGAGTTTCCGCCCAGCCGAAAAGTTGGTATTGCGCCGTTTTGGCGACGACCAACTTGTGACACTCGCCAAAGCTCGCGATCGAAACTGCATTTCAGCCCGTCGTCGAAGCTGCCACCGGTACCACATTTGGCTACGAATCCTTGATGCGCGGGTTTGACAGGCTCGGCTTCGAATCACCGCTGGAACTTCTTGGATAAGGCTTACGACGTTGGCCAGCTCGCAGAGCTCGAGCAAATGGTGAACAGCCGGGCGTTTGCGGCTTTCTCCGGATTGCCGGGTCATGCTCAGCGAATGCTCTTTATCAACGTCGATGCCAGATTGATAAACATCGGCAGCGGCATTGTCGAAAAGCTGACCAACCATCTGGCAAAGGCCAATATACGGCCGTCATCGATATGTTTCGAATTGTCCGAACGCTTTGACAACGCACAGGATCCAGCCTTTGCTGACCTCGTCAGGACGTTGCGTCATGCGGGTTTCAAGCTGGCGATCGACGACTTCGGTGTGGGATATAACGGTCTGAAGTTGCTTTGCGATTATCCGACCGACTATGTCAAAATCGACCGTCACTTCGTGTCCGGCCTTGATAGCACTGCGCGCAAACGGCACATCGTCAAGCAGATAGTTCAGGCCGCTCACATGCTCGGCGCGCGTGTCATAGCGGAAGGTGTCGAGACGGAAGCGGAATTTGTGATTTGCCGCGATCTTGGTTGCGATCTGGTTCAAGGCTATTTCATCGCCCGTCCGACCACCAATGTCGGAGAATTGCAGGAATCATATCCACACCTTGAACAGGCAGGTTCTGCACGCCGGCAAACGGCGACACTGGACAGTATTCTCATTCGTGCGCAGGTGCAGCCGCTGCCGGCGGTCCGGGAGAACGAGGACCTCGACAAAGTGTTCGAGTTGTTCCGCCAGAATCCGCAACAGAGTTTCTTCCCGATCGTCAGCGCCAACGGCGAACCGCGCGGGGTCCTGCACGAGTACCACGTCAAGGGTATGATCTATCACCCATTCGGTCGTGATCTGCTCAAGAACCGTATCTATCAGCGCGGTATAGCGCATTTTGTGACGGACGCCCCGATTGCCGATCTCGACACGCCGGCTGAACAGATGCTGAAGATCTTTGCAGGAATGGATGGCAGCGATTGCGTGATCCTGACGGAAAATCTGCGTTATGCCGGTGTCCTTTCCGCGTCGTCGCTTCTCAAGATCATCAATGAAAAGCAACTCAAGACCGCCCAGGACCAGAATCCGCTCACCGGCCTGCCGGGGAACCGGTCCATTCGCGATTATGTTCAGGAGGCCATGCGCGACGGCTCTTCCAAACGCTTCTTCTGTTATTGCGATTTCGACAACTTCAAACCGTTCAACGATCATTACGGCTTTCAGAAGGGCGATCTCGCCATCGCGCTTTTCGCTTCCCTGCTGCGGCACCATTTTGTCGGCGAGGACAAATTCCTCGGTCATGTGGGCGGTGATGACTTTTTTATTGGCCTGTCTGACGGCACATCGGCGGAACTGGAACGGGTTCTGTCCAATCTTCTCCAGGATTTTGTCGGCCATGTTCGGGAGCTGTATTCGCCGGAGGACCGCGCGGCCGGCGCTATTCGCGCTCACGATCGAACTGGTGGCGAGTGCCAGTTTCCATTGATGCGCTGCAGTATTGCCGTGCTGGAAATCGGCGAAGATGATGTTTACTCAGACGTCCATCGTGTCAGCGCTTCGATTGCCACCATCAAGGCTGCGGCCAAGGCCAGTCCGACAGGGCTGGTGTTCAATACGCTGATGGAGACGGCATAACCGGAACATGCTGTGAGAATATTGCATCGCAACATTTTATTGCAATGCAGCAAATATCGCGTACTCTATAACCGATAGGGGGGAGCAACTGTTCACAGAGGGTGCCGACAATGCTCCAAGTCGTAATACTTATCTGCTCAACGAGCCTATCGCCTGCCGACTGTCAGACCAACACGGCGCTGGACGTCATCGTTGGGCCACAGGCAAGCAATGCGATGATGTGTGGCCTGCAAGGCCAGGCCTATGTGGCAAAGACAGCCATCGTCGGACGTTCTCCGAATGAGTACGTCAAGATCAGATGCTCGCCGCCGAAAGCGGCGAAGGCTGCTCAGCGACAATTGCTCTGACTCCGCTGACCACTGCGGTATCGTCAGTCAGCGGAGTTCGCCGGTCAGAATCTCGCGCTTGCCGACATGATTGGCAGGACCGACTAGACCTTCCTTCTCCATGCGCTCCACCAGCGAGGCGGCGCGGTTATAGCCAATCTGCAGGCGGCGCTGGATGTATGACGTCGAACATTTTTTGTCGCGGAGAATGACTTTGACGGCCTGATCATAGAGCTCGTTGCCATCCTCGGCCGCCATGCCGCTCTTGTCGAAAACTGCGCTGTCGTCGGCTTCCGGTTCTTCCTCTTCGCTTTCGTCGGCGGTAACGGTATCGAGATAGTCCGGCTGGCCCTGGGCTTTCAGATGAGCGACGACCTTCTCGACCTCTTCGTCGGACACGAAGGGTCCGTGGACGCGGGAGATACGCCCGCCGCCAATCATGTGCAGCATGTCGCCCTGGCCGAGGAGCTGTTCAGCGCCCTGTTCGCCGAGAATGGTGCGGCTGTCGATCTTGGAGGTGACCTGGAATGAGATGCGCGTGGGGAAATTGGCCTTGATGGTGCCGGTGATGACATCGACCGAGGGACGCTGCGTCGCCATGATCAGATGGATGCCGGCGGCGCGGGCCATCTGGGCGAGGCGCTGGATCGCACCTTCGATCTCCTTGCCGGCGACCATCATCAGGTCGGCCATCTCGTCGACGATGATGACGATATAGGGCATCGGCGTCAGGTCCATGGCCTCCTGCTCGTACTGAGCCTCGCCGGTTCCCTTGTCAAAACCGGTCTGCACGGTGCACAGGACCGTCTCGCCCTTTTCCTGCGCGCTGGTGACGCGGGCGTTGAAGCCATCAATGTTGCGGACGCCGAGCTTGGACATCTTTCGGTAACGATCCTCCATCTCGCGCACCGCCCATTTCAGGGCCATGACGGCCTTTTTCGGATCGGTGACGACTGGGGTCAGCAGATGCGGGATGCCGTCATAGATGGACAATTCCAGCATTTTCGGGTCGACCATGATCAGCCGGCACTCATCCGGCGTCAGCCGGTAGAGCAGCGACAGGATCATCGTGTTGATGGCGACCGACTTGCCGGAACCGGTAGTGCCGGCGACGAGCAGATGCGGCATCTTGGCGAGCTCGGCGATGACCGGTTCGCCGCCGATGGTCTTGCCGAGGCAGAGCGCCAGTTTGAACTTGGTCTTGTCGAAATTGTCCGACGCAACCATCTCGCGCAGGTAGACGGTTTCGCGCGTGGTATTGGGCAGCTCGATACCGATCACGTTGCGCCCAGGAACCACGGCCACACGTGCCGACAGCGCCGACATGGAGCGGGCGATGTCATCGGCAAGACCGATGACGCGCGAAGATTTGACGCCGGGTGCCGGTTCGAACTCATAAAGCGTCACGACAGGACCGGGGCGGACATGGATAATCTCGCCGCGAATGCCGAAATCCTCCAGCACACTTTCGAGAAGACCGGCATTCTGTTCCAGCGTTTCCTGGGAAATCGTGACGGTATCCTGCGTCACCGCCTCCTGCAGCAGTGTTACGGCAGGTTTTTCATAGCCGCCGTGGCTGGACCATGCATCTACGGGTTCGCGATGGCGAACTGCCTTGGCGGAAGCGGCGGCTGTGACCGGAGCGATGTCGCGGCGCCGGGCGACCGCGGGTTCGGGGTGTATCCACGGGGCCAGGATCGGGATGAGCAGGCGGTCCTGCGTCAATAGTATCGATTGTCTCCGGTTCCGTCCTTGGCAACGCCGCCGTCATCTCGGGCTCAACAACGGCATTGGGTCGAGAGGTGGCGCGGACAGCTGCGGCTTGGGTGCTTCTTCGGTAACTGGATGCTTTTTGCATTCCACGACACGGAAGCGCGCAGTGATCTCATCCGGGCTGAATTGTGCATTCGGCTTTGATTTCGGTGGTGTCGCAACCGCTATCGGCGCCATGTCGCTGGCGAAATCGATCGATTCGAAGAAGGCGTGATCCGAAACAAAAGTGAAAGGCGATGTAGC
Organism: uncultured Alphaproteobacteria bacterium; assembly: GCA_963777425.1. Lineage (GTDB taxonomy): Bacteria > Pseudomonadota > Alphaproteobacteria > Rhizobiales > Rhizobiaceae > Phyllobacterium. The sequence continues at coordinate 133,587 of CAVZQS010000003.1, read as the reverse complement.
CCGTACCGGGACCTTCCGCCGTACCATGGCCGAACCGGTCTGGGCTCGCGACAGGTGTCTTGGGAGGCACCGGGGCCGACGGTGCTTTCGGCAGCGCGATGGGCGCGCGCGATACAGCGACAGGAACCGGTTTCTGTGGGGTAATGGATGCTTGGCCGTGCGCATCATCCATTGGTGTCCGGCTTGCCCTTCAGAAGTTCACTGTCGGGTGTCCGCGTGAAGCGGACATTTTCAGACAGCGAGAACATGCGTTTCGAGATCGGCGCGGAAGAAGGATCGACGTTCATCTGCTCTGGTCTGATTTCGGGCGGGCCGACGGCTGGCGCAGGCCGGTTCTGGACAGGCGGAATGGCAGGACGTCTGACGATGACCGGCTCATATTGAGGGTTGGAGTAGCCAGCCGGAGCGGGCCGAATCGGCAGCGACGGCGCGGCAGACCCGGTGAGCGGAACCAACTCGCGAATTGGCTGTTCGCCGAAATCGTCTTCGAACCCGTATTCATCTGATTTGATTGGAAAATTTGTTCTGGGGATACGCATGATGCCTGCAAGCGGAATGATGTGAAGTTACCCATTGGGCTTGCTATTTGAATAGAAAGCCAAGGTTAACAAGTCGCTACTTTTGCAGATGTCGGCGATCGATTTCGGTCGGGAGCCGGCTGGTGTGGCACCCGCGCGACAGCTACTTCCAGATTTCGATTTTCGCGATCGTATTTTTCGGTGTCATCGTCAGCTTGTATTGCTCGTACCTGGTGCGATCGTCGCAGGTCACGCGCACCACTGTCGGGCCCTGGGCCGACAGAACTTTGTCGATTTCAGCCTCACTTACTTTGTCGCACCAGAATCCGGCATTGCGTATTGCCCGGGCCGCCTGCCGCTCCAGGATGCGCATCTGTGCTGTTTGCGCTGCCGCAAATTCTGCCATGGCGACCAGCATCAGAAAGGCGGCGATAACACGTTTCATGCTTAACCTCGATCCATCGGTTCCATGGGAGAAAAACAGGTCTCCAGCTTGCTGACAATGCTGCAGAGTGTCGGGTAACGCAATGATAACTGTAACAACTTTGACGAGACGACATTTTTCATCCAACTATTGCGCAGGCTGGTAAAAGAAAGTGTGGAGCAAGTGCGCTCCGTTACCATCGCCGTGGCAGAGAACCGGCCCAGGAGGCGGCACAGATGTATCGTGATTTCAGCCCAATGCGATTGTTGAGGATGTGCGCGGTCGCCCTATGGGTTGGTGCCATGTTGGCCTCTCACGCCAGTGCCCAATCCGCCGCTCCGGCCGCTACCGCACCGCCACCGGAAAAGGTTGAGCAATTGTTGAAATTGCTGGATGACCCGGACGTCAAGGCATGGATCGCGACCAAGAGCGCTCCGCCACCGGAGGAGGAGCCCGTGGGTGCCTCAGCGAGCGACTTTATGCTCTGGTCAAATGCCATTCGGGCGCATTTGCGCGGTATCGGACAAGCAATTCCGGCTGTCCCCGGCGAGTTTTCGGGGGCAAGCTCTACCATCATGACCGAAATCAACGGCCGTGGTCCAGGAGCCATACTGGTTCTGTTCGCAGTATTTGCGGCACTAGGGCTCGGCGCTGAGCTTGTCTTCCGGCGTCTTGTCAAGCGCGCCGGCCAACGGCACGTTGCGGCTGCCGCTGTCGACGGGGCACGCCCCGCCCGCCACCACATCATCGGCCGGTCCATTTTCGCTGTGATGGCTCCCTTGGTGGTCTTCGCTGTCGTTAGCATCGGCGCATTTCACGCGTTCACCTGGCCACCATTGCTTGCCGCGCTGGTGCTGCCCTTGCTCGTTGCGCTGATTGCTTGGCGGGTCATCATTCGGATAACAGCCATTCTGCTCGGGATCGACCGCAGGCGGGACAGCGAGAGCGGATCTGCCATTGTCCGTCTCATCCCGATGGACGATGTGAAGGCGGCCTTTTGGTATCGGCGGGTTGCATGTGTTCTCGGGCATCTTCTTTACCGGATGGGCGGCGGCCGGATTGATGACCGTGCTGAATTTCACGCCCAACGTCAAGAGTCTGATCATCTACACCCTCGGTCTCGGCCTGTTGGCGGTTTCCCTGGAAACGCTATGGCGTCAGCCTGAAGCTCCGGTTGCCTCTCGCGCATTTCGCGTCAAGGAGTGGCTGCTCACATTCTATCTGTGCCTGCTCTGGTTGTTGTGGGTTGCTGGCCTGAGCCTGGCCTTGTGGGTCGGGATTTATGTGCTGGTTCTGCCGCCGATTTTGAGGACGACCAGCACAGCCGTGAAGTCATTCTTCTCCGGACCCGACGACACAGAAAAGCCCAAGGCTCCGGTCCTCGAGGTGCTCATTGAGCGGGGAGCAAGGGTGATCATCATCGCTCTCGCTGTCGCCTGGCTCGCCGTGGTCGTTCGCTTTCGCGCAGGCGGGTTGATGGGGGATGAGGCCGTCGCTCGCATCTTCCGTGGAATATTGGGAGGTGTTGTGATCCTGCTCGCTGCGGACCTGGTTTGGCATATGGTCAAGGGCCTCATCAACCGGCGCATCGAACGTGCCCGCACGGAAGGGGGCGATCCGGCCGAGCTGGCCCGCAGCGGACGCCTGCTGACCTTGCTGCCGATCCTGCGCAACTTCCTTGCGGTGCTGATCGCTGCCATAGCCGTCATGATGATTCTATCCGGCCTCGGAGTCGCGATCGGTCCTTTGATCGCAGGCGCGGGCATTTTTGGCGTTGCTATCGGCTTTGGTTCGCAAGCCCTGGTCAGGGACATCATCAGTGGCATCTTCTACATGACAGATGACGCCTTCCGGGTAGGGGAATATATTCAGAGCGGCAGCTACAAAGGTACTGTCGAATCCTTCAGCATCCGTTCTGTCAAACTGCGTCACCATCGCGGCCCGATCTTCACCGTTCCGTTTGGTACATTGGGTGCCGTGCAGAACATGAGCAGGGATTGGGTCATCGACAAATTCTTCATCTCGGTGAACTACGACGCGGATATCGCCAAGGTCAAAAAGCTGGTGAAGGGGGTCGGTGCGGCATTGCTCGAGGATGAGGAATTTGGCCCGCAGATCATCGAAACTGTAAAGATGAAGGGCGTGGAGGATTTCGGCGATTATGGTATCAAGCTGAGCTTCGCCATGATGACCAAACCCGGCCATCAGTCCACCATACGCCGCCGCGCTTATGCCATGATCCGCGAAGCCTTCACGGCCAACGGCATCGGGTTTGCGTCGCCAACAGTCCAGGTTGCTGGTAACGAAGAACAATCTGCGGGTGCTGCGGCAGCCGCTGTCAGAGATACTATGGCTCGCAAGAAGGCTGCTGCTGTGCAGCCCGGGGAGGGTTAAACCTGTCGCGGGTCGTTTATTTCGCGACCGAACCGAATGTTATCAAACCGACAGCAATGATGGCGAACAGGATCCCGAACGACTGGAGCATGGGAAGTCTTTCACCAAAGAAGGTGAGGGCGATCAGATTTACTGCAATGAGTTGAATGACGGCCGAAAGGCTGAAAGCGGACGCCATTCCAAACTCGCGCACCAGTCGCAGCATGATGAGGTTGCCGGCGGAGTACAAGGCAATCGTCAGGATCAATTTTGCGGAGCTGGGCCCAAGCGCCCAGGACTTGGCGCATGTCGCTGCGGCCAAGAAAATCATCGTTGAGGCAGCCAATTGTAAGAAGCCGGTTATCGTCACTTCCATCTCCGTAAAGGTCGAAATCTCTCGCTGCTATAAATGAGAAAAGGTTTGGCCGCGACAAGCAATTGATAAGCCCTGTTTGAATTCGGTCAGAACCATCGAATCAGTATTGCTATATTGTCGACAATCTGTTTTTCTGCCCTTGCATACAGGATATCAGGCGTGATGAGCAAGACCGATTTTGATCCGATCATTGACACGACCCGCCGTGCGGAGATTGTTGCACTGCTCAAGCGGGCCGTCCTTACGGGCAAGCTGGAACCGGGACAAAAGCTGAACGAGCTGCGCATTTCCGAACAGATGCGTGTCAGCCGCGCACCGCTCCGCGAAGCGATGCGGGAGTTAGTGCAGGAGGGTATCCTGACGAGCATCCCTTATGCGGGTACCTTCGTCATTGAAGTAACCGCCAAGGATATTGAAGACGCCTATTCGCTCAATCAGGTCCTCGACGAATTTGCCATCGAGAGGACCTGGCCAAACAGGACGCGGCAGTTTGTTGCTGAACTCGACCGGCGCCACGATGCAGTGAAGCGGGCGACGCTCGAAGTCGATACGACAGGCCAGATCGAAGCGGCATTACAGTTGCATGGACTAATCTATGAATGGGCGGATCATTCGCTGCTCCTTGATGCGTGGCAACGCCTTACCAGCAGGCTTCAGATGTATTTTGCGCTGCATCAGCGCGCGCGCAATGAACCTGTGCCAGCGATCGATGTCCACGAGGAGTATGTCAGACTTCTCAAGGGAAACGACATGAAGGCCGCGCAGCGTCACGCGCGTGAACACATCGCTTTCGACTTCGAAGAACTCGTCGCATTCGCAAAGAGCCTTGAACGGCGTGGCGCTGGTGAAAAGTCAACTAAGGACCGATCGGGAGCGAAACGCAAACGCATCGACACCTGATTCCGGATCATGGGTTTCGTTTCTGTTTTCAGCCATAGGATCGTACACCGTGCATATCGAGACCATAAAAGCCTACCGCGTCATGCAGCCATTTGTTGAAGGCCGTTACAACATGTCGAAGGGCCGCGGTGCCGATGGCTTCGATGCGGTCATTGTCTCAGTTACCTCGAACACTGGGCTTACGGGGTGGGGGGAGATGGCGCCGCTCGGCAATTTCTACTCCGCCGCCTTTGCCGCAGGAGCAGAGGCGGGCGTCGCCGAAATCGCGCCGCATCTCCTCGGACAGGATCCGCGCGCGCTTGCACGGCTCAACAGGCTGATGGATACGGTGTTCAAGGGTCACCCCTACATAAAATCCGCACTCGACATGGCGTGCTCGGATCTGACCGCCCGTGCGGCCGGCGTGCCTCTCGTTACAATGTTCGGCGGTCAGGAAAGCGATATGGCCGATCTCTACAGGGTGGTCACCCACGGTTCGGTCGATGCGATGATGGCCAGCGCGAAGCGTATCGTGTCTGAAGGCTTTTACCGCCTGCAGGTGAAGGTGGGAGGCGAGGTTCGTGACGATGTCGAACGAGTGACAGCTGTCGCCAGCTCCGTTCCTAAGGGTACCGTCATTTTCTGCGATGCCAATGCCGGGTGGTCAGCCTATCAGGCCCGCCAGTTCGTCGATGCGACACAGGACATCGACTACACGATGGAACAGCCCTGCGTCTCCGTCGACGACTGTCTATCGGTTCGCCGCTCCCTCAACAAGCCCATGGTCTTGGACGAGTCCGTAACCTCATTGGAAGAAATGCTCGAGATCCATCGCAAGGGCGCCGCTGATGGCCTGACCCTGAAAATCTCGCGCCTCGGCGGGGTGACAAAGACCCGCCAGATCCGCGATCTTGCCGTTGATCTTGGTTTCATGGTGACAGTCGAGGATACGGGCGGCGCAGAAATCGATACCGCCGCCATGGCGCACCTTTCGCTTTCGACGCCTGAGGAGCGGCGGTTGCACGCGATTGCTTTCCACGAGTGGGTGACGATCCGCACAGCCCGGAATGCGCCGCCGGTGATCGGCAGCCGCATGGGCATTCCTGATGGTCCGGGCCTCGGCATCGACGTTGATCCCGGACTGCTCGGCAAACCATTTCTCGACCTGAGCCGCTGATATGAAAATCCGCCGGATTACCGCGACCCCAATCAATCTGAACCTCGAAGCACCCTATGTCTGGGTGTTTGGCGAACTGGACGGCTTTTCGCCGACGATCGTCGAAGTCGAGACGGATGACGGCCTGGTTGGTCTTGGCGAAGCGCCGAGTGCAGCGGCTGCGGCCATCATTGCAGAAGTACTCGCGCCGAGGCTCATCGGCCGGGACGCATTTGATATCGCAGGCGCTGAATCCGTCTGCCTGCCATTCTGGACCGGCGTGCAGAGCATCAATGACCGCAATCGCATCATGGCATTCGGTGCGATCGAGATGGCACTGTGGGATCTGCGCGGCAAGGCGTGGAACCAACCGCTCTACCAGTTGCTCGGTGGCGCAGTGCGCAAGGAGATATCTTTCACCGACTATTTCTCGCTGCGTGGCGATGGACCACATACTGTCGGTGAAAAAACACCCGAAGAAGTTGCGGATTATTGTGTTGAGTTGCACGAGACCTACGGGACCACTTTCTTCGAAGGAAAGTTCTCCACTGAAGACCCGAAAGTCTCGCTCAAGATGCTGGAACTCATCCGCAAGAAACTCGGCGATAATGTAATGTTGCGGATCGATTCCAACCAGGCATATTCGCTTGCAACCGCACGGCAACTTGTGCGAGCGTTAGAAGAACTCAACGTTCGCAACTGGGAAGATCCCGTTGGAACAATCGAGGAAATGCGTGAATTGCGACGCCATTGTTCGATCCCTTTCTCTACGCACAATATCGACATTGCACGCGCCATCGACTTGCGGGTGCCTGATGCCATCGTCGGCAATCCGGCGGTTCATGGCGGCATCGGACGGCTGGTCCGTTTCATCGGCGCATGCGAGCATGCCGCGATTGATTTCTGGTGCTATAGTGGCGACTCCGGCGTCGGAAGCGCCGCCTACCTTCATCTGTGCGCGGCATTGGGCTGGATCAGGGAGCCGAACCAGTCGCTCTTTCGCATGCAAGCGACCGATGTGATCGAGGGAGGGCCGTTTTCACCGAGGAACAATGTCGTTTCGGTGCCAGAAGGTCCCGGTCTCGGCGTTACACTGGCGCGGGACAAATTGGCCAATTGCCATCGTGATTACGTGGAGCGCGGGCCGAAGAACAAATACCATGATCCGGCAAGACCAGGGACGTACCGGCGTCTGCCGTTGAACTGACAGAGAGTATTCGCTGACAGCCCGGCACCAAGACCGGGCAAAAGCAAAACGGAGGAAATGGCAATCTATCGTATGTCGGTCACGGACGATCCGACAGCCTGGCGATGAGGGGCGCTGGTGAATATTTCGTCCGGCAAAGAACCAGAACACAGGGGAAAGAACAGAAGCCATGAAAAACTACAAGATTCTCGACATTCTCCGGCGCGGCCGGACTGATCTTGAAAACCATCTGATCGACGGTCTCGTGGACGGCAGAATAAGCCGCCGCGAATTCATTCGCCATGGCAGCCTGCTCGGCCTGTCGCTGCCTTTCCTTGGAAGCGTCGGCTTTGCTGCCGGTTTCGGCGGCATGCCGAGCCTTGCCCGCGCGCAAGGAACGCCCGGTGCGACCATCCGTGTGGCAAGCAGTGTACCCACTGCGGCCATCGAGCCGGTGAGCGTTGCCGATGCCGGCGGTCTATTGATGCTGCAGCAGGTCGGCGAATTTCTTTGCCTCGATGGTCCGGACTTGGTCCTGAAACCCATGCTTGCCGAAAGCTGGAAGCCGAACGACAAGGGCGACGTCTGGACCTTTACCCTGCGCAAGGGTGTCAAATTCCACAGCGGCGCCGAAATGAAGGCCGACGATGTGGTGGCCAGCATCGATCGGCTGGCAGATCCGGCCAATTCGTCCAATGCCTTGTCCGTGTTTACCGGTTATCTGCAGAAGGGCGCGACGAAGAAGGTCGACGATTACACGGTCGAATTCCACCTCGATGCGCCGAACGGCAACTTCCCCTACATGGTGTCGTCCGACAACTACAACGCCATCATCATCCCGGCGGACTATAAGGGCGATTTTGAAAAGAACTTCAACGCGACCGGCCCGTTCAAGCTGGAAAAATACACGCCCAAGGTTGGTGCGTCATTCGTCAGAAATGATGATTACTGGGGCGAAAAAGCACTCCCGGACCGGACGGAGTTCACGTTCTTCGGCGACATCCAGCCGATGATCCTGGCGCTTCAGGGCCGTCAGGTGGATGTTATCAACCAGCTTCCGGTTCTGGCCGGCGTGGGTCTGCTCAACGACCCGAATGTCGAGATCATCAGTCTCAAGTCGGTCGCGCACCATCAGGTGCATATGCGCACCGACATGGATCCGTTCAAGGATCCGCGCGTGCGCCGTGCGATAGCCCTGAGCATCGACCGCAACAAACTGCAGAAGGGATTGATGCGCGGCCGCGCTTCACTTGGCAATGACAGTCCGTTTGCCCCAGCCTATCCATCGACGGACACGAGTGTCGCACAGCGCCAGCAGGACTTGACGCAGGCCAAGCAGCTGATGGAAGCGGCGGGAGCAGGGAAGGGCTTCAAGGTTACGCTGACGACCGAACGCTATCTGGAAATTCCGGAATATGCGGTGCTGATCCAGAACGCGGTGAAGGAAATCGGCATCGATCTCGAGCTCACCATACTCGATCAGGGCGCCTATTACGGCGACGCCGTCTTCGGCAAATCGAACTGGCTCGATTCGGTGATGGGCATCACCGATTACGGCCATCGCGGCGTTCCGAATGTCTATCTGTCAGCTCCGTTGAAGAGCGAAGGCACGTGGAACTCGGCGCACTTCAAGAACAAGGACTATGACCAGCTGGCCTCGAGCTATATTGCGGCGCTCGACCTCGAAGCCCAGAAGCAGACCGCAGGCAAGATCCAGCGGCTGCTCCTCGAGGAAACGCCAATCATCTTCGGCTATTTCTTCGACTATCTGACGGCGACGGCGAAGGGCGTTACCGGCGTACAGCCGACAGCCATGTCGCAGAACTATCTCGACCGCGCGTCGAAAGCCTGACGGGGAGGGAACGGAAATCCTGCAACGGCCAGCTCCATGGTTTGGAGCTGGCTAACAAAGGAGCATAGGCCATTCTTTCCTTCCTGCTGAAGCGCATTATTCTGTCGCTCATAACGCTGTTTCTGCTGAGCATCATGGTGTTCCTGGGGGGGCAGGTTTTGCCCGGCAATGTCGGCCGCGCAATCCTGGGGCCGCTCGCCGACCAGCGCGCAGTCGATGCGCTCAATCATTCGCTCGGCCTCGATCGCCCGCTGCTCGTTCAATACTGGGACTGGATCACGAATTTCATCCAGGGCGACATGGGCATGTCCTATATCTTCCGCGCTCCGGTGGCACCGTTCGTCATCGACGCGCTGGGCAATTCCATGAAGCTTGCGCTGGTTGCCTTCGTCATGGTTGTGCCGCTGGGAATCCTCGGCGGCATTGTCGCCGCGCTCAACGTCAACCGACCGATCGACCGCATCATCAGCCTCGGCGGGCTGTCGGCGACGGTACTGCCGGAATTCGTTACCGGCATCATCTTCATCCTGATCTTCGGCGTCTGGCTCGACTGGCTCCCGATCGCCGCAGCCTGGCCCGCCAATGCCGGTTTCTTCACGCAAGTCTACTATCTGATCCTGCCTGCGATGCCGTTGTTCCTGGTGCTGTTTGGCTACATCGCCCGTATGGCCCGCTCCGGCATGATCGAAGCGCTGGATTCTGACTATACGAGAACGGCCGTGCTCAAAGGTCTCCCCTGGCGCACCGTGATCTGGCGGCATGTGCTGCGCAATGCGCTGCTCCCGACCATCACGGTTATTGCCACGCAAACCGGCTATCTGATTGGCGGGCTCGTCGTGGTCGAGACGCTGTTCCGCTATCAGGGGATTGGCTCGCTGATCTTCACGGCAGCACGCGGCAAGGATTTCCCGATCCTCGAGGCCGGCATTCTGACGATCGGCATCGTCTATTCCGTCGCGACGCTGGTTGCCGACATTCTCTATTCCGTCCTCAATCCACGTATTCGACTGGGGACAGAGCAATGAGTGCAACCGAACTGAAACAACCCGAACTTCCCAGCACCGCGGCCAGCGCCCGCAGTCCCGTGACCGAGGTCCTGCTCTCGCTCAGCCGTTCGGGATCCTTCCTGACCGGATTCACCATTGTGCTGTTCTGGGTCGTCTGCGCCTTGTTTGGGGAGTATTTCACGCCCTACGACCCGCTCGCGGACGATATCATCAATGCGCTCATGCCGCCCTCGGCGGCAAACTGGTTCGGCACGGATCAGCTCGGGCGTGACGTGTTCTCGCGCGTCATCGTCGGTTCGCGCGATATCCTCACAGTCGCGCCGCTGGCGACGCTGCTCGCCACCGTGGCCGGTACGACGCTTGGCCTCTTCACCGGCTATTTTCGCGGTCTTGTCGACGATATCATCAGCCGTATTCTGGAAGCCTTCATGGCCATTCCCGTGGTCATTGTCGCGCTCCTTGCCATCGTCGCGCTTGGTACGTCGAAGTCCACGGTGATCATCGTCATTGGCTTGAGCTTCTCGCCGATCATCGCGCGCACGGTGCGCGCTGCGGTGCTGTCCGAGCGCGAACTGGACTATGTCGCGGCCGCACAGCTGCGGCGGGAGAGTGCGCTCCACACCATGTTTGTCGAGATACTGCCGAACGTCATTCCACCGATCCTCGTCGAAACCACCGTCCGGCTCGGCTATGCAATCTTCGCCGTGGCGACACTGAGCTTCATGGGCTTTGGCATCCAGCCGCCTTCGCCCGACTGGGGCCTCAGCATCTCCAGCAATTACGGGATGATCGGCGGCGGCTTCTGGTGGACGGTCTTGTTCGATGCGCTCGCCATTGCATCGCTGGTGATCGGCGTCAATCTGGTGGCTGATGGCGTTCAGGGAGCTCTCAATGACTGACACGTCCGCCAATGCTCTCGAACTGCACAATCTATCGGTCGCCTACCGCGTCGGCGGGCGCAACAGCGCCGTCCTGCGCGATCTCAGTCTGACCATTCATCCCGGCGAAGCCTATGGCCTTGTCGGCGAGTCCGGTTGCGGCAAGTCGACGGTGGCCCTTTCGGTTGTGCGCTATCTGCCACGAAACGGCGTCATCACAGCGGGAGCGAATTTCGCTGGCTGGGCAGAACGTCATGAAGCTCGACAACGAAGCTTTGCGACGGATGCGCGCCGAAAACGTCTCGATGGTCTATCAGGATCCCGGCAAGGCGCTGAACCCCTCGATCCGCATCGGGCGGCAGTTGACGGAGATTTTCGAACTTGCGCGGTATGTCCGGGCAGAGGGCGATAGATCAGGCAACCGCCATGCTGAACCGGGTGCGCATCTCCGATCCCGTACGCGTGATGCAGCGCTATCCGCACCAGCTCTCCGGCGGCATGCAGCAGCGCGTGGCGATCGCCATGGCCCTGGCCAACGATCCCACCATGCTGATCCTGGACGAACCGACCACGGGCCTCGACGCAACGGTCGAGGCCGAAGTCCTCGATCTGATCGCGAAGCTCCGCCAGGAACTGTCGGCCTCGATCCTGTTCATCAGCCACAACCTCGCCGTTGTCTCGCGCATGTGCGACCGCGTGGGCGTGCTCTATGCCGGCATGCTGGTGGAGGAGGGGCGGACGGAAGATGTCTTCAACAATCCGCGCCATCCCTACACGGTAGCGCTGCTGCGCTGCCTGCCGCGCGGTGGCCAGCGCAAGGATCAGATCAGGCTCGACACCATACCCGGCTTCCTCCCGGCGCCGGGAGCAAAGATCAGCGGTTGCGCCTTCGCCGATCGTTGTGCGCTCGCCGACAGCCGCTGCCATAGCGAACTGCCGCCGCTCCATGATCTCGGCGGGCGGCTTTCCCGGTGCCACTACCACGAGAAGGCGCAGTCGCTTCCGCGGACGACGCCGGGCAGCATAGCGCCGTCCGCCGTGGCGACATCGCCAGAACCTGTCCTGCGGATTGCGGGCCTCAACAAGACCTACGCCAGCCATGGGCATGCCTTGCGTGCCGTGAACGATGTTTCGCTTGATCTCATGCCGGGTCGAAACGCTGGGGCTCGTCGGCGAATCCGGCAGCGGCAAGACGACCCTCGCCCGGCTGCTCCTCGGTCTCGTTTCCGCCGATGCGGGCGGCGAAATGCGTCTCGAGGGCAAGCCGCTCGCATCCAAGCTCGAAAGCCGGACCGCCGAGCAGGTGAAAGCGATGCAGATCGTCTTCCAGAATCCGGACTCCGCGCTCAACCGCTCGCATTCGATCCGGCACATCATCGGCCGCGCGCTTCGGACGCTGGCGGGCCTCAAGGGGTTCTGCGCAACAGAAGCGGCTTATCGACCTTGTTCGCTCGGTGCGCCTGACCGAACGGCACCTGAGCGTAAAGCCGCGCCAGCTTTCCGGTGGTTTGAAACAGCGTGTCGCGATTGCCCGGGCCTTTGCCGGCGATCCGCGGATCGTCGTCTGCGACGAGCCGACCTCGGCGCTCGACGTTTCCGTGCAGGCGGCAATTCTCAACCTTCTTGCGGACCTGCAGACCAAGGAGCGCGTGAGCTATATCTTCATCTCGCATGATCTTGCCGTAGTCCGCTACCTGGCCGACCAGATCGCTGTGCTTTATCTCGGCCGGATCATGGAGCTCGGACCGTCCGAACGTGTGTTTTCGGGGCCGCACCATCCCTACACCGAGGCGTTGCTTTCGGCCGTTCCCAAGCTGGACGAGACCGAACATGTCCGCGTGCGGCTAGACGGGGAGATTCCGAGCGCAATCAACCCGCCGACAGGATGCGTCTTCCATACGCGCTGCCCCCGCAAGATCGGTGCTGTCTGCGAGGAACAGGAGCCCCCGCTGATCGATGCCGAACACGGTCACAAGATCCGCTGCCATATTCCGTTCGAGGAACTGGCAAGACTGCAGAACAAGACCGATCACATAAAGGAAATCACCGCATGACCGATCTGAGGGTACTGACGTTCGGCGAAATCGAAATCCTGGCTGCTAAGGCCCTGACCGCATCGAATGTCGGAACGGAAAACGCATCGTCGGTCGCAACGTCGATCGCTGCGGCCGAGCGCGACGGACAGGCGATTGTCGGGCTTTCGTACCTGCCGGTGTATTGTGACCATGCGGCGTGCGGCAAGGTCGATGGTCACGCCCGGCCACAGCTTGAGCAGCTTTCGCCGGTGGCGGTTCGAGTTGATGCGGGAACGGGCTTTGCCCATCCTGCAATCGCCTTGGGATTACCTGCGCTTGTAAAAGCCGCACGGGAGAATGGCATCGCAGCACTCTCCGTCGGCAATTCCTATGCATGCGGTTCGCTCGGTTATTTTGTCGAGGAACTTGCGGAGCAGGGGTTGGTTGCATTGATGGTGGCCAACGCGTCGCCGTCCATTGCTCCGTTTGGTGGGAAGACGCCGTTCTTCGGAACCAATCCATTGGCGTTTGGCGTACCGCGGGAGGGGCGCGAGCCGCTGGTCATTGACCAGTCGTCGAGCGTGGTCGCCAGGGTTGCCGTCATAGATGCCTATAATCGAGGTGTGCCACTCCCCGATGGCTGGGCAATCGATGCCAACGGCGTTCCAACCAATGACGCGTCTGCAGCGATGGGGGGCAGCCTGCTCCCCATAGGCGGCTACAAAGGTTTCGGATTGGCCCTGATGGTCGATATTCTCGCAGCAGGTCTCACGCGATCCCATTGGTCCTTTGAGGCTTCATCCTTCGGCGATAGCGATGGCGGTCCACCGCGTACCGGCCAGATGATTATCGCGCTTGACCCAAAGCTGTTTGGTGGTGAAGACTTCCCGTCACGGCTGGAGGTGATGCTCTCCGCTGTCCAGGAAACGCCGTCAGTGCGTCTTCCTGGCGATCGACGGCTTGACGCGCGGAAGAAGCATAAGCAGGGAATTCCGGTGTCCGCGGCCGCAGTGGAAACCGTCGAGCGCTATGCTCGTGAGGGATCCCCGGAATGTCGTCGATGATTTAGACGTGTCCGCGGTTTGATCGAGGTTCATCCACCCCGTGTGAGTTCATGGCGAACCGCGACCTGCGGCGAAAGAGAAGCTAACCCGACCGCCGCGTCTGTGCGAGCAGTTTCTGGCGGAAGACTTCAGCGGGTGTTTTGTAGCCGAGACATTTGCGCGGTGTTGCGTTCAGTCGATTGCAAATCTCTGTGAGATCACGGTCGCTGAGAGACAGTGGATCGACTTCTCTCGAAAGCCATTTCCTGGCCCGTCTGTTGGTGTTTTCGACCGTACCTTTCTGCCAGGGTGATTGCGGATCGCAGAACCATGTCTGGGCTCCTAGGCTTGCCTGCAAATAGGGCCAGTCGGTGAATTCGGTACCGCGATCGAAGGTGATCGAGCGGCGGGCGCGGTGGGGCAGGGACTGCAACACCTGGATCAGCCCACCCATAACAGGCTTCGACTGCCGGTCATTGTTGCGCAGGAAGACGGCAAAGCGACTGACGCGCTCGGCCAGAGACGTCACATTGGCCTTTCCGAACTTCTTCCTGAACTGCATCAGATCGCACTCCCAGTGCCCGAACTGCTGACGCTGTGCCACGGCTTCAGGCCGATGAAGAATGTTGAGCTGCGGGCTGAATCTGCGACCATGGCGGCGTCGGGCATGGCGTGGCCGACGCCGGGCCCGTCGCTCCGGCAGGTGATGCCACAGCTTGATCGCATGGCCGTCCGGCGAATAGGCGAACTTGTAGATCGTCTCGTGGCTGACGGAAATCGGATGGCGTTCCAGCTTCAGTCGTCCGGCAATCTGCTGCGGTGACCAGCCATGGATAATCCGCTCGATGATCGATTGGCGCAGATGCGAGAACCGGGCCAGTTTGCGCAGCTTGGCGCGACGCTCGCGTGCGATGTCGTTCGCCGTGACGCAATAGTAGCCATTGAGATCCGGCATTTGCGTATCCGTGAAAGCATTGCGTCGGAGTTCGCGGAAAATCGTCGAGCGATGCCGTCCGAGTTTCTCGGCAATGACATCGACACTGATGCCAGCCGTTCGCCATCGGGCGATCTTGCGGCGTTCATCCATGCCAATCTGGGAGTAGGTGCGTTTCATGGGCGAGTCCTTGCGAGTGATAAGCCATTGTTATCTATCGCAAGTCGCACTTCATCCTTGAACCCACCCCGCTACAAGGAATAGTCGCATAAGAGTTGTTATGGAACTTGTCTCAGGCCATTGATACAGAATGCCAGTTGGTTCTCGACATTACCCATGTCGGAAGAATCCGCTGTCGTTTTTTCGTGTATTGATTAAATTCGGAAGTGCAATGATATCCGGCGTCTGGGATGAACGCGATGAATATCAAGACCCAAATTATCACAACAGCCGCGCAAGCCGTCGCGTTGATTGGGCTGATCGGCGTGATTGCAATCTATTCCCAGATGACCTGGACCCGGTCTGCTGCGCTCACAGAGGCAACAAATGTAGCGCAGCAACTGGCCGGAACGATCACCTTCAAGGCCTCTGATGATCCGCATTCTTTGTTTGAACTGCCCAATGCCCTTCGTGAATTCCTAACATCTCAGCACGTGCGCTCGCATAGGGATTTTGTTGTCGTCGACCGTCAGAAAGTAGTTCTGGCTGATATTGCCGGCGAAGAACATAACATTGGTGGCCAATTCACGCACGATCTTGGCAACGAAATCGCCAGTACGATGGAGGACGGTCGTCCGCGAGATTTCACCGAAGTCAGTCCAGAGGAACCACGAGGTGTCGAGTTCGTTGTCGTGCCAGTCGAGGAAGCGGAGGGTAAGATTATCGGGGCCGTCCTGCTTGACACCACGCCCATCTTGCTGGAAGCGCAACAACGCACCAACGGCGTGGTGAGGCTGATTGGTCTATGTACCGCTGCAGCAGCGCTAATTGCTGGGTTATTTGCTTTCTTCCTTACACGGGGATTTAACACCGGGCTAACCGGGCTCACGCAAGGCATCCAGTCCCTGGCGCAGGGTGATGTGGGAGCCCGGATCGGTAATATATCCGAAAACGAGTTTGGACGACTGGCGCAGGGGCTTAATGCGATGGCTGGCGAACTTGAAACATCCCGTACGCAGTTGCTCGATCAGAAATCCTATATCGAGGATATCGTCCAGACAGTAGCAGAGGGTATTGCTGTCATCGACAACGAAGGGCGCGTCGTCAGCGTTAATCCTGCGGCAGCGGAAATCTTCGGACGAAGACACGACAAGATCGAAGGACAGGAGTGGCAATCGGTCATAGATATGCAAAGCGTCGCTGGAGACAAGCTCGCACCGGGAAACTCGCCTATTGAACTTGCCCTGGTTACCAGTCGTCCGTATCAACGGGAAGTAAGCGTCCTGAGACCAGATGGCTCACGACGGTTGGTCGTCGCGAGCTGCAGCCCGCTCAATCGACCCGACGGAGGTGTCGTGCTCAGCCTCAACGACGTCAGTGAATTGCGACGCGCCGAGCGAACGGTCAACCAGCGTGCAGAGGAACTTGCAATTCTGAACCTCGAGCTGCGGCAGAACTCCGCGGCAACTGGCCGCCTGGTCAAGCTCGGGGAACTCCTGCAGGCGTGCGTCACCTTTCGTGAGGCCTTTGACGTTGTCGGATCTGCCATGCCCGACTTCTTCAAGGATCTGAGCGGTACGGTCCACCTGACCAGTGCGTCGCGAAATCTTGTCGAAGAAATGGCGCACTGGGGCGATTTACGATCAAGTGCTGCCCAGTTTGGACCGGAGGACTGCTGGGCCCTGAGACGGGGTCAGGAGCATATCTCTGGTCCGGGTTTGCTGTCGCCTCGCTGCAGCCATATCAACGACGGCGGAACCGGAGGATATGTCTGCGTGCCTCTGGCTGCGCAAGGTGAGACGCTTGGTATCCTGCACTTGTGCGAACCGCAGGCGGCGGCAAAGCCGCAATGGCTAGCTGACTGGCACCAGATATTGCGTGGCGTAGCGGACACATTGGCGCTTGCGCTGGCAAATCTGCGCCTGCGCGAAACATTGCGGCAGCAGTCGATCCGCGATCCGAACACCGGGCTTTTCAATCGGCGCTACATTGAGGAAACAGGCAATCGCGAATTGCGGCGCATGCAACGCGCCGAACAGCCTTTCGCGATGATTATGCTTGATGTCGATCATTTCAAGCAATTCAACGATACCTTTGGCCATGAAGCGGGGGATCTCGTTCTTAAACACGTGGCCAGTGTCTTGTTGGACCACGCCCGTGAGACTGATGTCGCATCCCGATATGGCGGCGAGGAATTTGCTCTCATTTTGCCCGGAGTTTCATTGGCGAATGGTGCAGAGCGCGCCGAATCGCTACGTCAAGCGATCAGGCAGATCCATCTGGTGCATCGCGGACATACGTTGGGTACAGTTACCGCATCCTTCGGTGTGGCTGCATATCCCGACAATGGCGTCCAATGGGCCGACATAGTGAATACCGCGGACCGTGCCCTTTATCAGGCCAAGAACGAGGGCAGAGACCGGGTAGTGGCCGGACAGAGCGATCCCGCACAAGCGACGGCAGTCTGAATATGGTTGCACGATTTTTGAACATGGTTGGGCAAAGCCAGAGATGTTTGGCATCGACACCAACCGTTCGGGTGATATGATACGGTGTGACCGGCCATTCGGCCTCTTTCTGCAGACATATGAATTGGCGGGGCAATCGTGACCGAGACATTCGTAATTGCGCAGGGCGGCGGGCCGACCGCAGTCATCAATCAGACATTGGCGGGCGCCGTACTCGAAGCACGCAAGCGCCACCCAGGGGCCCGTGTGCTTGGCGCACGGCATGGCGTGCGGGGTATTCGGGACGGCGATTTTGTCGATCTGTCAACCTTGTCGGAACAGGAATTGCGCCTGCTCGCAGCCACCCCAAGCGCTGCATTGGGGAGTACACGCGACAAGCCCGATATGGCTTACTGCGAAACAATCCTTAAGGGCCTCCGCGAAACGGGAGCGACGGCGTTCATTTACATCGGCGGAAATGATACGGCCGGGACCCAGCAAATACTCGCCGATGCGGCCGGCAGCGATATCGCCTTTGTGCACGCGCCCAAGACGATCGACAATGACCTCGTCGAGAATGATCACACGCCAGGGTTCATATCGGCCGCTGAATTCATTGCCGGCGCATTTGTCAGCGTCGATCTCGATTTTCGCGCCTTGCCGGGCATCTATGTAGGCATCGTCATGGGCCGCCATGCGGGATTTCTTACTGCGGCTGCTGCCGCGTGGCAGCAGGATGAAGACAGCGGCCCTCACCTTCTCTACGTCCCGGAACGTGCATTTTCGCCAGCGCGGTTTGTCGATGACGTACGCGCGGCTGTGAGCAAACATGGTCGGTGCATCGTGGCGATGTCGGAAGGTGTTACGACCGAAGACGGACGATCGGTTGTCGAAAGTATCGTCCCGCCCGATCGGCTTGAACGGGACGCGCATGGGAACGTGCGGCTGTCCGGCGGCGATTTGGGAATGGCTGTCGAACAGGCGATCCGGGATGGCCTGCCCGGCGTGCGTGCGCGGGTCGATACATTTGGCTACCTGCCCCGCGGAAATGTCAGCACCATCAGTTCGACCGACGCGCGCGAAGCTTTTGAGGCGGGGGCTTTTGCGGTCGAGGCTGCTGCGCGCGGCGGCGGCTCCGTGGCACTTCAGGTTGAAAACGGGATCACCATTCCGCGATTGGTTCCACTTGCCAATGTTGCCGGCAAGACGCGCCATTTGCCGGATGACTTCCTTTTGCCCGCGGGCAACCAGATTGCTTCGCCGTGCCGGGCTTATCTGGAACGGTTGCTTCCCAAACGCTTCGAACTCGCAAAACCCTTCGTCTGATTACTGCATGGAACAAAACGGCTACTCGGAACGTTTGCCATCAGCGTAATATGTTGATATCAACGTTATTGCGCACTTGCGTGCGTCCGCCAAAGTTGCGGCACATCCAAATCGAAACGCAAGTCATTGCAACATGGAAAAGCAGAGGACGCGGCCATGCACACCACTGACTCACTTACACCTGCGGCAGAACTGGCAAAGCGGAACGCGGTGCGGTTTCCCAACGAAAGCCAGGAGTACCGGCAAGCACGCGATGCATTGTTGGCCCAGGAGATCGAATTGAGGCGCCAGATCGAGCGCGTCGCCGAGCAGCGCCGGGCGCTGCCGCCGGGCGGCGAAGTGACCAGGGACTACCGGTTTGAAGGCAAAGACGGGCCCGTGAATTTCGCTGGGCTGTTCGGCGATAAGCAGACGCTCGCTGTCTACAGCTACATGTTTGGACCCGAGCGCGAACGGCCTTGCCCGATGTGCACTTCACTGTTGAGCGCCTGGGACGGCGAAGCCGCGCGATGTCGAACAGCGCATTGCCCTCGCGGTGATCGCACGCTCGCCGATCGAGCGGCTCATCGCCTTCAAGAACGAGCGCGGCTGGCGCAATCTGAAGCTCTATTCCGATCCAAGTGGCGAGTTCAGCCGCGACTATCATGCATGGCCGCCGGAAGGCGGCGACGATGCCGGATTCAATGTTTTCACACGCCGCGACGGCACAATCCGTCATTTCTGGAGCGGCGAGATGGGGTCGGCAACATCCGATCCCGGACAGGATCCACGCGGCGCACCTGATCTCATGCCGCTATGGACAATTCTTGACGCGACACCGGAAGGTCGAGGAACGAGCTGGTATCCGAAGTTGGAGTATGGAAAGCTTTAGATCGTACAGACCTTGATCGCGTCAGGAACCTGACCTCGCGGCCATTGTCGAGCGAGAACATGCCGCCGCGGCCTGGCACGACGTCGATGATCAATTCGGTATGCTTCCAGACATCATATTGCGAAGCGCTGATGTAGACAGGTGCGCCGCCGATTTCGCCAAGACAAACATCCTGATCGCCGATGATGAAATCGCCTTGCGCATAGCACATCGGTGACGATCCATCGCAACAGCCGCCGGACTGGTGGAAGAGGATCGGTCCGTATTCCGACTGTAATGTTGCGATCAGTTCAAGGGCCGCAGGTGTAGCACTGACTTTGTCTTCCATCGTTGTTCCCTCCCGGAAACGTCGTCGACGGCGCAGTGACAGCGCCACCGACGGTTCAGTTCTGGTAAGGAGCCTTCAGAAGAAACCCAGCTTCTTCGGGCTATAGCTGACAAGCATGTTCTTGGTCTGCTGGTAGTGATCCAGCATCTTCAGGTGGTTCTCCCGGCCAATGCCCGACTGCTTGTAACCGCCGAACGCGGCGTGGGCCGGATAGGCATGGTAGCAGTTGGTCCAGACACGGCCTGCCTGGATGGCACGGCCAAAGCGGTAGCAGGTATTGGCATCCCGGCTCCAGATACCCGCTCCCAGACCGTACAGCGTGTCATTGGCGATCGACAAAGCCTCGTCATTGTCCTTGAACGTGGTCACCGACACGACCGGCCCGAAGATTTCCTCCTGGAAGATCCGCATGCGGTTGTGTCCCTTGAACACGGTCGGCTTGACGTAGTAGCCACCCGCCAGATCTCCGGCGAGAACATTGCGCTCGCCGCCGGTCAGCACCTCGGCCCCCTCCTGCTTGCCGATATCGAGATAGGACAGGATCTTCTCCAGCTGTTCGCTCGATGCCTGTGCGCCGATCATCGTCGCCGGATCGAGCGGGTCACCCTGCACGATGGCCTCGACGCGCTTCAGCGCACGTTCCATGAACCTGTCATAGATCGACTCATGGATGAGCGCGCGGCTCGGGCAGGTGCATACCTCACCCTGGTTGAGAGCGAACATGACGAAGCCCTCGATCGCCTTGTCGAAGAAATCATCATCCTCGGCAGTCACATCCTTGAAGAAGATGTTCGGCGACTTGCCGCCGAGTTCCAGCGTCACCGGAATGAGATTCTGGCTGGCATACTGCATGATCAGACGACCGGTCGTCGTCTCGCCGGTGAAGGCGATCTTGGCGATGCGGGAACTGGATGCGAGCGGTTTTCCGGCTTCCAGTCCGAAGCCGTTGACAATGTTCAGAACACCCGGCGGCAAAAGGTCAGCGATCAGTTCGGCAAGGACCAGTATGGAGGCTGGCGTCTGTTCGGCCGGCTTCAGCACGACACAGTTGCCTGCGGCCAATGCCGGAGCGAGTTTCCACACGGCCATCAGCAGCGGAAAGTTCCAGGGAATGATCTGGCCGACAACGCCGAGAGGTTCGTGGAAATGATAGGCCACTGTGTCGTGGTCGATCTCCGAGATCCCGCCTTCCTGGGCACGGATCGCACCGGCGAAATAGCGGAAATGGTCGATGGCGAGCGGCAGGTCGGCCGCAGTCGTTTCGCGGATCGGCTTGCCATTGTCCCAGGTTTCCGCCTGCGCCAGCACATCGAGATTGTCTTCCATGACCTGTGCGATCCTGTTGAGGATCACGCTGCGCTCGGCCGCGCTTGTACGGCCCCAGGCATCTTTTGCAGCATGTGCCGCATCGAGTGCAGCCTCGACATCGCTTGCATCGGATCTGGCGATTTCGCAAAGAACCTGACCGTTTACCGGCGACGTGTTGTCGAAGTAGCGTCCAGATTTCGGTTCAACAAACTTTCCGCCGATGAAATTGCCGTAGCGCTTCTTGAAATTGGGTTTGACTGTGCGGTTGAATTCTACCTTGTTCATCGATTTCCTCCCTTGGCATGAGCGCCCTACGCCGCCTGATTGCCGGAGCAGAGCACGTTTGCGCTGAAAACACCGCCTCCCGCGGTATCGAAAGAAGGATTGCGCCCCGCAGCCTTGATGTCAGCCCGGTCAAAACAGCTTCCATCGCAATCTGTCGCAGTATTGCGACAGTCCGGCGTATAAAATGGTGGCAAGAAGTCAGGAAAGGCCAAACCGTTTCAGCTTGCGATGCAAGGTAGCGCGGCTGATGCGTAAATGTTCAGCGGCAGCGGAGACATTGCCGCCAGTGCGCGCCAAAGCGCGTTGGATGGCGCCACGTTCAGCATTGGCATAGTCAAGTTCGGCATTGCTGTGCTGGCCGAGGAGATCGGAGGCCGGCAGCGGTCTGCTCAGCAACTCGTCTGTCAGACCAAGGAGCTGGCGGGCAGAGCGGGAAGCGCCGACCACGAGATCATCATCATCCACGGCGATCAACGCACTCATTGCCTTTTCGCCCATTGGTTCGCCCGCTCCATTCGCCAGTACGATGCGCGCCTTCGGAAACGCCAGCCTGAAATGTTCGGCTTCCACCCGCCGTGCAGCATCGACGACAGCAAAAGAAATCAATCGAACGAAATCTTCGGTCAAATCCCTGCGGGCTGATGACACATCGATCGCCGCCATCAGTCGGCCGCGATGGTCAAAAATGGGAGCCACGGTGCACGAAAGCGCCGTGTTTTTGCTGCGGAAATGCTGATCCCGGTGGATCGTCAGCGCTCGCTGTTCGGCGAGTGCAGTACCGATGCCGTTGGTACCTTCCCGCTGCTCGCTCCACACCGCTCCCGTCCAAAGACCAATCTTGTAGAATGTCGCATCGTCGCCCTCATAGCCGCGGCGGTCGACCGGCACACCGTCCTTGTCAGCCAGCAGCACACAGCAGCCCGCGCCGCCGACCGCTGAATAGAGCCGGTCGAGGCTTGCCTGCGCGGTGTGGATCAGCGAGCCGAGCCGTTCGCGGGCCTCTTTCAATTCCTGTTCGGTCAGGACGTCGGGCTTGGTGCCCTCTTCGGGATCCAGGCCATAAAGGCGCATCGACCGTCCCCAGGATGCCACCAGAGCAGATTGCGCGGCAGCGTCCCCGGTCAGGGCAGACTGGATTTGTTCGGCGTGCACGCCGTTCTCAAGCGTCCCCATGGTCTCCTCCCGAAGTCCAGACGATCGTCCGCCCCTAGCCTAGGGCAGTTCGACTTCACGTCAAGTCGTGACAACCGGCGCTCGATAAGCCGTGCTGTCAAACCTCCAGGGCTTCGGCCGCCGCAATCGCCGACATGTTGACGATGCCACGGCTTGTGACCGACGGGGCAAGGATATGAGCCGGGCGTTTCGTCCCCATCAGAATGGGTCCAACCGCAAGGGCATTGTTGAGCTCCGCAAGCAATGTCATCGAAACGTTCGAAGCTTCCAGCGACGGGAAGATCAACAGGTTTGCTTCGCCCTGGAATGCCGACTGGGCAACATAGCGCTCGCGCAACTCGCCGTTGATGGCAAGATCGCCCTGCATCTCGCCTTCGACGAGCAAATCGGGCGCGACCCGCTTCAGCCTGGTATAGACTTCGCGCATTTTCTCCGATGAAGCGCCTTCGCGCGAGCCGAAATTCGAGTAGCTCAACAATGCCGCCCTGGCCTCGATGTTGAACCGCTTGAGGTGGTCGCGGGCCTGCAGTGCAATCTGGACAATTTCCTCGGCGGTCGGGTCGATGTTCATATAGGTGTCGGCAAGGAAGAACACACCTTTTGACATGATGAGCATCGACAGTGCAGACAGTTGCGCTGAGTCATCAGCGAGGCCGATGATTGACCGGATATCGCGGGCATGCTTGATGAAGCTGCCCTGCAAGCCGCATATCAGAGCATCGGCCTCTCCGCGATGGACAGCCAAAGCGCCGATCACAGTCGTATTGGTGCGTACGATCGTGCGGGCCGTGTCGAGCGTGACACCCTTGCGCCCGACGAGGTCATGAAAGAGGCTTACATAATCGCGATAACGCGGATCGTCCTCCGGATTGATGATCTCGAAATCGCGCTCCGGCCTGATAGTGAGGCCGAAGCGCTCGATCCGATGCTCGATGACGGACGGCCGGCCAATAAGAACTGGCCGGCCAATGCGTTCTTCCAGGATCACCTGCGTAGCGCGCAGGACACGCTCATCCTCACCATCCGCAAACGCAATGCGCTTCCCCTGACCTTGGGCGCGCTCGATCATTGGCTTCATGACCAGTCCGGAACGGAAGACGAAGCGTTTCAGGCTGTCCTGGTAGGCGCGCATGTCCTGGATTGGACGACGCGACACCCCGCTGTCCATTGCAGCTTGTGCAACCGCTGGGGCAATGCGCAGGATCAAACGCTGGTCGAATGGCGAAGGAATGAGATAGCCGCTGCCGAATGTGGCAGAGGCGTCACTGCCCAGGGATTCCAGAACAGGCTCGTGCGCCAGTTGCGCAATGGCGTAGGCCGCCGCCCGCTTCATGTCATCATTGATCGTCGTCGCGCCCGCGTCGAGCGCGCCGCGGAAGATGAATGGAAAACACAGGACGTTGTTGACCTGGTTCGGATAATCGGATCTCCCGGTACAGATCATCGCGTCGGGCCGCTCGGCGATCGCCAGTTCCGGCATGATTTCCGGTATGGGATTGGAGAGCGCCAGGATCAACGGATCACGCGCCATCTCCCGGATCATTTCCGGTTTCAGAGCGCCCGCCGATGACAGGCCAACATAGATGTCAGCGCCCGCCATGACATCGGCCAGTTCGGTTGCATCCGTGTCCTGGGCGAACGCGCCACGCCAGCGGTCCACGGAGTTGGCCCGCTTCTTGGTGACGAGGCCTTGCCGGTCAGCAAGATAGATATTCTCCCGTCTCGCCCCGACTGTCTCAAGCATGTTCATGCAGGCTATCGCTGCTGCACCCGCGCCCGATGTGCAGATCTTCACTTCGGCGATATTTTTGCCAACGAGCTTCATGGCATTGAGGACGGCTGCAGCGACGATGATCGCCGTGCCGTGCTGGTCGTCGTGGAACACCGGGATGTTCATGCGAGCTCGCAGGTTCTCTTCGATGTCGAAGCAATCGGGAGCCTTGATGTCCTCCAGATTGATGCCACCGAAACTCGGCTCAAGCGGTGCAACGATCTCGATGAATTTCTTCGGGTCGGTCTCGTTCACCTCGATGTCGATGCTGTCGATCCCGGCGAATTTCTTGAAGAGAACCGCCTTGCCTTCCATGACTGGCTTGCTTGCCAGCGCCCCGATATTGCCCAGACCGAGTACTGCGGTGCCGTTGGAAATGACCGCCACAAGATTGCCCTTGGAAGTATAGGAGTAGGCCTTCTCCGGATCAGCGGCGATTTCTTCACATGGTGCAGCAACTCCCGGTGAATAAGCCAGCGCAAGGTCGCGCGCATTCGCCAACGGCTTGCTCGGCGTAATCTCAAGCTTGCCCGGCTTCGGGTGTTCATGGAAATGCAGCGCAGCGTTACGCAAACTCGCTTTCGGGTCTTGAGACACTATCATTTACTCCCTTACAGTTCGGACGTATGCCGAAATTATGTTGGCCCGCCCCTGCTCTGGCTGACTAGCCGGAATTCACGATAAACTGTTTGCCTGCACGTTCAACAGTACGTTCGTCTACCGCGATTCTGGTCGGTCGAACCCGTGTTTCCGGTCTGGCTGCATATATCGTTTCCAAAGAGGGAAGCGTATACTGAGACCGGTTACCAACATACGTCTCAGTTTCGGATTGGAGCGGCCATGACCACCGAAGAAGAGGTCGCAAGACATTACACGCACGGAACGCTTGAGCGGGCAATTCTTGAAGCGCTAACCGCGAGCGGCAAGGATGTTGACACTCTCGTCGCCTCCGATATTTCGGCTGTGGACGAGCTGCATCTTGGCTGGCGGGCTGCGACTGTCGAGCTCGGCAAGGATCTTGGGCTCGAGCCGCACATGCACCTGCTCGATGTTGGTTCCGGTATTGGCGGTCCCGCCCGCTACTTTGCCGAGACGTATGAATGTCGCGTTACCGGTGTCGATCTGACCGATGAGTTTGTCGAAGTGGCGGAGGCTTTGACAAGTCGTTGCGGCCTTGATGATCGAGCGGAATTCCACCAGGCGAGTGCCTTGGCACTCCCCTTCGAGGACCAGAGTTTCGATGCGGCGAGCATGATCCACGTCGGCATGAATATTGAGGATAAGCAAACTTTGTTTGCCGAAGTACATAGGGTGCTGAAGCCGGGTGCGCGATTTGGCGTTTACGATGTCATGCGCATGCAGGATGCGGCGCTTGGCTACCCCATGCCCTGGGCTGACACCACCGCCACAAGTTTCGTTGAACCACCCGAAAACTACCGGCGGCTGTTGGTGGCTGGTGGGTTTGAAATCGAGCACGAATGCTCACGCCGCGAGCTTGTACGAACGCTCGTGCGCGAAATGCGCGAAAAAGCCGAGACAAGCGGGCCTTCGCCCCTTGGTCCGCACGTTGTCATGGGCCCATCAGCAAGAACGCGGCTCGGGAACGTGTTTGAAGCGCTCGAGAACGGCGTGATCGCGCCAATTGAAATTATTGCCAGGGCATGAGTTTCAACCAAACCGCTGATCTGGCGATCAAAGCTGCGGCTGGTAGCGCGTCACTAGACATTCCGGCTCGGCTCATACTGGGTGGTCTCATGTGAGAACGGTCGACACCAGATATGCGCGAAATGGCGACGTTCGCATCGCCTACCAGGTTATCGGCCAAGGGTCGCTCGACCTGGTATTCGTGCCGGGATTTGTGTCCAATCTCGAAATTCTTTGGGAGGACCCAGGCTTCGCACACCTGGTCAAACGCCTGTCTGCCTTCTCAAGGCTTATCCTGTTTGACAAACGTGGAACCGGCCTCAGCGATCGGTTCAATCCGTATGGGTCGCCGAGCCTTGCAGCTCAGGTCGACGATCTGCTTGCTGTATTGAATGCTGCCGGCAGTGGCAGAACTGCCTTGCTCGGCGAAGCTGACGGCGTGGCCGTTTCGCTGCTTTTTTCAACGACCTATCCGCAACGCACCCGGGCATTGGCGCTTTATGGTGGCTATGCTCATTTTTACGGCTCAGTCATGCAGGGGCAGTTTCTTGCGGAGTTCCTGCAAAAAATTGATACAGACTGGGGGCGTGGTACGACACTGCAGCGGTTCTCGGCAAGCCGTGCCGATGATCAACGTTTCAGTGCCTGGTGGGGACGGCTTGAAAGGCTTTCGGCGAGTCCGTCATCGGCAAGGGCGCTGGCACGAATGAGCGCCAGCATCGACATTCGCGACAGATTGTCGACAGTCCAGGTGCCAACGATGGTCGTGCACAGGATGGGCGATGTTCATGTGAACCCGGATGGCGGACGCTTTCTGGCAGCCAATATTCCTGGGGCAACCTTTACCGGTCTTCCCGGCAACGACCATCCGATCTGGATGGGTGATATCGATCGTATGGCAGATACGGTCGAGGAATTCCTGACCGGAGAGCGGCGCGTCCCGAGCGGCGGCCGTGTCCTTGTCGCGTTGCTTGTCGTGCGGGTCCTCGGCGCGAGACAATTGCCTGACGGGATCAATGATCAGCAGCGGCGCGAACAGCTGGCGAATTTCCGTGATCTTGCAACCAATCTGTTGGTCCTGCACGGCGGGCACGTCCTCAACTGGGACCTGGAGAAAATCACAATCCGGTTCGACGGTGCCGCACGGGCGGCACAGTGTGCGTTGGCGCTGCGAGACCTTGCCGAGACATCATCGCTGCGTCTCGCCCAGGGTGTCCATGCAGGCGAGATCGAGGCGTCGGGCGACCTCGTTACGGGATTTGCCATCCACGTCGCCGAGCGTGTTGCAGCAGATGCCCAGTCAGGTTCTGTCCTTGTGTCCAGCGTTGTGGCCGAATTGGCGAGGGGATCGGGCCTGCGCTTCGTTGAGTATTGCACTGTCAGCATCGACGGGTTTGATGCACCGGTGCGTCTTTTGTTGGTTGCCGCCGAGCAGCATCTTGAACCGGTCAGGCACCACAAGGCTGAGCCGTCACTGGCCGCGTTGACAGTGAGGGAACGAGAAGTCCTGCATTTGGTCGCCGATGGCATGAGCAATGCCGCCATAGCGTCGCAGCTCGATCTAAGCGAGCACACGGTGAAGCGTCATGTCGCCAATATGCTGCTCAAGCTGGATTTGCCCACGCGGACCGCTGCTGCCGCTTTCAGCGCCCGTCACGCCAAGGCCTAGCTACTGGTTCTTTTGAGCCATTGTGAGGGTGGTTCTTTCAGGTGAAGCCGATGACCGCCGAACCGACTATCCTCGGCACTGTGAAGCTGCAAGATTTCCGCGCTTTCAATGAAAAAGGGAGGAGAAAATGTCCAAGATCAGCTTGCCGAAGACCGTATTGATCATCACGGTCGGCATTTGCGGGTTGTCCATGACAACACCGGTTTCAGCCGAGGATGCTGCAGCCCAGGCTGCATACAAGGATATCGAGAAGACCCTTGGCTCCGTTCCTACAATGTTCAAGATCTTGCCGGAAACGGCGGTCGCAGGAGCCTGGGCCGAAATCAAGTCGGTGCAGCTCAATCCGGAGACGCAGCTTGACGGCAAGACGAAGGAGTTGATCGGGCTGGCAGTCGCATCACAGATCCCGTGCCAGTATTGCATCTATTTTCATACCGCGGCTGCCAGGGCCAATGGCGCCACGGACGAACAAGTTCGCGAGGCTGTCGCCATATCTTCGATCGTACGCCACTGGAGTACAATGCTGAATGGAATGCAGGTCGACCTTGCCACGTTCAAGGATGAAACTGACGCGTTGATGAAGAATGCAGCCGCTGCGAAGAAATAACGAGATCGACAACGAGAATTCGATGGAGGCAGGAATGTCCGTACAAACGATGGAGAGCATTGGCGCTTCTCTGAAGACTGCAATCGAAGGCCGCGACGGCCGAAAACTCGCCGGCCTCTACGCCAGTGACGCGGTCCTGCGCGTGATGGACCGCAACAATCCGCCCAGCAAGCCGCGGGAAATCAAGGGCAGAGCGGCAATTGCAACATTCTGGGACGACATTTGCAGCCGGACCATGACCCACAAGGTCGACACCAGCATAGCTGAGGGGGAGCGTCTCGCCTTCACCCAGGATTGCACCTATCCGGATGGAACGAAGGTATTCTGCATTGCTGTTGTGGACCTGAAGGACGGATTGATCGCAAGACAAACGGTCATTCAGGCCTGGGACGAATAATGCAGGTGCCTTTCTGTTGATGCACCCCCCGCCTGGCGGCTGCACCAACACATGGCAAGGCATTTTGCGAGCCTTGTATTCCGCCGAAAGACATAGTTGATTGTTTTCCAGCGGATTGTCGTTCGGCAAGGGGTGCAAAAATGAACATAAAAGATCACGACGAACATCTCATAGAATCGGTATTTCGTAATGGCACAATAACCGTCGTCGGCGTCGTGCTTTCGTTTTCTCTCGGTTTCCTCACACAATGGGCAAGCAACCCGATCCCCTGGAGACTTACGGATCTGCCAACCCTCATTCTCATTTCGATAGGGATCGTCCTTCAACTGCGATCGCTGGCCCTGCTGTTGAAAACCGAGTCACTGAAAAAGGCCGTTTACGACAGGGCCAGCAGGTTGTTTCTGAGCGGTGTGATTGTATCCGGGTCAGGCGTTTTTCTGGCAATTCTTATCGACACCGTCCGGTTACTCGCAGAGCGTTAACCGACACTTGTAATCATCCCTCGCCGCCCCTTGATTTGCCGTCGAGAGCCTGTTGAGTTGTGGGTCCTCGAGGAGAGTGAAATGCGCCTAGAAACTGATTTGTCCGAGGCCAGAAATGGCCGGTTTTCACGCGAACCTGTGCCATCCCACTGGCCACGCGGTGTCAAACAACTATCGATTAAAGGGAGCGCCTTGTTTGGCGTTCACGAGGAAACCGGTAACCTCTATTGGGATGGCAAACTCGTACAGACCAGCAACCGTCTTGCCAATTTTGAACGGGGCCTCGGTATGGTGCTCGTGGCGGCGATGGTATCGCTGGCTATGTTCGATGTGATCCGGTTTTTTCTCGGACTTTAGACGTCCCTCCCCCAGTTGTTTTGATATTCATTGGAATTCCCCGTTCGCGGAAGCGAAGTTTTGCGCCGATACTCCGCGTGGCAAAGAATTAGTACAAATGAAATCAATCAAACTAACACGCCATTAAGCACAAGCTTCAGTAACGTTCTGTCAACCATATTCCTTAAGCAGGCTGCAATCGCTGGCGATCTAAGTTCACGACGGTTCAACGAAACCAAGTCAACAAATGACCAGCCAAACAGGGATACATGATCATGAACAAACTCTTTGCACGCTTCCTGAAAGATGAGTCCGGCGCAACTGCCATCGAATACGGCCTGATTGCAGCCCTCGTCTCCGTCGGCATCATCACCGGCGCGACCGCCCTCGGTTCCAGCATCAACACGACGTTCGAAAGCCTCGGAACCACAATGACCGATGCTGCTCCGGAATAATGAACAGTTTTGGGGCTGCTCTTTCAGGGCGGCCCCAATGCTTCCTCCAGTCGCGAGCCACCTTTGGGTGGTTTTTTCATTTCAGCCAATGAATAAATTGATTGCCTCTGGTGTTTGACTTGTATGAAGTCTGGAGAGCCGCCGAGAATGTTCGTTTCATGGAGGGGAACATGGAAAGATTTCAGTCACCGGTCGCGCTGCTTGCAAGGCTATTTCTCGCCTATATCTTCATCATCGAAGGCTGGGGAAAGATCAGCAACTACGCGATGACCGGCGATTATATGGAAACCAATGGTGTCTCGGCCACGCTGTTGCCCCTGGTTATCCTCACCGAACTGGGTGGCGGACTCCTGGTTGCTGCAGGTTTCATCACACGCTATGCGGCAGTTGCACTTGCCGGGTTTTGTCTGCTGACTGCCATCCTGTTCCATACCGATTTCGACAATTTCGAACAGGTCATCAATTTCAACAAGAACATCGCCATGGCCGGCGGGTTTCTGGCGATCGTGGCGTTCGGGCCCGGTTCCTGGTCAATCGATGCAAAGCTCAAGCGGAACTAACGAAATTTTGCCCGCATGGCATCGATGCCCGGAATTGTTGCCATCAGCGGGTGATGAACTTCCTCGAAGTTCTGCACAAGAGAGCGCTGCGTCTTGCCGACCAGAATGGTGAAGATATAGGACGCATGGCCAGGCGAGGTCGCGGTCGGATGATAACCCGTCGAGAAAGCAAATGTATCGCGAGGCCGCGTCACATATGCCTGCGGTTCGTTACCGTCTTCATACCAGAGCTGCGTGCCAAAACCGGACGGCGGATCGAAACGCCAATGGTAGAGCTCCTCATGTGCAGTCTCGCCCGGTTGGTCCGTATCATGCTTGTGCGGCGGATAGCCTGACCAGCAGCCTTCGTCGGCGTAAAGTTCACTCACCAGCAGGCGTCCGACACGCTCAGCCTGCCTGTTGCCGAGAATATGGAATATGCGCCGGCGCGATTTGGTCCCGTTTGAGCCCACATCGACCATGTCAACCTCGTCGGGCGTGACGCGAAATGGCGCCATCGGCCCATCCCAGCGGCCCCCCGCAATGGCGATCTCACAATCGCCCAGTGCGATGATTTTGACCTGTGTGTCCGGACCGGCATAGACGGAATCCGCCGTCCCGGACCAAACATCGGTGCGCCTGCCGACCGCGTCGAATTTCACGCCATCAATCGAGATATCACAGCTACCCGAAAGCGGAACGATCGCAGTTTCGAATTCCGTAAGACGATAGGAATGCGCGTCACCGGTGGCCAACTTGACCAGGTTGAAGTAAATCAGTTCGGCCGGTGCATCGCCACTGAGTATGGCTTCGTTGCGATTGTCATGGGCTCGGATCAGCTTCGCCGGCATTGCTATTGAGCCTCGCTGTTCAGCACCTGCAGCAGCGCCGCGATATAGCCGTAAGTAAAGGCAAACGCCGTATTCTGCGGGTCGCGCCCGGAGACTTGCGGCACATGGTCCGGCATGATCATGTATCGATATCCGACTTCTGCATAGGTCTTGAGCGAGCGCCACATATCCATGTCGCCTTCCTCGGGGAACGTCTCCATGAACGATAGTTTGCCGCCGCGAATGTTGCGGAAATGCACATTGAACAACTTGCCGCGTTCACCGAACCAGCGGATGACGTCGAAGATTTCCTCAGCCGGATTGTCGAGCATCTCGCCGACGGTGCCTTGGCAGAAATTGAGACCGTGATAGGGGCTCTCACGCATCATCACGAATTTCTTCAACCCTTCGACAGTACCGAGAACACGGGTCACGCCTCGATAGCCTGGCGGCGTATAGGGGTCATGCGGGTGGCAGGCAAGACGCACCTTGCTGGCCTCGGCGACGGGCACGACGCGTTCAAGAAAATAGTCGATGCGCTCCCAGTTTTCTTCCTCGCCGACGACGCCCGCGATCGTTGGCGGTGCTTCGTGATCAGCCTTGTCCCAGCGAAAAGCATCGTTGCGTGATCCGCCCCTGCCCGTCTCGAGTTCCGTGCGCGGGATACCGATAATGTTGAGGTTGTATTTTACTGCAGGAATGCCGGCCGCGGCGGCGCGTTCGATCAAGCGGCAAATCGAGTCGATCTGCCGGTCGCGCTCAGGGCCTGCAGAGAGAATGTCAGGGCTATACTGTTTTTCGATGACATGCGAGCTCAGCGGCAGCTGGATCATGTCCAGCGACAGTCCGAACCCCGCCAAGTGATAACGATGCCTCTCAAGAATGTCCGACGTCCAATCGTGCGGGTTACCAGTTGGATCGGCGCAGACATGCTCGATCCCCAGCTGTGCCATCACACGATAGTCATCATCGTCGCGCGCTCGAAATTGAGTGCCCAGAAACATGTCCAACTCCTGTTATTTGCTGGAGGCTCGCGGTTGCGCAATGTCGCGCGGATCTTCACCATAGGCTTCGCTGGCGGCGATCAGTTTCTTCGTGTAGCTCTTTGTTGCGCCACCATTGATGAGCGCATCGACGTCGAGGGTTTCGACAATCATTCCAGCATGCATCACAGCCGTTCGCTTGCACATGTGGGCGACGACGCCGAGATCGTGGCTGACCATGAGATACGTCAGGCCGCGCTCATCCTGGAGGTCGCAAAGGAGGTTAAGTATTTCAGCCTGAACCGAGACATCCAGCGCCGATGTTGGTTCGTCCAGAAGCAAAATATCGGGCTGCGACATCAGTGCGCGGGCGATCGCAACGCGTTGCCTTTGTCCGCCGGAAAGCTGGTGAGGATAGCGCCAGAGCAGTGTCCGGCTCAATCCGACTGAGTCGAGCGCCGCATGGCCCCGCGCTTCCGCATCAGGAATGTGCAGGATGCGCGCAGGTTCCATCAGCTGACGCCAGATCGTGTGGCGCGGATGCAGCGCCTCATAGGGATCCTGAAAGACCATCTGGACTTTGCGGTAGAAATCCTTGCCGCGCCTGGCGCGGACATCTTCACCGGCGACGCGCATGACGTCAGCCTGGTTGGAGACGAGCCCTGTGATCGCCCGCAGGATCGTCGACTTGCCCGAGCCGGATTCGCCGACGAGGCCGAACGTTTCGCCGCGGTTGACGGAGAAGCTGACGCCGCTGACCGCGCGGCGCTCATCATCCCCTTCCCCGAACGTGACGACAAGGTTCTCGATTTCGATGATAGGCGTCTGTCTGGTCATATTATCGTTTACCATGCTGCGTCACGCTTGAGGACTGGCAGTCGCTTGCGCGGCACATGAATGCGCGGCATCGCTTCAAGCAGGCCCCGCGTATAGGGATGCGTCGCCTGGTCAAGTTCACCTGCCTTGAGGGTTTCGACCACACGACCGCGATACATGATCAGCACACGATCGCAGAAGCGACGCACGAGATTGAGATCGTGGCTGATGAAGATCAGGCCGAGCCCTCGCTTCTCAACCAGATCATTGAGGAGATTGAGAATCTCAAGACGGACGGTGACATCCAGTGCCGAGGTCGCTTCGTCGGCAATCAGGATTTCGGGTTCTGACACCAGCATCATCGCAATCATGATGCGCTGTCCCATGCCCCCGGACATTTCGTGCGGATACATGCGGTAGACACGTTCGGGATCACGTATCTGGACTGCGCCGAGCATGGCGACCGCTCTCTGGCGTGCATCCGACACCGAGGAGCGTGCATGGATGCGATAGGCTTCCGCAATCTGCTCACCCACAGTGACGACGGGATTGAGCGAATATTTTGGGTCCTGCATGATCAGGCCAATGCGGCGCCCGCGAATGGCATCCATGGTTCGTTCCGAGGCCTGGAGGATATCGATATCTCCCAGTCTGATCTGTTCGGCCCGGACGATCGCAGCGGGAGGCGTCAGGCGCATGATGGCACGGCCAGTCATGCTTTTGCCGGACCCGGATTCGCCGACGATACCAAGTTTCTCGCGACCAAGGTCAAAGGACACGCCGCGAACCGCGTCGAAAACGCCGGCGGCACCATGGAAGCTGATCCTGAGATCACGGACGGAAAGCAGAGGGTTGTCCATACCGCTCACTCCTGCCTTGGGTCGAGTGCGTCGCGCAGCGCATCACCGACCAGATTGAAGGCAAGACTGACGGTCAAAATGGAGAGGCCGGGCATGGTTCCGACCCACCAGCTGTCAAGCATGAAGCGGCGGCCGGTGGAGACCATTGCACCCCATTCCGGGCTTGGCGGCTGGGCGCCCAAACCGAGGAAGCCAAGACCGGCCGCCGTTAGTATGATGCCGGCCATGTTGAGCGTGATACGCACGATAACCGAGGGAACACATAGCGGAGCAATATGACCAAGCACGATCCGCAGGTTCGACGCCCCCATCAGCCGGACTGCCGAAATATGATCGCGGTTGCGCAGGCTGAGGGATTCAGCCCGTGCGAGGCGGGCAATGGGCGGCCATTGCGTCAGCGCAATGGCAATGATCGCGTTGTTGAGGCTCGGTCCGAGAGCCGCCACGAAGGCGAGCGCCAGAATGAGGCTCGGAAATGACAGGAACAGCTCGGTAATGCGCATGAGGACTGTGTCAAGCCAGCCGCCATAGTAACCCGCGAGACATCCGACAATCAGACCTATTGGCGCGACAATGACGCTGACAATGGCGACGATGGAAAGCGTGATGCGGCTCCCCCAGAGGATGCGGCTGAGAATGTCCCGGCCCAACTCGTCCGTACCAAGGAGATGCTGACTGTTTGGAGCGACAAGCGTCTCGCGCAGATTCTGTTCGAACGGCGAGTATGGGGCAAGCCACGGCACAAAAATCGCGACGAAAACAAGAAGCAGTATGATGATCAGGCCAGCGATGCCAAGTGGATTGGAAGCAAACCGCGTCCAGACATGCCAGGCATTCTGAAAGGCCGCGTGGCTGGCGCTGCTTGGCTCTTCCGTTGTCAGCCAGGCTGTCAGACCCTTGCTATAGGTACTCATTGAATCCTCGGATCAAATATCTTGTACAGCAGGTCGGAGATCACGTTGAGGGCGATGAAGACGCAACCGATGATCAGCGTGCACGCGACGACCACATTCATATCGCCAATGACAAGCGCATTGGTGAGGTACTGGCCGAAGCCGGGCCATCCGAAAACAGTCTCGATCAGCACCGCCCCCTCCAGCATGCCGCCATAGGAAAGCGCGACGACCGTCACGAGCTGAACGCGTATATTCTTGAAGGCGTGACGCC
Source organism: uncultured Alphaproteobacteria bacterium (assembly GCA_963777425.1). Taxonomy (GTDB): domain Bacteria; phylum Pseudomonadota; class Alphaproteobacteria; order Rhizobiales; family Rhizobiaceae; genus Phyllobacterium. The sequence goes on along the minus strand of CAVZQS010000003.1, from coordinate 98,493 downwards.
AGATGACACCGCGGCGCGGCACACCCTTGGCGCGCGCCGTCGTCACATATTCCTGGCTCAACTGTTCGAGCATGAAGCTGCGGGTGATACGGCTAATATAGGCAATCGACGCGTAGGCGAGTACCGAAGCCGGCAATATAATGTGCGATACCGCACTCCAGAAGACGTCCATGTCCCCGGCAATCAACGCATCGATGAGCAGGAAACCGGTAACATTCGGGACAATGTCCTCGTAGAACAGATCGACGCGCCCTGATCCGCCAACCCAGCCAAGTTTCGCGTAGAAAAGCATCAGCCCGACCATGCCGATCCAGAAAATCGGCGTTGAATGGCCAAGCAACGCGATAAGGCGCACCGCATGATCGGCGAAGCGTCCGCGATTGACGGCGGCGTAAACGCCGAGCGGAATGCCTATCCCTGCGCCGAGAATGATCGTCACGGTTGCAAGTTCAACCGTTGCAGGCAGAACCCGCGCGATATCCTCCATGACCGGGCGCCCGGTCAGGAGTGTGCTGCCGAAATCGCCATGCAGCAGGTTCTTGAAGAATATCCAGAACTGCTGGAGCACCGGCAGATCAAGGCCAAGCTCCTGGCGGACCTTGAGATAGGTTGCGCGGTCGGCATCGGGGCCGACCACGGCAATGACAGGATCGACCGGCATCAGCCGACCGATCACGAATGTGAGGAGCACCAGCAGGAAAAGTGTCGTGACAACACTGAACAGCGAGCCGCCGAAACGGCGATACTTCCGCAGACCCGAACGCCGCCTCGGCGTCCGGACTGCCGCTTCAACTTGATTGACCATATGCTGGCGACCTGACTCTGCTTCCTAGTCTTGCTTTTCGACCTGATCCCAGCGGGTCATCCAGCCAATATCGCCGACATAATTCTTGAGCCGGGCGCTCTTGGCGTAAGGATCGACACGCTGCGAAATCGGAATGACGGGCGGGCCGGCCTCTTCGAACAGCTTCAGTGCCTGCTCGTAGAGTTCGACACGCTTCTCTTCATTGTCGGTGATAGCGGAAGCTTCGTCGACCAGTTTGTTGACTTCCGGCAGCTCAAACGATGCACGCCAAGCCTGCAGATTGGCGAGATTGGCGCCGTCCGTGTTGTCGGGGTTATATGCATGGGTACGGATCCAGCCGTCAGCATCAGTCTGTGCCGAAGACGCTGTGCGTCCGACGCCGAGCTGGAACTTCCGGTCGCGCATGGGCCCGTAGGTTTGATCGCCATTACCGGTCTGGATCTCCACCTTGACTCCCGCAACCGCGAGATTCTCCTGGATGGCCGTGGCAAGGTCGGCATAGGGCGTGGAGTTGAGCGAGAGTAGCTGCTTGCTGAAGCCGTTCCCGTACCCAGCAGCTGCCAAATCCTGCTTGCATTTCTCAGGGTCATACTTATTGCCGATGTCCGGGAGGTAGCCCGGTATATCGGATGGCACGAACGTCGTTGCGCTCTTGCCGTAGTTCTTCATCACAACATCGTTGATGTCTTTGTAGTTGATACAATAGCGAAGAGCCTTGCGTACTTCCGGCTTGGCGAATTCCGGATCCTTCGTGCTCATGATCAGGTAGTAGAAACCCGAACCGACAAGCCGGTCGATGACGATGTCCGGATTGCTAGCGAGGCCGTCAATGTCGGCGGAAACAAGCTGGAATCCTACGTCGAGATCGCCTTTTTCCAGTTGCAAGCGTTCTGTCTGCGATTCAGGCAGGTGACGCACGAGCACCCGTTTCATCTTCGGCTCGCCGCCCCAGTACGTATCGAAGCGGTTGAGCACGACGATGTCATTAGGGTTCCAGCGGTTCAGGGTGAACGGGCCCGAGCCTGCGGCATTGGATGCGAGCCAGCCGCGTCCCATGTCGCCGTCCTTTTCGTGCTTGGCGACGACTTCCTTGTCGAGCACGGCGCCATAGGCGCGTGTGAGTGCGCCGAGCTTAAGCGACGGTGCAACCGGCGTCGCTACTTCCATCACAAACGTCTTGTCGTCCTTCGCACGGAACTTCTGATCCACATTATCCGCGGTATAGCCCCAGTTGGCGTAGTAGGACTTTGCCAGCAGGCCAAGCTTGACCGCGCGCTGCAGGGAATAAGCGACATCACCTGCTGTAATCTTCCGTCCGCTCTGGAAGGTGGGCTTGTCGTCCAGGGTGAATTCAATCGTGCCATCCGGCAAGATGTTCCATGACTTGGCCAGCAGGGGCAAAATCTTGCCCGGCGCCTGCGGATCGTTGCGGACCAGCGTGTCGTAGAGATTGGCGATGACGTGATAGGACTCATATGAATTGACGTTGTGCGGGTCGAGGCTGGTCAAATTGACCATGTTCATGCCGATGACCAACTGGTCCTGCGGCGTCTTCGCCTCGGCAACGTTCATTGTCATGGCAACGGCGATGGCGGCCGTTCCCGCCAGTAAGGCGCGTAAATGCGACATAGTTTTCCTCCCTATGAGCCGCGTTTTCTATGTTGTATGACATCGTAGTATTGATTTGATAGAGGGGCAAGTCAAAATTTTGAAGCTGGCGGTAATGCAGGTGCAACTTTGCAGGAGCTGCTGTGATTGGGCCAGAACAGTTGATTTCACAACGAAATTTCCCGCCGCAGTTCCCATTCAGTTAATATATGATATCTTACTTTCATGAAACGCCGTCGGCGTCCTCAATGAGAGAAAACGAGGCGGCTGGGTATGAGCAGAGAAGGTATCGATGTCCGGTCTTGGGAAACGGGAAACGCTTACGGGTCAATTAGTTAAGGCAGTCGCCGAGCGGATAACCTCCGGTCATTACAAGCGGGGCGAACGGCTGCCGACCGAGCAGGAAATGATCGGCGAGTTCAATGTGAGTCGCACTGTCGTGCGCGAAGCCATCGCCAATCTGAAGGCCAAGGGGCTCGTCCATACGCAGCAGGGCATCGGCGCGTTCGTGCTCAAAGACATTCCGGCTGCCCCTTTTCGGATCGAGGAAGACAACCTCGAACTCGTCGAGGAAATCATCGGCGTTATGGAATTGCGGATCAGCATCGAGCTTGAAGCTGCGGCGCTGGCCGCGATGCGGCGGGACGAAGACGACCTCGCCAGGATCAAGGCCGCGCTCGATCTGATGAATGAAGCGATAGAGCGGGACGAGAGTTCGGTACATGCCGACCTCGAGTTTCATCGCGCCATAGCATTAGCGACCAAGAATCGCCATTTTCTAAGCATGTTCAACTATTTGGGAGAATTGCTGATTCCCCGGACGCGATTGCAGACCCACAGGCTCAATGGCTTGCCGCAGCGCGATTATCTTGCTCGCATCAATCGCGAACACGACCAGATCTATCAAGCCATCAAAGCCCAGGATGTGGAAGGTGCCCGTGCGGCCATGCGTCTTCACCTTGGCAGCAGCCGGGATCGGCTGCGCAGCAACGCGCTTCATGCGGACAAGAAATCAGCCTGAGTTCTACCGCGCCCATTACTACAGGAAATGCATTTCCTAGTTGTATGATGACATACATGATGATAAGCCTTGTCGCGTTCGATTTCAGATGAGGCTCCCATGCATTCCCAGACACTCAAGCAAACAATCAGCTCCGGACTGCTTTCCTTTCCCATCACCGATTTCGATGTGAATGGTGAATTTACGCCGGGTTCCTACACGAAACGTCTCGAGTGGCTTGCACCCTATGGAGCATCGGCGCTTTTCGTTGGCGGGGGGACAGGTGAGGGCTTCTCGCTGACGCCGGCAGAGCATGAGGAGGTCGTGCGCACCGCAGTATCTGCCTGCGGCAAGGAAGTGCCAATCATTGCTGCCGCTGCCTACGGCACGCGGATAGCTGCGGAAATGGCGCGGAACGCCGAGAAAAACGGCGCTGCCGGATTGCTGCTCCTGCCGCATTACCTAACGGAAACGAGTGTCGAAGGCATTTGCCGGCACGTAGAGGCGGTATGTGCAGCGACCGGACTTGGCGTCATCGTCTATAACCGCAATGTGTGCAAGCTCAATGCCGAGGCGCTTGAGCGTCTTGCTGAAAAATGCCCGAACCTGATCGGCTTCAAGGACGGTGTCGGCGAAATCGAGAACATGGTTTCAATCCGCCAACGTCTCGGCGATCGCTTTGCCTATCTCGGGGGGCTGCCGACGGCAGAGGTCTATGCGGAGGCCTACAAGGCCATGGGCGTGGATGTCTATTCATCGGCCGTCTTCAATTTTATCCCTCGGACCGCCCTCGCCTTCTTCAAGGCAGTCACCGAAAACGATCGTGAGACCACGTCGAAATTGTTGAACGATTTCTTCTTGCCTTACATAGCGATCCGCAATCGCGTTCCCGGTTATGCGGTCAGCATCGTCAAGGCAGGCGCGTCGATCGTCGGCCGTTCCGCCGGGCCTGTCCGCGCTCCGTTAGTCGACTGCACGTCCCGGGACATGGAAGATCTCGGCCTGCTTGTCGAGAGGCTGGGGCCGCAAGCCTGATTGGCGTCAGCGCCGGAGCATCACCCGAAGCTTGATGTCTTCAGAAATTCCGCAAGCCGTTCACTCTTCGGCTTGTGGAACATTTCCCGGGGATTGCCTTCCTCGCCGATGCGTCCATGATTCATGAAGATGACGCGGTGGGAGACCTCATAGGCAAAGCGCATTTCGTGGGTGACGAGCAGCATGCTCATTCCGTCCTGCGCCAGCGTCTTGATGACCTGCAGCACTTCGTTGACGAGTTCCGGATCAAGGGCCGAGGTCACCTCGTCGAACAGCATCAGTTTTGGATTCATGGCGATGGCCCTGGCGATGGCAACACGCTGCTGCTGGCCCCCTGAAAGCTGGCCGGGGAAATGGTCAGCACGCGTGCGAAGGCCAACACGGTCCAGCCATTTCTCAGCAATGGAGCGCGCTTCCTCCTTGCTCAGCTTCTTCACTTTCATCAAGCCCAGCATGATGTTGCGCGCAGCCGTCATGTGCGGAAAGAGATTGAACTGCTGGAAGGCCATGCCCGTGAGTGCGCGCTGGCGTGCGATCTCCTTTTCGCTCTTGCGGCGACGCTGGCCGCCAACCATTTCGTAGCCGATCTCCTGGCCGTCGATGCTGATCGTGCCGCCCTGAAACTCTTCCAGCATGTTGATGCAGCGCAGCATGGTCGTCTTGCCGGATCCACTCGATCCGATGACGCTGATGACGTCGCCCTGCGTCATGGTGCAGTCGACACCTTTCAGGACCTCGACAGCACCATAGCTTTTGTGCAGATCACGAATTTCGAGAAGATTGTTTGACATCGGAGGGCGGCCTTACGAGGGAACAGCGGTCTTGCGTTCGACATAGCGGCCGAAACGCTCGATGGCGTAGTTGATGACGAAATAGAGCAAGCCGGCGAACAGATAGAATTCGAGGCTCATGAATGCGCGCGAGATGATCTCCTGGGTGCGCAGCAACAGTTCGGCAACGCCGATGATGGAGAGCAATGTCGATGCCTTGACCATTTCGGCAGCCGTATTGACCCAGGCCGGCAGGATCTGGCGAAGGGCCTGCGGACCGAGCACATAGGCAAAGGTCTGCGGAAAGGTCAGTCCGATTGCCTTTGCAGCTTCCGTCTGTCCCTTGGGGATGGACTGCAGCGCACCCCGGACAATCTCACCCACATGGGAGCTGCAGAATACCGCGAGCGCCAGAACGCCTGCCTGAAACGGCCCAAGATCGAGCCCGATTGTTCCGAGCACATAGTAACTTGCGAGGACAAGTACCAGCACGGGTGTGCCACGGATGAAATCCGTATAGCCGCGTACGATCCAGCGCAGCGGCCGAACACCATAGGTCAAGGCGAGGCCGACAAATACGCCGAGGATTGTGCCGAAGCAGATCGCCAGAAGCGAGATGGAAATCGTCACGCCAAGTCCCTTGAGGATCGGTATTCGCGCGAGCCAGAGGATATCGAGAAAATGAGCAATATCCATCATGTCACCTCGGCAATGAAAGGCGGCGCTCGACCTCACGCATCAGCGCTGCGAGGATCGAACAGGTCAACACATAAAGGCAGCTCGCGACGATCCACGTCTCGATGACACGGAACGTCTCGACATTGATCTTGCGGGCCTCGAACGTGAGCTCCGGCACAGCAATCGCGGCGGCAAGCGAAGTGTCCTTGAACAGGGAGATGATGGTACTGCTCAGCGATGGCAGAACATTGCGGAACATCAGCGGCGCGATGATCGATGTGCGTATCTGCATTTCGGTGAGGCCGATGGCGAGTCCGGCTTCACGCAGCCCGCCAGGAATGGACAAGAGCCCCGCGCGAAAGACTTCCGCCAGGTAAGCACCGGAATAAAGGGCGAGCGTGAAGACAAAGCTTTCGATCTTGCCAAGCCGGAAGCCAAGTTGCGGGAGTGCGAAATACGTAAAGAGCACCAGCACCAGAATTGGCGTGTTGCGGATGATCGTCACGTAGGTTCCGGCTGGGCGCTTGATGAAGCCATTCTTCGAAATCAGACAGAATGCGGTAATGAGGCCGATCACCGCACCGATCAAAATAGCTCCAAATGCAAGGGCAAGACTGAGTGCCAGCCCCTCAAGCAAAAGGTCAAAGCTGCGCCAGACGGCAGCGAAATTCAGCGTGTAGCCCATGAAGCGCCCACCGTTCGAAAGCATGGTTCGCGGCTCCGGCGTAACCGGAACCGCGGATGTTCGACCTATTTGAATTCAACCGGGAAGCCGATTTGTGGCGGTGTCAGATCCTTGCCGAACCAGGTCTTGAACGATTTCGCATAGAAGTCGAACTCGACGCCGGTCATCGCTTCGTGGAGTGCCGTATTAACGAAGTTCAACCAATCCTGGTCGCCGCGCTTGACGCCGCAGGCATAGGTCTGCGGGTTCCAGCCGTAGCCGGCATCCTTATAGCGGCCCGGATTTTGCGTCATGTACCAGGCGAGGGACGATTGGTCGGTCGCCGCTGCGTCAGCGCGGCCGGATTCCAGGGCCTGGTAAATGAGATCGACCGATTCATACTGATCCACCTTGGCCTCTGGCAGAGCCGCATGGACCATGCTTTCGGCGTAGACATTCTGCAAAACAGAGATCGTTACCGCAGAGCCTGCAGCCTTCAGCGCAGCATAGTCCGCATATTTGCTGTCGGCCTTCAGCATCAGGCCGACGCCTTCCCGGTAATAGGGGATAGTGAAGGCGATCTGCTGTGCCCGTTCACCGGTGACGGTCATGAACTGGCAAGTAATATCGACCTTGTCCGTGGTGATGTTCGGAATGCGTGCATCTGAAGACTGATTGACGAATTCGATCTTTTCGGGATCGTTAAAAAGCGCCTTGGCGATGATGTGACCCATGTCGACGTCAAAGCCTTGAAGCTTGTCGTCAACGCTCTTGAAGTGCCATGGCGCGTTGGTGCTGCCGGTCCCGAGAACGAGATGTCCGCGCGCGAGGACTTCATCGAGTTCTGCTCTTGGTTGCCTGGGCGTAAGCGCTGATTGAGGGCAGCATGGAAAGCGCGGCAACGGTAGCCGCGATGAAAAACCGGTTGGACATTTTAGTTCCCCTGTTCGTCCGAGCGAATGTTTTTATCTATATCCATTATAATGGAATATAGTACCTTATAATGGATTGCCAATAGAATGACAGGTGCTACGACTTGTCAATAGCCTATTAACAAGGGAACGATTGTCCTGGGCTACATGCCGTTGGCGATGAGCTGCCCGTAGACCTCGACAGCCAGCCAGGCCAGCGCCGCCAGACCCAACGAAACCGTCAAAATAGCCAGAACGGGGTAGCCTTGCCTGCCCTGCTTTGCGTCATCGGCTTCGATACGTTTTGCCATGTCAAACCTCGCCGTTCTCATCCTGTTCAAGAGTTCAACGGAGCCGCGCGCCGATTGTTCCGAATGCGGAAACGACAAAAGCCCACACCGACGGTGCGGGCCTTTGCAAAACTGCAGTAGATCTAGGCAGCTGCAGCGTTCACGCGGCTCTCGGCCATGGCAGTCAGTGCCTTGTCGGTCTGCATTTCTTCCTGAAGGTTTTGCTGGAGCAGAGCGGCGCAATCATTGCGGCCAAGCTGTTTCGCCCAAGCCACAAGCGTGCCGTAGCGGGTGATCTCGTAATGCTCGACAGCTTGTCCGGCGGCTATCAGTGCGGCATCCAGCACCTGATCGTCATCGACCTCGCCAGCCACCTCGTCTGCCTCTTCGAGAATGCCGTCTATGGCAGGGCAGTTCACGCCGCTCACATCAACACCGTGCAGCTTGAATACCTGCTCCAGTCGTTCAATCTGCATTTCCGTTTCCTGAAGGTGGCGCTCAAAGCCGTCTTTCAACTCCTGATCGGATGCTTTGTCGATCATCTCCGGCAATGCCTTCACGATCTGGTTTTCGGCATAATAGATGTCACGCAAGGTGTGGACGAAGAGATCGTCCATCGTCTTGATATCCTTGGAAAAGAAGCCCATGTCATCCTCCTGTTGACAGACGCAGACAACCGTTCGGCAGCCGGACGGCCTCCGCTAACAGCGATTATCAGGTTGGTTACAGGGGCAATAACGGGGTCCCGGAAGAATGGTTCCTCGGACTCCGGTAAAACTAAAGCCTTACCGGTGGATCGAAGCGGCCTTTACCGGCAAGCTCGATCAGGAAGGTCTTGCCTGCGTCGGGATCCGACTGATGTACAGCCTCAGTCATGTGATGATACGCCGTCGTCACGATCAGATTGCCGCTGTCCTCGCTCACAAACGCTGGGCAAGAGGGCTGCAGCACGGGCATCGCGATCGAACGGATGCGCTTTCCTGATGGAGCATAGACATCGATGCTCGATCGTCCCCAACATGCATTCCACAAATTGCCGTCGCCATCGACGACCGAGCCGTCGACGCCGCCCTTTTCCTTATGCTGATAGAACAGTGCCGGTTCCCCGGTCGGCAAGCCCGTCTCCGGATCAGTATCCACGCGCCAGATGATGTTTTTGCCGGTATCCGCGAAATAGGCGATGCGCCCCTCCGGCGAAAAGCTGATCGAATTGGAAATCGATATGTCACTGAAAAGTTTGCGTAATTCGCCTTGTCGATACCAATAGATCGAGCCTGCGCCCTGCTCTGATTTCTTTCCCATTGTGCCAATCCAGAAAGCGCCGGCAGGATGGACGCGCGCGTCATTGGAACGCGTCAACGGATTGTCGGCTTCAATCGGCTGACGCAGTGTCGTATGACCCGTCTGGCGATCGCGGACGAAGAGTCCGGTCTCTGTCGCGATCAGCTGCCTGCCTTCATCAATGACAGCGAGTGCGCTTGCCATTTGTCCAAGCGATTGAATTTGGACATCGCCCCCAGCCAGGGACTTCTCGAACAGGCGGCCGGTGACGATGTCGAACCACCAGACGGTCTTGGTCAATGGATCATAACCCGGTCCCTCTCCAAGCTCGCATGCCACATCACAAAAAACGCTGATCTTCGGCTCATCCATGTCAGACCTCGGCAAAAATGCGATCATAGGCTTCGATTGTCACCTTCGCCCGCTCGCGGACAAAGGATGCTGAAGCGCCGACTTTGTAAAGACTGGAGCCAAGGCCGAAGGTCCGAACGCCGACCTTGGCATAAGCAGCAAAGCTACTTTCGTCGACGCCACCGACGGCGCCAATCACCGTGCCCTTTGGCAAAATGGCGCTGATCGCCTTGATGCCATCGGGACCAAGAACGCTGGCCGGGAAGAATTTCAGGCCGGATGCCCCGGCCTTCAAAGCGGCGAGTGCTTCGGTTGGGGTGAAGACGCCGGGCACACTAACCATACCCGATCCGGCCGCCGCAGCCAGTACATTGGCATCGACATTGGGGCTGATCATCAGGCGTCCGCCAGCCGCGTCAAGGCGCACAACATCGGCAGGGTCAAGCACGGTACCTGCTCCGATCAGCACATGTGGAGGCATATTTTTCACAAGTAATTCAATGGATTGGAATGGATCCGGGGAGTTAAGTGGAACCTCGATGACATCGATGCCTGCGCTCACCAGCTCTTCGCCGATGGCCAGAACCTCATCCGGTTTGACACCGCGCAGGATGGCGATCAGGTCGCGCCTGAGTGTTGGCCATGGGGCAGAAGAAGGGTTCATGCGGGACGTTCCTGTGTAGTTGGCCAGGTGTGTGATGCGGCGACAAACAGACCCTTACGCACCGCTTCATCGGCGTCAACGCGATCGAATTCGAGACCGGCATGGGCGAGCGCCTTGCCGTAGAGTGCGGCCATGGCGCCGGATGCGACGAGCGTAACCCGCCCCTCGTTCTTTGCCCTCGCCCCGGCGACTTCCGCACCGATAAGCAGACCGGACAAGCGAGCGGCTGCGCCTTCAGGCGAAAGGTCCTCGAGCAGCATGGCTGCGCGGATGCCGAAAAGTTCGCCCAGCATCCGCTCGCCCGACAACATCAGGTCAAGTGCCGCGGCGAACTGCGGATGGTCAGGCGAGGCGGAGGCCCCGGCGTCGCCAATGGAATGGCGCAAGATCGATTGCGAGGCGAGCAATGCGTAAAGCTCGCCTGTCAGATAAGTGGCAAAGTGCTTCGCCCTGCCATTTTCAAGCGTGACCCATTTCGAATGGGTGCCAGGCATCGCTATGATTCCATCGGATAAATTCTGGCTTCGGATGGCGCCGAGCAACTGCGTTTCCTCGCCGCGCATGACGTTCGGCGAGCCGCCCGATTGCGACAGGCCCGGGATGATTCGCACGTCGCGATTAATGCCAGGGATGCGCACGGTACCCGAAAGGATCGCCGACAGATCGGCCGGTACCGGCACGTAATTGGCCTCGACCCAGCCCTGCCGCGAACCTGCCATGCCGCAGACGATAACCGGGAGATTGCCGGGGGCGCCAAGCTCGGCAAGATGGCTCTCCAATGTCGCGGCAAAGCCACGAACGCGGGATGCATCCAGCCCGTCATCCGAGCGCTTTTCCGCCAAAGCCTCGCCTCGAGCATCGACCAACCAAAGGCGAAAACGGCTTGTTCCCCAATCACTTAGGCCATAGGCCGGTCTCGATGTCACAGGTAGCCTCCATCGACGATCAACGTCTGGGCAGTGAGCATGCGCGAGGCATCGGAGGCGAGGAACAGGCAGGGGCCGACCATGTCGCCTGGCTGCATTTCCTCGCGCAGAACCTGCTTGTTGAGATGGGCTTTCAGGCCCTCTTCCGTGACCCAATGCGTCTTCTGGCGCTCGGTCATGACCCAGCCTGGCGCGATGGCATTGACGCGGATCTTCTCCGGTCCGAGCCTCCCGGCTAAACCCTTGGTAAGTCCGATGATTCCGGCCTTTGCCGCCGTATAGGACGGCATATTCCCCTGGTTGATCATGTAGGATGTCGAGGTGAAATTGATGATCGAGCCGCCGCCCGACTGGCGCATACCCGGCACGACGGCCTGTGCCGCGAAGAACTGCGGCCGCAGATTGATCGACTGGTTCTTGTCCCAGTATTCGACCGTCACGTCATCGATATCATGCCGGTCATCCCAGGCTGCATTGTTGACGAGGACCGTAATCAAGCCATTGTTATCAATGGCTTTTGCGATTGCGTTGCGCAGATGTTCAACGTCGGTGATGTCGGCTTTCAGATAGAGCGGCGCATTGCCGTATTCCTTGTCCAGGCGTTCGACGAGCGCCTGCGACGGCGCATCGGCAATGTCGATGAAGGCGACGCGGCTTCCCTGGCGGACAAAGCCTTCGGTCAAGGCAGCGCCGATGCCCGAGCCGCCCCCGGTGATGAGGACGGATCGGTCTTTCAGGTCCGGAAAAATGGCGGATGGCATCATGATCGTGATCTCGCAGGCTAGAAGCAAGTTCCAACATGTGGAACTGTGTTTGACTATGCTGAATTGTCATTCTAAGATGGCGAAAGTCAAGATGTGACGCCTTTTTACATCTGCACACAACCAAAAATCTCGCGAGGGTTGACAGACTTGTACCGGAATCGAACTTTTTTTGGTGAGATTTGCCGATTCTTGTACGGTTTCCGTGCAGGTTCGCACGGAACTCTTACCGGATTGGCGATGCGCCGGTTGGGTTTTGCGGGATCGGGATGGTCTGGCATGTTCCGGCCAATTTCAGAGCGATCTGGATCATGAAAAAATCCGTACCCGGTGGTACGCAACGCCCGACCGACCACGCAGGAACCGGCACGCTTGGCAAGGCGATTTCCGTACTCGACATCGTCGCCGGATCCCCGGAGCCGCTGCGCTTCACCGATGTGTTGCGACTTTCCAATCAGCCGCGCGGCACACTGCACCGGCAGATCTCCAACCTGATCGAGGAAGGGCTGCTCACGGTCAACCGCGATCAGTCCTACGCACTTGGTCTCAGACTGCTGCAGTTTGCGTCGAAGGCCTGGGCCGGCAACCAGTTCCGCACGATCGCCGAGCCCCACATCCGCAAGTTGCACGAAGCAACGGGCGAGACAGTGCATCTGGGTGTCCTACGCGGAACCGAGGTCGTCTACCTTGACAAGATCGAAAGCCGGCAAAGTATCAGGCTGGTTTCGCAGATCGGTAATACCGCACCGGCCTGGTGCACCGGCGTCGGCAAGGCTGCGCTCTCGGCCCTTCCCGATGAGGAGTTGCGGGAGCGGGTTGGCAAGATCAGGTTCATACGGTTTACGCCGAATACCCTTGGCGATGCGGGCAGCCTGCTGGATGAGATCGAGCAGATCCGCAAGGACGGCAATGCCTATGACCGCGAGGAACACGAGACGGGAATAAACTGCGTCGCTGCGCCGGTCCATGCCGGGCAGCTCATCGCCGGCGTGTCGGTGACCGGGCCGGCCTACCGCGTTACCGCTGATGTTCTCCAATCCTGGGCGGGCATCACCCGTGACGCAGCTGCCGCGATCATGCGGGACATGGAGACACGGATGGCGCCGCGCGGGTGACAAGAAGACAAGCAGGGCGAAACAGTGGGAAACTCGAAACGTCTTATTGGTGCGGAGCGCATTTGCTGCAAAAGCAAGGCGCGTGGTTCGACGGCTCATCATGAGGGAGCTGACAGCATGATGATTGGCTCCCGCAGTTCAAAACTTTCTGAGCTGGGCGAAGGGCGAATCACGCATCACAACGATGCGACACTCAGTTCTGCACCGTGTAGTCCGCTGCTCTCGACTCCTCCAGCACCAGTTCGGCATTGGGCATGTCATTGGACAAGGCGCGTGCCTGCGCTGAGCCGACATTATAGCCGTGGGTAAGCCAGCGGTGCACCAGACGGTTTTCGAGTTCGAGCCGGTCGACGTCGAGGAAGATCGTCACGTCGAAGAGCGGTGCCAGCCGGTTCCATGGCGGCTGGTCAAGCAACAGGTAGTTGCCCTCGACGAGCAGAACGCGCTGGTCGGCCTTGACGATGCCGGCCCCTGCCCTCGCCAGATCGAGCTTGCGATCGAACAGCGGAATGACGACGTCCTCGCGCGTCTCCCGCAGCCGCCTCAACAGCACCTCGAAACCGGCACAATCGAAGGTCGGCGGTGAGCCTTTGCGCTTGCGCAGGTCCATCGCGTCAAGAATGGCATTGTCGAGATGAAACCCGTCCATCGGCACGACAACCGCCGCCGCCTCGTCCTGCATATTGATGGCAGCACAAAGCGAGGCGGCAGCGGTGGATTTGCCGGCTCCCGGGGGACCGGCAATCGCAACGATCAGCCGCGGGATCCCTGCCGCCCGGGCAAGTATCTCCGGAACCAGATCTTCAAGTTTGATCAGCATGGTTGTGCGCTCTTTGCGATATTACACAGCATGACGGAGATCGACACCGTTGGTTGTATCTCCCCCTCCTGCTTCAGGACAATCGGATTTGAAAGATTGCATGTGCATTGTGCGTGGTTCGCCAAGCTCACCATGAGGGATATATGGGCTTTGCAAGAAGCCGAGAATTGCAACGTTGGCGACAATCTTTGCTGCCCAACAAACTCCCTCGTGGATGAGGCACAATGGATTTTGCCAGCGAGTGTACTCCTTCAGATCCGATAGCGCCCAGAGGGGAGATCAGATGCGCCCGGGCCATTGCATTGCGGACGTCACGCCAGCCATTTGTCGTAGTCCGAGACGAGCAGATGCAGTGGCGCCTCGTCCTCGTCGATGGAAGAGAAACGGCCGATCGGTTCTCGGAAGATATTGTCGGTGAGATCGTCATTGACAGTAGAGACTTCGCCAATCAACACGTCGCCACCCTCACCCCAGAATGCGTGCCAGTTACCAGGTAGAAGCGTGACGCTCTCGCCGGGCTGCAGCTTCAAGAGACCACCCGCCTTCTGCCGGACGATGCGCCCGTCGGTGGCCACTTCCACATCGGTCTTCTCATCGACGCCGCCGTCAGGATTGGAATTGAAGAGCTCGAGTACCAGGGTGCCGCCGCCACGGTTGATGATGTCCTCGGCCTTGACGATGTGACGGTGCATCGGCGACAGCTGCTTCTCGCGCGAGATCATGATCTTCTCGGCATAAAGCATGCCGCCGCCCTTTTTCAGATCTTCCTGATTGCCGTTACGGGTGGTGAAGAGGAAGAGGCCAAGTTCATCGAATTTGCCCTGGCCGTAATCGGTGATGTCCCAGCCGAGACGCGCCTGAAGGATGGCCCTGGAATCGGTCGCGGTGCGGGCCTTCAATTCTTCCGGCGACCAATAGGCGAACGGCGGCATGACATAGCCGAACGAGCGGATGAACTTGTCGCTCTCGCGGATGATCTCATTGACTTCAGAACGCTTCATTTCTCAATATTTTCCTTTATGCAACCGGGCGTCTCCAGTTAATCAGATTAGGAGATGCCAATTCTTGTTTGACGCAATTTCCGGACGGAAAACCGCTCCGCACTTTTCCTGGAATTGCTCTAGGCCGGCGGCGCCTTGGCGCCGGTCATGAAGGCGACGGCATCTGACATCGTATACTCCGTCGGATTGATGACGGTAAGACGTTTTCCGAGACGATGGATGTGGATTCGGTCGGCCACCTCGAAAACGTGGGGCATATTGTGCGAGATGAGCACAATCGGCAATCCGCGTTTCTTGACGTCCTGGATAAGTTCGAGGACGCGGCGGGATTCCTTGACGCCCAGCGCCGCTGTCGGCTCGTCCATGATCACCACCCTGGAGCCGAAGGCGGCGGCACGCGCCACTGCCACGCCCTGGCGTTGACCGCCGGACAGTGTCTCCACTGCCTGGCTGATGTTCTGGATGGTCATCAGGCCAAGCTCGGTGAGCTTGTCCCGCGCCTTCTTTTCCATCGTCTTGCGGTCGAGCATCCGGAACCAGCTGCCCATGATGCCCGGCTTGCGGATTTCACGGCCGAGAAACATATTGTCGGCAATCGACAGCGCTGGTGAAAGCGCCAAGTTCTGGTAGACGGTCTCGATGCCGGCGTCGCGCGCCTCCATAGGCGAGCGAAAATGGATCGGCTTGCCCTCCAGCGTCATTTCACCTTCATCGGGATGGATGGCGCCGGAGATCGCCTTGATGAGAGATGATTTTCCGGCACCGTTGTCGCCGATCACTGCCAGCACTTCGCCAGGATAGAGGTCGAAATCCGCGTGATCGAGTGCCGTGACGCGGCCGTAGCGTTTGACCAGTCCGCGTGCGGTAAGAATGGGTTCTCTTGACATCAGCCTGCTACCTTTCTGATCCACTGGTCGATGGCTACAGCCAGGATAATCAATACACCGATGATGAGGTACGTCCATTGAACGTCGGTACCATACATGCGCATCCCGAAGGAGAAGACGCCGACGATTAATGCGCCGAAGAGCATGCCCATGATCGAGCCGCGTCCACCAAAGAGTGACATGCCGCCGATCACCACAGCGGTGATGGATTCGATATTGGCGAATTGGCCGATCTGCGGGGAAACCGAGCCGTTGCGTCCGATCGAAACCCAGCCCGCCAGCGCACAGATCAGACCGGCGAGCACGTAGACTGCGATGAGAACGCGCTTGGTCCTGACGCCGGAGAGCTTTGCCGCCTCCGGATCATCGCCGATGGCGTAGACATGGCGGCCCCAGGCGGTGTGGTTGAGCACGTACCAGAGGAT
Source organism: uncultured Alphaproteobacteria bacterium (assembly GCA_963777425.1). GTDB lineage: Bacteria > Pseudomonadota > Alphaproteobacteria > Rhizobiales > Rhizobiaceae > Phyllobacterium. The sequence continues at coordinate 82,501 of CAVZQS010000003.1, read as the reverse complement.
GGCAATCAGCAAGATCATGATGAAGACGCCATAGGTGAAGGTGGCGCCCCCTATGGGTACCTTCTCGCCAAAGAATTGCAGGAGCTTGGCGTTGGCCTCGATATCCTGGGCGCGGATCGTCTCGTTCGCCGAATAGATATAGGTCGTCGCGAGATAGATCTGCCAGGTGCCGAGCGTGACGATGAAGGGTGGCAGCTTGATATAGGCGATGAGGACGCCGTTGATGAAGCCGCATAGCGCGCCAAGCGCGATCCCGCACAGGATCGACAGCTCGACCGGCAAGCCGTAGCGGAAGGTGAACTGGCCCATGATGACCGATGTCAGCACCATGATGGCGCCGACCGAGAGGTCGATACCTGCGGTCAGCACGACCAGGGTTTGCGCAGCACCGACAATGCCGACGATCGCCACCTGCTGCAGGATGAGCGACAGTGCAAATGGGGTGAAGAAGCGGGACCCGACGATGACCGCAAAGATGATCAGCGACATCACCAGAACAATCAGCGGGACGGATGCCGGACTGGAATGAAGGAAATGCCGGATCTTTTCAAGAAGGCTTTTCTCGTGGGTATCGAAACTGGCGACCGTGGTCGCGCTCTGTGACAGCACGCTCTCGAACTCTTGCGCCGGCTGCGGTGTTTTGGTGTCGGTCATGGGCTGGCCCCTCCGAAATTACTGACAAGTGGCAATCTTATACGCCGTTCGACATAACCGAGAAAGGCTCGCGCCCCTCTGTCCTTCCGGACATCTCCCCCACGTGGGGGAGATCGATTTGCGTTAATAGTTTCGTTCAAATTCCAACATTGAAAATTGGCCCAAACGCGTTTGCAAGCTGGTCTCCCCCATTGTGGGGGGAGATGCTTGGCAAGTCTGAGGGGATGAACCCAACGGGCATTAGCCCCAGCACTTGCTCGCGCCGGTCTTGACATCGATCGACTCAAGGCCCTGGACCGGCTTGTCGGTGACAAGGGAAACGCCCGTGTCGAAGAAGTCCTTGCCTTCGGTCGGCTTCGGCTTTTCGCCGCTATCGGCGAACTTCTTGATTGCCTCGATGCCGAGCGATGCCATCAGCAGCGGATACTGCTGTGACGTTGCGCCGATCACGCCGGCCTCGACGTTCTTGACGCCTGGGCAACCGCCATCGACCGACACAATGAGAACATCCTTTTCCTTGCCGAATGCCTTCAGCGCTTCGTAGGCACCGGCAGCAGCAGGCTCGTTGATCGTGTGAACGACATTGATGCCGGAATCCTTCTGCAGAAGGTTTTCCATTGCCTTGCGGCCGCCTTCTTCGTTGCCGTTGGTTACGTCATGGCCAACAATGCGCGGGTCCTTTTCGTCACCGATCTTGTTGATATCGACGACATCGATGCCGAAACCCTTCATGAAGCCCTGGTCGCGCAGAACGTCAACGGTCGGCTGCGATGGGGTCAGGTCAAGGAATGCGATCTTGGCATCCTTTGCCTTGTCACCGAGTGTCCCGGCGGCCCATTTGCCGATCAGCTCGCCAGCGAGGAGGTTGTCCGTGGCGAAGGTGGCATCGGCTGCGTCGGCCGGATCAAGCGGCGTATCGAGGGCGATGACGAGGAGGCCCGCATCGCGTGCCTGCTTGACCGAGGAAACGATGCCCGCCGTATCTGATGCGGTGAGGAGGATACCCTTGGCGCCATCGGCAATGCAGGTCTCGATGGCTGCCACCTGGCTTTCATGGTCGCCGTCGATCTTGCCGGCATAGGTCTTGAGTTCAACACCGAGTTCCTTCGACTTAGCGAGGGCGCCCTCTTTCATCTTGACGAAGAACGGGTTGGTATCGGTCTTGGTGATCAGGCATGCGCCCACGCCGGCAGCCTGTGCCGGAGCCGCAAAGGCAGCGATGGCCACAGCGGCGGCGCTAAAGATAGTCGATTTCAGATAAATGCTTCTACGCATGTCACTTCCTCCCAAAAAAATCGCGCGCAACTGCGCGACGGGCCGACGGCAGTCGAACCCTGGTTCCGCGTTAAACATCTCGGACAGTTATCCTCCCGGCCAAGTGTTGAACCATAGCAAATACCACTCGGCGTGACCTGTCAACATTAATAAATCACTCTGATTTAATATTGACAGGATTGCCCGATATCGCCATTGTCGGCGCATTATTGGAGGAGTCCCATTGGGCATTCGACTATCGGAGCGTACAGGTATGGGAGGAGCCAGACCGTCGCTTCATCACGGCACAAACCAGAGCGGTATGCGCGATCATAACGAGCGTGTGGTGCTGTCGCTTTTGCGTCAGCATGGCGGTCTCGCCAAGACGGCTATTGCCCGCTTGACCGGGCTTTCGGCGCAGACGAGTTCGATCATCATGCGCATGCTGGAGGCAGATGAACTCCTGTTACGGGAGGAGCCGTTGCGCGGCCGTATCGGACAGCCGCTCATCCCGATGTCGCTTAATCCGGAAGGCGCTTTCTTCCTTGGACTGAAGATTGGGCGCCGCAGCGCAGATCTGGTGCTAATTGATTTCGTCGGACAAATCCGTTCCATGCTGCATATGCCTTATGACTATCCGGCACCGGAGCCGATCTTCCGTTTCGTAGCAGAAGGCACAGCGGAAATGATGGCGGGGCTGACCGAAAAACAGCGCGAGAGGATTGCCGGGATCGGCATTGCCGCGCCATTCGAACTGTGGAAGTGGGCCGATACGGTCGGCGCGCCGCAGGAGATCATGGACCAATGGCGGAACTGCGATATCCGCGAGCGCGTCGCGGCGCTCTGCCCGTTTCCGGTCTATCTGCAGAACGATATGACCGCCGCCTGCGGCGCAGAGCTGGTGTTCGGCCAGACCAAGGACGTCAATGATTTCGTCTATTTCTACATCGGCTCCTTCATTGGTGGCGGCATTGTCATCAATGGCAGTCTCTACGCCGGACGCAGCGGCAATGCCGGCGCGCTTGGCTCAATGCCTGTGCCCGGCGCGGACGGAAGCGCGCGCCAGTTGATCGATGTCGCCTCGATTACGGCGCTTGAAAAAGTGGTCACCGATCTGGGGCGCGATCCCTCGCCGCTTTGGGCTTCGCCCGAGGATTGGGGCGCCATGGGAGACGAACTCGATGCATGGATCGACCAGGCAGGCAAGGGCATTGCCCAGGCTGTGATTGCGGCTTCCTCCGTGGTGGATTTCGAGGCAGCCATCATCGATGGCTGGCTACCGGTGAGCGCCCGCGCCCGCATTGTCGAGTCTGTCCGCAGGCATGTTGAGACGTTCGATCTGGAGGGCATCGAACTGCCGGTCATTCTCGAAGGGACGGTCGGCATTCATGCGCGGTCGCTTGGCGCCGCCAGCCTGCCGCTCTCCGACCGCTTCCTGCTTGGACAGAAGATATTCAGGAAAGGGAATTAAGTGCTCCTTGGAATTCCGCCGATGCTGGGGCCGGAACTGCTGGCCACCTTGCGTGCCATGGGTCATGGCGACGAGATTGCATTGGTCGACGGCAACTATCCGGCGCTGGAACATGCAAGGCGGCTGATCCGCGCCGATGGACTGCCACTCATCCCGCTGCTCGAAGCGATTTTGCAGGTTCTGCCTGTCGATGATTTCGTGCCGGAGGCGCTCTTCCGCGCGTCAGTGAAGGGCAACCCTGCGATTGCCGACCCGGTGCATGAGGAAATGGAAGCGGTCTGCACCCGCCGTGTACCGGGCTTCGCCCTGGTTGCACTCGGCGGCGATGCGCTTTATGCGCGTGTGAGAAACGCCCATACCGTTGTTGCGACAAGCGAGCCGCGGCTCTATGCCAATATTATCATCCGCAAGGGTGTCATTTATCCAGGAAAGATTGATCAATGATTTTGTGTTGTGGTGAAGCCCTGATCGACATGTTGCAGCGCAAAAGCGATGCCGGAGAAGCTGCCTTCGCGCCCTATGTCGGCGGCGCTGTTTTCAATACGGCAATTGCGCTTGGACGGCTCGGCGTTGCAACCGAATTCTTCTCCGGGATTTCCTCGGACTTCTTCGGCCAGATGCTGCTGGACAGTCTGGCTGCCAATCATGTCGGCACCGCTTACGCGCATATTTCGCCACAACCGACCACGCTCGCCTTTGTGCGCCTGACAGACGGGCAGGCGAGCTACATGTTCTATGACGAGAACAGCGCAGGGCGTTCGTTGGCCATCGAACACCTGCCGGAAATCGACGACAATGTTACCGCGCTGCAGTTCGGTGCGATCAGCCTGATCCCGGAACCGTGCGGGTCGACCTATGAGGCGCTAATGGCGCGCGAACACGAAAAGCGCGTGATCATCCTCGATCCCAATATCCGTCCGGGATTCATCCCCGACAAGGAGAAGCACCTTGCCCGCATGCGCCGCATGATCGCCATGACCGACATCGTCAAGATTTCCGACGAGGACATGCGCTGGTTCGGTGAGAGCGGTACGCTGGACGAGATTGCCCGGCGCTGGATCGTCCCGGCGGGCCGCCAGGGGCCAAAACTCATCCTCGTCACCCATGGCGCGGACGGCGTTACCGGCTATACCGCCGATCTGACGGTGCAAGTCGCGGCACAGAAGGTGCCTGTCGTGGATACAGTCGGGGCTGGCGATACGTTCACGGCGGGTGTGCTTGCCTCGCTGGAGGAAGCGAAGCTTCTGTCGAAATCCGCGCTCAACACCTTGTCCGAGGCACAGATCCGCGAGGCACTCCTCCTCGGCGTCAGGGCCGCTGCCGTAACGGTATCTCGGGCAGGCGCCAACCCGCCCTGGCGGGACGAGCTTGCGATGTGACTGTACACACCGAACGCGCGGTCTGATCAAACCAATATGGACGTGGTGTGAGACGCGCTGCAAGGGCAATCGCGTCCTCTTCACCATCGACGATGGAAATCACAGCTTGCGTCCACGAAGATCATTCATTGCCCGAGAGATCATCGAAGAATGCTTTGTCTGCCTCTGGACCGGTCTTGGGGTAGCTTCGATACTCTTCGAACACCTTCGCCAGTCTTTCATGTAACGACGCTTCCTGCCGAGCACGTTCATATTCGTGCACAACAGCTTCGCGGATGGCCTCGGTGAGAGTGGTATTCTTTAATTTTGCCAGCTGTCTCACAGCCTCATCAGTTGCCTTGTCCTCACGGAAAACGCCATCCTATAACTCTGCGTCTATGGGTTTATACGCAAGTGTCTATAAAATGGCGTTCTTCGCCGTGAGTTGCAAGGCGACGCGCATTACTCCAGGTCGAAAGCGGCAGCCATCAGCGTCTTGGTATAGGCCTGATGCGGCTGTTCGAATATGTCCCCGGTCGCGCCTTCTTCCACGATCTTGCCGTTCTTCATCACGATCACATAGTCGGACATTGCCTTGATGACCGCGAGATCGTGACTAATGAAGATATACGAGAGGCCGTGCTTCTCCTGCAGATCGCGCAAGAGCTCGATCACCTGGCCCTGTACGGAGCGGTCGAGCGCCGATGTGGGTTCGTCAAGAATGACCACCTTCGGCTTCAGGATCATGGCGCGGGCAATGGCGATGCGCTGACGCTGGCCGCCGGAGAATTCGTGCGGGTAGCGATTGCGCGCAGCCGGGTCGAGGCCAACCTCCTTGAGCGCGGCGATAGCCCGCTTGTCGCGATCGGCTCTGGACAATTGCGGCTCGTGGATGCGCAGGCCCTCGGTGACGATCTCGCCCACGGTCTGGCGCGGCGACAGCGAGCCGTAGGGATCCTGGAAGACGAGTTGCAATTCCTTGCGCAACGGTCGCATAGCGGAACGATCGAAGTTCGAAATGTTCTTGTCGCCGAAATGATAATGGCCGCCGCTCGGCAACAGCCGCAGCAATGCGCGGCCGAGGGTCGATTTGCCGGAGCCGGATTCGCCGACAATGCCGATCGTCTGGCCCCGTTTCAGCCGGACGGAAACGCCATCGACGGCGCGAAATACGGTGTTTGAACCGAAGAAAAAACCGCCGCCTATGGCAAAATCGACAGCGACATTGCGGCCCTCAAGGATAATCGGCGCGGTATCGGCCGGCGCCTCCTTGCTGCCGCTCGGCTCGGAGGCCAGCAGCATTTTGGTGTAGTCTTCCTTGGGCTCTTCGAAGATGTCCTTGATCGTGCCCTTCTCCACCACCTCGCCTCGGCGCATGACGACAACGCGGTCGGCGAAATGTTTGACGATGCCGAGATCGTGCGTAATGAGCACGACGGCCATGCCGAACCGCTGCTGCAGCGAGCGCAGGAGATCGAGAATCTGCGCCTGGATCGTCACGTCCAGCGCGGTGGTCGGCTCATCGGCGATGAGTAGGTCAGGCTCGTTGGCGAGTGCCATGGCGATCATGACGCGCTGGCGCTGGCCACCGGACATTTCATGCGGATAGCTGTTCATTCGCCGCTCGGGCTCAGGGATGCCGACGAGCTTCAGCAGTTCCAGCACGCGCACCTTGGCCTGTTTGAAGGTCATGCCCTTGTGATGAACGAGCGGCTCGGCAATCTGACGTCCGATCGTATAGAGCGGATCGAGTGAGGTCATCGGCTCCTGGAAAATCATGGTAATTTTCGAGCCGCGCACCTCGTTGAGGCCTTTAAGTGGTAGACCGATCAGCTCCTTGCCGCGATATTTGGCCGAACCGGCAACCCGGCCATTGTTCGCTAACAGCCCCATGATACCCATCATGGTCTGGCTCTTGCCGGAGCCGGATTCGCCAACGACGGCCAGTGTTTCACCCGGCTTCACGTCGAGATCGATGCCCTTGACGGCGTTGACGTCGCCATCGGGCGTGGTGAAGTCGACTTTCAATCCGCGCACGGACAATACGGTTTCAGTGGTGCCCATTGAATTGGCAGTCATATCAGCGGTCCTTTGGGTCGAGTGCATCGCGCAGTCCGTCGCCAATGAAGTTGAGCGAGAACAGAGTGACGACGAAGAAGATGGCCGGGAAGATCAGCAGCCAGGGCGCGGATTGCATCTTGTTGGCGCCTTCGGAAATCAGTGCACCCCAACTGGTCAGCGGCGCCTGGACGCCGAGGCCGAGAAAGGACAGGAAGCTTTCCAGAAGAATGACCTTCGGCACGACAACGGTGACGAAAACGATTACCGGCCCGATGGTGTTCGGTATGATGTGACGGCGGATGATCTGCCAGTCGGTCAGGCCGAGCGCCTGCGCGGCACCGATGAATTCACGGCGTTTCAGGGCAAGCGTCTGCCCGCGCACGATACGCGCCATATCCAGCCACTCCACCGCGCCGATGACGAGGAAGATCAGGATGAAGCTGCGGCCGAAGAAAACGACCAGCACCACAACGAGGAAAACGAAGGGCAGCGAATAGAGAATCTCGACAAGACGCATCATGACATTGTCGATACGCCCGCCAATATAGCCGGAAATCGCACCATAGGTGACGCCAACTGCCAGAGAGACAAGACTGGCGAGAAAGCCGACGGCGAGCGAAATCTGGCCGCCAAGCATAACGCGAGCCAGCATGTCGCGGCCATTGGCATCGGTACCGAAGGGGAAATATTCGCGGTGGACTTCACCGGTGAGTTTCAGCGTCCTCCCATCCTCTTCGGTGGCTGTGACCTGCGTGTTGTCAAACTCGTTGGCCCGGTCGAAATAGCGGGTGGAGCGCGGATCGATCGGCTGATCCGAATGGATCGTTGCGGTGAAGGTGTTTCCTTCGACGTTGAACTCGCGCAGTTCGACGCGGGCGCGGCTTGCTACGCCCTCCATAACATCGCCCAGTGTTTCGGCCCGCGGAAGCGGCTCGAGGCTTGGCGGTGCGGTGACATAGGAGGGGAAAACCTGGTCATAGGTATGGCTGATGAAATAGGGGCCGAAGAACGAAAAGATGGTGATGAAGAGCAGGATCACACAGCCGGTCATGGCGGCGCGGTTGCGTCGGAAACGCAGCACGGCCAGCTGGAAGAGGCTGCGCCCCTTCGATTCCTCCGGAGGAATGACAGTCGTCGGGATGTCGGTCATATCAGTCATGGCGGACCCTCGGATCAAGAAGGCCGTAGAGAATATCGACCACGAGATTGAATACGATGACGAAGATTGCCACGAGAACCACGGTTCCCATGACGAGCGTATAGTCACGGTTGATGGCGCCCAGCACGAAATAGCGGCCGACACCGGGAATGGTGAAGATGGATTCGACGACGGCAGAGCCTGTCAGAAGGGCCGCGGCGCACGGCGCAAGGTAGGACACGACCGGCAGGAGCGCGCCGCGCATCGCGTGGGTGATCACCACCGCCCGCTGCGGAAGCCCGTAGGCTCTGGCCGTTCTGATATGGTCGGCGTGCAGAGCTTCGATCATCGAGCCGCGCGTCAGGCGGGCGAACACCGCGAGCTGAGGCAGTGCGAGAGTGATCACCGGCAGGATGAGGAATTTCAGCGACCCGTCGCCCCAGCCGCCGGCCGGCACCCATGACAGCATCAAGGCGAAGATGAGGGTCAGGATTGGCCCAACGACGAAGTTGGGAACCGTCACACCGGTCGTCGCGACGGACATGACGAGGAAATCGAGGAACGAGTTTTGCCGGAGCGCCGCAAGTGTACCGACGATCACTCCACCAATGAGAGCGAGAAGCAGTGCATAAGTGCCAAGCTGGACCGAGTAAGGCAGGCCCTTGCCGATCAGTTCGGCAATGGTGTTGTCCTTGTAGATGTAACTCGGGCCGAAATCGCCGGTCACGGCGTTCTTCAGGTACTGGAGATACTGGTTCCACAGGGGCTGGTCGAGATGGTAGGCCTTCATCAGGTTTTCCATCGTCGCCGGCGGCAGAGGTCTTTCCAGATTGAAGGGACCTCCCGGCGCAAAGCGCATGAGGAAGAAGGATATGGTGACGACAATAAACAATGTCGGCACTGCACTCGCCAGTCGGCGAAGAACGAATTGAAACATGGCGTTACTTTCTCAGGTCTAGCGCGCAACCCGTCCGGATTGCGCGCTGAGTTCTTATTCCTCGACGCTCAAATATTTGCTGAGGTGGTCATTGGATCCATTGTCCTGCCATCCCTTGACCTTTTTTGACACAAGCCAGAGCTGGCCGAAGTTCATCATTGGTGCGATCGGCTGGTCACGCAGAACGATTGCTTCCGCTTCGTGCATGATCTTTGAACGGGCGGCCGGATCCTTCTCATTGTAGGATTTTTCCACCAGCGCGTCATATTCCGGATTGTCGTAGCGGCCGTAATTGAAGACAGGATTTTTCTTCAGGTTGATGGCGAGGAAGTTTTCGGCATCTGCATAGTCCGCCGTCCAGCCGGCGCGCGCCGCATTGAATTTGCCGCCCTCCTTCAGGTAGGCGTAGTGCGCGCTGATATCATTCTGCAGGAGCGTGACATTGGCGCCGAAGGTTTTCTTCCACATGTCCGCGACAGCGATGGCCACCCGCTCGTGATTTGGATTGGTGTTGTAGCGGATTTCGATGTTCAAAGGCTTGCCGCCCTCGCCGTAACCCGCTTCCTTCATGAGCTCGATGGCCTTGTCCTCGCGGTCAAGCTGAGACCAGTCGGCGAAATCCGGCCTGGCCGGTTCGCCATAGGTGGCTATGCCAAGCGGTATCAGCGAATAGGCCGGCAATTGCGCACCGCTGTAAATCTCCTTTGACAGGAAATCGCGGTCGATGGCCATAGAGAGGGCCCGCCGCACGCGAACATCCTTGAAGGGTTCAACGCGAGTGTCGAACGAGTAGAAATAGGTGGAAAGCGCTGCGGTTACGCGGACCTCATCGCCGTGGGAAGCGCGCAGGCGTTCGATCTGATCTGCGGAGAAATTGTAGACGAGCTGCAGTTCACCGGCTTCGAAACGCCGGACCGCAGCGGCCTGATCCTCGGACGGATAGAAAATCACCTTGTCGAGCTTGACGTTGGCAGCGTCCCAGTAGTCGGGGTTCTTGACCGCAGTCAGATGGTCGTTCTGGACGTGCTCGGCAAGTTCGAACGCTCCGTTGGAGACAAGCTTGCCCGGTTTGATGAAATCAGCGCCGTTCTTCTCGAAGCTTGCCTTGTTGACCGGGAGAGCGGTCTGATGGGCGAGAAGCTCGACAAAGAAAGGTGTCGGACGTTCAAGGGTGATTTCGAGCGTCTTGGCATCGATCGCCTTGATGCCGAGCTGGTCGACAGGCAGCTCGCCCTTGTTGACCTTTTCGGCATTCTTGATCGGATAGAGAATATTGGCATAGCCGGCTGCGGTTTTGGGATCTTCGACGCGGCGCATCGAGAAGACAAAATCCTCGGCAACGACCGGCGTGCCATCCGACCAGTTGGCATTGTCGTGAATCTTGAACGTGTAGACAGTGCCATCGTCTGAAACGGTCCAGCTTTCGGCTGCACCAGGTACAATCCTGCCGGCGGCATCATAGGAGGTGAGACCTTCGTATAGATCCTTCAGGATGAAGGCTTCGATTTCAAGGGATGTCTGGGATGGATCGAGCGTCTGCGGTTCGCCGCTATTGCCGCGATGCAGAACGGCTTCCGCCAATGCAGGATGCGCGCCGATCAGCAGCGATGCCAACAGGGCTGCGGTGCCAAATTTGAGTTTCATGAAAGTCATTCCCTTGAACCCTCCCGTCCTCGTCTTGAATTTGTCCTGTAGGCTGGATTGCTGGTTATTCTCGCTGGCACGCTGCGCGACATCTTATACCAATTGACGGCTTTCGGCTGGTTCAAACTGGTAACAGCGCAGCGTTGCGCAGCCCTCTTGGATGAAGGATGCAGCTTGGCAGTTCTAGCTTGTACGATCGGGAAAGTGTCGCATTGCGAGCCGAGCACTGAGAGCGCGCAGCCCGCCGTGACGGGCTGCGCGCTTAAGCGTTATTCGACGCTCAGATACTTGCTCAGGTGTTCGTTGTTGGCGTTGTCACCCCAACCCTTGACCTTGTCGGCGACGAGCCAGAGGTTGGCATCGTTCATCAACGGCGCGATCGGCTGGTCGCGCATGATCAGAGCCTCTGCTTCATGCAGGATCTTGGAACGGGCCGCAGGGTCGCGCTCCTCGTAGGACTTCTTCATCAGGGCATCGAATTCAGGATTTTCATAATGCCCGTAGTTGAAGGTCTTGTTGCTGCTGACGCTGAGGTTGAGGAAGTTTTCCGCATCCGCATAGTCCGCAGTCCAGCCTGCACGGGCAACGTTGAACTTGCCGCCTTCCTGCAGGTAAGCGTAGTGCGACGAGATATCGAGATTCATCAGCGTCACATTAGCACCGAAGGTCTTCTTCCACATGTCGGCGACGGCTGTTGCGACGCGTTCATGGTTCGGGTTGGTGTTGTAGCGGATTTCGATATTGAGCGGCTTGCCGCCCTCTCCGTAACCGGCCTCTTTCATCAGTGCGACGGCCTTGTCTTCGCGATCGAGCTGTGACATGCCGGCAAAGTCCGGCTTGGCTGGCTCGCCATAGGTTTCAAGCCCTGGAGGAACCATCGAATAGACCGGCAGTTTCGTGCCGTTGTAGATATCCTTGGCAAGGAAGTCGCGATCGACGGCCATCGAGAGCGCCTGGCGGACGCGGACGTCGTTGAACGGTTCCGTGCGCGTATCAAAGGGGTAGTAGTAGGTTGCGGCCGCTGGCGTGACGTGCACCTGTTTCGGATTGGAGGCGCGCAGGCGGTCGATCTGATCGGACGAGAAATTGTAGACGAGGTCAAGTTCGCCGGCTTCGTAGCGGCGGACGTTCGCAGCTTGGTCGTCGATCGGGTAGAAGATAACCTTGTCGAGCTTGACGTTGGCAGCGTCCCAGTAGTTCTCGTTCTTGACGACGGTCAGATGGTCGTTAGGCACATGCTCGGCAAGCTTGAACGCGCCATTGCCGACCAGTTTGCCCGGCTTGACGAATTCAGCACCGTTCTTCTCGAAGCTTGCCTTGTTGATCGGCAGCGCGGTCTGGTGCGACAGAAGTTCGATGAAGAAGGGGGTCGGACGTTCCAGCGTGATTTCGAGCGTCTTTTCGTCAACGGCTTTCATGCCGAGCTGATCGACGGGCATGCCGCCCTTGTTGATCTTTTCGGCGTTCTTGATCGGATAGAGGATATTGGCGTAGCCGGCTGCAGTCTTCGGGTCTTCGACGCGGCGCATCGAGAAAACGAAATCTTCAGCGGTCACGGGCGAGCCGTCGGACCATTTGGCGTCAGCGCGGATCTTGAACGTATAGACTGTGCCATCGTCCGATACGGTCCAGCTTTCTGCGGCGCCCGGTACGATCTTGCCATTGGCGTCATAGATTGTCAGGCCTTCATAGAGGTCCTTGACGATGAAGGCTTCGATGTCGATCGAGGTCTGCGACTGATCGAGGGTTTGCGGCTCGCCGCTGTTGCCGCGATGGAGTACCATTTCGGCCAGGGCCGGGCTTGCGCCGATCATGAGTGATCCAAGCAGCAAGGCCGCACGGAGATTGAGTTTCATAAAGGTCATTTTTCTTTTCCTTCCCCTCTAAGAGAATTGCGAAGGCATGAACAAATGCCAAAATTTTCCCAAAGGCAAGGAGGGTATAATGCTTTCGTTGTAATATTTTTTGTGAATGCGGCTTACGGGCACGTCAAAAAAAAGTTGCACCATGTGGACCAAAGCGCCATTTGGCGGCGCTTTTCGATGAAAATGCGGCAAAATCTGGTCCGAAGGCAAATTTTCGGGTTTGTGTGGAAAACTGGAGCTAACGGGTCTTGTCAAAGGCCTCCAACGCCCGTTTTCGGGCATGCTGATGCTCTACAATGGGCCAAGGATAGGTTTTGCCGAGATCAATATTCGCCTTATCAAGGATGATCCCAGGTGCAGTCCATGGCCGGTGCAAATATTGATCCGGCAGCGCGGCCAGCTCAGGCACGAATTCGCGCACATAGCCTCCCGTCGGGTCGAACTTTTCGCCCTGCAGGACGGGATTGAAAATGCGGAAATAGGGTGCCGCATCCGCGCCGCAGCCAGCCACCCATTGCCAGCTCGCGGCGTTGTTTGCCGGGTCTGCATCGACGAGCGTATCCCAGAACCACCCCTCCCCCATGCGCCAATCGATGAGCAGGTGTTTGATCAGGAACGAGGCTACGATCATGCGCACGCGGTTGTGCATCCAGCCCGTCCGCCACAGTTGCCTCATACCGGCATCGACGATTGGATAACCGGTTTTGCCATGTTTCCAGGCACTGAGATGGTCCGGGCGATTTTCCCACGGGAAGGCATCAAATGCGGTGCTGAAATTTTCCGAGCGCAGCTTCGGATTGTTGCACAGAAGATGATAGGAAAACTCACGCCAGCCAAGTTCCTGGCGGAATTTCTCGATCGCTGCCCGGGCCTCGTGCATCGGGGTCTTCGTCGCATGCCAGATCTGGAACGGCGTGATCTCGCCATGGGCAAGGTGCGGCGACAGGCGCGAGGTCGCGTCGATATCCGGCCGGTCGCGATCCTCGGAATAGTTGCCGATCCTGCCGTCGAGGAAATTGCGCAGCCGGTCGAGTGCGCCATTCTCGCCGGGGGTCCACACCCCGGAAAATCCCTGGCTCCAGTCCGTGTGTTGCGGCAGCAGGCACCAATCATCGAGTTCGTCGGAAGCGAGCCTGTGGTGCCAACCCTTCAGCGCCAGCGGTGCCGGCAATGGATCGCGCGGCTCGGGCATGGCATTCAGAGCGCGCCAGAATGCCGTGTAGATGCGGTAGTGCCTGCCGGATCCCGTCTTGAGTGCATAGGGTTCGTGCAGGATTTGCCCCTCGAAACTCTGCGTCGCGATGGCGCGATGCGAGAGTTCCGCCTGCAGCGCCTCGTCAATCTCGGCGCCGGGCGGGTCATAGCGGCGGTTCCAGACAACCATATCCGCGCCGGTATCCTTGATGAGGGCGTCGATGACGTCATCAGTCCGGCCGCGCTTGAGGACCAGCGGAGCACCTAGCGCCTGCAGTGACGCGGCAAGCGCGGTCAGGGAATGATGCAGCCACCACCGCTTGGCGCCGCCCGTGGGGCGGTTGTCGCCGCTGACCCTCTCATCCCGCAGAAACGCTGGAATGACCGGCTTTCCTGTCTGCGACGCAGCATAGAGTGCGCGATTGTCACCGAGCCGCAGATCGTGACGGAACAGAACAATGACAGGCTTTTCGATGCCGGTACCGATCATCTGGATAGCTGCACACCCTGCGGAATGACGATCACGCCTCAACCCTTATACGTGTTCTTGCCGTGTTGACCATGAGGAACGAGTGGCGCGCCACAACATAGCGGTGTATGGCCGCAGCTTATACCTTGCCACCGTGCCCGCTGCATGATCATGAATATTCTGGCGCGACCCAGTTTATTGATTGAATTGAAAGCGATTTACATGCTCAAAGCAGAGTGGGAAGACAGAAATGGCGGCATTGCCGCCGCGGTCGAGTGCCTGGAAAGAATACGTCGGCATCATCCTTGTTGTCGGCACTATGGCTGCCCTCGCAGCAGCATTCTGGTGGGGGCCTGACGCAATTCCAGCCAGAGTAAAGGAGCTTGCCGGGATTAAACCGGATCCAGGTGCCGCGGCGTTTTACTCACGAGTGGAAATGGAACCATTGCCGGGCAGTGTTGCCGGCCGCAATCCGGTCGCTCGACATCTTGCTGTCCTCTTCCGGGAACCTTGCGACTGGAACGCAACATATGACCTTGCCACGAATTTGCAGCAAGCGGGCTATCAACGCGAGGCCGCCAAAGTGTTTCAGGCCTACTCGGCCAAGTGCCGGCCATCGGACGTGGCGCTCTACCATGCCGCAGACATTCTCTATGGCTTGAGTGACTTTCCTGCGGCCATCAAGGTCGCAGATGATCTGCTCGCCATGTCGCCGGACCTGCCGCAATTCCACTATTTGCGGGCGCAGATACTGCGTGACGCAAAACGCTATGACGAGGCGATCGACGCCTATGACTCCACGATCGGCCTGTCTGCGGATATAAGTGCGCTTAACGGTGAGGTTTTCCGCGGAGCGTCTCTGAGCTACGCAGCGTTGGGTAAATATTGCGAGGCAATCACCCCTATCCAGACCTGGGTTTCAATCGACCCTGCGCAGAACGATACACCGCGTACGCAGGCGATCCTCAAGGAATATAGCCAGAAGGGCAAATGCGATCTTGCCTACGCGACAGGCAATGATCGGTTTCCCACGCAAGGCAAGGATGTGATCATTGCCAAAGTCAGCATCAACGGCACATCGGGCGTCTTCATTGTCGACACGGGCGCAAGCTTTGTCTCCATAACCAAGGACTTTGCCGAACGTGCGAAGCTCCCCCTATCCGGCGATTATTCGGTCCGCATGCAAACGGCGAACGGAATCTCGCTGGCGCAGCGCAGCTCGGCGGCGGAAGTCAGGATTGGACGCGTCAAGGCCAATGACGTCGCAACTGTCGTCCACGCGGAAAAGACGCTCGGTGATGGCATAGATGGGCTCCTCGGCCGTTCATTCCTGTCCCGGTTCGATGTGACATTCGGTGCAAAGGAATGGCGCATTGAAAGCAAGAGGCAATAGTATTAGGTCGCGCTGATCAGCCAGGGCTTTCGGAATCGCGCAGAAGTGCCTCCAGTGTCTCCAGCCGGTCGGCCTCGATTGGCGGTTTGTCCCAGCGCAGGCGCGAAATGCGGGGAAACCGCATGGCAACCCCGGATTTGTGCCGTTTGGATCGGTTGAGGCCTTCGAAGGCGACTTCGAGGACGAGACCATGGTCGGGCTCGGCGCGCACGGAGCGCACTGGGCCGAAACGCTCTGTCGTGTTGTTGCGCACGAAGGCGTCGAGCTGTTTCAGCTCCTCATCGGTAAAGCCGAAATAGGCCTTGCCAACGGGAACCAGCTGCGGCTCGCTTTCCGGCCCTGTCCAGACGGCGAAGGTATAGTCCGAATAATAGCTCGACCGCTTGCCGTGGCCGCGTTGCGCATAGACCAGCACGGCATCGATGATGAAGGGATCGCGCTTCCACTTGAACCACGGGCCCTTCGGGCGCCCCGGCACGTAGGTGGAGGACCGTTGCTTGAGCATCAGCCCCTCGATGATCGGATGCGGCGGGTTCTTGCGCAATGCGACGAGGTCGTCGAAAGAGGTATAGGGGACGAGCGGCGACAGGTCGAAGCGCGTAGGTTCGAGGTGCTTCACGAAGCTTTCGAGGCGGGTGCGCCGTTCCACAAAAGGCAAGCCACGGACGTCTTCACCGCGATCGAGCAACAGGTCGTACAGGCGGACGAAGGCGGGATGGCCTTCAAGCTGCTTTGCAGAGACGGTCTTGCGGTTGAGGCGCTGCTGCAGATCGCCGAAGACGCCGATCTCGACGCCCGCATCCGTATTGCGCGCGACCAGCAACTCGCCGTCCAGGGTGCCTTCAAATGTCATGAAATCGACGATGTCGGGAAAGGCCTGGCTAATATCGTCGCCGGTTCGCGAATAGATGCGCCGCCGGCCACCCTCGGCCGTCAATTGCACGCGAATGCCGTCCCACTTCCACTCGGCAGCGTATTCTTCGGCACTGATCTTTGCGTAATCCGGCTCTTCCAGCGGCGTCGACAGCATGACCGGACGGAATGGCGCCGCAGCAAGGCTCTGCGGTTTGTCGGCCTTGCTCTCGAGCCAGGCGAAGAGCGCTTCATAGGGTGGCTTCAGGCCATGCCAGAGCTCCTCGATTTCCGTGACATCAACATCGCCGAATTGCGCGAGTGCCTGCTTGGCGAGCCGCGCCGAAACGCCAATGCGCAGGCCGCCGGTGACGAGCTTCAACAGCGCGTAACGGGCGGAGGCATCGAGCTGGTCCAGCCATTTCTCGACAAGCCTTACCGCGTCGCTGCGCGACGCATGTTCGAGAGAAGTGACGACATCTCCTAGCGTCGGCACGGCATTGGCACGCAGCGGTTCATCCGTTGACCAGACCAGCGAAATGGTCTCCGCAAGATCGCCGACATAGTCATAGGAGTAAGCGAAAAGCTGCTCATCCATACGCTCGGCAATCAAGGCGCGGATCATCGCAGGCTTGACGTTGGCGATGTTGAGATCGCCGGTGATGGCGGCAAGCGCAAGGCCGCGATCCGGATCTGGCGTGTCACGGAAATAGTCAACCAGCAGGGTGAGCTTGCCGTTGCGGGCGGGCGTGAGGACCAGCCGGTCGAGGAGTTGGGCAAACTCTTCCATCAATCCCCCTCGTCTTCGTAACCGACGAGATGCAGCGGCCGTGCTGCAAAGTCATTCAGCTCGCACCAGCGCACCAACGCTTCCTCGCGTCCGTGCGTGACCCAGACCTCGCGCGGTCCAAGCTCTGTGATCGTGCCGGTCAGCTCGTCCCAGTCGCAATGGTCGGAAAGAATGATCGGCAGTTCGACACCGCCCTGGCGCGCCCGCTGGCGGATGCGCATCCAGCCCGAGGCAAAGCAGGAGACCGGGTCTGGAAACCGCCTTGCCCAGCGATCGAGGAACGCCGAGGGCGGGCCGATGACGACGGCGCCGGCGAAATCCTGCACGCTGCCGGTCTCGGTGGTTGCGGGTGCCAAAGGTCCAAGATCGATGCCTTGCGACTGATAGTAGTCGCAGAGTCTCTCAAGGGCGCCATGGATATAGATCGTCCGGTCGTAACCTGCATCGCGCAACATGCGGATGACCCGCTGTGCCTTGCCGAGCGCATAGGCGCCAACGAGATGCGAGCGCTCAGGAAACTGTTCGACGGATTTGAGCAGCTTGGCGATTTCATCGCGGCTGTCGGGATGGCGGAATACCGGCAGGGCGAAGGTGGCTTCGGTGATGAAGACATCGCAGGCAACGGGCTCGAAGCTCGCGCAGGTCGGATCGGCACGGCGCTTGTAGTCGCCGGAAGCGACGATGCGCATGCCGTCCTTTTCGACAGCGATCTGCGCTGAACCGAGCACATGGCCTGCGGGATGAAAACTGACATTGACGCCGTTGATTTCGGTGGAATTGCCGAGGTCCGCCGCTTGTGTTTCGCCGGCGAAATTACTGCCATAGCGCAGGCCCATGATATCAAGCGTCTGCTGCGTTGCCATGACCTTGCGGTGGCCGGAGCGGGCATGATCGGAATGGCCATGGGTGATCAGTGCGCGATCGACGGGACGAACCGGATCGATATGGAAATCACCAGCCGGGGAATAGAGGCCGGCGGGTGTCGAACACAGCAGGGCTTCGGGGCGTTTCAGCAAGACATTCCTCGGGTTTACCATCTAACGAACATAGGCCGCATTTTGCTCCTTGCAATCCTGACAAAAGAAGCTTGGCGCTTCGCCCGCTCACAACTACATTCGCTGCAGTGAGCACCAGCAAATCATCCCTGGCCGATATCGGCGCCGCGTATCTGCCGCCGCCCTTCCTGAACTGGTTTCAGGCCAAGGGCTGGTCGCCGCGCGCGCATCAGCTCGAATTGCTGCAGGAGGCGCAAGCAGGGAACTCGGCGCTGCTGATCGCCCCGACCGGCGCGGGCAAGACGCTGGCGGGATTCCTGCCAGCACTGGTCGATCTCGCGAGCCGTGGCAAGAGCAATGCGGCTAGCCGGGGCGTGCACACGCTGTACATTTCGCCGTTGAAGGCACTGGCTGTCGATATCCATCGCAACCTCGAAAAGCCGATCGACGAGATCGGCCTCGATATCTCGCTCGAAACGCGCACTGGCGACACTCCGGCCCATAAACGGCAGCGGCAGAAGCTGGCGCCGCCGGATATATTGCTGACGACGCCGGAGCAGCTGGCCCTGTTGATCTCGGCCAGGGATGCCGGGCGTTTCTTCGAGGACCTGCGCTATGTCATCTTTGATGAGTTGCACTCTCTCGTTACGTCGAAACGCGGTCATCTCCTGTCGCTCGGGCTGGCGCGCCTGCGCCGGCTGCAGCCGGGCGTGCAGACGATCGGACTTTCCGCGACCGTCGCCGATCCCGATGCGCTGCGGCGCTGGCTTCTGCCGCAGACAGCGGATGCGCCTATGGCAAGCCTTGTGACAGTGGAAGGCGGAGCGAAGCCGCACATCACGATTCTCGAAACGGACGATCATGTTCCCTGGGCCGGGCATTCGGCGGTCTATGCGCTGCCGGGTATCTACGAGGCGATCAAGCGGCATGGCACGACACTGATCTTTGTCAATACGCGCAGCCAGGCGGAGCGGCTGTTTCACGATCTGTGGATGGCGAACGACGACAATCTGCCGATCGCCTTGCATCACGGTTCTCTGGATGTCAACAAGCGGCGCAAGGTCGAGCAGGCCATGGCGGCGAATGCCCTGCGTGCCGTTGTCGCCACCTCGACGCTCGATCTCGGCATTGACTGGGGCGATGTCGATCTCGTCATCCATGTCGGCGCGCCGAAGGGTGCAAGCCGCCTTGCGCAGCGGATCGGCCGCTCCAACCACCGCATGGACGAACCCTCGCGCGCCATCCTCGTTCCGGCCAATCGTTTCGAAGTTATGGAATGTCAGGCGGCGCTCGACGCCAATTATATCGGCGCGCAGGATACACCGCCGCTCGGCGACGGATCGCTCGATGTGCTGGCGCAGCATGTGCTCGGCATGGCCTGCGCCGAGCCGTTCCGGGCGGACGATCTCTACGCCGAAATCACGACCGCCCTGCCCTATGCGATGCTGCCGCGCGAGACTTTCGATCGCATCGTCGATTTCGTCGCGACTGGCGGCTATGCGCTGAAGAGCTACGAGCGCTTCGCCAAGATCAAGCAGACTGCGGATGGCACCTGGCGGGTGACGCATCCGCGCTTTGCCCAGCAGTACCGGCTGAATGTCGGCACCATCATCGAGGCGCCAAGCCTCAACGTGCGGCTCACCCGCCAGCGCGGCAAGGGCGGCAATGTGCGTGGTGGCCCGGTGCTTGGCAAGGTGGAGGAATATTTTGTCGAGTCGCTCAGTCCAGGCGATACGTTCTTCTTCTCCGGCCGCGTGCTGCGCTTCGAGGGCATTCGCGAAAATGAATGCATGGTTTCGAATGCCGAAGGCTTTGACGCCAAGATACCGGCCTATGCCGGCGGCAAGTTTCCGCTGACCACATATCTTGCCGACCAGGTGCGCTCCATGCTGGCGGACCCCAAGCGTTGGGGCGCCCTGCCAGATCAGGTCAGCGACTGGTTGCGCATCCAGAAAGAGAAATCAGTTCTGCCGCAGCCGGGCAGCCTGCTGGTCGAGACGTTTCCGCGCGGCGAGCGGTCATACATGGTGACCTATCCATTCGAGGGCAGGCTGGCGCATCAGACACTCGGTATGCTGCTGACACGGCGGCTGGAGCGGGCGAAGGCACGGCCGCTCGGTTTCGTCGCCACGGATTATGCGCTCACCGTCTGGGGCCTGCGCGACATGGGCCGCATGTTCAAGAAAGGGGAGTTGCCGCTATCGGAGCTCTTCGATGAGGATATGCTGGGCGATGATCTCGAAGCATGGCTGGCTGAAAGCTGGATGCTGAAACGCACGTTCCGCAATTGTGCGCTAATCTCGGGGCTCGTGGAAAAACGCCATCCCGGGCAGGAAAAGACCGGACGTCAGGTCACGGTCTCGACGGACCTCGTCTATGACGTCTTGCGTGAGCATGAGCCGGACCATATCCTCATTCAGGCGACGCGTGCCGATGCTGCCACGGGCCTGCTCGACATTGAGCGACTTGGCCGTATGCTAAGCCGAATCAAGGGGCATATCGTCCACAAGGATCTCGACCAGATTTCGCCGCTTGCCGTTCCCGTTATGATGGAAATCGGCAAGGAACGCGTTCCCGGCGAAGCGCATGAGACGCTGCTGGAAGAGATCGCGGAGGAACTGACCCGGGAAATGATGGAACACAAATGAACGTGGTATTCCAAGCGACGAAGACAGCTTTGCACGGTACGGCCGAAATGGTCGTTGCCGGGCATCGTGCTGTCTGCGATCCGTCGGGTGCGCTCTATCTTGAAAGCGACCGGATTCTCGTCGTCTCGGATCTGCATTTCGAAAAGGGCTCGTCATTCGCCAGGCGCGGCATGCTGCTACCACCCTATGACACGGCAACGACGCTGGCCGCCTTGGCGAAGGTGATTGCGCGATACAACCCAGCCTGCGTCATCAGCCTCGGTGACAGCTTTCACGATGGCGATGCCGCTGCCCGCCTTCCTGCAATCTATGCGGCGGAACTCGCGGCGCTGATGGCGGGGCGCGAATGGATCTGGATTACCGGCAACCACGATCCCGACCATCCGGCTGACTTGCCGGGGGAGACATTCACAGAGCTGGCGCTCGGCAAACTGGTCTTCCGGCACGAGCCGTCGAAATCCCCTTGCTCCGGTGAGATAGCAGGACATTTGCACCCGGCGGCCAAGGTGGTTCGGCGCGGGCAAGCGGTGCAGAGGCGCTGTTTCGTCAGCGACCAGTCGCGCATGATCATGCCGGCCTTTGGTGCTTATACTGGCGGGCTGAACATTCTCGGCAGGGCATTTCACGGGATTTTCGACGCCCATGCCATCACCGCGTACATGCTTGGCCATGCCCGGGTCTATCCGATGGTGCGAAAGGCGCTTTTTCTTTAGCGCGTCTTTCGGCAAGATAGAGGCGTCATATCGGCAATCGCCCGTCTTCCTTCAACGTGTCCAGCACGATAGCTGTTTTGACATGCTGCACGGATTCATGCGGCAACAGAATCTCATTGACGAATGTTGAAAGTCCGCGCAGGTCCGGTGTCACCACTTTAATGAAATAATCCATCTCTCCAGTCAGAGCATGGGCTTCCATGACCTGAGGCAGTTTCGAGATGAGTTCCGAAAAGCGCTGCGCATTGTCCCGATTGTGCGTCGCCAGCGTCACTGAGATGATGTTGACGATGCCGAGGCCAAGCTTTTCCCGGTCGATCTCGGCGCGATAGCCGCGAATATAACCCTCCTCTTCCAGTCGCGCACGCCGGCGCGAGCATTGCGACGGCGAGAGGTTGATCCGCTCGGAAAGCTCGTTGTTGGTCAACCGCCCATCTTCCTGGAGGCAGATGAGTATCTTGCGGTCGGAAGGGTCAAGTTGCTCCATTCATGCATCCTTTGATCTGTTTGCGCACGGAACGTGTAAATCTTATCGCCCTGAAGCGTCGAAATGCAAGCACATTGCGGGTGTTTTGCGCAATAATGGCCGGAAATGTATGGAGGAAGATATGGGCCCGTTTCCGCACGACGCACCGAAGGCTGTCATCAACAAGGATAACCCGGCCGGAACGGACGGTTTCGAATTCGTCGAATTCTCCCATCCGGAACCGGAAAAGCTGGACGAGCTGTTTGCCCGCATGGGTTATGAACCGGTAGCCCGCCACAGGACCAAGAATGTCACAGTCTGGCGCCAGGGCGATATCAACTACATCCTCAATGCCGAGCCGGGTTCGCACGCAACGAAGTTCGTCGAAAAGCATGGGCCCTGCGCCCCATCCATGGCGTGGCGGGTGGTGGATGCCAAGCACGCCTACGACCATGCGGTTGCCAAGGGCGCAACCCCCTATGAGGGCGACGACAAGACGCTCGATGTTCCGGCGATTGTCGGCATTGGCGGATCGATGCTGTATTTCATCGAAACCTATGGCGACAAGGGTTCCGCCTATGAAGCCGAGTTTGACTGGCTGGGCGAACGCGATCCGAAACCGGAAGGCGTCGGTTTCTATTATCTCGATCACCTCACCCACAATGTCTATCGCGGTAATATGGACAAGTGGTGGGCATTCTACCGCGAGCTTTTTGGCTTCAAGCAGATCCATTTCTTCGACATTGCGGGCAAGCTGACTGGTCTCGTCTCACGCGCCATCACCTCGCCCTGCGGCAAGATCCGCATTCCGCTGAACGAATCGACGGACGACAAGAGCCAGATTGAGGAATACCTGCGCAAGTACAAGGGCGAAGGCATACAGCATATTGCCGTCGGCACGGAAGCAATCTTTGACGCGACCGACAAGCTTGCGGATAACGGGCTGAAATTCATGCCCGGACCGCCGGAAACCTATTACGAAAAGTCGCACGATCGCGTACACGGCCATGATGAACCGATCGAGCGGATGAAGAAACATGGCATCCTCATTGATGGTGAAGGTGTCGTCGATGGCGGCACGACCAAGATTCTCCTGCAGATCTTCTCCAAGACGGTGATCGGGCCGATCTTCTTCGAGTTCATCCAGCGCAAGGGCGACGAAGGCTTTGGCGAGGGCAATTTCCGCGCCCTGTTCGAGTCGATCGAGGAAGACCAGATCCGCCGCGGTGTGATCAAGATCGAGGCGGCGGAGTAGCGGACGTCATTGCAATCAGCTTAATTATGACCTAAATTCTGGTCATATGGTATTCTGCAATTCCGGACGGTAAACCGGTTTCCACTTTACCTGGAATTGCTCTACGGAGCTGATGATGAATATCTCAATCGCAGAAGCCAAGGCGAAATTCTCGGAACTCGTTAGCCGCGCGCAGTCGGGTGAGGAGATCGTATTAACGCGCCACGGCAAGGCTGTTGCTACCATCTCCCCGCTCCCCGGTCAGAACGTGAAGCCGGCTAGCCTGATCGGAGCGATGAAGGGGCGCATCGAGATAGCTGACGATTTTGACGAACTCGGCGCCGATTGGGACGACTACCTCAAGTGAGCCGCCCGCACTATCTGATCGATACCCATGTGCTGTTGTGGGCGCTCGCCGACGATCCGCGGCTTTCAACGCCGCAAAGGACGATTTTGCAACGGGGCGAAGGCCTGATCGTGAGTTCTGCGACAATCTGGGAGATCGCGATCAAGCGGGGCTTGGGCAAACTAAAGCTCGATGGCGATATCGTCGAAACGGTGCGAACGCACAATATACCCTTCCTGCCGGTCAGTGAGCTGCACGCGGCACGCACCGAGCGACTGGTTGACCATCATAGGGATCCGTTTGACCGGCTGTTGATCGCTCAGGCACAGGTTGAGAACCTCGTTATCCTCACTTCGGATCCGGCATTTGCTCAGTACGATGTGGAGCTCGTGTGATGCTCTAGGCGTTGCGCTTCACCCTGTCCGGCCGCGCTGCGGCAAAGGTCTCTATTGCCCCGCAGTGTTCGACGATCGTGTTGATGCGCGTAAGATGGCCGATATCCGCGCCCCAGCGCCTGGCGTTGTAGACCTGCGGCACGAGACAGAAATCCGCCATGCCGGGTGTGTCACCATGGCAAAATTTGCCCGTATCGGGGTGGTCCAATAAGGTCTCGACTGCGGTCAGCCCCTCCGCAATGAACTTGCGCATCCAGAGCTCACGCGATTCCTCGCCGCCACCGGTCAATTGCATGACATGTGAGATCACCCCCAGATTGCAGACGGGGTGGATCTCCATGGCAATGGCATAGGAGAGTGCGCGCACGCGCTGGCGGCCGGCGGGATCGGCCGGCAGAAAGCTGGCGCTGGATTGAGTTTCTTCGAGATACTCGATGATCGCAAGGGATTGGGTCAGCATATGGCCGTCGATTGCCAATGCCGGCACCAAACCCTGCGGGTTGCGGATGAGATGGTCTATCGCCTTGTGCTCATTCTTGAGAAGATCGACTGGTACGGTTTCATATGCGAGGCCAAGAAGGTTGAGCGCAATGCGCACGCGGTAGCTGGCGGATGATCGCCAATAGTCATAGAGGATCGCTTTACCGGCCATACTGAACCACCTGCTGTTCGATGGCGCCGAAGATCGAATGCCCGGCCCTGTCCTGCATCTCGATCCGCACAACATCGCCGAACCGCATGAACGGGGTCTGCGGGGCGCCGAGATTGATGGTTTCGATCATGCGGATTTCGGCGATGCAGGAATATCCCGCGCCGCCGTCCGCGACAGGCTTGCCCGGGCCGCCACCGAGCTTGTTGGATACGGTGCCGGAGCCGATGATCGTCCCGGCAGCAAGCGGCCGCGTCTTCGCCGCATGGGCAATCAATGTCGGAAAATCGAAGGTCATGTCGACCCCCGCATTGGCACGGCCGAACGGTCTGCCATTAAGGTCGACATTCAATGGCAGGTGCACCCTGCCGCCGTCCCAGGCATCGCCCAATTCGTCGGGGGACACTGCCACGGGAGAAAACGCCGACGATGGTTTTGACTGGAAGAAGCCAAATCCTTTTGCGAGTTCCTCGGGGATAAGCCCGCGCAGGCTCACATCGTTGACGAGCATGATAAGGCGAATGGTGTCGCGGGCCTCATCGACGCTGGCACCCATAGGCACATCGTCGACGATGACGGCGACTTCGCCTTCCATGTCTATGCCATAGGTCTCATCGGCCATGCGGATCGGTTCGCGCGGGTTGAGGAAACTGTCGGAGCCACCCTGGTACATCAGCGGATCGGTCCAAAAGCTTGCCGGCATCTCGGCGCCGCGCGCCTTGCGCACCAGTTCGACATGATTGACATAGGCCGAGCCATCGGCCCACTGGTAGGCGCGAGGCAGCGGCGACAGGGCATCATGCTCGTGAAAGCGCTCTGTAGGGACCGCGCCGAGTTCAAGACTTGAGCTCAGCGCTTCGAGATGCGGGGCGATGCGCGCCCAATTGTCGAGCGCTGATTGCAGCGTCGGCGTCAGGAACGAGGCGTCGGTAAAGCGAGTCAGGTCCTTGGAGACGAGAACGAGTTTGCCGTCGCGGGTGCCGTTGTCGAGGGAAGCCAGCTTCATTTGTTATTGTTCTCCTCTGGCCAGTCTCCCTCGGGAGTGCCGTTGAACCGCTTCTTCAGGTCCTTCCAGCAGTCGGCATAATTGTCCTGCAGCGACTCCAGTTCCGAAGCAAAGCGGGTCAGGTGTTGCGGGAAGCGTGTCTCGAACATGAACGCCATGGTGTTTTCCAGCCGGTACGGCTTGAGTTCTATCGTCGAGGCTTTGTTGAAGCCCATCGCGTCCGGGCCATGCGGCAGCATCATGTTATGCAGGCTCATGCCGCCCGGCACGAACCCCTCCTCCTTGGCATCGTACTGACCATATACCAACCCCATGAATTCCGACATGATGTTGCGATGGTACCAGGGCGGGCGGAAACTGTGCTCTGCCACCAGCCAGCGCGGCGGAAAAATCACGAAGTCGACGTTGGCCGTACCTTCCTCGCCGGAGGGCGCGGTCAGCACGGTGAAGATGGATGGGTCCGGGTGGTCGAACAGGATGGCGCCAACCGGCGAGAAAGTACGCAGGTCGTACTTGTATGGTGCATAGTTTCCGTGCCACGCAACCACGTCGAGCGGTGAGTGATCGAGCGTGGTCTGATAGAACTTGCCGCACCATTTCACATGCAGCCGGCATGGCGTTTCCTTGTCCTCGAAGGCCGCAACCGGCGTCTTGAAATCGCGCGGATTGGCCAGGCAGTTGGCCCCGATCGGGCCGCGGTCCGGCAGGGAGAATTTCGCTCCGTAGTTCTCGCAGATATAGCCCCGAGCCTCGCCATCGATTGCGGTGACTTTGATCACCATGCCGCGTGGCACGACGCAGATTTCCGACGGCTCGATCTCGATCACGCCCATCTCGGTGAAGACGCTCAAACGCCCCCTCTCCGGGACGAGCAGCATTTCCCCGTCGGCGTTGAAGAAATAGTCGTCCTGCATGTCACGGTTGAACGCATAGACATGGGCCGCCATGCCGGCCTGACCATGCACGTCACCGGCGGTGGTCATGGTGCGGATGCCATCAATGAAAGTGACCGGTTCCGTCGGCATGGGCGTCGGGTTCCAGCGCAACTGTCCAATCGGCAACTCGTGATCGTCTAGATTGGGCGCGGTCTTCCAGTACTCGCGCTTGACTGGAGCAAAGCGCCCGCTGTGCTTGACAGAGGGCCGGATACGATAAAGCCAGGACCGTTCGTTGATGCCGCGCGGGGCGGTAAAGGGCGAACCGGAAAGCTGTTCCGCGTAAAGGCCGTAGGCACAGCGCTGCGGCGAGTTCTGCCCCTGCGGCAGGGCGCCGGGTAGCGCCTCCGTTTCGAAATCATTCCCAAACCCGGGCATGTAATTGAGGGTCACCATGACACATCCTCCTTTTCGGCCTTTCGACAATTCCAGTCCGATGACCGGTGCTCAAAAGGTTGTCCAATCAATTTAGTTGCAATTGTGACGATCTATTTTGTAACTATCAACCGTAAACGAGGATTGTGCGCGATGGCAAACGAGAAGACCGAGAAACCGCAGCTGATATTGGAAGACTTTCTGCCATATCGCCTGAACAAGGCGGCGGAGGCGATCAGCCAGCGCTTCGCCAGCCTCTACCGTGAGCAATATGGATTGACCCGTCCGGAATGGCGGACGCTGGCGACACTGGGCCAGTTCGGCGTGCTGACGGCCACGGCCATTGGAGTGCATTCCTCCATGCACAAGACCAAGGTCTCGCGGGCGGTGTTCGCACTGGAGCAGCGGTATTGGTTGCGCCGCAAACGCGACGAAACCGACCGGCGCATCGAGAATCTGGAACTGACGCCCGCTGGGCGCAAGATTTATGCCGATCTGGCGAGGGTAGCGCATAGCTTCGAGGCGGAGCTTTTGTCAAACCTCGGACGGCGCGGCGAGGAGGAATTGAAGGCCGGACTGGCTGCGCTGGAGAGTTACTTCAATCGCGGCTGATCGATTCCCCTAGCTCTTAAGCCGATATCCCGTCTTGAAGATCCAGCGCAGGATGAGGATGCAGGCAATCAGGAACACTGCAGTCATGGCGAGGCTGGTTCCGATGTGCACGTCCGACAATCCGAAGAAGCTCCAGCGGAAACCGCTGATCAGGTACACGACCGGATTGAACAGCGTGACGGTCTGCCAAAAAGGCGGAAGCATGTCGACGGAATAGAAACTGCCGCCGAGGAAGGTGAGCGGCGTGATGATCATAAGCGGCACGAGCTGCAGCTTTTCAAAGCCATCGGCCCATATGCCGATGATGAAGCCGAACATGCTGAAGGTAACCGCCGTCAGCACCAGGAAGAGCAGCATGACGAAGGGATGCTCGATCCGCAGCGGCACGAACAGTGAAGCCGTGGCGAGTATGATGACGCCGAGGATGATCGACTTCGTCGCGGCAGCGCCGACATAGGCGATGACGATCTCGACATAGGAAACTGGCGCTGAAAGCAGTTCGTAGATCGTGCCGACGAACTTGGGGAAATAGATGCCGAAGGATGCGTTGGAGATGCTCTGAGTGAGCAGCGACAGCATGATCAGGCCGGGCACGATGAACGCGCCGTAGCTGACGCCGCTGATTTCGGGAATGCGCCCGCCGATCGCCGAACCGAAAACCACGAAATAGAGACTGGTGGACACCACCGGCGAGATGACGCTCTGCATGATCGTCCGCCAGGTGCGGTGCATCTCGAACAGGTAGATTGCCTTGATGGCGTAGAGGTTCATTTGCGTTGCCTCACCAGATTGACGAAGATTTCTTCGAGCGAACTTTCCTTGGTCTGAATATCGCTGAAGCGCACCTCGGCCTTGCTCAGGTCCTGCAGCAGTGCGGTGATGCCCGTGCGATCTTTCTGCGTGTCGTAGGTATAGATCAGCTCGCAGCCATCCGGGGACAGTTCCAGACCGTATTTTTCGAGAGACTCCGGCACGCTTTCGCGCTTCCCCTGCAGCTGCAACCGGAGCTGTTTCTTGCCGAGCGAACGCATCAGCTCGTCCTTCTCCTCGACAAGAATGATCTCGCCATGGCTGATGACACCGATGCGGTCGGCCATCTGCTGGGCTTCCTCGATATAATGCGTCGTCAGGATGATCGTCACGCCCGATTCCCTTAAGGCCCGGACGACGCCCCACATGTCGCGCCGCAGTTCCACATCGACGCCAGCCGTGGGCTCGTCGAGGAAGAGGATTTCCGGTTCGTGCGACAGCGCCTTGGCGATCATGACCCGGCGCTTCATGCCACCGGACAGTGTCATGAGCTTCGAATCCTTCTTGTCCCACAGCGACAGTTCTTTCAGAATCTTCTCGATATGGGCCGGGTTGGCCGGCTTGCCGAAGAGGCCTCGACTGAAACTGACTGTATTCCAGACGGTTTCGAATGCATCGGTCGTCAGTTCCTGGGGGACGAGACCGATCTTCGAGCGCGCTGCGCGATATTCCTTGATGATATCGTGGCCATCGGCAAGGATCGTTCCAGACGTCGGACTGACGATACCGCATATGGCCGAGATCAGCGTTGTCTTGCCCGCCCCGTTCGGTCCGAGCAGGGCGAATATCTCGCCATGGCGAATGTCGAGATTGATGTTCTTCAGCGCTTCGAAACCGGTTGAATAGGTCTTGTAAAGGCTGGAGACGGAGATGGCTGAGGACATGGAAGGTACCCGGAAGGAATTTCGATCGAGACGGTGTGGCGACACGCACCGCGAAGGATCGCAGGAATGGCGTACCTTATATGGGCACGTTTGAGAAATTTCAAACCACCATCCTGACAATTGGCATCAGGAGTCGATCGATCGGCCCGCAAGAAGAAGGCCCGAATGTCTCCGGGCCATTCGTGTGGCGGTCGCATTAGATTGCGACAGATACTCCGCGCACTTCCCGCATGCTAGGCAGGAAGATCGTCAGCAGGCCAAGGAACGGCAGGTAGGAACATACTGCGTAGACGTAGTCGATGCCCTTGATGTCGGCGACGAAACCAAGCACCGCGGCAGCAATGCCGGCCATGCCGAAGGCGAAGCCGAAGAAGATCCCGGCGATCATGCCGACACGGCCTGGCACCAGTTCCTGCGCAAAGACTACAATTGCAGGAAAGGCCGATGAGAGGATGAAGCCGATGAAAACCGTGAGGACGCCGGTCCAGAACAGGTTTGCATAGGGCATGATCAGTGTGAAGGGCAGGACGCCGAGGATCGAGAACCAGATGACCGCCTTGGTGCCGATCTTGTCGCCGATCGGTCCGCCGAGAACAGTGCCGACGGCAGCCGCGCCCAGGAACAGGAACAGCATCATCTGCGACTGCTGCACCGTTATGGCGAATTTGTGGATGACATAGAACGTGTAATAGCTCGAGATGCTGGCGAGATAGATGTTCTTGGTGAAGACGAGCAGCGTCAGGATGATGAGCGATGCCATCACCTTCTTGCGCGGCAGCCTCAGGACCTTGCTGGCGGCGGGCCGGTTGGCATTGGCAGCACGGTAGCGCTGATACCAGCTGCCGACCTGATAGAGGATGATCATGCCCAAGAGTGCCGCAACCGAGAACCAGGCTATGCTTTGCTGGCCACGAGGCAGCACGATAAAGGCTGCGAGCAACGGGCCGCTTGCGGTACCGAAATTGCCGCCGACCTGGAAGAAGGACTGCGCCAGACCATGACGGCCGCCGGATGCGAGACGAGCGACGCGCGAGGATTCCGGGTGGAAGATCGACGAGCCGATGCCGATGAAGGCGGCGCCGGCGAGCAGCATCACGTAATGGGTTGCGATGGACAGAAGACCAAGACCGACCAGCGAGAATGCCATACCGACGGGCAACGAATAGGGCATCGGACGCCTGTCGGTGTATGTACCGACGACCGGCTGCAACAAAGACGCCGTGACTTGGAATGTCAACGTCAGAAAACCGATCTGCTTGAAGTCGAGGCCATAATTTTGCTTCAGCATGGGATAGATCGCCGCCAGCAGTGACTGCATCATGTCATTGAGAAAATGGCAGAAACTGACGGCGAAAATGATTGCGAAGACAGTGGATTCGGCGGAGGCCCGCTGGGCTGGCATGGCGGTATCGGTCATGTGGCGTTTCCATTGAACAAGAGAGCGTTAGCGCTCACACGCATCACTCTTCTCCGTCACTGATATACTTGTTGCGCCCAACCTGCTTTCGTGGTTTGGTCCAGTTCTTTCGTGAGTGGGCCAAATCATGCGCTATCGGATATTCGCGGCCCGTCATGCCGTGGGCCTGGAACTGGAAAAGCAGCTTCGGCTGCGGCTCGACTGGCTTGAGCAGGTGGAGGGCGATGTTGTTGCGCTCGCGAGCTCGTACCCGTCAGGCTTTCACATTCACGATCACCATCACATCCAGTCGCAATTGCTGCATGCCATAACCGGCGTTGCCATGGTCACGACGAAATTCGGACGCTGGATGGTGCCGCCACACCATGCGCTGTGGCTACCGGCCGGCATCGAACATGCGGTCGACATGCTCGGCGAAGTTGCCATGCATTCGATCTATGTCCGGCCCAATGCGGTCGAGGGTCTGAAGAGCCATCTGCATGTGGTCGGGTTGACGCCGCTCATGGACAATCTCATCCGCGAAGCGGTAGCAGCGCCTCCGGATGCGCAGGCCGATCCGCGCACGGCGCTCGTCATGGGCCTGCTGCTGCATGAAATTCCAGAGCCTGCAGGAGCGGCCGCTCGGTCTGCCCTTTCCGGAAGATCGGCGGTTGGCGGCGCTGTGCCGCGGCTTCCTGAACGATCCCTCGCCACACGCCAATATCGATGATTGGGCCGAGAGGCTTGGAATGAGCCGGCGTACGTTCACCCGCATGTTCCGGCGGGAAACGGGCTTAAGCCTCTCGACATGGCGGCAACAGGCCTGCCTGCTGTCGGCCCTGCCACGATTGACAGAGGGCGAACCTGTGACGAGTGTTGCGCTCGACCTCGGTTATAACAGCGTGCCGGCGTTCACCACCATGTTCAAGCGCATGCTTGGTGCGCCGCCGCGCCATTATCTTCACTCGGCGGCCTGAACTCTTGGCGCCGGCACATAGTTGAGGATCGGGCCAAGCCAGCGTTCGACGTCAGCAACCGGCATGGACTTGCGCGCCGCATAGTCTTCCACCTGGTCGCGCTCGACCTTGGCGACGCCGAAATAATAGCTGTCAGGATGGGCGATATAGATGCCCGATACCGAAGAGCCCGGCCACATGGCAAAGCTCTCGGTCAATCGCACATCGATCTTCGCTTCCGCATCGAGCAGACGGAACAGCGTTTCCTTTTCCGTGTGATCGGGCTGGGCCGGATAACCCGGCGCCGGGCGGATGCCGCGATAGGCCTCGCCGATCAAATCATCGCACGCGAGGTTTTCCTCCGGGGCATAGCCCCAGAACTCCTTGCGCACACGTTGGTGCATGAGTTCGGCAAAGGCCTCGGCAAACCGGTCGGCGAGCGCCTTGACCAGGATAGAGGAGTAATCGTCATTCGCGCGCTCGAAGCGTTCGGCGATGGCAACCTCCTCGATTCCGGCGGTGACGACGAAACCGCCAACATAATCCTCTTTCCCGCTGTCGACCGGCGCAACGAAATCCGGCAATGCGCACATTCGGCCGTCCGTCGCGCTTCGACAATTGTTGGCGCAGAGTGAAGAAGGTGGCGAGCTCTTGCCCACGGGCCTCATCGGTGAAGAGGCGAATATCGTCGCCGACCGCCCCGGCTGGCCACAGGCCGATAACCGCCTTCGGATTGAACCATTTCTCGGCAATAATCTTCTTCAGCATCGCCTGCGCATCATCGAACAGCTGGCGTGCCGCGGGCCCCTGCTTCTCGTCTTCGAGAATGGCGGGGTATCGGCCCTTCAGTTCCCAGGTCTGGAAGAAGGGCGTCCAGTCGATATAGCGGGCGATCCCGGCCAGATCGTAGTTCTCGAACACGCGAGTGCCAAGGAAGCTCGGCTTTGGCGGCGCATAGGATGCCCAGTCGACCACCTGCGCATTGGCGCGTGCCTTGGCGAGACTGAGGCGCTGCTTGTCCGCCTCGTTGCGAGCATGTGCCTCGGCAACCTTGGTGTATTCTGCGCGAACACCATCGACATATCCGGGCTTGGCCTCCAGCGACAGGAGATTGGAAACGACACCGACGGCACGGCTGGCATCGGTGACGTAGACCGTCTGGCCCTTGTGATAACGCGGGTTAATCTTGACTGCCGTATGCACGCGGCTGGTGGTCGCGCCGCCGATCAACAGTGGAATATCGAAGCCTTCCCGCTCCATCTCAGCTGCGACATGCACCATCTCGTCGAGCGATGGGGTGATGAGGCCCGAGAGGCCGATAATGTCGACTTTCTCATCGCGGGCAGTCTGCAGGATCTTTGCCGAGGGCACCATGACGCCGAGATCGATGATCTCGTAATTGTTGCAGGCGAGCACGACGCCGACAATGTTCTTGCCGATATCATGGACGTCGCCCTTGACCGTTGCCATCAGCACCTTGCCGGCGCTTTCGCGCTGGCCGGAACCGCCATTGGCAAGTTTCTCCGCCTCCATGTAGGGCAGCAGGACGGCCACGGCCTGCTTCATCACGCGGGCAGATTTCACCACCTGCGGCAGAAACATCTTGCCGGCGCCGAAGAGATCTCCGACCACGTTCATGCCGGCCATCAGAGGGCCTTCGATTACATGCAGCGGCCGTTGGGCCTGTTGACGCGCTTCTTCCGTATCAACTTCGATGAATTCGGTGATGCCGTTGACCAGTGCATGCTCGATGCGCTTCTCGACGCTCCATTCGCGCCAGGCGAGATCGCGTTCACGCGCCTCCTTGCCAGCCGCACCCTTGTAGCGTTCGGCAAGATCGAGCAGGCGTTCGGTGGCGTCATCGCGGCGGTTGAGAACAACGTCCTCGCACGCCTCGCGTAGCTCGGGGTCGATCGATTCATAGACCGCGAGCTGGCCCGCATTGACGATGCCCATATCCATGCCGATTTTGGATGGCATGATAAAGAAAAACCGCATGCATGGCCTCGCGTACCGGTTCGTTGCCGCGGAACGAAAAGGAC
Organism: uncultured Alphaproteobacteria bacterium; assembly: GCA_963777425.1. Lineage (GTDB taxonomy): Bacteria > Pseudomonadota > Alphaproteobacteria > Rhizobiales > Rhizobiaceae > Phyllobacterium. The sequence continues at coordinate 48,959 of CAVZQS010000003.1, read as the reverse complement.
AGGTTGGATATGCCGCCGGAGATATGCACATGCGGCAAGCTCTTGGTGATCTGCCTGGTCGCCTCGATGAAGGCGACACCATAGCCATTGTGCTCTTCGATGCCGGTGGCGACCGCAAAGACATTGGGGTCGAAGACAATATCTTCCGGTGGGAATCCGGCTTCCCTGGTCAAGAGTTCATAGGCGCGCGTTGAGATCGCGACCTTGCGCTCCAGCGTGTCGGCCTGCCCTTCCGTATCAAAGGCCATGACAACGACGGCCGCACCATAGGCGCGGACCCGCTTCGCATGGTCGATGAAGGCCTGTTCGCCTTCCTTCATCGAGATGGAATTGACCAGCGGCTTGCCCTGCACGCATTTCAACCCGGCTTCGATGACATCCCATTTGGACGAATCGATCATCACCGGCACACGGGCAATATCGGGCTCTGCGGCGATGAGGTTGAGGAACTCGACCATGGCCTTTTCGCTGTCGATCAGGCCTTCATCCATGTTGATGTCGATGATCTGTGCGCCATTCGCAACCTGATCGCGCGCTACGTCCAGCGCCGTCGCAAAGTCGCCGGCGGTGATGAGTTTGCGGAACTTGGCGGAGCCGGTGATATTGGTGCGTTCGCCGACATTGACGAAAGCGATGTCCTTGGTCAGCGTGAACGGCTCGAGACCCGACAGGCGCATATGGATGTCGGTCTCGGGGATCTCGCGCGGGCCGTATTTGCCGACGGCTTCGGCAATCGCCTTGATATGTTCGGGGGTCGAGCCGCAGCAGCCGCCGACGATGTTGAGCAGGCCTTCCCTGGCGAACTCTTCGAGCTGCGCCGCCATGGCCTCCGGGCTCTCATCATACTGGCCGAACTCGTTGGGCAGGCCCGCATTAGGATAGGCGCAGACGAACGTATCCGCTACGCTTGCGATCTCGGCCAGATGGTCGCGCATGGCATTGGCGCCGAGCGCGCAATTGAGGCCGATCGTGAACGGCTTTGCGTGGCGAACCGAGTACCAGAATGCCGTCGGAGTCTGACCGGAAAGCGTACGGCCGGAGCGGTCAGTGATCGTGCCGGAGATCATCACCGGTAGCGTGATGCCCTTCTCTTCGAATACTTCCTGTGTCGCGAAGATCGCTGCCTTGGCATTCAGCGTGTCGAAGATGGTCTCGATGAGGATGATGTCGGCGCCGCCATCAATGAGGCCACGCACCTGCTCGGCATAGGCGATGCGCAAGTCGTCGAAGGTCACGGCGCGATAGCCGGGATTGTTGACGTCCGGTGATATCGATGCGGTGCGGTTGGTCGGGCCAAGCGCACCGGCGACAAAGCGGCGCTTGCCATCCTTCTGTTCGGCCCTGATCGCAGCACGGCGGGCGAGGCGTGCACCGTCGCGGTTCAACTCGTAGACCACCTCCTCCATGCTGTAGTCAGCCTGGGCGATGGTTGTGGAGGAAAAGGTGTTTGTCTCGAGAATATCGGCACCCGCCATGGCATAGGCGTAGTGGATGTCCTCGATTGCCTGCGGCTGCGTCAGGATCAGGAGGTCATTGTTTCCCTGGAGATGGCAGGAGCAGTCGGCGAATCGCTCGCCACGAAAGCTTTCTTCATTCAGGCTGAGCCCTTGAATCTGCGTCCCCATGGCGCCATCAAGGATGAGAATCCGTTCCTTTGCCGCTTTGGTCAAAGCGGCAAAAACCTCGGAGCCATCCCGCGGGGCGCCCATAGGCCCGAAAAGATTGTCGCCCAGACTATCAACCGCAGTATTCATAACAAAGCACGCCTCGTGATCCACAATCGGATGAGGCTCGCAAGGTCACATAAAGATATGTTTATGTCAACAACTCAATTCCATTGGCGGCAGGAAATGTCGCAGCTTTGATATCGCCAATCGAACGACCTGAGCTTGTAAAGCGGCAATATGCCGATTATATTAGTGCAAATTGCCGGAGAGCTGGAATATGTCAAAAGTTATCGTTGAAGAGGTCGCGCGGAAGCTTGGTGGCGTTCCGGTGCTCGGATCGGAAGTTCGTTCCCAGGCTGATCTCGCAATGGCGGTTCGCAACCGATTGCCCCTGAGCGCCCTCAAGGGCCTCACGCTTGCCGGACTGAGCAACCAGGAAATCGAACAGTTCGTTATTCCGCAGCGAACCCGGCGGCATCGTGCTGACAAGAAACAGCCGCTGACAGTGGACGAGTCCGACAGAGCGGTACGGCTGATGCGCATCCAGACATTGGCCGAAGAAACATTTGGCGATAACGAAAAAGCCAATCGCTGGCTGAGACGTGCACTGACCGAACTTGGCGGTGAAACACCGCTGGTCGTTGCGCAGACGGAAGCCGGCGCGCGCGTCATTGAAACGATTCTCGGCAAGATCGCCTGGGGCGCCGCCGCCTGATGCGGCTTTGGCGTCTGTCCGGCCGGCAATATGCTGAAACGTTCGACGGAGGGTACGGCCTTCTCTTTGATGGCCGCTGGAACACTGTTGGCCATGCCATCACCTATTGTGCCACATCACCAGCACTGTGTGTGCTGGAAAAACTGGTGCACGTCGAAGATCCGACGCTGTTGCCGGAGCTCGTCATGGTGACCTACGATGTTCCAGACGACCTGGCGATTGAAACGATTGCTGTCGGGGAATTGCCATCTGACTGGCGGCGCCAGGAAGGGCTGACGCAGCGCATGGGCGATGACTGGCACAAGGCGAGGTCCGTATCGTTGTTGACGGTGCCGTCGGCAATCGTTCCCATTGCGGAATCACCGGATGTCAATGTGCTGATCAATCATGCGCATCCAGCGGCCGTGAATATCAAGATCGTCGCATTGGAACCGTTTTCACTCGATCCACGACTGCTCTAGCGCAATCAACCGGCGATCGACGACAAAAGAAAAGGCCCTTGCGGGCCTCTTCCAATTCTCTATTGGTCTCTAACCTCAGAACGGGGAATCCGGGAAGTAGAATTCCTTGGCATTGTCCTTGGTGACGAGGGTTGCATCGAGGATGTATTTGCCGCGCACCGGCACCTGATCATAGAAATTGGCGACGGTGAGTTCCATGGCCGTTGCCACCATTGACGGCGGATAGAGCACATTGATCGGGGTCAGCTGGTCGCCGTCGGCAACGCGCTTGATCATGTCCTTCATACCGGCGCCACCAATGACCAGCTTGATGTCGGTGCGCTTGGCCTGGTCGATGGCTTCGAGTACGCCCACAGCCATGTCGTCGTCCTGACACCATACGGCGTCAATCTTCGGGAACTTCGTCAGGTAATCCTGCATGATCTTGAAGGCATCGTCGCGGGACCAGTTGCCGAACTGCTTGTCGAGAACCTTGATGCCACTGCCTGCGATCGCATCGTCGAAGCCCTTCTGACGCTCTTCGTCGATGACGATCGGCAGACCGCGGATAACGACGACGTCACCGGTCTTCATGGTGTTCTTCAGATATTCGCCTGCGACGCGCCCAAGTTCCGGATTGTTACCGGCGACATAAAGGTCCTGAATGCTCGGATCGGACAGGGCGCGGTCAACCACGGTGACGAAGATACCCTTTTCCTTGACGGCGCGGATCGGATCGGTCAACTCGTCGGAATTATGCGGCAGGGTCACGAGGGCATCGATACCCTGCGTGGTCAGATCTTCCAGCGCATTGGCCTGCGAGGCGCCGTCCGGCGAGGTTTTGATGGTGATCTTCAGGCCAGGATGAGCAGCTTCGAGCAGCTTGGCTGCCCGTTCGGCGTGATAGACGACGCCACCGGTCCAGCCGTGGTCGGCCGCCGGAATGGACACGGCGATGTTGACCTCCTTCTCCTGGGCGTAGGCGAAGGTCAGCGTCGAAGCGAGGACCGCCCCGGCAAGACCGATCAAGAGTTTACGCATTTGTCTTCTCCCAATGTTTTCGTTCGGGCCCTGATTGCGGCTCGGTGGGTGGCCCCGTTCCCCCGTCCGGTTTCGAAAGAGCGGCGTTGCCGCGCCTGAGTATCGCTGTCCGACATCACGCCTTCTTTTTCTGCAGAGTGCGCTGCACCAGCATGGCGATGATGATGATCGTGCCCTGCACGGCACCGATGAGGTATTCGCTGACGATGTTGGACAGCACCATTATGTTGCCGACGACCTCGAGCATGAAGGCGCCGCAGATCGTACCCCAGATGCGGCCGACACCGCCACGCAGAGCCGTCCCGCCGATCACCACGGCGGTGATTGCCTGCAGTTCCCACAACATACCGGTCGTCGTTGTCGCTGCACCGAGGCGCGGGACATAGACCACCACGGCAATGGCCACGCAGATGCCCTGGAGGATATAAGTCATGGCACGCACACGATTGACGTGAATACCCGAATAGCGCGCGACATCCTCGTTGGAACCGACAGCAATCACGTGTCGTCCAAACGACGTCTTGTAGAGGATGAACGCGCCGAGAATGCCAACCGCTATGATGAGCCACACCGGAAAAGGCAGGCCAAGGAAGACGCCGGTATAGACTGGTCGGAACATGTTGCGCATGGCGATAGATTTCATGGCGATCGAGCCGCCATCGGCGAGCCAGACCGTGACCGAGCGGAAAATCGCCATGGTACCAAGCGTGACGATGAATGGTTCGATCCTGCCGATGGTGATGATCGCTCCGTTCAGCAGCCCGGCAAGAGCGCCGACGCCAAGGGCGACCAGAACACCAGCGGCAAGCATCGCCATATCGCCGTCAATGGCGCCCGAATTCAGGAACAGGATCATGATACCGGCGACAAGCGCTGCCATCGACCCGACAGACAGGTCAAGCCCGCCGGCGGAAATGACGAATGTCGCTCCGACCGCAATGATGGCGATGAAGGAAGACCGGGTGAGGACGTTGAGCAGATTGTCTATGGACAGGAAGTTCGGGTTGACCAGTGCACCGAGAAGGAACAGCGCTGCGAGCGCCAGGAACGGCGCAACCGCCGTCTTGTCGAGATCCGCGAACTTGCGGCCAAAACCGCGCGTGTCGGTGGTAATTGTTTTCGTATCGCTCATGCGTTCCCCGCACTGTAAAGTTCTGCTTCGTTGACTTTGACGCCGGTGGCGTAGACGACGATTTCGTCCTCGGTCATTGCCTCGCCCATCACTTCGCCGACAATGCGCGACGAGCGCATGACAAGGATGCGATGGCAGATGCCGATGAGTTCCTGCATTTCGGAGGAAATGACAACCACCGACTTGCCCGCTTTGGCCAGGCTGGCGATGAACTTGTAGATCTGCTCCTTGGTCCCGATATCGATGCCGCGTGTCGGCTCGTCGATGATGACGATGCTGGGTTCAAGCAACATCATCTTGGCAAGGAGCAGTTTCTGCTGGTTGCCACCGGAAAGCTGACCGGCGAGAAGGTCACGTCGCCGTGCGCGGATATCGAAATCGGTGATGGCCTTGTCGAGGCTTTTGTCCTCGCGCTTGCGCTCGATTAGCGGGCCCTTTGTGAACTTGCCGAGCGTTGCCAGCGTCAGGTTGGTGCGCAGGTCCTGCGCCAGCAGCAAGCCTTTGCCCTTGCGGTCCTCGCTCAGGTAGACAATCCCTGCCGCCATGCTGTCGCGCACACCATGGAACTTGACCGGCGCGCCATTGAGCTTGATATCGCCGTGACCGGTTCGCAGGCCGACGAGCCCTTCAAAGAGTTCGGTACGCCCCGCGCCGATGAGGCCGGCAAAGCCGAGGATCTCACCCTTGCGAAGCGAGAACGAGGCATCGCGCGCATAGCCCGGCACATCGAAATTCTTGACCTCCAGTACGGTCTGGCGGCTCGTGGTATCCTCGCGCTCGGGGTAGAGCTTGGACATGTCGCGGCCGACCATCAGCCTCGCCATGTCGACGGGCTGAAGCTCCGAGGCATTGCGGCTTGCGACGAGCTTTCCGTCGCGCAACACGGTGATGCGGTCGGCAATCGCCGCGACTTCCGGCAGGCGGTGCGAGATGTAGAGAACGGCGACGCCCTTGTCGCGCAGGTCGCGGATAACCTTGAGCAAGGCTTCGGTCTCGAAGGGTGTCAGCGAGGCCGTTGGTTCGTCGAAGATCACCACGCGGTGGGGCACCTGCAGGGCGCGCGCGATCTGCACAAGCTGGCGGCGCGCAATGGAAAGACGCGATATCTGGGTTGTCGGATCGATATCGGCGCCAAGGCTGCGCACGGCGTCAGCCGACTGGCGGTTCATTTCGCGGTCATTGACCATGAGACCACGTTTCAATTCGCGGCCCATGAAGATGTTCTGCGCAACGGTCAGGTCCGGCGCCAGCAATATCTCCTGGTGCACCAGCACCAGACCACGATGCTCCGCATCGACGGGCCCGGCGAAGTGTACCGGTTCGCCATCAATGGCAACGGTACCGCGTGTCGGCTGGAGGTGTCCGCTCATGAGTTTCATCAGTGTCGACTTACCAGCGCCATTTTCGCCGATAATGGCATGCACCTCGCCGGGCATGACCGTGAGGCTGATGTCGGTCAGCACCTCGACCGGCCCGAATGCCTTGGCGATGCCGCGTGCTTCGAGCACGGGCACTGCGCCTGCATTTGTGGTTTGGCTCTCGTCCATCACACCTTCGTCCAGACGCCGCCCGCTTTGGATGAATTCACAGCTGCTTCAATGAATTCCATTCCGGCGAGCCCGTCCTCGACGGTCGGGTAGATGACATCCTTCGGCGTTTTCTTTCCGGACCGCGCCGCGATGATGGCCTGCGCTGCTTCCGTGTAGATATTGGCGAACCCTTCGAGATAACCTTCCGGGTGGCCGCCTGGAACACGGGTGACGCGCGCTGCTTCCGATGATGCCCCGGCGCCGCCGCGGGTCAGTAACTGCTTCGGTTTGCCGAACGGAGTGTACCACAGATAGTTCGGGTCAGCCTGTGTCCACTCCAGTCCGCCCTTCGTGCCATAGACACGCAGCTTCAGACCGTTCTCATTGCCCGGCGCTACCTGACTTGCCCAGATCATGCCCTTGGCGCCGCCATCGAAACGCATGAGGATTTGCACATCGTCGTCAAGGACGCGTCCCTCACCAAAGCTGGTGAGTTCGGCACAGAGTTGCTTCAGCTTGAGGCCGGAGACGAAGCAGGCGAGATTATAGGCGTGCGTACCGATATCACCGATCGCGCCGCCCGCGCCGGAACGCTTCGGATCGACACGCCACTCGGCCTGTTTGGAACCGGTTGCCTCGGTTTTCTCGGTCATCCAGTCCTGCGGATACTCCGCCTGGACCAGCCGGAGCGTGCCGAGCATGCCCTTTTCCACCATGGCCTTCGCCTGGCGGATCATCGGATAGCCGGTGTAATTGTGGGTGACGATGAAGAGCTTGCCGGTCTTGTTCACCAGTGAAACAAGTTCCTTCGCCTCCTTGACCGTCGTCGTCAGCGGCTTGTCGCAGATGACGTGGATGCCGGCTTTCAAAAACGCCTTGGCCGCCGGCCCGTGCATATGGTTGGGCGTCACGATCGAGACCGCCTCGATCCCGTCCGGCCGTTTGGCCTCGGCCTTGGCCATTTCCTCGAAGGAGGTATAAGCCCGGTCATCGGCGATGCCGATTTCCCTGGCGGAAGCCTTGGCACGCGCAGGATCGGAGGATAGCGCGCCCGCCACGAGCTCAAATTGGTCGTCCATGCGCAGCGCTATGCGATGCACGGCGCCGATGAAAGCGCCCTGCCCGCCGCCCACCATGCCGATGCGGATACGGCGCGTCGCCGGCTTTTCTTTGGATGCTCCAATAGCCATCTTCTGTCCTCTTAACTCAAGCCAAGAATACGGCGGTTGGCCGCGTCATCAGTGCCGGCACCGGCAAAATCATCGAAGGCCCGCTCGGTAACGCGGATCAGATGAGCGTTGATGAATTCGGCGCCTTCGCGGGCACCGTCTTCCGGATGTTTCAGCGCGCATTCCCATTCGAGCACGGCCCAGCCGTCGAAGTCATTGGCGGTCAGCTTGGAGAAGACAGCGCCGAAATCCACCTGTCCGTCGCCCAGCGAGCGGAAACGCCCGGCGCGATTGACCCACGACTGGAAGCCACCATAGACACCCTGCCTTCCGGTTGGATTGAACTCGGCGTCCTTGACGTGGAAGGCCTTGATGCGCTCGTGATAAATGTCGATGTAGTCGAGATAATCGAGCTGCTGAAGAACGAAATGCGATGGATCATAGAGCAGATTGGCGCGGGGATGGTTTTTCACCCGCTCCAGGAACATTTCATAGGTGATGCCGTCGTGCAGGTCTTCGCCCGGATGGATTTCATAGGCGGCATCGACACCCTGCTCATCGAGATAATTCAGGATCGGCGTCCAGCGCTTGGCAAGCTCGTCGAAGGCCGCTTCAACCAGACCGGCAGGACGCTGCGGAAACGGGTAGAGGAACGGCCAGGCAAGCGCACCGGAGAAGGTCGGCATGGCCTTGAGGCCGAGATGTTTTGAAGCACGAGCCGCCCGCTTGAGCTGGTCCACCGCCCATTCCTGGCGGGCCTTGGGGTTGCCATGCACTTCGGGCGCGGCGAAGCCATCCATCAATTCGTCATAGACGGGATGGACGGCAACAAGCTGGCCCTGCAGGTGCGTTGAGAGTTCGGTGATCGTCAAGCCGTGCGAAGCGGCAACGCCTGCGAGCTCGTCGCAATAGTCTTTTGAATCGGAGGCCTTCTTCAGGTCGATGAGGCGTCCATCCCAGGCTGGTATCTGGACGCCCTTGTAGCCGAGGCCAGCCGCCCACTCGCAGATTGCGTCGAAGGAATTAAAAGGCGACGTGTCCCCGGCGAATTGCGCGAGAAAAATGGCTGGTCCCTTGATCGTCTTCATCAGTGTCTCCTCCTTCAATGTGCGTGCCCTCACGGCATGTTGTCCCTGAGAAAAATGTCGATACGGATGTGTTCTTGCCCCGGTACGATCGGTCTGCCCTCGCGCAAGGCGGTCAGGATACGCGCGGTGCTCCGGGCCATATGGCCGGCGTCCTGGTTGATCAATGCGTCGACCGTGCCGCGTACAAGGTGACGCCGGGTCGAAGGGGTCAGTTCATGCGCAACAAAAATGACATCAGAAGCCCTGCCCGTCGCCTCCAGCGCGGCGATGGCACCCGCCTGCCCGCCACCGGCATTATAGATGGCGACAAGATCCGGATGATCCTGAAGCAGCGAGCGGCTGGCTGCCTCAACCCGGGCGTTCTCATCGCGGGCCTCGCGCACGGGGAGCACGTCGAGGTTGGGGTATTCACGGGAAATGATCTGCTCGAAGCCGAATTGACGCTCGATGTGGTCACGCAATGCGAGCGATCCGGCAATCATGCCGACCTTGCCCTTGCGTGGACCAACGAAGCGGCCAATCAGCGAGGCTGCGGTGCGGCCCGCAGCGAAATTGTCGATGCCGACGAAATGCGCCCGGCGCGAGTTCGGTACGTCAGAAACGAGGGTGAGGACAACCACACCGGCATCCGCGAGTCCATTGATGGCCTCGGTGACAGCCGGGTGATCGAGCGCCACCACGGCGACACCATCAATACCTGACGGCAGCTTTTCCAGTGCGGCGGCAAGCGCAAGGCCATCGAATGTGTCGACATGCTGGATCGACAGGCGCACCCGCTCCTGCAGCTGGCGTTCGCGCGTGGCACGAAACTCGGCGGCAAGCGCCTGCATGAATTCGTTCTCGCCTGTGGGCAGGATGATGCGAAAGTCATAGTCACGACCGCGGGCCAAACGGGATGCATGAGGATCGGGCAGGAAGCCAAGCTGTTTGATGGCCGCATTGACGCGTTCGATGGTGCGCGCGTGCACACCTATCCTCCCATTCACGACACGATCAACCGTTGCGAGACTGACACCGGCTTCTCGGGCGACGTCTTCGAGCGTCATCTTGACCACGAGAAAATTCCTCCGACCAAAGTCTTAGATCAGGTCAATGAGGTGTGCAACTCTTTTTGAGTGGTTTTGATGGGAAATGTGACGACAGGAAGGGCGAGAGGAGGATATGTCACATAGTTCGGTCGAGTTACCCATAGCCGCCTCAATCGACACATCAGCACACCACACTCCGGCATAACTCGGGCAACAAGTTGCGACTTGTCATTCAATGAGTGCATCCCATGAGTTGCGCATGGCATGCGAACTGAGGGGATTGCATGCGTATGTCGCGACATCATTTATCGGCTGCCGCGTCATGAAAGTCATCGCTGGGCCGCCGCCGGGCACTTGGAGTGGACGAGTGCTCGACCTCCTCCCCTAAAACGGTCGTCCAAACGTGCTTTCGATGCTCGTACACGGAAAATTTTGGTGCAGGAAAGCTCGGATCGGCAAATGCGCCGAGAGGTACTGCAGTAACACCGGGCCAGCCTTCGATGGTGTATGCGACCGTCGAGCCGCAAGCCGAACAGAACTGATACGTGGCCTTATGGCCGCTATCGGCTACCCGAACCCAGGTGCGAAATTCGCCTGTGACCCTCACGCGCTCATCAGGCCATCGCGCCTGGGCGGCGAACGCACTTCCGGTTCTTTTTTGGCAATCCAGGCAATGACAAACCGAGACGCGGACCGGTTCACCTTCGCAAGTCGCCTGAAGCTGCCCGCATCGGCATGTGGCTACACGCATTGATCATACCCTCCTCCGAAGTGCCCCCAGGTCAGGGCCAGTGTGCTTTATAGGTGGCCGTTCTGTTAATTTCCCTCAAGAAGCACTTTCTTCAATACGATTGCATCATTGTGCAGTTCGTCACGCGCGCTGTAGACGAGCGTGACCGATTGTTTTTTTGCCAGGGTGCGGATCTGGTCAAGTCGTGACGAATGTTGCGCAAGTTCGGACCTGTACCGGTGCTGAAATTCCGGCCAGCGCCCAGTGTCGTGGCCAAACCATTTTCGAAGTTCGGTGCTTGGAGCGATATCCTTTGCCCAGTCATCGATCGCGGCTTCCGCCTTGCTTAGCCCGCGAGGCCAAAGCCGATCGACTAGAATCCGTATGCCATCGTCGGGCATGACCGGATCGTAAGCGCGTTTCAAGCGGAGGTGCGAGACAGGAATCGGTCGCCTTGTCACTCTGCTGTCTCCCCTTCGAAGGCGACCCAGGCGGCTTCGTACGCTTGCGCAAGATCCGCCTGCCGCCTTACGGATAACAGTGCTTGCATCATAACAAGACCGCATTTTCCGGCAATACTCCCGGCACGCATGCCGTCTTCCGCGGTTTCCACCGCTGACATCATCAGTTCATGAATGGCATAACGACGATCGGATAATCGACGACCGAGAAGTCGAGGACGCAAACGGCGGTGCAGATGCGGATCGTTGAACGGGCTGCAGTCGGCATTTACTGTGTGCGTGCGCCCGACCGGAGATCGTAATGATCTCGATCGAACCAACTGCGTATATGCACGTATCTGTCAAGCAGGCGTTGTACGGATCGGATTTGCTATCACGCGCTGGAAGGCCGCGCGCCGTAGCGTGCTGGACAATTAGCCTCCAACGTACAATGGTGACGAGAGAATTCCGGCAGCCGTTCGCGGGTGTGAACAAGTTTGGGTCAGGGACCAGCAATATGCGCAAGCCACAACCTGTTGCCGCAGTCCTTTACAGGGACTATTCGCCTGCGGAATTGCGAGCCGACCGCGTGATCCATGTTATCGGGGTTGTCCTGGCGGTTGCCGGATCCATCGCGCTTCTGGCGATCATGGTCGATCGCACGGCCGTCGGACCCTACATCGCGACGGCGATCTATCTTGCAACGCTTGTGCTCTCCATCACCATTTCCGCAGTTTACAATGTGTGGCCGGTTTCACCGGTGAAGCTATTCTTGCGCCGCTTCGATCACTCGGCGATCTATCTTTTGATTGCCGGAACATACACGCCCTTCATGGCCAAGAGTGGAACGTGGTGGCTGCTGGCGTTCGTATGGGCGATAGCGACGGCCGGCGTTCTCCTGAAATTCCTCATGCCAAACCGGTTCGACAGGCTGTCGATCGGATTGTACCTGGCGCTCGGCTGGAGCGGCGTGGCTGGCTATCACGATTTCGCAGGCAGCCTATCAGCATCGATCCTTTGGCTTATTCTGATCGGGGGCCTTGTTTATTCCTTCGGCGTGATCTTCCACGTCGTCGAACGTCTGCCCTTTCACAATGCAATCTGGCACGGGTTTGTGCTGGTCGCCGCCAGCATTCACTACGCTGCGGTGTGTTCAACCGTCGTTTAGATTTCATTCCGCGGCGAGAGGCGAATGCCTTCTGAAAACCTTACTTCCCAATCTTCTCAGGCCATGTGACAGGTCTTCCATGTAAAGGAAGAGGACTGGCGTAATGAACAGCGTCAGGACCTGCGACACCACCAGCCCGCCGACCACAGCGACGCCGAGCGGCTGGCGAAGCTCGGAACTCGCACCGGCACCGATTGCGATGGGGATGGTACCCATCAGCGCTGCAAACGTCGTCATCATGATCGGCCGGAAACGCACGAGGCACGCCTCGCGGATGGCATCAAGCGACGCCTCCCCTGCCCTTTGGCGGACAAGGGCAAAATCGATCATCATGATGGCGTTCTTCTTGACGATGCCGATCAGCATGAGAATGCCGATGATCGCGATGACGCTGAGATCGTAGCCAAACAACTCCAGGGTCGCGAGCGCGCCGGCAGCGGCCGCCGGAAGCCCGGTCAGGATGGTGAGCGGGTGGACAAAGCTCTCGTAGAGGATGCCGAGCACGATATAGATCGTCAGGATTGCGGCGCCGACAAGCAGACCCTGATTGGCGAGTGACTGCTGGAACACCTGGGCGGTACCCGTAAAGCTCGAGGTGATGGTGCCCGGGACGTTAAGCTGCGTCTTCAGCGCATCGAGCTCCTGCAGTGCCTGTCCGAGCGATACCCCTTGCGGGAGATTGAAGGAAATGGTGACGGCAGGCAGCTGGCCAAGCTGACTGACCGCCAGCAGGCCAGTCTTGCGTTCAACATGCGCAAAGGCTGACAATGGTATCAGCTTGTTGGTTGTGGTTGATCGAATCTGCATCTGATCAAGCTTGTCAGCGGTCCACGGAATTGCGGGGTCGAGTTCGAGAATGACCTGGTAGCTGTCGCCAGTCGAAAATATCGTTGATGCCTGATTGGTGCCGAAAGCATAATACAGCGTGTTGCGAAGCTGATCGGAATTGACGCCGAGGAGATGCGCCTTGTCCTGATCAATCACTAGATTGGCCTGGAGCGCATTGTTTTGCAGGTTGCTTGAGACGTCGATGAAAGTCTGGCGATCCTGCTGCATCGTCAGCATGATCTTTTGTGACCAGGGGTAGAGGTCAGCAGCGTTGACACTTTGAAGAACATATTGGTATTGCGCGTTGGAGGAGACGCCGCCAATCCGCAGATTTTGCACGGCAACGGGATAGCTGTTTATGCCCGGGACTTTTGCCAGCGTCCGGCGCAGATCGCTCAGAATGCTCTCAAGCGGCGCACGCTCCGATTTCGGCTTCAGTTCTACAAAGAAGCGTCCCTGATTGAGACTGGACGAGTTAAAGCCACCGCCAACGTTGGATACGATATGCGCAACGTAAGGCCGGCTCGAAATGGCGTCCGCCACCTGCTCTTGAAGGGTAACCATGGCATCGAACGAGATATCCTGCCGCGCTTCGGTCGAGATCGAAAGCTGTCCGATGTCTTCGGTCGGGAGGAACCCCTTGTTGATCGTGGAGAAGAGATAGACGGTCGCAACGACCGTCAGTACGAACACCGCAAGGATCACCGGACGAAAGCGCAGGCAGAGATCGAGGACACGCGCATAAGCGGATTGCACGGCATCGAAAACGCGTTCCGTGAATGGTTTCCGCGCGTCACCCTCACCGTGTTTCTCGCCGCGCAAATGACTGCACAGCATTGGCGTCAGGGTCAGCGATATCAATGCGGAGGCAATAATGGCGACCGTGACGACGACGGCGAATTCGTTGAAGATACGGCCGACGACACCGCCCATAAGCAGGATGGGTATGAATACGGCGACGAGCGAAGTGGTGATCGAGATGATGGTAAAGCCAATCTCCGCGCTGCCCTTCATCGCCGCATCAAATGGCGACATGCCGTCTTCGATATGCCGCGTGATGTTTTCGAGCATGACAATCGCATCGTCAACAACCAGGCCCACCGACAGGGTGAGACCGAGAAGGGAAATGTTGTCGATCGAAAACCCAAGCACATACATGGCGCCCAGGGTCGCGATCAGCGAAAGTGGTACCGCAATGATCGGAATCATCGTGGCGGATAGCCGACGCAGGAAGACGAAGATGACCATGATCACGAGAACAATGGTGAGTATGAGCGTGAACTGCACGTCGGAGACCGCCTGGCGTATCGATTGAGAGCGGTCATTGACTATGTGGATGCTGGCTGAAGGGCCGAGGTCCTGCGTGAATTGCGGCAGTATGGCCTTGACGCGATCGACGACATCGACCGTATTGGTGCCGGGTTGGCGGAACACGGCAAGGACCAGCGATGGCTTGCCGTCATACCTGCTTTCGGTCTGCGTGGTGGCAACCGAATCGATCACCCGCGCCACGTCGCCAAGACGGACAAGCTTGCCGTTGGGCGTAGCAATAATAATCTGGCGAAATGTATCGGCGTTCTGTGCCTGTGTATCAGCTTCAATCGCCATTTGCTGCGTCGGACTGGAGATCGTGCCGACCGGCGCGATCGAATTGTTGGCCGCCACGGCATTTGTCAGATCGTCAAGGCCGATGCCACGGGCGGTGGTGGCGTTGGGATCTACCTCAATGCGCACCGCGTACTGCTTGGTACCGAGAACCTGGACTTCACCCACGCCGGCGATTGTCGAAAAGGCGGGTGAAATCACGTTTTCAGCGTAATCGTCGAGCCTGGACAATTGCATCGTATCACTTTGCAGGGCGACCAGGACAACGGGCGCATCGGCCGGATTGGTTTTCCGGTAGCTGGGCGGGTCTGTCATATTCGGCGGCAGTTTTCGCAGTGTGCTGGCAATCGCTGCTTCAACGTCGGCTGCTGCCTGATCAATATTCCGGTTCAGGTCGAATTCGAGGGTGATCTGGGTTGAACCAAGCGTGCTGGTCGAACTGATCGTAGAAATGGACTGGATCGTCGAGAATTGCTTGATCAGTGGCGTCGCAACCGCATTGGCCATGGTGTCGGGGGCGGCGCCTGGAAGTTTGGCCGAAACCGTTATGATCGGAAAATCCACCTCCGGCAGGGCGGCAACCGGCAGGAACCGGTAGGCAAAAAGACCGGAGGCTGCGAGAGCAACGGAAAGCAGGATCGTCGCGATGGGCCGCCGGATGAATATGGATGAGATGTTCATTGCCCCGCCTCGACGTCACCAAGTGAAGACGCATCTGTCTGCGATTGGGATGTCCGTACGGTCGCGCCATCCTGCAAATGCAACTGGCCATCAACGACGATCTGGTCCCCGGGCTTGATGCCCGATGCGATGACGGCCGTATCGCCAACCGTGCTGGTGAGGGTGACTGGCTGCATGGCGGCGGTCTTGTCCGCACGGACCAGGAAGACGAAGGAGCCGTTATTGCCTTGCTGGACTGCGATAAGCGGAACGGTTGTGGCGTTCTTCTGCAGGCTTAGATCGACAATAGCCGTCACATACTGGCCGGGCCAAAGCGCACCGTCGCGGTTATCCAGGTCTGCTTTCAGGACGACGGTTCCTGACGCGGTATCGACGCTTGAATCGATGAAATTCAATGTTCCCGTGGCAATCGTTTCGCTGCCCGCGGGAAGTTGGATCTGAACCCTCGTCGGGTGGTCGGCCACGGCCGCCCTGAGTGCAGGGAGATCGCTTTCGGCAATGGTGAAAGCGACGCGAAGCGGTGCCATCCTGGTGATCGTCAGGAGGCCGTTGCCGGTATCGGCCGTGCGGACGAGATTTCCCAATGACGTGGTGACCACGCCGACGCGGCCTTCAATCGGCGCAGTGATGGTCATATAGGACAGTTGAATCCGATCGGCCTCGATCTGAGCCTTATCCATGGCAATGGAGGCTTCGAGCACCTTCACGGCTGCATTGGCCTGATATACCTGCTGGTTGGTGTCGACGCGCTGTTTCTCAAGGTCCTGTGCGCTCGAGAGATCGAGATTGGCGGCCACGAGACTGGCCTGGTCCTTGGCGAGCTGGGCCTGGTCCTTGTCGATCATCGCCCGGATAGCGCGGTCATCGAGACGGAAGAGCACGTCACCCGCCTTTACCATCTGGCCGTCGGTGACGTTGTCGGCAATAACAACGCCATCGATCTGCGGTCTGACGGCAACGGTATCGACGGGTTCGATGGTACCAACCACAGTCTTGGAGACCGGAACGTCTTCGGTCTTCGCTTCAGCAACAACAACCGAAGGCACGGCACTCCCCTTCCCCCGCATCCCTGTCGCGGGTGCTTCGTTTTCGGTCAAAAACGATGCGGACGGCATTGCATTTGTGTCAGGTGCCGATGCGCGTAGGGACAACTCGGGATAAGCAAGGAAATAGCCAACGCCGATAATGACTGGAATAGCAATCACAAGGCCGATACGCTTCATGCAATTCACTTTCGTTGATGAGCGCCGAATGCCTCAGGACTAATCCCTCTACGCGCCATTACAAATTATAGTTTTGTAATGATTTGAGGCTGCTTTTCGGCAATTCCTGTGTAACGTTCAGGCGCCCATTGGATTTTTCGCGAGAACTACTTCTCAAGATCAGTTACGCGTCACACAATTGTTACAGCTTCGGGGCCATAGGCAGTGCCAGCACTCGGGAAGAAATTGAAACAAAACGCATGACTGAAATTCTCATCCAGAACCTGACAAAACGTTTTGGGGGGACGGTAGCCCTCAACGATGTTTCGCTTGGTTTTCCGTCGGGATCGTTCACTTCACTGCTTGGACCATCAGGTTGCGGCAAGACGACACTGCTGCGCTTGATAGCCGGATTTGAAGCGCCGGATGAGGGTGAGATATTCTTTGGTGGCAACCTGGTTGCAGATGCACGACAGCAACAATTGCCGGAAGAACGCGGTGTCGGTGTCGTCTTCCAGTCCTATGCGCTGTGGCCGCACATGGATGTGGCCGAGAACGTCGCTTACCCGCTGAAGACACGCAAGGTTGCCAAGGGCGAGATCGCCAGTCGCGTCGACGCTGTGCTGGAGAGTGTTGGCCTTGGAGGCTTTGCCGATCGGCGGATCGAGGAACTTTCCGGTGGTCAGCGCCAGCGCGTCGCCCTCGCCCGGTGCCTGGTGGCGGACGCCAAGATCATTCTCTTCGACGAACCGCTCGCCAATCTCGACATGCATCTCAGGGCATCAATGGTGGAGGCATTCCGCGAAATCCACCGCCGCACCCGCGCGACGATTGTCTATGTCACCCACGATCAATCGGAGGCTCTGGCTCTCTCCGACCGTATTGCAGTCATGAGCGGAGGTACCATCCTGCAGCTGGGCTCTCCTGCCGAGGTTTATCACTCGCCATCCGACCAGAAAGTAGCTGCCTTCATCGGCCGCGGATCGGTTGTGTCCAGTCATGTCATGCAAAGGAACGGTGGATCGACCCTCCTCGATATTGGCGGCCACAGGGTCAATGCGCGCGGTCAGGCCAACGGTGCCGACAGCGTCCAGGTTCTGCTGCGCCCGGAAGCGCTCGGCCTTGCGGAAGAAGGGCTTGTGGCGACGGTCCGGGAAAGCACCTATCGCGGGCCGGTGCATGAGACGCGGCTCGAGCTTGCCAATGGTGAGCAACTGACGCTCGACAGTCCCGCGGCGCTAACGCCTGGTAAAACCGTGGGCGTTGCCGTCAAGGACGCGTGGATCATTCCCTGATCAGCGCCAGGGCAGCACGCCGGCGGGCAGCCTTTTGCCAAGCCGATCCAGAACGAACAGCAATGCGACAACGACAATGATCGTTGTAACGGCGATCGCGGCCGCTTGAGTGCCGAGCCCGGCCTCCTCCAGGCTGAACAGCACGACCCCCAGTGTCTCGTTGCCGCTTGACCAGAGCAGCGCCGAAACTGTCAATTCGTTGAAGGCGCTCATGAAGACGAGCAATGCCCCGGCAACCGCAGCGGGCGCCGCCAAAGGTGTGGTGATGGTCAACATCCGGCGCAGCGGCCGCGCGCCGGAAACCGCCGCCGCTTCATCGAGGTCACGCGAGATTTGACCGACCGCCGTCGTGACCGGCTTCATTGCGAGAGCGAAGAATCGGATGAGATATGCCGCCAGAATAATCCATGCAGTGGCGTAGAGGCTGCCGATCAGCGGCAATGGCCGCAGGAACAGGAGGATGCACGCTAATGGCGAGTACAATGCCCGGGAGCGCGTAAGGCAGCTCGATCGCGCCATGCAGGATGCGCTGAGAAAGGCGCGAGAAACGCTCTATGCCAATGGACAAGGGAATGGCTCCAAAGGCGAGGATCAGCGCTGCTGCCCCGGCGAGCATGGCCGAATTGCGGAAGGCGCGGCTGGTCGAAGCCTGGCGGAACAGGACTTCCTCAAAATTGGCGAGCGTTGCCGTGTTCCAGGTAAGTGGCACACCGAAGGAAGGAATGAGCGCGGTGGTCACCAAGGCCAGGCCTGGCAAAATCAGCATGAACAGGATGGCCAGCCAGCCGAGCAGCGCGAGCGGCAGGCGCCATCGTCCCAGTGCAAAGCGCGCGGGTGTGCCTGACGTAAACCGATGGCCTGCCTTTCGCAACGCCAGCGCCTGCAGCGTGACGCCAAGCAAGGCAAGTAAAACGATCAGCATAGACAGCGCCGCGACCTGCGGCAGAACGCTGGGACCAAAACTGGCGATGCGCTGGTAGATCAACGTTGTCAGGGTTAGATAATTGACCGGCATCCCTAGCAGCGCGGGGATGCCAAAATTGCCAACACCAGAAACGAAAGCGAGCGCGGTGGCCGCAACGAGATAGGGCTGGACCATAGGCAGGACAATTGTCAGGAGCACGCGAACCGGCGACGAACCCGCCGAGCGCGCAGCTTCCACCAGATCGCGCGGCACGCGCGATAGTCCGGCCCGCAGCGTGACAAAGACAATCGGTGCGTGCTGAATGGCATAAAGCAGGATGATGCCGTTGCGTCCGAGAAGCGGATTGGCCGTACCGGGCGGTGGTGCAAGGCCAAAGGCGCCGAGCAGCGTGCTGGACGGTCCAAACAGGTGTAGCCATGACAGCGCCATCACCTGCGGTGCGATCATCAGCGGCAAGAGGAGAACAAAACCCAGGGAACGGCGTGTTGGCAGATCGGTCATGGCAACGCTAACGGCGAAAGGTGCCCCGATCACAAGCGCCAGCAGGGCGCCGAAAATCGCCGTATCGAGCGTGTTCAGAGTGGCGCGAACGGCCGAAGGGCTGGAGAGACGGTCCGCAAGAGCTGAGACATCGATGTCGCCGCCGGGTGCGACTGCAGCGAGGAGGAGGCGCGTGACCGGCAGTATACTGAGAAGAAAGATGACGCCAAGGACAACAAGGCTCAACAGACGGGTATTGTGCGACACTCCCCGCCAGACCAACGGCAGAAAGCCCGCATCAGAGGATGCGGGCCTTGCGATATTGCTGTGAGGCTGAGTGACAACCAACGGTATTTACTGTCCCATCACTTCGCTGAACTTTTCCTTGTTGGCCGTATCGTTCGCAAGGGCCGCAGCTGCGTCATAATTCAGGACCTTGATGGCGGAGCGATCTGGATAGCCGGCTGGCAGGCCCGCATCTGCACGGGCGGGGATGTATCCCTGCTTGACCGCTACCTTCTGGCCTTCTTCCGATAACAGGAAATTGACGAACGTCTTGGCCGCGTCAGGGTTTTTTGCCGTCGAGAGGATGGCGACCGGTTCTGTCACTGCGGAAACACCCTCTTTCGGGAACACGAATTCGACCGGGGACCCCTTGGCCTTCTCACGGATTGGCATGTAGTCGACGATCATGCCGAAGAGCTTGTCGCCGCCGCTGACGGCCTTGAGTACATCGCCATTGCCACCGGCCGCTTGGGCGCCATTCTTGGCGAGCTCGGCGTAATAATCCCAGCCCTGCGGCAGATTTCCGGTGAGCGTGACTGTGTGGATCATCGCAGCGCCGGAAGTGAGCGGGCTTGGCATGCTGACCAGGTTCTTCGCTTCCGGCTTCGTCAGATCGCTCCAGCTTGAAGGTACGAATGGTGCCTTCGTGTTGTAGACAATACCGGTGGTGATCAGCTTCGTGGAAAAATAGGTACCATCCTTGTCGACCAAAGCTGAGTCGATGCCTTTCGTATCGGCATCATTGAACGGTAGCAGGCGCCCTTCCTTCTTGAGCCCTTCCATGGTCACGACATCTGAGATCAGGAGGACGTCGGGCTGGGGATTGCCCGCCTCGATCTCCGCGCGGAGCTTGGCCATGATTTTGGGCGTCCCATCGCGCACCCACTCGACTTTGATGCCAGGGTTCTTGGCCATGAAAGCATCAGCTGTCTGTTGTGCGTCCGTATTGGGCTGGCTCGTATAAAGCACGAGCGTGCTTTCGGCGGCAAATGCCGGATGAAGCCCGGCGGCCAATAGAATAGTTGCAGCGAGAAGTTGGCGCATGATGACCCCTTTTGAGCAATGAGACGAACCTGTTTGCTTTTTTGCAGGCTCCAAGGATTGGTCTCACCTCTATACAAGCCGGATAACGGTTCTATGACATTTGTATGCACCCGTTCCGGCGTACTGGCCTATGCAGACTAACCCCACCTCCTACGGGGGCCAGTTACTTGGGAACGCTGACAACCTCAATCACAGTTTGCGAGCGGAAGAAAACATCTAAACCCTCATGCTCCTCGTTCAGCAACCTGACGATAGCCCTTTCGTCTATCGGGATCGTTTCGATTTCTAAAATTCGCATATCAGGCAACGGAAGTTCCCTGCCCTGCCGCAGCAGAATGGTCCTCTGCGTTTTAATCTCATTTCGAACCTGGTGTCGACTATCCCAGAAGGCATTTACTCGCACAAGACTGCCACTGTGCTCGTATTCATAGCTGTAGAGGAGGAGAGAGCGGGAGGGCAGTTTATTCTTACGGGCCATTTTGCGTCTCCGCTAGATGGGCAGCAACAATCACCCGGGCCGGTGTAAGCATCGTCGGTGTCATTTGTTGCCGATTTTATCAACACCCTGTATCTCTATAACATCATCGGGTGTTTGTAAATACCCTGTATTGAAATAAATATGGTGTATCGTTGAACGCTATCCAGGCACGGGCCGCAAGAGCGATGTTGAAGATGGGTGTCAGGGAGGTCGCCGAACTGGCAATGGTCACGCCCAATACCGTCAGTCGTGTCGAACAAGACGATGTCGGCCCTCGTGGTCCGCAACCCGTCACGATCGAAGCTATCAAGCGGGTTTACGAAGATCGTGGGATCGTATTCTTCGATGCTGGGTCGGCGCCATCGGGAGGCGCCGGGATAAGGCTGCGAAAATAACCATCGGGAAAAGCCGGGGCGGGCCTCGCGACGTACGCAAAGGGGCCCGTTGACCGTGTTAAGATTTCACACTTGTCACGTCGCTGTTATAAACAGACATTACAAGGAAACAAATTGCGCAGCTGTGCAATCGGGGACGTGAAATGACTGAGCAAGCTTTCCTGATGGTGGAGAAAATGAGCGTCGGCTATGGCATGACAACCGTTCTTGATGATCTCGACCTAGGCATTGAAAAAGGTGAGTTCGTCGCCCTCCTCGGATCGTCTGGCTGTGGCAAGACGACCTTGCTGCGTACAATAGCCGGCTTTGCCAAGCCTTTTGCAGGGTCAATCCAGGTTGCCGGTCGCGATGTCACGCAAATGGCGCCCGACAAGCGCGGCATGGCCCTGGTGTTTCAATCCTACGCACTATGGCCGCACATGACTGTCGCACAGAATATCGGTTACGGGTTGAAATTGCAGAAGCGATCGCGCGGAGACATCGAAGCGAAGGTTGCCGAGATGCAAGACCTGCTTGGCCTTTCCGGTCTCGGCAATCGCAAGCCGGGACAGCTTTCCGGAGGACAGAGACAGCGGGTTGCTTTGGGCCGTGCCCTGGCGATCGATCCGGAAATTCTCCTCCTTGACGAGCCGCTCTCCAATCTCGACGCGCGCATCCGGCTGACCGTACGCCACGAAATACGCTCGTTGCAAAAACGTCTCGGCATTACGGCCATACACGTTACCCATGATCGCGAGGAAGCCATGGTGATGGCCGACCGCATCGTGATCATGAATGCCGGGCGCATCGAGCAGCAGGGGTCGCCCGAGGCGGTCTACAACAAGCCCGCCTCGCCTTTCGTTGCCGCGTTCATGGGCGCAGAAAATCTCTTGTCCATGCAAGCACGGGTCACCGGCGAACAGATTGAACTGCACGAGGGCGCTTTCAATTCATCCACGGTGACAGCACGGAATGGACGGAATTTGCTCAGCGGGCCTGTCGAGCTGCGATTCCGCGCCGAGGCGGCGCGCTTGGCAAGCAATAGCGATACAGCTGCGCGTGAGCCGGGGGCGCTCGAGCTGCGCGGTAAGGTGGCCAGCGTCAGCTATCCCGGCGGGCATTGGCGCCATGCAGTGCAGCTGGGAGCGGATGAGATACTCGTCGATTCGGACACCCCGTTTGGTCAGGGTGAGACCGTAAAAGTCCGTATACCGGCACAATCCCTTTTCATCTTCAACACGCCGGACGGCCCGGCGACCGCACATTGAGAATTTGGCACT
Source organism: uncultured Alphaproteobacteria bacterium (assembly GCA_963777425.1). Classification (GTDB taxonomy): domain Bacteria; phylum Pseudomonadota; class Alphaproteobacteria; order Rhizobiales; family Rhizobiaceae; genus Phyllobacterium. The sequence goes on along the minus strand of CAVZQS010000003.1, from coordinate 26,335 downwards.
CGTGATACGGCTGCCACAATAGAAGACTGCCATCCATAAATGTTTGCTCACGGGAGTTTATCAATGAAAACGCTTCTACAGACCTCACTCATCTTTGGACTGGCGGCGACGCCTGCCTCGGCAGCGGACCTTACGGTTTTGACAGCGGGCGACCAGAACATGGTTGACTACGTCAACGATTATCTGGCGCCCATCTTCGAGAAAGAAAATCCTGGCACGACGGTGCGCGTGGTTGGAACAGGGCCAGGCGACGCGGGCTCACAGAAGATTGTCGAGCGGTTTGACGCACAGGCGAAGGCGAATGTCGACAAATGGGATGCGGACGTTGCTGTCGTCCATGAGAAGTTTGCCGGGCCATTGGTCAAGGAGGGTTATCTGGAGTCTTACCGTTCCAAGATCCCTTCGGGCGAGATGGTTACCAGCGAAAAGGCCAAGATGGCGCTCGGCGCGAATGTCGATGGTTACGTCATGCCGATGTTCTCGAGCCAGACCGCAATTGCCTACAATCCTGCGCTTATCCCTAATCCACCGAAAAGCTACGAGGAACTCGTTGCCTGGGCCAAACAGAATCCGAAGCAATTCGGCTACAACGGCATCAAGGGCGGGGCCTCCGGCGTCAGTTTTGTCATGGGCTGGATCTACGCCTTCGGCGATGGCGACGCGAACAAACTGATGAATGGCCCCTTCGAGGAATCTGAGACCAAGAAGTGGGACAAGGCCTTCGCGAGCCTGAAGGATTTCACAACCAACGCCACACTCACCCCGGGCAATGCCGGAACGCTCGACATGCTCAGCCGCGGCGAAATTGCCATGGGTCCGGTCTGGGTCGACATGTTCTATTCCTGGCAGGCCGACGGCAAGCTGCCGCCGGAAATGAAACTGGTGCTGCCGGCGCCAGGCATGCCGGGACAGCCGATGCACTATGTGATTCCGGCAAAGAGCCCTAACACCGAGCTGGCCGAGAAGTTCGTTGCGCTCGCCACCAGCCCGAAGGTTCAGGCGGACGGTATCGTCAAGCGCTTCAACTGGTATCCAGGTATCGATGCAAAATTTGTGCAACCGGAACTCGACAAGGCAAGCTGGGACAAACTCTTCGTCGATATTTCGCCCGACGACCTGGCTACCAAGGCCAAGCCATTTCCGATCGCTCCCTATAATTCAGCGATTCTCGAAGCCTATGAAAAGAATGTAGCCAACTAATATATTGCAAGAGCAAGGAGTCGCAGGATTGACCTGCGACCCCTCCCCTCCCCCGGAAACCCGCAATGCACAAGCGTCTCCTTGCCATCCTCCTGGTTCTGCCGGCATTGATCATGATCGTGCTGTTCTTCATCGTGCCGCTTTTCGCTTCCGTTGTCGGTGCATTTGAAGTTGGAGGAACGATGGGTCTCGGGAATTTCACCAAATCGTTCGAGCTCTACTCGAGCGACATGATCTTCACGCTGGTGATCGTGACTGTTTCGACGGTCCTTATAGGTCTCTTTTCCATAGCTATCGGCGGATATCTTACCCTCGGTGAAAATCCCCGAGCGATGGCCGCGTTGCGTTGGCTTTATCGCTGGCCGATGTTTATTCCGTTTATCGTCGTCGGCCAGGTCATGCGCACTTTCCTTGCCAAGAATGGCCTGATGAACAACATACTCGTCAGTCTCGGCCTGTTGACGCCCCTGCAGACAGTCGGTTTTCTCGATTGGCGCGGGATTGTCATTGCCTTTGTCTGGAAACAGACCCCTTTTGTTACGCTGCTCGTTGCAGGCGCTATGGCATCGCTTGACCGCAGCACGATCGAGGCCGCACGCAACCTTGGAGCCTCTCGTCTCCGTATTCTGATTGAGATCGTTCTGCCGCAGATTGCGGCTACGCTGATGGTGGGTCTGATTCTTTCCTTTGTCACCATGATGTCCGTTCTGTCCGTTCCGCTGATGATCAACGCACAATCCCCGACAATGCTCACCGCCGATATTGCTTTCCGAATCAACGCCCATGGCGATTATGGCGTTGCCAATGCATTAGGCTTGATCTCACTGTTGTTAACTGCCGGCGCAGCTCTGATATATCTGCGCCAATCGGTGAAGGAGCGTTCGTAATGGCTCGCATCGATCTCTGGTGGCTGCCACGCGCCCTTGTTCTCGGTCTGCTGGCGTTCATCATTTTCGGACCACTGAGCAATCTCGTTCTCTGGACCATAGCGGAGAAATGGTACTTCCCGCATATGCTGCCACTGGAATATGGTTTCAGCTTCTGGCAACGGGTATTTTCACCGCGCGGCAATGCCATGGAGTCATTGCTGACGAGTATTTTTATCGCCGCATTGACCGTCATTGCGTCGTTGGCGTTGGCGATCCCGGCGGGTTATGCGCTCTCCCGGCTGACCCTTCCATTCCGCGGGCTGATCCTTCTGGCATTCCTGATCCCACAGGCATTTCCGAACCTTCCAGTTTACGTGAACATTGCCCGGTTCTTTTATCAGATCGGGCTCAATGGAACGATTGCTGGCGTGGTGATGGTGCATGTCACCCACGGTCTCGTCTACGCTGTATGGATTGCAACAGCGGCGTTTTCGGCCGTGGATGTCGATCTTGAGGAGGCTGCGCGTTCGATCGGAGCTGGTCCGTTTCGTGCGTTTCGCGATGTGACGCTGCCCCTCGCCGCCCCTGGCCTTATGGCCAGCGCCATCTTCGTGTTTCTGGAGTCGCTCGATGAATTCACCGGCACGTATTTTGTCGGTGCTCCGGATGTGACCACGCTGCCACTGTTGCTTTATACGGCAGGTTCAGGCGGCAATTATCAGATTGCCTCTATCACCGCGCTGCTGTTGCTCGTTCCCTCGATAGGCTTCATGCTGATCGTCGAGCGATTCTTGCGCGCCGATGTGCTTTCCAAGGTTGGGCATTAGACATATGGGATCCAAGAGTAAGAAGTCATCGAAAGACGACAAGCAGTATGTAAGCGCGTTGCAGGTCGCAAAACATGCTGGCGTATCGCGCTCGGCTGTCTCACGGGCATTTACGCCCGGCGCCAGCGTCTCGGCCAAAAAGCGCGAGAAGATCATGGAGGCCGCGGAAGCGCTCGGTTATCAGGTGAACGACCTCGCACGCGGACTGCTCGCACGCAAGAGCCGCCTGGTCGGGCTCGTCGTCACCAATCCTGAGCTTGGATACCGGTCGCATCTCGTGGCAGCGCTCACCAAGGCGCTGATTCAGCGCGGCAGCGTTCCGATCGTCATCAATACCGGCCAGACTGACGATGAATTGGTGGCTGCCCAGAAAACTCTGTTCGGCTATCGTGCCGAGGCAACGATTATCCTGTCCGGGTCGCCGCCCTCCTCTTTTGTGGATCTTGCGCGCCGCAATGGTCAGCCGCTGATTGTGCTGGGACGGTCGGAGACGGGTGCGGACGACGTCAATATCGACAATGAGGGTGCTGGGCGCGAAGCGGCACGGCGATTCCTTGCGAGCGGATGCAGGAAGCTCGGTTTTGCAGGAGCACTCTCGCGCACGCCAACGACTGTTGAACGCGAATATGGTTTCCAGCACGAGGCGGAGCTTCTTGGGGTTGCCGTGAAGATACGAAATGGCCGCAACTCAAACTATGCCGGCGGTCAGGAAGCTGCCGAACAGCTGTTTTCCGGTGCGGACCAGCCCGATGCGGTGTTCTGCGTGAATGATCTCGTGGCATTTGGCCTGATTGACTATGTCCGGCGGCACACCAAACTCCGGGTCCCGAATGATCTGTCTGTGATCGGCTTCGATGATATCCCCGAAGCGGCGTGGGACGCCTATAATCTTACCACTTTCAAGCAGGATGCTTCGGTGATGGCCGCGCATGCGGTAGCGCTACTCGATCGCCGCGATGCTGAGCCTGACCATCCCCCCGTGCATGAACGCCTGACTACCCGTCTGATCGAGCGTGGTAGCGCGCGGCTCCGCACGGTTATTCCTACCTGATCAACCCTCGAGACCAATCCATGAAAATCATCCAGGTGACCGATCTACATCTCGTGACGCCGGGCGAGACTCTGTGTGGTCTTGACCCATTGGCGCGGCTACAAACGTGCATCGCCGATATCAACCGAAACAACGGCGACGCTGCGCTGGTGATTTTTACTGGCGACCTGAGTGAAACCGGCGACGAGGTCACATATCGGGCGTTGTCCGATGAATTGGGCAAGCTCATTCCGCCATTCCGCTTAATGCTCGGTAACCACGATAATCGCATCGCCTTCCGCCATGTGTTCGGTGGGGGAAATCGGGAAGACGGCTTCATTCATAGCGTCGAGGATACCCCGGAGGGCCGGTTGATCATGCTCGACACGTTACTCCCAGGGCGCCCGGAGGGCCGCCTCGACGAGGTTCGCTTGCGTTGGCTGCAACAGCGACTGGCAGAGGCAAGGGACCGTCCTGTGTTTCTCTTTTCGCATCATCCGCCCTTTCCCATCCATATGCCACTTCTCGACAGGATGGGTATTATCGAGGCCGATGCTCTTTATGCACTCTTGGAGCAGCACGGTAACGTCAGGCATATTTTCGCCGGCCATGCGCATCGGCCAATCGCCGGCAGTTGGCGGGGTATTCCCGTCAGCGTCCTGCGCGGCACCAATCATCAGTCGGCACTTGATTTTTCTCCAGACAGAATTGCGGTTACGCACGAGCCGCCCGCCTATGCTGTGATCTTCATCGACCGCGACAGCGTGATCGCGCATTTTCATGATTTTCTCGATCGCTCGGCCGCCTATCGCTGAGTACGTATCGTCGCTGCGTCGGTCACTGGCCGCTTCGGCTTATCGCCCGAATGTGTTCAGACGGCGTGCAGGAATAGGTTGGCCGGTAGAGTTTGCTGAACCGCCCTGGGTTCGAAAAATGTAACTTGCCCGCCAGATGCCTTACCGACGCTACCTGTCTATCGAGGATCATCGCGTGCGCCTCGGCAATGCGAAAATTTGCGAGAACCTGCATCGGAGTGGCATTGCGGTGCTTACGGAAGAGCCGCTGAAGGGCGCGGATGCTAATTCCCGTTGTGGCTGTCATGTCGGCGATTGTTATGGGATTGTAGATATTCTCGCGAATGTATTGTTCCGCGATGAGGAGGTGCAATTCAGCTGCCCGTGTCAGTCTGCGGCTGGTTGAATGCGGGACCGGAGCGATCTCTTCCTTATCAATGCCGTTCAAATCGGGATCGGGCAGCGGGCTGAATTCTCGATCGGTTTCGTCTGACATAGCGAATAGTCCTGGGCTGGTCTCGAACGAAGCTGCAAGAGTACAATCGTACGTAGAGGATGTGGAGGTATAAAACGCCAGATTGTATCTCGATAGTGCGAGTCTGCTGCTTTACAATTCGACGTCAGGCGAATCTGGCATTGCTCGCCCGAGTTGACAGCTGTCAACGAGGTTAGCCGATAACCCACAAGGAATGTTGATCTTGATCGGTCCGATTGCAGAGCTGAATACCGTTGACAGCTGTCAACTTGCGAGTTGGTTTAATGCCGGGCGCTTGGTTCATGGTTTATAAACCACAATTCCATACAGTTTGAACAATTGCCATCTAGTAAGCGAGTACCGAATTGTTCAAGCGTAAACAGGCAGTCCCATACCCACTGCAGATGCCGATGATTTCCCGTCGCCAGCTTCTAATTGGAGCCGGATCAGTCGCGATGTTCGGTGTATCCGGCTGCACACAAACAACCTTTGAAATGCCGGAACTGAACATCGACGCTATGCCGACGAGCGGAATTCGTCCGCAGATCAGTATCGACAAATCTGTAACTGTTCCGGACGTGATGTATGCGGCGGTCCAGGAGGGGCCATATTCGTTACCCGCCGTTCCGTACCAAAAGATTCCAGCCCAGTTCCGCCGTCAGATTGTGGTCGATCCGACGGGTGAGCAGCCGGGTACGATCGTCGTGCGGCTGCAGGAGAGGTACCTTTATCTTGTGCAAACGGGCGGCGATGCCATTCGCTATGGCGTTGGTATCGGCAAGGCAGGTTTTCTCTGGAACGGCCGGGCCAATATTCAGTACAAGAAGGAATGGCCGCGCTGGACGCCGCCGCGAGAAATGATCCAGCGCAAACCGGAACTGGCCAAGTATGAGCATGGGATGGAGCCGGGTCCAGAAAACCCGCTCGGCGCGCGTGCACTTTATATTTTCAAGGATGGCATCGACACCGGGTATCGTATCCACGGCTCGCCGGAATGGTGGTCAATCGGCCAATCCATGTCGTCCGGCTGCGTTCGCTTGATCAACCAGGACATCATCGATCTTTACAACCGTGTGCCCGGGAAGGCGACAGTAGTGGTTGGCTAACTGCGATAAACCGTCTACTAATGGTGCATCAACTTCCATGTGATTCGTTGCAACGTGATCCGGGCGAAAACGTCGCCCGGCCTAATGGAAGTTAAATCCGTTATATCTTCCGGTTCACCGATCGTTTACCATGATTTCAATGGTTTATGATTCTCATAATTTATCCCTCGATGGTCTGCTTCAGCCCTTGGTTGCGGCCGAAGACGCGCTTGGCGAGGCTTGATGACCGACTGGGCCGAAAGAGTGATTTTGGTGACGTCGATCGTCGCCGGTCAGGCGAGGGGCTACTTCGGGAGAATGACGGTTGGATTGCTCGCGCTCACTTCATGGAAGCATGCAATGCCTTGTGGCTCGCCGGTGAGCTCGTGCACGTCGAGGATCTGGTGTTGCACGATGCCCGCATGGATATTCGTGCACCGACGCACGAATTGACACGGGCTCATACCATCTTGAGGACCCGGCGTCAGGTCGCGGGAAGCCAGCCAGCATGGGCGCTTAGTCCGAAAGGCATGGCTAGTCTTCGGGGGCGTGGCGGAGCGGATAGTTTCATTGCAGCAGCTGAACGCTCGCCAGGAACCAAGGTCATCCCGCTTTATGACAGCGAATCCAGATCGCAGGCTGAAACCGAGTTTGAAGATGAGTTGGCTCGGCTTGACGCGTTGCTGGACCGGTCGGCCTGGTTGCTCAAGCAACCGACATCCGCAGCAGCAAGCGACAGAAAGGGCAGGGGAGGGGAGCAACCGGTGCCGGCCGACGCGACGCCTGATGGCGATCCGCTGGTTTACGATCCGGAATGGGATGAAGAAGCACGGATGGAGCGGTGGTTCGCGGTGCATGAACGAACCCGTGATCTTCCGCCGCTGCTTGCAGCTGCGGTGATCTGGGACGCATGGGAAGATATCGAGCCGCTGCAACATCAGCATTGGCTGGGCCCGATGCTTGTTGCAGCCATGCTCAGGGAACGCGGCAAGACCAAATCACACCTTGCGGCGTTCAATGCCGGATTGCGGACCATCCCGCGTGATCGGCGGCGGGCACGTGATCGCACCACCCGCCTGGTAGCATTTCTGGAAGCTGTCCAGGTGTCGAGTGCAACAAATCTGAAGGAAGTCGAGCGACTCGGTCTGGCGCGGATGCAAATGGAGCGAAAATTGAAGGATCGCCGGTCCACGTCGAGCCTGCCGGGCATGATCGACCTTCTCCTGGCGCGCCCGATGGTTTCGACAGCGCTAATTTCGAAAGAGCTGAAGGTAACACAACGTGGCGCGCTCAATCTCATCGCTGAACTGGGCATACGCGAAATGACGGGCAGGGGACGTTACCGTGCCTGGGGCATAGTCTAGGCCCGATCCATTGGCGGCCAGCGGTGTCATCAGGTTCAAAAAATAGTTGATTGTTTTACTCATAAATACTAAGCCGCTCTCAAACGAAGACAGAGCCGCCCATGCGGAGCCCGGTCCAATCGACGGTGTCCAGGTCTGCTGCGGTGAATCGACTGAAGGATTGCGGAGCAATGCGAGCAAGGCCAAACGGGCATTCAACGGCCAGTAAAATCATGGCGAGTTTGAGGGTAGGGACGCTTGGTTGCTTACTACTCGCTTGCACGTTGTCCAACCACGCAGCCTACGGGCAAGAGCCTACACGTGCTCAGCAGCCAGAAGTTGCTGTGCAACCAGCACCGCAAGCCCAATCTGCTCCCGCAACAGCAACCGCGCCTGCACAACCAGATACGGTTGCAGCTGGAAATTTGCCGCATAACCTTTCGCCATGGGGCATGTTCATGGCGGCCGATTGGGTGGTCAAGGCGGTGATGATTGGTCTCGCCTTTGCGTCTCTCGTGACCTGGACGGTCTGGCTTGCAAAAACACTCGAGCTTGCCGGGGCGAGATTGCGCGCCTATCGCGCCCTGAAAGCCATCGCCAACGCCCGCACACTGCTAGATGCCGAACGCGAGCTTGAGGGCAAGGGCGGGCCAGGCGTCCTTTTTGTCCACGCTGCCCGCGAAGAGGTGCGTATGTCGCAGGATGTGCAGGGCCATGCCAGTGCCGATGGCCTGAAGGAGCGCGTTGCGTCTCGCCTGTCGCGCATCGAGGCACAGGCTGGCCGCCGCATGAGTCGCGGTACGGGTGTATTGGCAACCATCGGTTCGACGGCACCCTTTGTCGGTCTGTTCGGCACGGTTTGGGGAATCATGAATTCCTTCATTGGTATTTCGGAATCGCAAACGACCAATCTGGCCATTGTTGCGCCAGGGATTGCCGAGGCCCTCCTCGCAACCGCGATCGGCCTTGTGGCCGCTATACCGGCTGTGGTGATCTACAATGTGTTCGCCCGGTCGATCACCGGTTACAGGCAACTGCTTGCCGATGCTTCAGCGGGCGTTGAGCGGCTGGTCAGCCGCGATGTGGATTTTGCATTGGTGCCGAAATCACAGCAGCAGCGTGCTGCTGCGGCAGAGTAGGGGCCTGCCATGGCTGGTGGCATCAGGCACAACGCATCGGACGACGACCTGCAGGAAAATCATGAGATCAACGTGACGCCGTTCATCGATGTCATGCTGGTCCTGCTCATCATCTTCATGGTGGCGGCGCCGCTGGCAACAGTCGATATCAACGTTGATTTGCCGGCTTCGACGGCAACGCCAACGCCGCGCCCGGACCAGCCGGTTTGGCTCACGCTCAAGGAAGACCGTTCAATTGCCATTGGCAATGACACGCTGACACGCGAAACGCTCGGCGGCTTCCTTGACCAACGAACCAAGGGCGATAAGGAGACACGAGTTTTCCTGCGTGCAGACAAGGCGGTCGACTATGGTTCGCTGATGGATCTGATGAATGGTCTGCGTGAGAACGGCTATCTCAAGATCGCGCTGGTCGGGCTTGAAAGTGCTCCCGCAACGCCGGGCACGCCCACAGCCGCGCCGAGCGGAAGCCCACAATAATGCACGCACACATCGCTTCACCAAAGCGAGGGCTCTTGCGTCCCGATTGGCGCGAGGTCGGTCTTTGGTCTGGTGCAGGCCTCATCGTGGCATGCCTTCATGCTGGAGGTGCCTGGTATATTCAGAACTATCAAACGCCCGACCGAGGTGGCGAAATTGCCGCTGCAGTGATGATCGATATGGAACCGCTTCCTGCGCCAGTCATGGCACAACCGGTCAAGGAAGAAGCGCCAATTGAACCGGAGCCGGTAGCTCCTGAACCCGTTCAGCAGGAAGCGGCCGCGCCAGAGCCTGTACGAGGAAGTGCAACCGGAGCCGGAACAGCAAACTCAACCGGTTGAGGAAATGACCCCGGATCAGCCGGAGCCGGAGGTTGCCGAAGAGCTCGCACCCGTACCCGAAGAAGTCGCACCTTTGGACGAGCAGACGGAAGAGCTGGTCGAACTGCCGAAGGTGGAAGTGCCTTTGCCCGTCGTGCGACCGGAAGCCAGGAAACCTGACGCACCAAAGAAGCGCGTTGAAAAAGCCGAGCGCAAACCGGAAAAGAACGACTCCAACCGCCGTCGTCAGGGACGAGACACCTCGCGAGGCGAAGCAGCGGCCAACAGTGTCAAGTGCGGCGACGGCAAGGCAGGCGGCAAAGTGGCAAACGAGAGTTGAGGCCTATTTGGCGCGCCGAGCCAAAAGGGCACGAGCCGACGGCGAGGGTACGGTGAGCGTTCGATTTGTCGTAACGCGCGCGGGCGACATCGTATCTGCCAGTGTCGTTGGCAGTTCCGGCTCGCCGCAACTCGATCAAAGCGTGCTTGACACGGTTCGGCGTGCATCGCCAGTTCCTGCAGCGCCAGATGAGGTTACGGTTTCGCGGCAAAGTTTCGATGTTTCCTTCAAACGATGACCGTTCCAAGTTCATAGCCGACCTTCATCGCGAACTGCCGGATGTGAGTTGCACGAGAAGGTGGGTCACGATCGCATCCCGCTTGGCAATGCCGGTGGGTTTGTTCTCAGCGTCAAGTGCAACCAGTGTCCTCCTCGTTGTCTCGTCCATTTTCGTTAACGCGTCGGCGTTGGTTGCGTTCGCTGCGATGGCTGCATCGGTAAATCCTGGGATCTGCAGAAGCTTGCTGGCATCGGCAAAGTCGATCGCTTCCCGGAATCGCTGCTCAGCTTCGAAGCGGTCATTCTGGCCCGTGAGAAAATTGATGACCGCCCGGCCATCAGCCGCCGCTGCGAATTTTCCTTGAGCATCCGTCACCACCAATGTGAGTTCCGGATCGAAGCTCGACAATGCCTGCAGATAGCTCACGATGGCAGACGGCACGTAGTAGCCCCGCCGGCCAAGGTGCAGCGTGAGCGCAATGGGCTTGCCGGGCGTAAGGGCGCGGGTAAAGCCTTCAATGGCCGCCAGACCACCTTTTTCCACCATCTGGAAGTCCTCCACCACGGCGGTCAGAGGCAATGTCCTGACCTCAGCATTGGCGGCCTCGCGAAACTTCAACCCGACGCCGCCGGCGGAGAATTCGCTGATCGTGCCCGACGCTATGCCCCAGACGCCGAGCGGAAGGAGCAGCATGGCAATGAAGGTCGTGCTTTCGCCAATCTGGAAGCGTTTGAGGATCAGTGCAAGCAGGATGGCGAACGGAATGCTGGCTATGGCATAGATTATTGCGTTCATCGGTAATCCTCGACACGTGTGAGGGAAGATGTCCAATGCGATTGAGCCTTCATGCATTCCGCACAAAACGCGTCAGAACGTCTTGCCATGATAGCATTGCGCCCGCAGCACTACCACGCGAACGAGACAGTTGCGGTTGTTTCGATCAAGGATTGGTGGCGGCGGCGCTCGTTGGTTCTGGGAGGACGTTTGTACAACATCGAAAGTTATGGACAAATGGTCGGTTGAAAATGCCGATAATAGATTAGCGAGCATCTCTACAGGCGACAAAACGCCTGAAAATACAAGGAAAACGGGCGTTTGGACGACCGGAGAGAGCGCACTACAGGATCGATTGCTGTTCAGCCGGCAATACCTTACATGCGCGCGTACCGGCTTATTGAGTTTTAGTCCGATAAGACGAAGCTAAGTGGTAGATAAGTACTGTGTAGACAGAAAATATTAACGTAAACAACGCGTTAATGGCGCGCCGCTAGGAAAGATAATAGTGAGGGCGGTGGTAGCCGGGGCAAATTGGGTGTGGCTTCTGACTAACGATTTCAATTTGAAACGCTAAACCAGAAATCGGGTGCTGATTTCTGGTTAAGAATTTCAATTCTCAGCGTGCAGGCGGTGCGTAAACTTATGTAGAACAATGAATTGCTCGCAAATGACCCAGTAACAACGGTCAATCGCGATTTTTCCGCAGCTCTATCCGATGTGCTACCAATTCGCTGCCCTTCGCCTGAGCTACTGTCTAACGATCTCAATGGCTTGTCGAATTGAAACGCCTAACCAGAAAATTGAAATCCTTAGCCCGAAATCAGCCTCAAAATTCCCGAAAAACCCAACAACCATATGACGTTTTGCGAATTGAACTCCCTTAACCAGAAGCCACAGTGTGGCTTTTACTTAAGAACTGCAATTTTGCAGTTCCAAGGTCAAATCGATCGCTTTTTTACTTTATGACTGCAAGCTGGCGACGGTTCTCGTGGAGTTGGATTGAGGGAGATGACGGGGAGGGGGAGGTTTTAAGCGAGGGGAATTATTTGAAAGGGGCCGCACTTTGCGACGCTGAACCCACTAGCCCGTCGATTCACCTCCAAACAAGGCCTGTCCCTGGCGAAAATTCAACATGATCTCCACGCAGAGCAACACGGCGATCTGCAGGAAGATTCGGGCGCACCGATCGAGATAGGTCACGTAGGTCATGGATTGTTCCTCGCCGGTGCCCCCTTTGCCCGCCCGATATAGAACGCTGTGCCGATCCGCGGAAAGCTTGATCCCTCGATGGTGCGAAGCATTTCTGATTTGGTTGTCGATTTCGACGCAGAGGTCCGTGAAGGTCGCGTTGCCGGCGAAGGGGTTGAATTTACTCGCGTTGTCGAGTTCCCGGTATTTTTTCAAGGTGAGTCGTTCGCCATGGTCGTATTCCCGCCCGGCGTCCAGATTGTTGAGCATCGTGAAAAGCTCCACAAGGCCGGCGAAGGTCTCAAAGGCGTCACCATAGAAGGTTTTTACGTCCTCGAAATTCGTCGAGCCGGCGGCGGCGTCTTCTGGAGGAGAAGCGCCGAGTCTTACGCGATACAGCACCTGGGAAAATTCAGAATAACTTCGAAAGAAGTCGGTCAGAATCGCGAAATATGCTTCTCGCCTGGGAGTTCTAAGATCCGCAAGATAGTGCTTCATCATGCCGGTCGCATCTTTACCTGCAACGATGCGTTCGACCTCCTTGCTGATTTTCTCAAAGAGTTTGGAGTTATCCGGGCCGATGAGCCTGCGCAGAAACCGCATAAGCCAGTCGTCCAGGCTGTCGAGCTTCTCACCATCGTAGAACAGCTCGCTACTGGTGTCTATTTCACGCCTCGAAAGCTTCGACTTACCTCTGGTTTCAAGTCCTATCGCCTTTCGCAGATGTGTCCACTCTGTAGGAAAGGTCGGCCCCGGATCGCGCGATGCGCGAGCCATACGCTCGAGCGATATACCGCGCGCCTCCATTGCCTTGACCATCATCCTCATTTGCTCAAGCCGAGGAAACGAAAGCGGCGAATTCGCCTGATCTTTTGAAATTACAAAGTTGGGGTCTAGATTGACAGTGAGGGCCTCTGCGTCTTCGTCGCAAAACTCAGCGTTCTCGGAGCAAGAAAAAGCCCCGTCCCCAGGTCCGGTGCCGAGAGTAAGCACGACCTCGAGTTCCTCTCCGCAATTCCTACACGCGAAATGATGCGGCTGTCGCTTTGCATCGCCAATAGCTATGCGTAGCGTGTGAACCTGATCGCATGTCAGGCATCGAATATATTTTCGGATGATCACAGCTATTTTCTCACTTGCGGGCGGAGAGCCCAGTTGTCGTGGATTGTTGTGGACCGGTTAATGAGGAAAAAGGCCGAAGCGACCTTCGTCAACCATTCCGGAGAAATGAATGACTCGGTCACCAAGCTCTACGTCCGACGGGGGATCCATATTTTCTACGATGATCGCCTGCCGGTCGCTTCCAAGGCCAAGGAGGTATCTGTAAAAGTTTCCGTTCAAATTGGTTTCACTGAGATCGTCATCTGCACTATCTGGCTCGCGATACGAAAGTAGCGGGGAATCGAGCACCACGATGCCGGGATGTGCTAAATCGTTGTCTGCGCAGTATTGCAAAAGGGAAATTGTAAAAGCCGACTGCGTAATTGCGCGAAGACCCTTTCCGTAGGATGTTCTGGACTTGCCGGAAATGACCAGGTCTTTTGCACTGGTATCGAAGTAGACCTGCTCAATCCCGGGAAAGCCCCATTGCACGAGTACGCTTTCAACGAGTTCTGCAAACGGTGAGACAACTGTACTAGTCAGACGGTCATTAGATGAAGTGTCACCGGAGCCGCGTTCGTTTTGCTGTTCGAGGCCGGCCTTTCTACTAAGCAAGTCACTCAAGCTCGAAAAAAGCCCGAGAGCCTCACGTACATTTGCGCCCTTGTCAGCCAATTCCTTGTAAGTCGCGCGTTGTTTTCGCAGATCTGGCGATACAACGGTCTCGATCTCTATCGACAGTTCGCGGAGCGAGCCTCTCCAGTTCGGGAGCGATTTTTGTATCGTCTCCGACTCGGCTTTCAACGAGGCAATCGTTGTCATGAGTTCGGACTGGCGAGACTCGATTTTCTGCATTTCAGCCTCGGCAGCCGAGACTGTAATGCCTACGTCGCCATGGCAGATCGCACTTGGGTCGTGATGACCGGGCGAGGCACCGCAGGTGGGACAAGTCGTGCGCTCAAGAACGGAGAAAAAGCTTCCCGCCTCCCGGATCCCCAACAGCCGTTCATAGTCAGAATTGTAATGCTCCCGCAGAAGCTTAAACCGTTCGATTAAGGTGACAATTTCCGTGTATCGATCGTTACTTATCTCGAGTTTATGGATAACGGCGCGCCTTTTGGTCGAGATTGCCTTGAACCGTTCCTCTGTGAGTGCAAGTTGCTCGACGCGATTATCCATCGCCCTAGTGAGCCGCTTTTCTTGCTCTGAGAGCTCGTCTTTTGATCCGGATATAGACGTGATACGTTTTTGAGTATCGCCGATCAATTGATCAAGAAGATCGATTTGAGCCAAGCGCTTTAACTCCTCCGAGGAAGCGCTTTTACGTGAAGAGAGAGCCGTGTCATCGATTCCGGTCAGGAGCATGGTGAATACGGAAGTGTTCGCCGTATTCGCGGTGTAATTGCCATCCGACAAAGGAGAACGTTTTTGAATAATTTCTTCTTCGTTCACGATCGCCAACCGCGCTAGGTTGCGGAAGCTCAACGCCTGAGTTTCGTCTTTTGCATTTTTCCTTATCCGTTTTCCTGCAAGGCCGATCTTGGCCAGAAGAAAGGATGATAAGTTGGTTTCATCTCGATCACTATGGATCTCCCCAAGAGATCTTCCTTCAATCTCTGGAATTGAAGTATGAAGGCCTTCAAAAGCTTTGAACTGGCCACCAGCCATGCTCCTCAGGAGCGTCGTTTCCGATCCATCTTCGAAGACGATTGCAAGCAAAGCCTGATCATAGCCTCTTGCTTCCGGAATATCAGGTAGCGGACCTTTCCCACCCAACATGAAGTCGACTGCTTCTACAATGAAAGACTTTCCCGTGTCCGAGGCGCCATATACGACGTTAAGTCCCGACTTGAATGAAACGATCGCCGGCCTTTTTTCTGGGCCGTGAAATGAAAGATGGCGGATCTGGAAGCCTGAGTATGTCATTACGTCGCCCCGGGCATTTCGTCTTGAAATTCGGCTACCCAGTTTTTGAGGAGTGCGCGCATTAGCTCATCGAAGCTGTCATCGCTATACTTCTCAAAATAACCAGCCAACCACTGGGCGCGCTCGTATAGCTGCTGCAGGTAAGGCGTTTGAAGCGCGTTTACAAAGAACTCCGAGTTGTCCCCTGCCTGGAACAGAATGCCGCTTTCGTCAACAATCTGCTCAACAAGGCCACGGGACATCATCAGAGCTACGGCCGATTGGACAGACTTTCTCCTCACCTGCGTGACCGGCGACATGATCGGTGTTGGGGGGTGCAGGTCCGGTGGCCCATTCAACACACTCGTTCGCACAACGAGATAGTCCATCGCTGTCAGCCGATTTCAGGTCCACAGACCGAGGAAAATGCGCGTGCAACACCAAAACCGCTCTCACGCCAGTTTCGAGTAGTCCGTTGAAGGGAGAGGCGGCAGCCGTTATCTTCGCCATGTTAGCTTCCCGTCGTTGGCGAGTTGATGGCAAATTCCTCTGCGGTCGGTCGGCATTGCGCTTCTATTCAACGGATGTGCATCGAGGACCAAGGATTGCGCTTTGTCCGTGACGGCAATCACTCTCGCAAATCCGTCGGCATGTTCGCCATCGTAGGTGTCGAAGACTCCTTTCAGGATCTCGGTCTGCAGCCCCTCGTATGTCCCAGGCTCAACTTTCTCCCGGACAAATACCCGTAACGACTCTGCGTGGTAGAACGCCTCGCGAGAGCGTTGGAAGTGCGACTTCAAATTCGACCACTTTTCGATATCGGTGGACGCAGCAACGACTTCGCCCTTGTGATCGCTATACGCATCAAGCAACTTGCTCGTATAGGTCGCCTCCGTCGCTTCGATCTCGACTGGAACAGCTGCTGGATGCGGCCGAGACGGTAATCCGCCGCCAAATCGACCAGGGTAATATGGTGTCCCGCGATGAGCTTCGATTATCGATCGTGGCGCTACAGATGAGAAGATGCGAAAGTCGAAGTTTTCTATGTACTCCAGAAATTTCCCATCGAGCGGTATTGGGCCGGTTGACGTGATTTTGGTGGAAATACTTTTGTCCCAGTCTTCGAGGACCTTTTTTTCAGCTTGTCTGCATTAGTCAGTAATAGGGAAAGCGACGTGGACGCGCCTTTGGGCGCGATGAACCGGCACGATCTCGGCGCTTTGCACGCACCTGAGTATGAGTGCCAGAGCATCTTTCCCATTTCTGGGGCTGCAACACCGAAACTCAAGGGGGCATTGTAGTGCTTGCACTGGTAATTATCCCAAGTGCCGAGCAGTTGGTCTGCATCGCAGAACCCTGCAATATCTATACCCTTATCGCCGGCCCCAGTAGGACGCATCACGCTCATATACGTGGATGTAAGTGAGTGGACCCATTCGTCGATAAAATGTCCCCACTCACCTGCGTCATAAATCTGGATGATCTTGAGTGGGTCGATTTTCGGGCCATTCTCGAATTCTTGTGCCAGTAGAATTCTGGCCGCTGGCCGCTCCTTCACGGCACTCTGTAACGATATCAAAGACACCCGCATTTCGGCCTTATGCACGAAGCAAATTAATATTTATCTTGAGACAATAGTCATAACGGTAGCTGCGGCATATGCAACCCAAAGTACATCTCTACACAGCTGTTATTCATTCTATTTAATAGTTGGCAACGTAGTGGCAAGCTACGCCCGGCAAATCGTTGAATAGCGCCGATTTTAATGGTCATTGCGGACTGAACGCGTGAGCCTGAGGGCGAAGGTTAGCAGTCGCTCCCGCATGTGCCACCAGGGATGGCCGGATAGGCCTAATTGTTTTATTGCGCATTTGGATCAAGGTTCTTTGTTGGCTTCCCGACAACGATGAAATGTTCCGGGCTCTTCAAGGCGGGATATAGCTGTATCCGGACGACAAGTAAGCCGGCAGCAGGTCCATCAGGGATCTCTCCAGAAGATACTTGAATTGTGTGTGCGGGATCGTCCTCGAATGGACTCAGACCCGGCATGTCACCAACATAGCGCTCGAGGTCGTCTGACTTCTTGAGAATAATATCTGTCAGGAATGGCTCGAACGACCCCAACCGGATCGGGTGACCGCGATCGCATGGGCGGTCTTAGCGAGGGATCGCAGGTAATTTTGTCTGCGGACGTCGGCGACCTTCATGGCGACGTGGATGGCACCCGTTTCCCGGCGACTTCCCGCAGAAGCGCATGGCGACGTTCGTTTCTACGAAAGACCACGGCTTGCTTGGCCGCTGAACGGTCTCCTCAAGAATTGCCGGAGGCGGTGATTGCCACAAGGCAAATATGAGCGGCAATTCTCTATGGGAATTGACTTTGTCACCAGCTCACGAAGGATTCGCCCTGCGGTATCGACTTCAACGAAAATGATGTTCTCGTGTGTGGGGCGATCTTCTTCCTGCTTCGGGGAGGTGCATCGACTTGGATGCGAAAAGACTCCGAGTTGATGTCTGAGGACGTCCTGCTCGTAGCTGGTAATGATGCCTTGACATCCTTCACAGCACGAACCTTCGAGGATAAGTGTGTTTGCCGCTAGCGCATACGGGATCACGTGTTCTTCCGTCAGTCCCTCGGTCTCCTCGACGCAATATATGCAAATGCCTGGCGAGGGCACCCGCGTGACCGTCGGCTTGTCCAAGTCGTATTCGAACAGTCTCATTTGATTCTCGTCGTGACCGATTACTCATGTATAATCCAACGGCCCAACTTTGAAAGGTCGTTGAGTGTGTCTGAATGCGGCGGGCATTTTACTGTCATCCAAAAAATCGTGAATAGGAAGTTCCCGCGCAGATACACCGATCGTTATGAAATAATTCAGCGGCTTAGCTGAAATGGAATGCAGCGTCGACGGTTCGTATCCCATCAAGGCGAAGAGGAGTGTGGGCCCTAGAGCAGTCATTGAATTAGTGAACGTGAATGACCGAGATGGGGCCGGGAGGGGACAGCCGGCATTCAGCCGTTTAAGAGTGGAAGCGGACGTCCCCGCGGATCAATTCATAGTTGCTACTTGGCCAAAACGGCCGTTCGACGAACTTGTGCCGCCGAAGTTACGGCACGAGGCTGAAATATGGTCGAACAACTTGTTAATGCACCGGCCATATTGTACCCATGGATTTGGGGGTAGGGTTTGTTTTTATGCCTAATGTAGTGGACATCTTCAGTGGGTCAGGTGGGGTGACCCAGGGCCTGCGCGCCGCAAAATGGCGCGTGCTTGCAGCGTGCGACAACGATCCGGTCGCCGCCGCTACATATCGGGCAAATCATCGCAGGACGAAATTCGTCGAAGCCGACATCCTGCTCGACAAGACCATTGACAGTATAGCGGCGGCCGTTGCTGACCAGCATGTCCATATGCTCGTCATCTGTGCGCCGTGCCAACCGTTTAGCAGCCAGAACAGGTATCGGGGCGATGACGCGCGCGAACAACTCATCATACGGGCCCTGTCCGTCGCACAAAGGATTGATCCCGATACCATTTTCTTCGAGAACGTGCCTGGGCTTGCCACGCCCGCATACAGAACCGTCGTGTCCGATGTTCAGAAAAGATTAGCAGAGTTCGGCTACGTCGTGACCGATCCCATGGTCCGCGACGCGGCGGATTTTGGCGTTCCTCAGCGACGCAAGCGCTGCATCAAGTCCGCTGCCAGAATTAGGCCGCCCTGAATGCATTCAGGAAATGCAACGTGACTACGCCGAGAAGGTCCGTCTTCCAGGCCATCGCAGACCTGCCGGCGTTGAAGTCGGGCGAGGCCAGCGAATTCGACGTGCTACATCGCGCACGCACCCACCTGCCGATCGCGATCGAGCGTCTGCTGCATATCCCTGCGGATGGTGGCAGCCGAAAGAATTTGCCCGAACATCTCGAGCTGGCATGCCACAAGAACAAGGCCAAGGCGTTCTCCGATGTCTATGGACGGATGTCCTGGTACGACGTGGCGCCAACACTGACGACCGGATGCACCGATGCGACGAGGGGCCGTTTCGCGCATCCCGAACAGCATCGGGCGATCACGCTGAGGGAGGCGGCGCGACTGCAGTCGTTCCCAGACAGCTACAAATTCACCGGAGATCGGGCCAGATTGCGATGCAGATAGGCAATGCTGTCCCGCCCGACATGATTAGGGCATTCGTGCCCGCTTTCAAGGCGGCGTTGGCCGCCATCCCCGAATGATGGCCTATCGGCCGAAGGCGCTGGACGCTGCGTCAGCGCACGCATGCGCAAGCAACGTGTCGCTGACACGCAAGCGGAAACGCTCGTTCGGAAGGCGCTGTTCGCTGCCGGCGTTCGTTATCGGAAGCACTGGTCCGGCCCGGCCGGCGGCGTCGCACGATCGACATCGCGATGCCGGGCAAGAAACTTGCGATCTTCATAGACGGCTGCTTCTGGCATGGCTGCGAGGTCCATAAGACGGCGCCGCGGTCGAACGAGGCCTGGTGGCGTGTCAAGCTCGACGAAAACAAGCTACGTGACAATGAGACGACGGAGTTCCTCATCGGCCACGGCTGGAAGGTGCTGCGGTTCTGGGAGACATGATGCGGCGAGCGAAGAGTCGCCGCGGTCATTCGCTCTGTCTCGGAAATGGACGCTCACAACGGCGAGGATGAAAGTCCGTGCCCGGGCGGTCGATATGCTAGGGCGCCAGCAGATCGCAGGAATCCCCACGGCGGTTCACGAGTTATTCAAGAATGCCCACGACGCCTACGCGGACAACGTCCGTGTTGACTACTTTCACGCAGACGAGCTCTTCCTGCTGCGTGACGACGGCATTGGTATGACGTTGGCTGATTTCGAGAGCCGGTGGTTGACTCTCCGGCACCGAGAGCAAGGTCGGTGCAAACAATCCAGGTCAAAATACCTGGACCGGACCGAGGGGTGCCCCTGCCCGCGCCATCACTGGCGAGAAGGGGATCGGGCGATTGGCCATCGCCGCTATTGGCCCACAGGTACTGGTATTGACGCGTTCGGTCCGCCCCGAAGGCCTCGGTTCGCTAGTGGTGAGCCTCATCCAATGGGGACTGTTCGAAATTCCTGGTCTCGATCTCGATGCCATCGAGGTGCCGGTGGTCGAACTGGAGGGAGGACAGTTGCCCGATGTCGGCGTGGTGACTAAGTTGGCCGACCGCATCCGCGGCAATATCGCACAGCTTTCGGAGCAGATACCCTCGGATATCAACAGAAGGCTTCTGTCGGAACTCGATATGGCCGATTTCGATCCTGCGGTGGTCTACGCCCAGATTGGGGGGCCTAGCCACTACGGCGGGAACTACGGTACACATTTCTTCATCCGACCGACCAACGCGGTTTTGGCGGACGATATCGAGCAGTCCGAAGATGGAGGCAGCGAGGCGACTCCCTTGGAGAAGATGCTGCTGGGGTTCGGCAACACGATGATACCGGAGGCATCAAGCCCTCCGATCACGGCCCGAGTTCTGGGACCATCGGGAGGACGGCACCAGCCGTGACCTTATCGGTGGATCAGCCTTCTTCACGCCCGAGGAATTCGATGCGGCCGACCATCATATAGAAGGCGAGTTCGACGAATTTGGCCAGTTCACTGGTAACGTCTCGGTCTATGGCAAACCCGCCCGAGAACACACCATCGTATGGCCGGATTCGACCGGGCGAGCAACCGAATGCGGCGCGTCGGCTCCGTTTCGCCTATGTCCAAGGATCGCTTAAGGACTCACGGGTGCCGCCTGACGAATGGGCGCGATTGAGCGGCAAGCTCAATAAGATCGGCGGCCTTTACGTCTACCGCGACAATATCAGGATACTACCGTATGGGAACTCGGACTACGACTTCTTGGGCATCGAGCGTCGTAGAACCAAGAGCGCCCAGGACTGGTTTCTCTCGTACAGGCGTCTTTTTCGGGGGCTGTCGAGCTGACCCATGTCCGCCTGCAATGGCAACCTTGTCGAGAAGGCTGGTCGGGAGGGTTTCCGCGCCAACCGCGCCTACCGTGAGTTCGCCAGCATGCTTGAGAATGTCTTCGAGCGGCTGGCCATCGACTTTTTCCGGCCAACCTCGCAGTTCGGTGAGGAGTACAATTCCCTACGCGCCGAACTAAACCAGGAAGCCAGCTCCTGGCGAAGCGGGCGAAGCGAACGAAGCAACGCCAAGGAGAGTTCAAGACCGAGTTAGAGACCTTCTTCACAGCCGTGGAGCGCGGCCGGCTGACCAAGAGGCGGAGCGCATCCGCGCGATGACCGAAGAACGGCTCTTGGCTGTCGCCGCAATCAAGAGCCCCGAAGCCGCCGCCGACGCCCTACTCAACGCGGAGGCAGAGGCAAGGCGGGCCATCGCGGCACTCGACAAATCCATCACGGTGGTTAAGCCCCGGGCGGTCGGCATGGGAAAGCGCTCACCTCCGACTGGACCGCCTACCAGCAGAACTCCGAGCGAATCCGGCGCGAGATCGTGATGCCGTTGCTCGTCGATATGGAGGAACGGGTCAGCGAGGTAGCCGCGACCAACGAGATCAACGTGGACCGCCGCCGCCGGCTTCTCGCTTCGCTGGAGCAGCGGCGGTCATCAACCGAGAACGAGGCGGGCCGCCTGCGCCGGCAGGTCATGGAGCGTGCCACAGGTCTCTCGCAGCAGGTCGAATCGATGGCCAAGGCACTCGAGCGGGTGGTGTCTGGCTTCGAACTCATTTTCGCCGAGGTCGGTCGCACGGATATCTCCGAGATGACTGAATCAGACCTGGCACACTTGCAGAGGGGGTGGGAGGCCCGCTCCGACACCATAGCCAACGATGCCCGGGAAATGCTGCAGGCCTTGTGCGAGCAACTTGTTTCCCTTAGCGGAGCGGTCGCGGAAGGAGGAACCCTTGATGCCACGACCGCTGCATCGGAAAGTAGGGCCGATGCTTTGGAGGAGCAACTGGACCTGTATTCGGAGCTCGCGCAATCGGGAATGGCAATAGGGATTGTGCAACACGAATTCGCAAACACCGTAAAGCGGATTCGCGCCGCGATCGCCCAGTTGCAGCCTTGGGCATATGGCACGCCGGAGATTGGGGTGATCCGGGATAACCTTACCGGTGGCTTCGATCATCTGGACAGTTACCTCTCATTGTTCACCCCCCTGAGCCGCCGGCTCAACCGCAAGCCCGTCGAGTTGTCGGGGGAGGAGATCCGCAATTACCTCTTCGACATATTGACAATCGGTTCAATCGTCATGGGATCAAGTTGGTTGCGACGCCAGCATTCCGCAGCAAGATCATGATGGCGTTCCTCCAATCATCCTGCCCAGTTTCGTGAACGTGGTGGACAACGCGATTCACTGGATCACAACGGTGCCCGGCGGCGACCGCGAGATCCTGCTCGACGCGGACAAGGACGCATTCCTCATCTCCAACAGCGGCCCGGGCATCCCCTTGCGGCTCGCCGACCGCATCTTCGAGTTCGGCGCCACCGAAAAGCCAGGTGGACGAGGCATGGGGCTGTTCATTGCTCGGCAGGCGCTCAGGTCGAACGGCATGAACCTGACCCTCCGCAAGGCGGGCGAGAACGTCAGGCCACAATTCGCAATCGCACAAGTGAAATAGCCTAGGGGGGCAAATGGCTGAGGCTGGTAATGCGTTCATCGATTATCGCTTGGCGGGGGTAAGTAGGTTCTTACAGACCGCCGTTGTCATCGATAATGAAGCGGAACTGAGGACGGCTGGTCCAGCGGCACCCCTCGAGCCGCGAGTCGCACAACGGAAAGCCCGCAGTGTCTTGGGTTCTGTCGCAGCCACATCCCCTGCGAAAGCCATCCCGGCCGCGACCGCTGCGGGGCGCGACGTGAACGACGTCGATCCCGGGGTCTCGGGCAGCCTGAACGCCAAGATCCTCACCGACGCTTTCTCGCAGAGGGAGATCATCTGCGGGCTGTACAGGCCTGAGGCTTCGGAAGACGGGATGGTGGAACTCGCGACCAACGCAGCCAAGCATGCGGACGTCGTCATCGTTGATTGGCTCCTCGAGAACAACTCCTCCGTCCGCGCGGTGGAAATTGTCATTGGTATTCTCAGGGAGGACATGAGGGGCAACGGGCGCCTTCGCCTTATGGCAATTTACACATCAATGAACGGCATATCGGTAATAGCCCACGAATTATTCGACCAGATCGAGCAGGCGGATGGACTTGCAGGCCGCTTTGCCTTGGACGGCGCGACCATCGTCGGCGCCGACGTGCGAATATGCGTCCTTAGCAAACCGCAGTCGATCGGTGAGGCCGACGTCGATCGCGTCGCGGAGGCGGACCTGCCTAGACGGCTTATCGAGGAATTCGTGAAGCTGTCGACCGGCCTGCTGACGAGTTTCGCTCTGCATTCCATTGCCGCTGTTCGTCGTTCCGCCCACCATGTCGTGGCGGTGTTTGGCGAACATCTTGATGGTGCGTACCTGGCGCACAGATCCTCCTTGCAGGACCCGGATGAGGCGACCGAATTCGCTATCAACCTGCTGGTGGGCGAATTGCAGAATGCTATCGCCGTTGACGAGAGGAAGGATGGGGAGATGGCCGTGGAGGTCATGGCCGGTTGGGTGGAGACCAAGTCTGCCACCCATAAGTTTCGCAAAGGAGAGGAGGAAGCCTCACCGGAGATCGTAAAGGGCTTCGTGTCCGATGGCCTTGCGGCGCTGAAGGCAGCGACGGGGAAGCTCGTAAAAGCGGATGGCAAACTATCGGACCGTGCTCTCAAGGTGGAATCGGTCGGAGAGATCTTCTACGAGAACCCCCAGCAGGCTTGGGAACGGCAGCTGGAATTCGCCAGGCTGAGTATATTCAAGCGCGAGGCCCACGGTCGAAGCCAGCTTCCTGATGGCTGGCTTCCCACTCTGATGCTTGGATCGGTCCTTAAAGTCTTTGGCCCCAAGAACGATGCCGAGAAGCCACTCTACGAGGATATTGGTGACAACTATTTCGTGTGCTTGCAGCCTGTCTGCGACAGTGTGAGGATAGACAAGCTGAGCGGGTTTCCCTTTCAGACAGGAAACGCCGCTACGCAGAAGTTCAACCTAGTGGTGAGGGAACGCGACGTGTCCCCAGGCACCCCGCTCTTGGTAAACTCCAAGCTCGGCCATACTCAGGTCCTGAAGTTCCAGCCCGATGAGAAAGCCCGGTGCGTCAGGGCGACGAAGGTCGGTGATGATTTTATCTTCACCGACTCACGTAGTCGCCAATTCATCTGGCTGGGCGACATTCGGGATATGAAGGCGCACCACGACGCCACCGCAATCGCCGCAAACGCTCAGCGAGTGGGTCTCGTAGAGCTTGAATGGTTTAGGCTGGCAACCGAGAGCAAGGTGGAAGTCTACGTGGCACCATAGATGTGCCGGGCACGCCAAGCGCTGATCGTCTACAGCGGGATGAAGATTGCACGCCGATAAGGGGGCAACATTCCGCGGCGATTGACAACAAGCCCCGGACGGTCAACTCAGCTCTTGCGCGACGGCACATCGAAAGCGAGTACCACGTTCAATCATTTCTCTGGACGATCCTGGCTCCGGTGTTCACTGATCTCGAGGACGAAGAAAACTTTCCGTCCGTCGGACATAAACGTCCGCGAGCCGATCTTGGCATTCCTTCTTTGCGAACCCTTGTCGAGGTCAAATTCCTACGCTCCTCCGGACAGGCTGCGCTCGCGAAGGTAATCGAGGAGGTCGTAGCGGACACGAGCCTGGACCTCAGCACTGATAGCGGCTACGACAACATCATGGTGGTGGTCTGGGAGGACAGCGCGCAGACAGAGCAGCATCACGAGTTGAAAACTCGATTGGAGTTTAATCCTGGGGATCACCTGCACAGTGATTATACCCCGCCCCTTGAAAATGAAGCGATGAGCAAGGCCAGTCGAGAACCCAATTGGACGGCGCCACGTACCGGGCAAGTCTGGCGTGACGATGACCTTATGTTAGCGGTGGCATGGCCTCAAGAGCCTGGTGCCGCGCCGTGACATCGAGCGTCGCCTCGATGCGGCCAAAGAGCGTCTTGCCAGAGCTAGGCAACTCCAAAGAAACGGAGAACGCGCAGTTCTGTTCGATGAGAACGACACGATCGCTTGGTACATCCTGCAGGCGGAAACGTTCGCCACGGACCGCATGTTCTTCGCGCCTGAGGGGATAATGCGCGCTGTGCCATATCTCACCCGCATAGGCAAAGAGCTTCCGATCATGCTGTCCGTAAAGGGCGCGGAAGAGCGTGCAGCGCGAATGATGACATCAGACAAGAAACAGCCTGACGGGCCGCTCTTCGAATTGCTTGTCGGTTTGGCTTGGAAGCGCAACGGCTGGGAAGACGTAGAGTTCGTGCCCGAGAAAAGGGGGATCGCGAGAACGCCCGACCTCTTGGTCTCAAAGCCTCGCACAACGTGGGCAGTTGAATGCAAGCGAATGGTCCCGTCGACGTATGCGAGGAGCGAACGTGCCATCGGGTTGAAACTCGCGGAACCCGTTCACGCGCTGTGCCTCGAACGATACGTGTCCTACGTGGTCGAGGTGATCTACAAGGTCGAGCTATCGAATATTCGGGAAGACTATCTCGCTACCACTGTCGATAGGGTCCTAAAACGCAAGCTTTCCTACGCCTGGGATGACGAGCTTTCCAGGGGAATTGTCCGACCGGTGGAATGGAACCTCGCACGTGGTGTGCTGGCGAATGACTTCGTGTACTATGGCGGCAGCCGGATGATCGAGCTCCTCGCAGGACGCTACGAGCATGACGCCGACTACAGCATGGCGGCGAAGTGGCGGCCCAGAACGGACAAGCCAGAATACGCCGATGCGGTCTATCAAGCCAGCGTCGTTGCCTGGGGTTGCGTCGCGGCAGAGTCTACCACGAGGAAAGCAGGGCATTTCCGAAGGGTGCTGGCGAATGCAGAGGGGCAACCGCCTCCCGATATTCCCGGCGCTATCCACGTCGGTATTGAAAGTTATTCTGGAAGCTTCGTGGACTTTTTCCGGCACATGCAAAATCGCTCAGAGGCACGCTCCTTCCAACCCGCAATCTCACGTCTCCGTTGGGTGTACGCCAATCATTTCGCGCCCGAGGACACGACGCGCCAGGACGAAACCTGGGCGATCACGGAGACGATGGTGCCGTATAGGGTCGGGAGGCACGGAACAAAATCGCCTCTTCCCGGCCACATGTTGGTCTCGCCGGAGGCTGATACCGACCCGTGGTCACACTG
>CAVZQS010000002.1:0-140213 GCA_963777425.1 uncultured Alphaproteobacteria bacterium | reverse complement strand
ATGGCACGCAAATGAATGAACTGAAGGATCGGGTGTCGACCTTGGAAAAGGCAACTGCGAGAGCACCGTGCACAGGCATCCGCCCCAACTGTCCTGAGCGATGTCGAATATGTCTATGTCGAAGTCGAGCGGATCAACAGTAGACTCGTAACCATTGAGACCTACCAAAGCACACTGCTGTCCTTGTCGGTTGTGAGGGGCGCGATGGGCGGTTACGTCTCGGTCTCTGCTGTCTACTTCCCCCAGGTCCATAGCTATTGGGTTCAGGAAGTCGAGCGGTCATCCTTTTATGAGGGATATTAGGACGGCTACTACCAAGGGTATTACGAGGGCTTGGCAGACGGATTTTTTGAGGAGTCGCATACAACTCCCGAGACAGTCGTTGTCAATGTCGATGAGAGAGCATCAGCCAGCAGGTCGATGTTTATGTCACACAGGAGATCAATGTGCTGGCAGCAGAGGCGCAGGATTCAGCAGTTAATTCTCGTACCTGCCGGTCAACGCTACTGACGTTGTTGGTGATAGCACCCCGACCGTGATCGACAATCCTATTGCGGCCGCTGAGAAGATGACCGAAAGCGCACCTTGGGGAACTGATCGATCAGGCCAGCCGGATACAGGGACCGACGCATCCTCGACCACGAGCAACCCAAACGCCGTCAATGAAGCGTAACCGTAGAGGGGAGTTCAGAGGAAGACCATGAAATTGGATCATACGATAATAAACCCGAAGTCCAACTGAGCGTGCACGATGCGCCAGCTTCGTCCGACATGCTGCAGCAGAGCCCTGAGAACTCTCAGGAAATGAAGGAACCTTGCTCGGATGAGGACCAGTCGGCATTGCACGAGCAGCCCTCCGAGGACAAATCAAATGAAGGCGTGCCGCCGCAACAGGAAACTAAGCCGTAGCTACAGGCCGAGCTGATAGACGGGGAGGGGCAGATGACAGCGATGACGCAGATATGACGCGTAAACGCAATTGGTAAAGGACCGCGCCGGCGAGTCTCGGCCCCCGCATCACACATCTGTCTGCTGAATGGCCAGACCAGAACTCGAACCTGCACCGAGTCTGCGCAGAGCCTTGATCGGTCCTCGATGCTCGACGCCTAAACAGCAATAGTCGTTGGTGCCTGTCCCCTGTCGGTCAGACCGGCGCGGACCAATTCGTCACCATGACGGGTTCGAAGTCGCTGATTGTGACATTTATGGAGAGCAATAGTGAAGATCACGGGCCTATTTATCGGCTCCGCCGCAGCGCTCATTGCGGTTTCTGGGGCAAAGGCTGCCGATGCGGTGATTGTGGCTGGGCCGGAACCTGTCCGTTAATGGTGCCTTCAGTGAAACGCAGTAGTACCAACCCAAGATCGAACCAATTTGCTCCAAGTCAGTTGGATCAGCGGCATCTGAACGGCGAACTGGGATTTTGCATTGACAATCTGACCCATATCGCCGCCGCTTACGGTGAGGTTGCGGCGATAACGGCCGAAAAGGTGGTCCACCAATTCGCCGAGGATATCGTAGGTAGCCTCGGAACCGTCACACGTTCCGCGTCCGGTCGATTTCATGTGGCGGCTTCGCGCTTGCCGAAGCAGGTCATCTACATGTTCCTCCACACCGCGACCCGACATCCGGTTAGGACCGGCGACCACGTCTTTCATGTCGTGATTTCGGTGGATTGTGCTGACGGCTGGGCAGGTCACGCGACTTCGGATGAGACGTTCCAGCGTGATCGGCGCTTTGGCGGTGTCCCATGCGATCATGACGCGCAGTGGGTCAAAGTCTATCGCACGGACATGGCCGTGGCTGTCAGATTGTTTGAGGCAATCGACGAAGGACACTTTGAGTTCCACAGACAGCCGGTGCGGTACGCGAACAGTGGCGACATCATTCTTTACCATGAACTGGTTGCTAAGGCGGATGGCTGTACCGCCTTCGGTCCGTGGGGCCACGCAGCCGATTCTATGAAACGGCTTGGGCTGCTGCGAGCACTTGAAGAGCACTTCATCCAGCATGCCATCGATGCGGTGACCGCGGAGCCTGCCGTACGTCTTGGAATTAATATCTCGCTGGAAAGTGCGGTCTTGGACCCATGGTGGTTCAATATCTGCGAAAAGCTTGGGTCGTCCCCCAATATCGCCGAGCGGCTGGTGTTTGAGGTGAGCGACGTCGAACGATGCCCCCTGACCCATGCTGTCAATTTCATGGCCGAGATTAAGCGGTACGGCTGCCAGATTGCCCTTGATGACCTGGGAGTGGAGAATGCGTGTGTTTTGGCGACCGGAATATTCTCTCCCGACATTGCAAAGATCGACGTGTCGTTCGTTCAACTCGCTCGAGCGTCCGACTGGGCCCATCATACGCTGATTTCGTTGATCGACCAGGCGGCCCTCGCATCCAGCCTTGTGATTGTTCAAGGGATCAGGACGCAACAGGACAGTGAAGTCGTGTCAAATTTGGGGTGTTGTTGGCAGCAGGGTCCTTATTTTGATACGCCGAGTATCGTGGCATCCGCCGATCTCGACCAAACCGTTGATGTGAAGGAACCGCTCCATCCACTTGCACGGTACATGCAAGGCGTCGGTCGTTTTGTTCGCAGGCTTCATTGGCCTTTAGCGTGAAATTCCACCGGGGCCCCCTTTGCGCGCAAAGAGGGACCCAATCAGTTTGCGATTATGATCCGCTGATTCTGTCATAATGCGATGAGGTTCGACCCAAGCACGCTTGTATAAGACCCGCAATACTGCCCAAGCATGATGCTGCGCGCACAAGTGTCTTGCCGCGCGTGAATGGCCCGGCGATGACGCACATGCATATTGTTAGGGTTCTGCCTGCAACCGAGCCGGGGAGGCCGACCAGCCCTGCGACTGGGCGCTTCTTAAGTGTCTTTCCGAACATCATGATACTATGATCCCTGTTACGCCTGTATAGGTACCGTAGGCTCAATCGCTCGAGGGCAACGGTTTCGTAGGCAACTGCACGAGGCGTCCAGCCGGTCTTTGCTCCTAGTTTCCTCGCCTCCGCCCACAAGGCCCAATCCTCTCCACCAGCTAGCCCAAGTTGATTGTCAAAGCGCAAATCCGTACGGCGAAAGAACGCGAGATTCCCCATCCAACTGCCTGTCGCAATCCGTATGCGATCAGCTTTGCCCAGATTGCGAGTGCGCAGAGTTCTGGCATGGCTATTCCTGTTTGCACGCTCCATTCCTGACCAGATCATTCTCTTCCAAATGGAAACATCGCATGGGGGGGGCGCAAGTCGAACCGGAGACCCGACAATATCGAGATCGGAAGCGTTCTTTTCGGCAAGCAACTCAATGAGCCAATCTATGGCGACCGCCTCGTCATCATCGGCAAAAGTGAGAAGATCTCCGCCCGCTGCAAGTGCGCATTCGAGAACCCGATTACGTGCATATGCGATGCCAAGACGTGGTTCGACTTCATATTGAACCGTCCATTGAGGCAGCTGTTTGCGAAACCCTTCGACTATGTCGTGCAGGGTTGGTTTGTCGTTGTTTTCAACAAGGATGAAATGCAAGTCGGTCCCCTCGGGCACATGCATTTCAACATAGGACCGGAGAAGATTCTGCAGCATCACGGGCCGATCGCGTGTGATCGTACCAACGCATATTCTGCGTCCCTGCGAAATTGCCGTGCATTGAACCGTTGGGTTGGCCATGATCAACCTGAAACGCACTTGTAAAGGACGCTCAGCCAGTTATCTGTGCGGCGAACGAATTTGCGAGGGAGCAACAGGGCGTCATCCTGGGGGCGCACTCTTCCCCGATGAGTGGTTG
Source organism: uncultured Alphaproteobacteria bacterium (assembly GCA_963777425.1). GTDB lineage: Bacteria > Pseudomonadota > Alphaproteobacteria > Rhizobiales > Rhizobiaceae > Phyllobacterium. The sequence goes on along the minus strand of CAVZQS010000002.1, from coordinate 136,420 downwards.
TGGCGCTGGTATAGCCCGCTTCCGCAACCATATTTCTGATGTCGCCGGATACATCGCCATACGGATAGCAGAAGGCATCCACTACATGGCCCAGCATGTCTTCAAGCTCACGGCGAACGTCCGTGATCTGGTGCCATGCAATAGCCGTCGGTACCGCCGTAAGATGCACATGATCGAGCGTGTGAGCGCCGATCTCATGACCGAGAGCCGCCCATTCGAGCATTTGAGCTTTGTCCATGCACGCTGAATAGGGGACGCCGATAATCGCGTCCCATTCGTTAGAGCCACCAATTTGTCGGCTGACAAAATAGTTTGTTGCGGTGAAATTTAATTCCTGGAGCACAGGCAGAGCATTGGCATGCACATTGCTAAATCCGTCGTCAAAGGTGATCCCAACAGCCTTGCCGAATTTTTCGCCGCGCAAATAAGGTTTTAGATCCCGCATCGACAGGCCTTTGAAACCCATCCGCTTCAACCAATTCATCTGACGGTGAAAGTCTTTTGGATGTACCGTCAAATTGCGAAAGGGACTGCCGCGGTGGGCAGACGCGGCGATCTGATGGTACATGAGAATGGGTATGGGCATGGAACGGGATCTTCTTGTTTCAATGCAAAACGAAGAGCGTCCTAATGTGAAGGTCTCGCCGAGAAAGCGCCGAGAATTGATGAGAATCGACAGAGTTCCGTGGGACCGAGAGGTCGATCTCTGGCCTCAGGTGGGGACGGCGCTTCAACGCGCCGTTCTTGTGGCGAGCTGAGAGTGCCCGCAACAGGTCAAGGCTTTCATCCGAGAACGACCCTAGGCGCGGCGTTGCAAACGCTGGAACACCATAAGAGCCTAGCTGTTGGCAGCTGGATCGAGCGGACACCGTGAAACTTTTTGATGTTTAAGCCGTTATCGCCGTTATGTCCGGGGCCAAACTCAAGGCGAAATCAATCGACGGCGCCAAACCACGCGGTGCTGAAAAGTCGCGCCAGGAAAGGCATCGACTGTCGAAGTCGCGTCTGAGGTCGAAGATCAGGGTGCGCCGCCGGATTTCATCGACCCCGATCCAGAACTGACGCCTGAGGAGGCCGAGCAGGCGCGCAAGAGATACCTGCTGAGACGTTTCTGGATCAGCGCGCGCGGTTACTGGGGCCGCGGTGGCGATAGGCTCGCTTGGCCATTCTCAATCGGGCTTTTGATCCTGATATGCATCAATGTCGGCTTTCAGTATGGGATCAATGTCTGGAATCGCGCAATTTTCGACGCCATTGAGCAACGCAATGCCCGCACCGTTTATTTCCTAAGTGCCGTTTTCCTGCCGCTCGTACTCGGTACCGGAAGCCTTGTCGTTGCACAAGTCTTCCTTCGCATGACGATTCAGCGCCGCTGGCGTTCCTGGCTCACGACCGCAGTCATCGCGCGTTGGCTCGCCAACGGCCGTTACTATCAGTTGAACCTCGTCGGCGGCGACCACAAGAACCCCGAAGCCCGCATCGCGGAGGATTTGCGGATTGCCACCGAATCTCCCGTCGATTTCATCGCTGGTGTCATCTCCGCATTTCTGTCGGCCTCGACCTTCATCCTCGTGCTTTGGACTATCGGCGGGGCCATGACCGTGACGATCGCGGGTTCGACTGTCACTATTCCCGGCTTCCTCGTCATCACTGCGGTACTCTATGCCGCGATCACGTCCACCTCGATGGCGGTCATTGGCCGCCATTTCGTCCACCTCTCCGAGGAAAAAAATCAGGCGGAAGCCGAATTCCGCTACACGCTGACGCGCGTGCGGGAAAACGGCGAGAGTATCGCATTGCTCGGCGGCGAGGACGAGGAGCGTAGCGGCATCGACAAAACGTTCGCCAATGTGCTCAAGCGATGGGCGCTTCTTACAGGCCAGCACATGCGCACAGCGCTGGTGTCGCAGGGGTCGAGCCTGTTTGCGCCGGTCGTGCCGGTTTTGCTTTGCGCTCCGAAATTTCTCGAAGGTAGCATGACACTTGGACAGGTAATGCAGGCTGCCTCAGCCTTTGCCATCGTGCAGGGCGCGTTCGGATGGCTGGTCGACAACTACCCCCGTCTCGCCGATTGGAACGCCTGTGCACGGCGCATCGCCTCGCTGATGATGTCGCTCGACGGGCTCGAGCGCGCGGAACAGAGCGACGCCTTCGGACGCATCAGGCGCGGCGAAACTGAAGGCGATGCGGTGCTCAGCTTGAACAATCTCTCCGTGTCGCTTGACGACGGCACCGCCGTGGTCAAGGAAACCGAGGTCGTGATCGAACCAGGCGAGCGGGTGCTCGTGGCCGGCGAATCCGGTTCCGGCAAGAGCACGCTGGTGCGGGCCGTCGCAGGTCTGTGGCCGTGGGGTGACGGCAGTGTCAATTTCCACGCCGACAGACGACTGTTCATGTTACCGCAACGGCCTTATATCCCCTCCGGAACGCTTCGCCGTGCGGTCGCCTATCCCGCCGCCGCCGATAACTGGACGTTGAAGAAAATCAACGCGGCCCTCGACAAGGTGGGACTCGATTATCTGAACGGCAAGATCGAGGAAGACTGCGCCATGGGACCAGACCTTGTCGGGTGGCGAAAAGCAGCGGCTCGCGTTCGCGCGTCTCCTGTTGCACACTCCCGACATCATCGTGCTGGATGAAGCAACCTCAGCACTCGATGAGAAAAGTCAGGACAAGATGATGGAGATGCTCATCCACGAATTGCCCAAGGTCACCATCATAAGCGTAGCGCATCGAGCCGAGCTGGAGGCCTTCCATAGCCGCAAGATCACATTGGAGCGGCGCGAGGGCGGCGCAAAGCTTGTCAGCGATATCGATCTTGGCCAGCGCAAGAGCAGACGGAACTTGCTTGTGCGCCTTCTGAGGCACCCAAGAAAGGTTCCTGGGCGACACAGGTCATCCATCCGGAGCTGAAAGTCCAACGACCGCTTTTGGGCGCGAGACCAGATATTCTTGCTGCTGATCAGGGATTGTAGACTTCGGCACCAATCGAAATCCGCCGTTATCTCATTTTCAAACGAGCGTTTATTCATAACTACCTAGTTTGTACCAAGCGTAGTTTTCGGAATCGAAATCGGGCAAGGCGCATCGCGGCGGCGCGCTGCGAGTACTTTTAACATTCTCGATTAATTGAAAGGCAGGACACTCGTCTCGGCGCAATGTCAATTCAGATACTCGGCTGCCAGTTGCGTATATTTGAACCCACCCGGACTGTTCGCCGTTTTTTAACGCACGCTCGAATTCCTCCTTCTGCTCAAAGCCGACGCCCTGATATTTCTTGGCCGTGGTGATCAGGACTGCGCTGAGAACGTTCATCAATTGCCCGTAAAGATCACCTTCGGCGGCATGATGCAGGACGTACAGTCGTATGAACCCCGACAACAGTTCCTGATGTTCCATCGGAAGACGGGCAGAATGGCTTCAACCTACGACCTGCTGTAAACTGGGAAATAATCCGCGAAAGTCCGAACATGGAGCGTCACCTCGCAGCCGTCCTGATCGCCGATGTCGCCGGCTATGGCCGTTGAGCCAGATCGACGAGGAGGGAACGCGCGCGAGCTTTCAGACCCATATGAAGGAAGTGTTCGAGCCAAGAATCGCGGCGCACCATGGCCGGCTGGTCAAAACCATGGGCGACGGGATTCTCGTCGAGTTTCGCAGCGTGGTCGATGCCTTGCGCTGCGCCGTCGAAATCCAGCAACAGGAGGCGGAACGGAATGCTCTCATGCCGCCAGAACGGCGGCTTAATTTCCGCGTCGGCGTCAACCTCGGTGATGTCATCGTCGAGGGTGACGACATTCACGGCGATGGCGTGAACATTGCCGATCGGCTGCAGGGGTTGACGGAACCGGGAGGAATCGCAATTTCCGGTACTGCCTACGACCAGGTGAAGGGAAAGCTATCGGTCGGATTCGCCTCGCTCGGTGAGCAGAAAGTCAAGAGCATCGCCGAACCTATTCGCGTATACCGTGTCTTGATCGATCCTGCTGCCGCAGGCAAAACCGTCGGTCTCAGACCGAGCCTGCCCTCATGGCGCATTCCTACCGCCGCCGCGGGTGTCCTCATGATCGCCCTCGGCCTTGCCGCGGCATGGTGGCGACCCTGGGAGCCGCCAACGCACCCGGCCGCGCCGGCGCAAAATTCGGTGGCCGATGCCCGGCCATCCCTGGTTGTGCTTCCGCTCGACAACCTGAGCGGCAACAAGGAGCAGGAGTATCTCGCAAACGGATTTTCCGAAGACCTCACCACGGAACTGGCGCGCGTACCGGGTCTGTTTGTCGTCTCCCGCAACGCAGCCTTCGCTTACAAGAACAAGAAGACAAAACCGACAGAGATTGCTGCGGCACTGGGTGTCCGGTTTTTGCTGGAGGGGTCGATCCGCCGTGTCGGCGACGACATGCGCATCAACGCACAGCTGATCGACGCAGCGACCACCGGGCACCTCTGGGCAGAGCGTTTCGATGGTCAGTGGGCTGACGTATTCGCTCTGCAGGACAAGGTCGTTACCAGCATCGCAGGAGCGCTCAAGCTTCGCCTTGTGGGTGGGCAGGGCAAATCAGACTATGGAGGCGGTACAAATAATCCGGCAGCTTATGACGCCTACCTGAGAGGCATGGACCTCTATTTGCGCAACAACACTCCCGAAGAATTTGCCGATGCGGTGAAGTACTTCCAGCAAGCGGTGGAACTCGATCAGGATTTCGGTGCTGCACACGCCTCTCTAGCATTTGCCTATTGGGACATGGACGAGCAGCGGGCCACGGCCATGGGCATCTCGTGGGGCGCAGCTCATGACAAAGTCTTTGAATCCCTGGATTCAGCGGCCAAGCATCCTTCGCCATTCTACTATCAGCTCATCGCCGAATTGCTGGTACGCGAGCACAGGTCAGACGAGGCGGTCGCCGTTCTGCCAAAGGCGGTGGCGCTCAATCCCAGCGACCCCTGGAACTACCTGGGATTGAGCCAGGCCCTGAACTTCAACGGCAGGCCGAAGGAAGCGCGTGATTATCTCGATGAAGCGATGCGCGTCGATCCCGGCTGGACTGACTTGCGGCACTACCAGGCCGGGCCCGCCGCGTTCGGGGAGGGCAGGTTTCAGGAAGCTATCGGCGTGCTTGAGAATATAGACTTTCAATCGCCCGACCCATGGCCGAAATTCTATGGCTTGCAGGTTCTGCTTGCAGCATACGGACATCTCGGGCGTGGCGACCAAGTTGCGGCCGCCAGGGAGAAACTCAAGCAAGTTCTCTCGGACCGAGACGAAGGTGAGCCAGACCAGCTGCTCACACAGAAGTATTTCGTTTTCAAGAACGAAGCAGATATCGAGCGCCTACTCAGCGGCCTGAGCAAGGCTGGCGTGCCGGAGCTGCCGGCAAATGTCAATCTGGATCCGAAGGAACGACTGACGGGAGCGCAAATCAAATCCCTCGCGTTCGGTCACGAACTCAGCGGCCGCGCTACCGCGCCTAACATCGAACCTTACAGACGCGTGGCCACCACCGACGGCTCTATCAACGTGACCGTGGGCTCACGTACAAGAATTGGCAAGACCTGGGTTCAAGGAAACTTCCTTTGCAATGCCTATCCGAAAAACCTGACGACCTGCGGTGCGGTCTTCCGCAATCCCTCCGGGACACGTGAGCAGGAGAATGAATATCGATCGATCTACCGTTCTGGCGGTTTCGTGTTTTCGGTCGTGAAATGAGCCGGTTCGATGTTTGTTTCTTGGTGAGTTGGCCGGATTACAGACCAATCGCAACGTCACGTTATGCAATACCTTCCAGTCTTGACAAGGCTATGCCCTCAAGGACGACATGGCCTTGAGCGGTGAAGTGTGTCGCATTGCACTCAACTGTAAGAATGCGGCCGTTCACGCTTACCTGCTGTGAGCGACGCCAGCTAATGCTGCCCCCATAGATCCAGTGAGAGGAAACAGAAACTGCCCTCGGGAAGGAATCCCCAGGATGATCGTATCAGCCATAGGGATTTCAGCGCGTCGGAAGACAGCTTGAAATCATACTAATGATGACCGTGCTGGGCATTTCGCTTTCTTGTTGCCGCTGCCTTTTTTGCGGAGGCGGAACGCTCGGCCGCGCTACGCCTGGCCGCGGCTGCGCCGCCTATCCGTCCGCCTTTTTCCGAAGATTCTGTGCGTGTCTTTTTTGCCGCGTCCGGAACCGGATTTGTTGCCTCCGCCGCTCTCCTTGTTGACTGTCGCCCAAGCTCTCCGTTCAGCCTCCTTCTCGGAGACGCCACGATCCTCGTAGGTCTCCGCAATATGGTCGGCCTTGCGTTCCTGTTTGTCCGTATATTTGGATTTATCGCCGCGTGGCATCTTCACCTCCCTAGGTGCTTTTGCACAGTAAACCGCCCGGTATTGGTTTGGTTCCGACGCGTTGCAGGTATCTGCCGTCAAACAAAGGAAAGCTATCCCAGCGAGGATGGTGCTCATTCAGGTCGTTGAGGATGTCCATGTCCTTTTCACCGGTCAAGCGCTGGACGGCAACAATGTATGTTCCGTGCAGATGAAGGTACCGTCCGCGCCGCATCTTCTTCCTGCATCAACGCTTGGAAAACCGCCAGAGAATGGAACCTCCCTGGGCCCTTCCGTGTTCAGTTAAGGAGATGAATTTTCAGGCAAAGTTCTGAAAAACCTCACTAAAAGGAGGAGGATATACAATGATCAGAAACCTTTTCACGGTCACGGCCTGTGTGGTTCTGATGTCCGGCCCGGCGCTGAGCCAGACGACGGCTCCCGCACCAGCGGAGACTCCTGCCCCGCTCACGGTAACCAACAAAGAATTGTTCAAGCCAGCGCCGGGCGCGGCACCCGCCGCACCCGAGGCTAGCGCCATGACAAAAGTCTCGGAAGGCCAGATTATTGCTGCCGGATTTTTGGGTAAATCCGTGTACAACGGAGACAGTGATGCTGCCGAATCGATAGGCAAGCTCAATGATCTCGTCATCGGGCCCGACGGCATGGTTCAGGCCGCGGTGATCGGGGTCGGCGGCTTCCTCGGCGTCGGTCAGAAAGATGTCGCCGTTGCGGCCAGCCAACTTAAGCTTTCCGTTCGCAGCGACGGCAATAGCTGGCTCGTTTTGAACACCACCAAGGATCAATTGAACGCCGCGCCTGCATTCGACAGATCGACGAATTTCACGGACGGTGTCGCTGATCCTGTGAAGGCAAGCAAAGCTGAGGCAGAAAAGGCCACCCCGGCAGTGCCGGAAACCCCGGCAGTGCCGGAAACCCCGGCAAAATAAGGACGTTTACAAAGAAGCCGCTGTTCACAGCGGCTTCTTCCAAGTCCCGTTCTAAAGGTCATGCGAACGAAAAGATACGTGAGCGATCCGATCACGCCGCGGGGCCGGGGCCAGATCCAGCGCCATGGAATCGGGATGGTTCCTAGTTTCGCGTTCAAGCCAACATCCCGCTCGGTTATTGAACAAGAATCGGCCCGCTAAATATTACCTTGGATAAAACCCGGTTCGATGGTCGTCCAATTCCGATTGGGCGGGAACCAAACGAAATCGGCTTTGTTGTGTACGGGAGAGTTCGTTTTACCAAAATTGGAGGTTCACATGAGCGCGGCCGAAGCAGTACTTAACGATTGGTTGCGCGATGCGCATGCAATGGAAGAACAGGCGTTAACGATGCTCAAAGGTCAGGAGAGCCGACTCGAAAACTATCCGCAGCTGCGCGAGCGCATTTCCGAACATATTCGAGAGACAGAGCGACATGCTGAACTTGTCAGCGGATGTCTCGAGCGGCGAAATTCGGATTCGTCAGGCTTGAAGGACATCAGCGCCAAGTTGGTGGGACTTGGGCAATCGTTGAGCGGTATTTTTGTCAGCGATGAAGTCATGAAAGGTTCACTGGCGAGCTACGCATTCGAGCATATGGAAATTGCGAGCTACAAGGTGTTGGTAGAAGCGGCCAAATTCGTCGGCAATTCAGAAACGCAACATGTGTGCGAAGAAATTCTTGCCGAAGAAGAGGCGATGGCAAAATGGCTGGCGGAGCATACGGGCGAGGTCACGAGAACCTATCTGCAGCGCAAGGAACAGGATGCGGATTCTGCCAAGCGCTGACTGGAGTGCGGCGCTCGCGTGAGGTCCATTCTTCCCGGCTTGGCACATGGGCTTGTTAGCACGTGTTTACATCCGATCGCCGACCAGTTTTTCCCGCTCGCGGTTTGGTCGCTTGGCGTCTTCCTCTTCGATGATCGGAATAGCCGCCATGCTGCAGTGGTGCTTTTCTCCACGCAGCCAGCCAGGGAAGGCGCGCATCAGCAGCTCAGTGTCGAGGCGATCGATCTTCGCGGTGCTCGCGCGAGACCGGAACGCTCGAGGGATGGAATGACGTAACCCTCGATATCGCGGGCTCACAGCCAGCACGCCAGTCAGAAGCCGTCACGGCGATGTACTTGATCGCGCGCTCGGCCCGGCCGGCTTCGTGGCGCCACCGATGCAACAGCTTCGGCATCGCCTCCGCGGCGGCATTGAGCCTCTTCAGAGGCTGGGAGCCAATTGATTGCGATCGTGGTGTCATGGGAACGTTTCTGGTCGAGCAGGCGTTTATACCAGTCCGGCCCGGAGAAGAACAAATGAATCTGCAGAAGGTCTACACCGCATTGCTCACCGCAGACCTTGCGACCGCCGAAGGCTGGTATACGAAGCTGCTCGGTCGTGGACCGGATTATCGGCCGATGGATAGGCTGGTGCAGTGGGAGCTCTACGATCAAGGCGGGGTAGCGCTTTCAACCGACGACGAGATCGCCGGTAGGGGCGTGATGTTCCTTATCGTCGATGATGTCGCGTCGAGCGCCGTCAGGCTGCAGGGCCTGGGGATCGTGCTCGGGGACGACATTGAGGGCGACTACTCAACGCTGGCGCAGGTGCGTGATCCCGACGGCAACCTGCTCACGCTGGCAACGCCCCCCTCGCGGCCCTATCCACCGGCATGACTGCGCCAGAAAGAAACGGTGAGTGCCGGGCTTCCCATTCAAGAGCCCCGAATATTAAGGCGGGCCGACACCTGACCAAGGAGTTTACGCGGAAAACAAGTGCCGGGCGAGACGTTGCAGGAACATGTTCATGGTATGTCCAAGTTACCGTACAGTTTGGCGATGTTCTTGTCGTTAAAGCGTGGCCGCGTCGCGAGTAGTAAGACCAGCATAGCCGAGAAGGAGAGCCACAAATGAGGAACTCGCTTAGGTGCCACCCGCACACTCAGCGAGTAATTCGCCGTGGCTGCGCATTGGCCTGGTTCCGTCAGAGATATCAGCAAGGGGGCGTGCGAGGCATGGACTTGTTCTTTTCAGGAGATCGTTGTTCTGCCTTGGCCAAAGGCCTCCGGTCTCGATCTTTTTTGCTCGTTGGAAAATAAGCGATCAGAGGTCAGCCGCTTTATCACGTCTCGCCCTTTAGGCGCGGATCGTGGGTGTGATGGCTATCCCGCTCGCCGCCGCCGCCCGAAACCTTACTTTTCGTGCGCTGATCCGATTCAGGTGGCGGTTTCTTCTCCTTGAGGGGGCCCTTCGCATTCTCATGAGAGGCGCCTGGGCCTCCTTGTCTGATGCTTGCGGGAGTCTTCGTGGATGTGGACATGATGCACCTCAATTGTTGATTTTCTTGTTGCCGGTCTGGGCTGAAAAGTCCTCTTCGGGAAGGGTTGGTTTTGCGGACATATCGCGCGTTTCTTTCCAGACAAAACAATTGAAACTATCGAATGTTCCCTGCCATCTCGATCCCAACTTTGTTGCACCGCGCTGCTGCCAGTCAATGGGGAACAAAACCTCGCTTTCGAGTTGCCTGAATCTCCCGGAATCACAAATCGACGCAACCGGCAGCGAGGCACCGGGGCGGCCGACTGCGCTGATGGAACATTCCATGGATTAGTTGGTTTGAAACGAGAAGGAGAAATATCATGATTGCAAAACCACCCCCTGTCCCCGAGGACAATCGCTCGCCCAAGGGCACAGGCGATGCCGCCAATCCTGCAGACAAGCAGGAGGCACAGCATGGAACGGAAACCGACAGTCCGGAAAAGCGCGGCCAAACGGGCAACACGAAAGTCAACACCACCCATCAGGGTTATCAGCAGGATCGTTGAGTTGGGTGGGGCCCAGCGCTGCCGAAGAGTCCGCCAAAGGATTTCTCAGCCCCGTGGGCCCCTTGATCCCGTCATGGGGTGTGCCGCTTTACTTCGGTCCTCGACGGGTCGGTCTTGATTGGAGAACGCGAAGAGGCGACTTTTGCGACGGCATTCCCGGGGAAGCTGCCCCCAACAATCTGCCACTTTCATGTCATTGGAACGAAATGAGAACAAGCGCTCATTTGATCAAGGACGAAGATGCCGGGTGTCTCAATTGACTCCTTTGGGCTTCAGGCAGACAATACCAAAGTCGCTAGGTGACCACGGCCGCTGGCGCTTGAGAGACGGAATTCGCTCCGGCCTAAACGATGGGGCAGCCATGCCGCAAAAACTCAACTATAAACTGACGTGCCCGGAATGCGGAGTGATTTACCTGCGCATTCCCCGCGACGTGGCAAACGACACCGTTATCAACTGCAGCCTCTGCAACACTGCACTTGGCACCTGGAAAGAGCTCGAAGCTGACTTCATCGTACAGGGTGGAACGCACGGGATATTCGAGATGGATGAAGGCCAAATTATCCGAAAGGAATAATGGCCAGCGGGGAACGATTTCCACGTTTCAAAGGTTGAGAACGCATATGCGGGAGCGTGTACCCTTGTCCAGTAGCCATTCGTTGGTGACTGGGCCAGAGCGCAAGGTATGACCTTTTTGATCTTCGCCACTGGCAAAAATGATGGAGTAGAATCCTCGGCGCTGCGGTGCTGCTAACCTTGCAGTTCGCGCCACCGAGAGACTGGCGAACGATATCAGTTTAATCCTGTTCTTGTCTAAGGCTCTATTTCCAAAGCGCAAATGCCGGGTGCGCCACCGGTTGCACCCGGCGAGTTAATTGTCATTTGCTGCTGTTGATGGCGATGCGCTTGGCCTTCGCCTGTGCCTTTTTGGTCAGCGGCAGCGTCACGGTCAGAACGCCGTTCTTGAACGCCGCGGAGACATTGTCCTCGTCGACCTCCCGGCCAAGCGCCAGGCGTCGTTCGAAGCGACCATAGTAGCGTTCGCTGATCTGGCGGCCATTGTCTTCGGTTTCGGATTTTTTCTCGCCGCGAAGCGTCAGCACGCCGTCTTCGACCAGCACCTCAATATCGTTCTCCTCGAGACCGGGTACTTCGGCCGTAACCCGGATGTCCTTCTCGGTCTCGGTAATCTCGACGTTCGGCCACGCTTCAAGGCGTCCCGCCATGTGGCCAAACAGTGACGGGGTGCCGAAACCGCGGAAGACCTCATCGAACAAACGGTTCACATCGCGATGCAGCGACATGAATGGGTCCATCTCGCCGCTGTGATAGATGCGCGGTGCTTGGTCGTTGCCGCGGCCCCTTCGAATCAGGTCACGTACACTCATTGTAACTCTCCTTTCCTGGTTCTTGCTCCTTTGTTCACAAACGGCTTTCCAGCTCCTGCTTTGCAAGAGCAGTGGTCGGGCCGATTGGTTTGCGTCGGGCCGCGACGTGGCTTTCAATCCGCTTGGGTGCAGGCTTCTTGCCAGCGTCGGCATTGATGGCGATGCGGCGCGGCTTCATCTCCTCGGGAATTTCCTTCTTGAGATCGATGATGAGCAGCCCCTTGTCCAGTTGTGCACCGGTAACGCTCACATGGTCAGCGAGTTCGAAGCGGAGCGTGAACGGCCGCAGGGCCAGGCCGTGATGGAGATATTGTGCTTCCTCGCCGTTCGCCTTCGCGCCATTGACCACAAGCATATTCGGCTCATGGGTGATCGATAGCTCGTCTTCGGCAAAGCCTGCCACGGCAATGACGATGCGGTAGCTGTCTTCGCCGAGTTTGGCGATGTCATAAGGCGGCCACTTCTCGCTGCCTTGCAGGTGGCCGGAGTTTTCGAGCAGGTTGAAAATGCGGTCGAAGCCGATGCTCGACCGGTAGAAAGGGGAAAAATCCACGTTGCTTCTCATAGCTATATCCTCCTTTGGAGCAACATAGGTACGAGGGCGCGCCAAGAAGCTGGCGCTCCCTGACATTGTCGGCCCACACTAGCGGCCGACACTCTAAAATTTGGGTATCGTCTTTCCCGGCGTCAAGGGCCAAACAACGTCTTTTGCATCCACCGGAGGTTTCCAGACGATGGAACGCTCCGGGCTTGCGGACGTTATTTTTCCGTCCTTTGGATTATGATCGTCAAAGGGCAGCTGCATCCAGTCGATTGTCATTGTCAGGGAGGATCGAACCGTGATCATAACACATGGCGAAGTCGTTGCCGTTCTCGGACCCGTCGACGAAACGTTGGTGGCAGAGATTATAGCAACCGGGGCGTCGCTGAGCGAACTCAGGGAGGCATTCGCCTGGCTGAACTCCGATGAGGCGTTGATGAACGAGGGCCGACCGCTTCCAGGAACCCGCGTCGCTGCCCTCATAGATCTGATCGAGCCTGAGGATGATTTTGGATTGTAAACCGAATGCAGCACCCAACCGTCTTGCTGCAGGTCGGAAGCTGCGGCTATTGGTGGTAAAAATTAGCGGTGCTCAGGCTCTCCCCTGACGTGCCACGATGGCGAGCACGTATATCCAACAACCGATAAATCGTCCATGGTCGATTGGCAGGACTATCTATCCCACTGAAAAGAAAGCGATCTAGGTTGCACGTGCAACCCCGGGCACGGCTAACGTCGGGCAGGTGCTCACTACGTGCTGCTCATGCTGATGGTGGCGTAGAGAGGAAGATGATCCGAAGCCATGCGCGCGGCGCGTCCGTCCACCACGCCAACGTCGATTACCTTTATCGATCTCTCAACAAAGATATGGTCGATCCGAACAAGGGGAAGCCGCGAGGGAAACGTTTTTCGCGGGCGACCAAGTCCGCCTGCCCAAACGTCGGCGAGTTGGTCGGAAATCTGCCTATATGCCATGGAAGACCTGACGGCGTTGAAATCTCCCAGCAGGATTTTCGGCGATCTGCAATCGGCGTGTCCGAGCCATCCGGGTCCAAGCAGGGCGGCAACCTGAGCGGAGCGGTCACGCCTGGTTAGGCCCAAATGGGTGTTTACAAGGTTGAAAGCGTTTCCTCGGTAAGATCCTTCGACCCACAGGGCTCCACGACGTTCTCCAAAAGAGGGCAGGGGACCAGCCTTGATCAGCCGCATGTCGAGTGACGTCAAAATCGCGTCGCCATATTGCTCCTCAGCGATTTGAATAGCCGGGTGAAACAATGATTTCATGCCCAAGCAGGTCGCAATTGAGTGCGCCTGATCCACCGCTCCGGTGCGCCGGCGGCCCACATCGAGCTCCTGCAGCGCGACAACGTCCGGAGCGCATGCGGCAATAACCTCTGCGATCCGTCCCGGAGACGGTTGACCGTCGCTACCAATGCAGCTGTGCACATTATAAGTCAGGATCTTGATGGCAGGTCTCCTTGGAGTGTCGATGCAAGAGGAACTTTCCGAACCGTCCCTTCGTTCCCATCAACATGCCATCGCTCCGACGAGACCTGGAGGAAAGCAATGCACGGCAGAAAAGCAGCACTTAACTTCATGGTCGCCACAGCAGTCGCCTTTTTCGGTTGGCTGCTTTACCGAAACATCAGCCGCTACAGTCCGGCAGACATCGTGGCATCCATCGGTGCGATCCCCTCCGACCATCTCGCTCTGTCCATCGCTTTCGCCGCAGCCAGCTATGGTTGCCTGACGGGTTTTGATGCCTTTGGGCTCATCTATGCCGGCAAGTCACTGGCGTACCGTAAGGCCGCACTGACTTCCTTTGTCAGCCTTTCAATCGGCCACAATATCGGCTTGTCGGCTTTGAGCAGTGGTGCCATTCGCTACCGCTTCTATTCGCGATGGGGACTAACAGCCGAGGATGTAACCAAGGTCGTGCTGTTTTCGGGGATGACCGTCGCCGTCGGCCTGCTATCGCTGTGCGGGTGGGCCATGCTTTTGAGCACAAGTTCGGCAACTGTCATCGGCCTTGGGCGGAGCGCCGCTCACTTCATCGGCATGGTATTTTTCGCTGCCCTGGCACTCTATCTGCTCCTGTGTTGGCGGATACGGCGGCCGATGATCGTCGGGAAGTGGAAATTCAATTTACCATCCCTGCCATTGGCGGTGGCGCAACTGGTCCTGGGGACGATCAACTTCGCTTTCATCGCGGCCAGCCTCCAGCAGCTGTTGTTGGCATATCAAGAGATATATTATTGGGATGTAGCTGCGGTGTACGCGATAGCGAATGGTACGGCCATCGTGACACACGTTCCGGGCGGTCTCGGAGTTCTGGAAGCCACCACGCAGTTCCTGTTGCCGAAGGCTGCCACAATTGGTGCCGTCATAGCATTTCGATGCGTCTATTTCTTCCTTCCACTACCCTTTGGCCTTTTCCTGCTTGGCATAGCGGAACGCGTGCTTAGGAGGGATGCGGCCAAGGCTAAATCAGTGTCCGCCCAGCCACGCTCCTAAGTCTTGCATGCATTTCAAAACATATCGTATAGGGTGCAAGGGTTTTCTCGGATCGAACAATGCTGTCAGGGGAACGGGCTTCTCCGGGCCGGCGTTTGATGCAATCGACACGGGACTTAAGCGGCGGTTACCGCGGTTAAACTTGTCGATTACACCGACAATGGATTGATGCTTGTGAATGCGTGATTGCATTTCATCCACTGTCATACCGAGGTGTTCAGCCAGTAACCGATCACGCAGGCGGGCCACAGCTGCACGTTCCGACGGGGTCGTCGCCTCTATGGAGAGGTCGCACTCGGTATCCATGCCGCATGAGCGATTATTGAGATTGGACGAACCGACACGCGCGAACCGATCATCGATTATCATGAGTTTGGCATGGACGAAGACAGGGGCTTCATGAGATCGTTCACTATCCACGACGACTGGGTAAACCACACGCAGCCGGCCGTGAATGTCGGCTCGTCTAAGCCTTCGGATAAGGCGGTCGCGATTGCCGCCCATGAACAATCGCTCCAGGCCGCCATGGCATTCTTGTGGAACCACGATGATGACTTCCGGGCCATCAAGCTCGCGCAACCGGCTTTCAATCAAATTGCCTATTCGCCGACACGTGAGATACTGGGTCTCTATATAGACTGTTCGGCGGGCGGCCTTCAGCACCGTTTCATTGAGTCGCTCGACTTCGCGAATGCCTTTTCTCCCGAAGGATGCGGGTGTGGTACGAGAAATGGCAACGCCGATATTGCGAACATCGGGTTTCAGGCCGGCTGGCCACCGATTGCCCTCGGGATGTATTGGGTCAATTCTCGTGCCTTTGCAGGCCAGCCAACGCGCGCGCACGAGATCGGCCAACGATCTTGCGGCCTCCCCGTCTACGGCTAGTTGTACATCATGCACTGCTGGGTAGAGTGTGCCGTCCAAGTTTTTGCGCCGACTGTCGAATTCAAAATGATCCGAGGTGTCCCAGCGGCGAATGGTTAGGTCGATGCCGCCGGAGAAACCGATTTTGTCATCAATGCAAACTATTTTTTGGTGATGACAGCCGCGCCATGGATGGCGACGATCGTAGCAAAGGTCGATACGCGGGTGGTCGGCCCAAGGCTCCTGCGGAAACACGCGCATCTGCCGGGCAGAATAAATCGGACCGTTGGCCCAGACCAAAATGTGAATATGAAGATCCGGCCGTTCATCGACCAATCGACGCAGGTAGTGGCCCAGCCGCTCTGGATTGGGTTGGTCGGGACACAACGCGATCTCCCCATTAAAGTCCCATCCTGTGATAAGGATGGAGCGTTGAGCGGTGGCGAAGGCTATTTTGAGAATGCGGTAATAGTCAGCGGCATCCACCAGCATGGCTACCCGGCCCGCGGTTACAAGACGCCACGCATTCGCACCCACTTCTATGAGGGATTGATG
The DNA here is from genome assembly GCA_963777425.1 of uncultured Alphaproteobacteria bacterium. Lineage (GTDB taxonomy): Bacteria > Pseudomonadota > Alphaproteobacteria > Rhizobiales > Rhizobiaceae > Phyllobacterium. Next base: position 120,444 of record CAVZQS010000002.1, on the reverse strand, counting down.
CAGGGGAACGAATTTTGGCCCTGTTGAAGACTCTTTGGTCTGTGTCAATGCCATTTGTTCACGACACTTTCCTTGTTATCCATATTGCGCAAGCGACCAAACGAACATAAGGGAACCGAGCCCCTTGTTAAGACCTGGTTGCCGCACGACAAAAACATCGGTCAAGGGTAGATGGTTCCTTATGCCTCCAAGTGGTCTTGGCGGGCACTATCCGATCATTCCTCGTAGCGCGATCAGTTCCCTAAGCGCTTTGCCGGAAGCGCCAGTCAATCAATGCGGAACAATTCCTTGTTTTCTTGGTTACTTGAAAACAGACAGGAGGTTCGTCATGAGCGCGACGGGACTGGAGGTCTTTGACAAGACGCTTCAAACGACAAACATCTGGCTTGACGAGATGACAAGCGTCATCGGTCCGGACAGAAAACTCGCATGGAGGGTTCTATCGGGCGTGCTGCGCAAATTGAGGGATCGGCTTCCCGCCGAACTCTCTGCCCATCTGAGCGCCGAGTTGCCATTATTGGTGCGCGGCACCTATTACGATCAGTTCACTCCGGCGAGGCAACCAACCGAAGATACGCTTGAGAGCTTTGTAACAGACATCGCGCAGTGGCTTGCCGATGCTCGGCCAGTTGATCCAAACGATGCGATCCGGGCAGTTTTCCTGGTGCTGTCGCATCATCTACCGCGTGATGAGATCGAAGACATCCAGAACGTATTGCCAAAGGATCTGCGGGCTTTTTGGACTGCGGCGGAGAAAGCCAAGGTGGCCACGCCAACAGCCAATAAAGTCAATCGCCTATCTATGTAAACGCCCTAGCAATAGGAGGCAGAAAAATGAAAGTAAGTGATTTGATGACGCGGGATGTCCGCGTGGCCAATCCGGACGAAGCGATCCAATTCGTGGCACGGATCATGGCAGGTCTCGACGTCGGAGCGCTACCGGTTGGCGAGAATGATCGGCTGGTTGGCATGATCACCGATCGGGATATCGCCCTGCGCGCCATTGCCGAAGGCAAAGGTCCCGACACCAAGGTGCGTGATGTCATGACCGCTGACGTTCAATATTGCTATGACGACCAGGATATTGACGAGGTTGCCGAAAACATGGCCGGTATTCAGGTTCGCCGGCTGCCGGTGGTCAACCGCGACAAGCGGTTGGTCGGTATTCTTTCGTTGGGTGATATTGCCCTGTCGGGGAGTGAAGACAATGCCGGAGAGGCTCTGAAAGGGGTTTCGCGTCCGGGCGGAGAGCACAGCCAGACAATCTGAGTGTCTGCGCCGAAACCGATCTTCTAGGAGGCGGTCGACATGAACCTAGGCTCCCGCATCTCCGAAGTGCTCCCGTTCTTCGTCAGGTCTTCGGTGACCCAAAACGACAGCTTGAGTGACGACTCGCTTTGGGAGATGGAACGTGGCTTTTGGCTCAATGATGCGGCTTCCTACACGGCGTTTCTTGCTCCCGATTGCATCATGGTGTTTCCGGAGCCACCCGGCATTATTGCCGGAGATGAGATCATCGCGGCGCTGGATCGAGCGTCTCGCTGGAAGACGATGGAAATGGAGAACAGGAGCTTATTGGCGCTGGACGGCAATGTGTCGGTGCTGACCTATCGGGCAACCGCACAACGTGACCGCGAGCCCCTCTACCGCGCCCTCTGCAGCTCCACATACACGCGCACGAATTCGCAGTGTCTCCTTGTGCATCATCAGCAGACGCCACTGCCGATTCACCCTAAACGACAGGCGTATATGAAGGATCGGGACCATGGTCGGAAGGAAGACACACGACAGGCAGATTGAAATCATCGAAGGCCGGTTAATTACGGACAGGGAGATGAAACCCGCGGCGGCGGCGCGCGATCTAAAGCAATCGAAGGAATTGCGTAAAGCCTATCGTAAAGGTGACAAACTTCGAGCGCCCGACATGGACGATGCCAAGAGTGGTGATCGACCGGAAATTCGCGGACTCAATCAGGAGAGCAGTCACAACAAGCGCCGCGTTGATGAGTGACAACGACGTGGAGTGAGTCCGTTGCTAATTCTCCCCTGCTCGGCGGCATCCACATCGCGTTGATATTGAAGGAGATTCCAATGACCCTAACGTTAATGAGCCCTGCGTTTGCAGATGGCGAGCCAATCCCCATAAAATATACTCGAAACGGTGGAAACCTGTTTCCCCCATTGAAGTGGACCGGTGTCCCGGACGGGACGCGCAGTTTTGCACTTGTAGTTGAAGATCCCGACGCGCCAAGCGGGCTCTTCCGACATTGCGGGATGTTCAACATCGCGCCAACGGCGAATAATCTGTCAGAAAGCGTCGATACATCTCCTGATCAAGGGCCGCGTTATTCAGAAAACGACTTCGGGAATGCGCGCTATGATGGTCCGCAGCCGCCCAAAGGTCATGGAGTTCACCGTTACAACTTTCGGCTGGTTGCGCTCGATGTCCCAAACTTGACGATTTCCGGGGACGGCCGGTGTCAAAATGATGTGGGATGAAGCAAACAGACACATTCTCGCTGAGGCAACTTTGACCGGGACGTACGAGGCATAGAAATCCAGTAGCCGCTGTGAGCTGCTTCTTGTGAAAGGCGGCCTTGCATCGTCGCTCAACAGCACGATCGCGGTGGGACATAGAGACAAATCAATCGTCTGGTGTCGGTGTGGCGTAACGCCAGATCACCGTTCCACGACGCGCATGCATCACCAAACTGTTGAAGGCATTGGCTGCGACCGAAACCGCACTCGTGGCTATGGCGACATGGGCGTTTGTCAGTCCGACAGTGTGGACGAGAAGGGGCACCGCCAGGATCGAGCCGCCGCCCAGCGGGCCAAGGGAGAACCCGACAAGAGTGCCCCGATGCGATATCGATAAAGGTCTAGCGACATCCTTCTTGATCCGACTCTCGATGGAGAATGCTCACGTTTTCGAGGAACAATTGGGACTATGCCCCTCGACGATAGTTTTTGTCGGCAAGACTGCTGCTCAGGACCAAACGTTGCCTTGAAACGCGCCTAATGGCAGCTTGAGGTAGCGCATGCCGTTGGCCTCCGGTTCCGGAAGCTGGCCGCCATTGATGTTGACCTGCAGCGCATGCAGGATCAGCTTCGGCATTGGCAGCGTCCGATCGCGCTTTTCACGAAGGATGATGAACTCTTCCTTGCTGGGAGAATGCTCGAGATGGATGTTTTCCATCTTCTGGCGCTCCACAGTGCTTTCCCACAGCGGCTCTCGGCCGCCGGGCTGATAGTCATGTCCAACAAAGATCCGCGTATCTCCCGGTAGCGCCAGAATGGCCTGGATGCTTGACCAAAGAGCGTTGGCACAGCCTCCCGGAAAGTCAGCGCGTGCGGTGCCGCTGTCCGGCATGAAAAGCGTGTCATGCACGAATGCGGCGTCGCCAGCGACATAGGTGATCGACGCAAGCGTGTGGCCGGGCGAATACATGACGCCAACCTTGATGTCGCCGATGGAGAACGTCTCTCCATCGGAGAACAGCCGATCCCATTGACTGCCATCGACATGCAGATCCGGCCAATTGTAGATCCGCGACCAGATTTTCTGGACATCGATGACGTGAGCACCGATCGCCATCGGCGCACCGGTTACTCTTTTCAGATAAGCGGCGGCCGAGAAATGGTCGGCATGCGGGTGGGTGTCGAGTATCCACTGGAGACGCAGGTCCTGCCGGCGGACATAATCCAGCAGGGCATCGGCGCTGTGGGTCGCTGTCGAACCCGACTTCTCATCGAAGTCGAGAACCGGATCGATGATGGCGCAAGCATTGGTCTGGGGATCGCTCACCACGTACTGGATCGAATAGGTGCGCGGGTCGAAAAATGCAGCAACGTCAGGTCTATGCACAGGCAGCTTCCCGCAGATCCGATGCAAGCGGCGAGAAGATCGCCCGCGCAGGATCGAACGTATAGAGCGCGGTATACGATGCCGCGTCCCGCGCCAATTGCGCAACAGATTCAAGAATGAAGCGAACGTTCTCGTCCGACAGCAGGACGCTCAGAATTCAGCCTAGTAAACCCGGGTTTCTCGATCTCGTCGCCATTCAGGATTGCCCGCCTTATCCGCTCCGAAGTGTCGGGGTCGATGGAGAGCAGCCGGTGCACATACGGGCCCGCGCAGGCGCACCCCCCGCGGGCCTGAATGCCGAACCGGTCGCTGAGCATGCGGGTAATCAATTGCTGATGAACATAACCGCCTTTGCCGTCTCTGATGCGAAACGAAAAGATCGGCAGGCGCGCCATCGAGGGAGAGCCGAGCAGCTCGATCTGCTGCACATCCTGCCACGCGGCGAACGCTTTGCGCGTGAATTCGTCGTTCAGCCGCTGGATTTCGTCCAGTCCGATTGCATGCTTGACGAGGAAGGCCAGTGCGGCACGAATATCGCCGATGACGTTGGGCGTTCCGGCTTCCTCGCGCGCTTCCAGGCTGTCACTGTAGTCGTGGCCGGTTGGCGAAACAAATTTGACGGTGCCGCCACCCGGCAACGAGGGCTTGCAGGTGACGACGGCGTCATGCCGCACGATCAACACGCCGGATGCACCCGGGCCGCCAAGGAACTTGTGCGGCGACACCACGATCGCATCGATTTCGGCACCTTGCTCCGGCGTCATCGAAATCGGCATGTAAGGTCCCGCACCGGCATGGTCCCAGACGATCTTTGCGCCCGCCGTCTTCGCGATCTTCGTGACGGCAGCAATATCGGTCGAGATGCCAGTTACGTTCGATGCAGCCGAAAACGAGCAGATCGTCAGGTCCGCGTTGATGCCCTGAAAAGCTTCTTCCAGCAGGACGGGATCTGGCCCACCGTTGCTGCCTTCAGCGATTTCGACAATCTCTGCGCCGCTCTCGCGCCAAGGCAGGATGTTCGAATGATGCTCATAGGGGCCGATGATCACGCAAACTCGCTGACCGGAAACGATGGCATCGGTGACGCCCAGCAGCTTGACGAGCCGATTGAGGCCAGCAGTCGCGCCGGACCCGGCAAAGATGACGGCGTGCCGGCTGTCGGCCCCGCAGCATTCCGCGATCACCGACCGCGCCTCACGGCGCAGGCGGGTCATCAACCCTCCGCAATAGGACGCCTCGGTGTGGCTGTTGGCGTAATAGGGCAGGATTTCCTCGAGTACAAATTGCTCGACCTGCATCAATGCGCGTCCCGATGCGACATAGTCGGCATAGACAAGATCTTTCAAGCCGAACGGCCCATCGACCGTCGCCTTCGCGCCGATGACCCCGTCTTTCAATGCTGCGACCGGATCGGCGAGGTCGAGGCTGCTTTTGAACTTGGCGAGAGCGGTGACGAGTTCTTTTGATGGATTGCGATCGGTCCGTTCGCGCATTGCCAGTCTCCAGACAGAAATTGACACCGATTATAATCTGCATCACATTCTAAAAACTTAACCTATTTTTAGGAGGTTAGCCGGAAATGCGGGTCATATGATCGATAAGAACGTGAATTTTGACGACATTGATCTGAAAATCCTGACCTGCCTTCAGCGCAATGCTGCACTCTCGCAACGTGATTTGGCCGAACAGGTGGGGCTCTCGCAAAATACTTGTTGGCGCCGGCTCCAGCGGCTCCAGGCAACTGGCGTGATGGGCGGCTCACGCGCCGAGATTGATATTGAGCTCCTCGGTTTGGATCTGACTGTGATCGTCATGATCCGTACCCGTCATCATTCCAAGGAATGGGCCGAGGATTTCCGCAAGCACGTCGACCGGCTGCCCGAAGTCATCGATTTTTATCGAATAGGCGGAGACTGGGATTATCTGATCAAGGTCGCCACACGTGGAATATCCGGCTATGACGCCTTCTATCAAAAGCTCATCACAAATTTCGATCTAGCGACCGTGACCGGGTACTTTGCCATGGAGGCCATCATACGCAATCGGGCTGTAGATCTAAGCCGCATACGGTGAGTGCACACTGGAAACGGGCAAGATCCGGGGATGATAGCATTATGACAGATTGGAAGTTTCAGCGTCGGCTCGAAAGTGCGCGCGCTATGCGAATCTCGCCCCCATTTCATACCTACGTTTTGATTCCATAAACGTGGTACCGCCTTCCGGCATCGGTGGTTCGAAGCCCATCAGGGCGTTCGAGCTGAGCCAATTCGTCAAAGTCGTGGTGCGAATTCCCTGATGCGCTCGATGATCTGCTCGAAGGTCGGGCGTTGATCGTCAGATCTCGCTCCTTGTGGGCGAAGTAGCCGCCGCTGCCCCGAGTTCGAGAACGTGCGCATTCCGGAGAAGCGCGTAGAGATCCAGATAACCAATGCTTCTTCAAGGGCGTGATTTCCTTTGCGAGCGCTTTCGTCCACACCATATCCCGTCACCACACAAAGTGAGGAAGACCCCGCCAAGTGACAGCAGCGGTGTGCAACCGTGTGGCCAATTTTCCGGCATGGGGTCCGCCTATAAGATATGCAAAAAATACAACGCATAGAGAATAATCGTTTGCGCTTGACATAATCAAAAATGGACGTCTTGCGGCGAATTCCTGCTTCATCCCCTGAACAGATCGCAGATATCGGCGATGGCAGCCGATGCGGCGGATGAAAGGTCCCGGTTCATCGCGACCGGCTGGCCCAGATAGGCCCAATAGAGGAAAGCTGCGCGGTGGCTCGCTTTTTCGCGTTCGACCCCGAACTCTGCCAGCAACCTTGCGATATAGGCCACCCGGTCGGCATCGACAGAGGCGACGACCGCCGCAACTTCGTTATTATCCAAGGCCCAGGCCCTGAGAGCCTTGTCCAGCAATCTTATCGATTGACCGTTCCCTGGCGCGTCGGCAAATGCGCGGCTCAACAACGATTTCAGGCGGTCCGGCTCGTTGAGATCGGCCTCCAGTTCGCCGATGACCCGCTGCGTTGTCCAGTCTTTCCAATACTCCAGGAGTTGTGTCCGGAAATCGGCGATATCCCGAAAATGCCAATAAAAGCTGCCGCGGGAAACGTTCAGCCCATCCGCCATAGCCCCGATTTTCAGGGCATTGGGGCCGCGCTCGGCAAGCGTGCGCAGGCCATGGTCGACCCAGTCGGATTTCGTGAGACGATCATTCATGGGCCGACCATACACAGATGTATTGACTTTTGGCAATAAGCACCCCATCGTAACCATACAGATATGTATGGAGAGGGCTTGAGCGATGGAGTTGCACAGCACAGCCTTGTTAGCAGCCGGCGCGATAGGCGGTGGGACCGCAGTGGTTCACGGCATCCTGTTGCAGAGGCTGGTCATTCCCAAGATCGATACGCTTCTTGCAGCTGCGGCGCCGTCCGCCCCGCTGCAAAGGCTGGTATCGTTGCTCTTGCATTTTACCACGTTCAACTGGTTGCTGAGCGGCGTTGCCTTGATCGCCGCTGTCATCTGGTTTGGACGTGAGGCGCAACTCGCAGCCAGCTTTTTTGCGGGCAGCTCATTTCTCTATGGCGCTCTTTGCGCCTTGTGGGGAGTGCGCCGTCTTCATCCAAGCTGGATACTGATGAGCGTTGCAGTCGTTCTGGTCGTCTGGGGAATCATGCCGGCGACCGGTTTTTCGAACTAAGCTTTATCGGATGCGGCAGCCACTCGCCGTCATGCAAGCAAATCGAAAGGAGCATTCCGTGCGGCCATTTTCTGTATCCATCCCCGAAGACTGCGGACAAATCCTGCCGTCCGCCGATTTCGGCGACGCTTTTGCTATCGAAGTAAACGATACGATGTTGAGCGCACCCCAGGCCGCACGCTTGGCATTCAGTCAGCCGCCCGGCTGGGTCGCAAAACTTTTGACTCTTCGCAATATCGTTGTCGCTCCTTTCGGACTGAAGTCCGGGGAAGAGCCAGATTTGTCAGGCCCGCACATGGGTCTTCCGGTCTTTTCATCGTCTCCCGAGCGCGTCGTTCTTGGTATTGACGACATGCACCTCAACTTTCGGCTCATTGTTGACGTCGTTGATTTGAACGAGGCCACGCGCCGGGTTACCGCCACGACCCTGGTTCAGCGAAACAACCTGCTCGGCCGCGTTTATCTCGCGACCGTCCTGCCGTTCCACAAAATCCTTGTTCCCGCACTCCTGTCGCGCCTCACCAGGCCTGCTTGCAGGGACCATTCCATGACAGCGTAGATGTCCCCATGCTCATGAACGATAATACCCCCTTGAGCGAGCAAACGAGGTGCAGCATGACGAGCAAACCCATAACGGGGCGGTGTTTTTGCGGAGCGGTCCAGTTCGAAGTAAATCTGGACGCTTGGTGACTTCCAGTCACGGGCGAAACAGATCAGCCCGTTCGGAGCGGATCAAATGTCCTGTGCCAGAGTATTCAAAAGCATCCCGTTGAGACCAACACATGAAGCTGAAGACACCTTGTCAGCACCTTATTGCGCATCATCTGTCGCAGGAGAGTTGATCACGTCACCAACGCCAAAATCAACACATTGCCAAAGCGTTTGCGACAGATCCCCCTTGTCCAGGATGATGCGCCAAACCATCCTGAGGGAGGTTACGCACTTCTAGACCCAGCTTATTGTGCTTCCAGTTGCCCCCTGATCTCTCCGTCTGGGAACTTCGCTGTATGAATGTTGAGATACCAGTTTCCGGCTTGCAAATCCGCCAGGTGCTGATCGGTGATGTCGGCAGATCCGGAAGCTATGGCGGCGGAGATATCGACCACCGGCCCGGCATTCGCGCCCGCCGCAGCCGGGCCGTGGAAATGCGCGGCGGTGGCGTTGCCGGATAATCCGCTTGAGGTCACAGTGTAGGTCAGCTTTTTGGTTGCTGTGTCGACAGTAATGTCGCCCGATCCAGTGCCGGCGCTGTCGTTAGGCGGAACTTCGCTTGTTCCTTTCAGGTCGGCCTTGAATTTCAAGGTTTCAGCTAAACCAGGACCGGCTGCCAGGATGACAGCTATGGCGAGTCCGGTAAGGAGACAATTCTTGCTGCTAAATATCATCACGGATCCTCCCAAAATGCCGGCGTGTTTCGCAGGCAATATTCAACTCTTCAGGGTGAACTTTGGTTCCGGTCAACCACTTCGACTTGGTCGGAACGATGATGTTGTCTGGCTGGCTCCAGTGATGAGGCGGAGCTTTCTATGGGGTGTGTGACGATTCTGGCCGGACCTGTCCCTCAGTTACCTGAATATTCACGATAGAGGCCTCCTTTAATGTCGAGCGTTCCGGCCACGCTCCTTGCCAAAGGTCATCGCCTGGTCCCGATTGAGGCGGTCGAAGGCAGAGAGCGGATCGGTCGATGCCGGAGCGGCGGATGTCCGCCCCAAGGCCAGACTATATCGTCGGTCAGCTACCACCTCGCGACGCAGTCTGATCTTCGTTGTCTGTTCCATTGTCGCGTTCTTCCACTGTCGAACGGCGAGCACTGTTCCCGTAGGCGGATATGCCGCCGCTTTGCCGAGCAGAGAGATGGTGTCAGTCGCGCTGTCGCTGGAACTTGAAACCGGAACCATTCACCTTCGTTCGAGGTTAAGGAAAGAATGAGTTCAAAGAAGCTGCTGGAGCATTGAAAATTGCTCGACCTCTCCCATGCGCGGAACCGGATGGTAGATATTCAGGTAAAGAGGCGCGGGATAAACGATCCTCGAAGTCTTGGAGGCCATGCGCCGCGTGCCGCGCGAAGCTTTTGTGGATCCGGGATTTGAAGAGTTTGCCTATGAGGACAGTCCTTTGCCCATAGGCGAGGGCCAGAGCATTTCGCAGCCCTATATCGTTGCGCGGATGATCGATGCCGCGGAATTGAAGCCGGGAGAAACGGTCCTCGATGTGGGCGCTGGATCCGGCTATGCGGCGGCGGTGGCCAGCCAGATTGCTGGCCGTGTGTTTGCCATTGAGCGCCATCGCACGCTTGGCGAATCCGCCCGCAAGCGGTTGCAGGAGCTCGGTTTCGACAACATCGATCTGCGTATTGGTGACGGCACAAAGGGATGGCGAGAAGCCGCACCCTTCGATGTCATTCTAGTCGCGGCCGGTGGGCCGGAGGTGCCTCGGGCACTAAAGGAGCAGCTTGCCATGGGCGGCAGGCTGATCATTCCGGTAGGCCCCGACGAATTGGGCCAAATACTTCGCAAACTGACACGTACGAGCGAAACCCACTATGAGACCGAAGACCTCGGCGCTGTGATGTTCGTCCCATTGATTGGCGAGCAAGGCTGGGCGGACGACATCGCTGATCGCGTCGCTGACGCGCCAGAGCGGACCTTGCCAGAATTGATCGCAGCGGCCGCCGAACCGCTCCCCGACATCGATGATCCCGCCTTCGGAGAGCTGTTTGGCCGTTTTGCTGACCGCCGTGTCGTCCTGCTCGGAGAGGCCAGCCATGGAACATCAGAATTTTACCGCGCCCGTGCCGCGATCACGCGGCATCTCGTCGAGAGGCACGGTTTTACGATTGTTGCGGTCGAGGCGGATTGGCCGGATGCGGCGATTGTGGACAATTACGTGCGGCATCGGCAGACAAGGCCTGGTTCTGACCCGCCGTTTCAGCGTTTTCCCAGGTGGATGTGGCGCAATACTGATGTAGATGCATTCATCGATTGGTTGCGTGACTACAATGGTTCGGTAGACCCGCAGCGGCAGGCAGGCTTCTACGGCCTCGACATCTACAACATGAGCGGATCCATTGCTGCTGTCCTCGACTATCTTGGTGCTGTTGATCCGGATGCCGCTGTGCATTGCCCGCGAGCGCTACGGTTGCCTGACGCCTTGGCAAAAGGAGCCTTCCAGCTACGGACGCGCCGTGCTCACGGCCGGCTACCGGACATGCGAAAAAGCGGTCATCGCCCAATGCAGCGATTTGCTCAATCGCCGCCTCGACTATGTGGCAAAGGACGGCAAGAGACTTTCTCGATGCCGCGCAAAACGCACGGCTCGTCGCCGCGGCGGAGCGCTACTACCGGATCATGTACTACGGTGGCCCCGAGAGCCTGGAATCTTCGCGATATCCATATGTTCGAGACACTCAATCATATCCTTGAGACGGTGGGTCCTGATGCCAAGGCTGTGGTATGGGCACACAACTCGCACATCGGCGACGCTCGCTATACCGAAATGGGTGTTGTCCGTGATGAGCTGAATGTCGGCCAGCTTTGCCGCCAGCGCTTTGGCAACGAAGCAGCGCTGATCGGATTTGGAACGCACGCCGGCACGGTCGCTGCCGCTAGAAATTGGGACGGCGATATGGAGATCATGCCGGTTCGCCATTCCCACCACGACAGCTACGAACGGCTTTGCCACGATGCCGGCGTTTTGCGTTTCCTGCTAGACTTTGATCAACACGAGGCACTTAGTCAGCGTCTGCTCGAGCCGGGGTTGGAGCGGTTCATTGGTGTGATATATCGACCGGAAACCGAGTTGCTCAGCCATTATGCCGAGGCTTCGCTTTCGCGGCAGTTCGATGCGTTTGTTTGGTTCGACGAAACCTCTGCCATCACACCGCTTGGTCCGGAACATAAAAGGACGGCGCGCCAGACACTTACCCGTTTGGCTTGTGAGCAGCTGTTCGGGTCCCGCCGTCTGCGTGTGGAGAGTTTCATGCGCGCAGAGGGCAATCTGGACCTATTTGTAGAGCCTTCATCCAGGGTGACAGGCAAGTCGCTGAAATAGCAATTGGACCCCGCCTTTTGCCCATTGCTCCAAGTCCTTCTGGAACGAAATGTCGCAAGACATATTCATTGGACGGTTAAGAGTGTCGCCTTCTCGAGACAAGCCTTGAACAGAATTTACGCCGTCCACTCAAATAGCACGCAGAGATTCGCATGTGAACGATCCAAATTGAACGCTCCGGTGCAACCTCGAATAGGCACCAGCTCGCCGTCAATTTCTCCTGAAGAACACGTCAACAACGGTCCAAGCGAACAGGCACGAAGCTACGATGACGACGGCGTTTTCCCAACTCATGAAAGGATACCTCCCGGTGTTGGTACAACGGCCATCATTATTGGAAGTTCCATGAGGTGCAAAAAGTTTGGCCTACCCGAGTATCAGGGGCGGGTCGCGGCGCGGGATCACAAGATCGTGCCGCCATTGCGTCACGACATGAAGCGCTCAATGGAGGCCATCATCCAGCATTTCAAGCTCTGCAGCGAAGGACACCGTGTGCTCGCCGGGGAAGTCTTCGCAGCCGGCGAAGTGCCGAGGGTTAACTCGGTGTCTATCTTGTTTCAGATGGTTCCAGTCGGGCCTACAGAAGCAAGATACGGGCGTATCATTTGCCATCTGCAGGCTATGGACTTTCCGAGCCGCGGCCACATGCTGGCGGACGTGCCGGCGATTATCGGCACTCTTGATATCGTATTCGGAGAGATAGACCGATGATACGACTCGTATCCGGAACCAATCGCCGCGCAACAGGTTGATCAACCTTGGAGCAGATGAAAGGAACAAGCCATGGCCAGATGCGATCAATGCGGGAATGACTATGATAAGACCTTCGAAGTGAGGGTTGCCGACGAAACCTACACGTTCGACAGCTTCGAATGTGCGATCCAGAAACTCGCTCCGATATGTCCCCATTGCGACTGCCGGATCATCGGACATGGCGTTGAACATGAGGAGATCATTTTTTGCTGCGCGCATTGCGCCGCGGAGGAAGGGGCGAGCGGACTGACCGATCGAGTGCCCTGACGTGATGACGAGTTACTTTCCGGCATCGCTCAGATACTTTTCGCGTGCCATGCCTTCGTGAGCGCCGTGACTTATGTCTTCCGACTATCTCGGCGGCTAAGGACAGCTATTGGTCGACGGTATTCAACCTCTCCGTGGAGGCAGGCGATCGCGCAACAGCAAGCCAGTGATGGCTTGAGAGAGCTTCTGCCGAGCACTCTTGCACGGGTGCTGCACCCTCTCGGGACGCTTGCTCTGCTCGACCTTGAATCGTCCACTGTTCAAACAGCTGACGCTTAGGCCGCTATTCGTCGTTCGTTTCGCCGCCGGAATAGGTCAACCCGCCGAGCACCGCCGCCACGAGTAGCAAGGCGGGCACGTCGCCCAGCATACGGCCCATATGCGCCGGGGCTGCAGGACTGGATCGCCATGATCAGCGCGTGCACGACACTCGGCCAGATCGTGAAGTCGATTAGCTACGCGAGCAACGGCGGCAGAGGATACGCCAGCAAGGCTTCAATAGAATTTCGCGCGCCAGCCTGGCTTTCTGACCATCCTCATCGGCTTACTTTTCCAGCATGAATACTGCAGCGTCGTAGGCGGAAGTTACGCCTACTGACGAGCCACTGCGTAGAACTGAGACGATCTTGAACGGTCTGTAATCGTCCATGGTCCCGGAACGGTAGCAGAGCGGCGCGTGTTCCGGCGCTAGTCCTTTCGGATTACGCTCAGTGAGCAAACCAGCCGATCGCCACTCATCAGGACTCCGAGGACGACACGAAGCCGTACACTTGACGGCCAGTCCCTTGGCGGCTTGGAATCGTAGTTCATGAAACATCCTTCTAACTGCTCTTAGAGGCGAGCGCGGACTTTATGCTTTGCGAATGATCTGACCATCGTGCAGTTCGAACACGCCGTCACTACCGCCCTGCGCAATGAATGATGCTTCTATTTCAAGCCACGTTCCGAGGGGTTTGCCGCACTCACTGCAATGAATAACAGTGGAGTTCGTTACACCGTTGGAAATGTGGAGATAGATGACCCCGCAGTCGTGGCACGTCAGCCTGAAGTTGAGTCTTTGGGACATAGCCGACGCTCCCATTAGTATGGCGGGAGCTCTCAGCCGTCTCCCAAGCGCCGTTATGCCCTCACTATTGTCCGGGGCCACAACGATTGAAATACTTGTTTGAAATGTCGTCAATGGGATGTCCGGTAGCGGACAAATTTAGGCCTGTATCACCCATCCCTGCGATCCGAGCTGGCGGACAAGCCAATTAATCCTTTCGGATTATCTGCCCTTCATGCGTTTCGAAGGCGCCGCGCGGCTGGAACAATTTTGCGCGCATGGAGTTGTTTATATTGCGGTTTTACCGATCAAGACTTTGAATGGGAGAATGAAATGTTCAAGACACTATTGCTAACGACTGTTCTCGGTTTGGCGTTTACATCGGCGACTTCTCGCTCAAGACGTAAAATGCGATGAGGCCAGCATGGCAAAAATTACTGCAGATATGGACGCGATGGTGGATCCTGCGGTTAATGACAAGAAGGAACAGGCCAAGATGGAAATGGAAAAGGCCAAAGAAGCAATGTCCGCCAAGAAGACGGAGGAGTGCTTAACCCATCTGCAGAATGCCATGAATGCGATGAAGAAAAGCTGATGTAGGGCTAGCCTTCACCGTCTGATTTATGCTCACTGCAATACCATTCCTGACCGTACCGTTTTCAAAGCCGAACGCGGCTCCAATGATTTGCAGTCCGGATGCATGCAGTAATGCATACGGTGGACGGATCGCATCGCTCAAATATTTCGGCAATCCTCTGTTAAATGGAATCAATCGCATCCTGATCGGATGCGTCGAGGAAACTTCTCAGCGCCGATCCATTTTCTCCCGCAAATCGGCGAGTGCTTGCATTGTTGCTTCCTCGCGCGTCATGCCCTCTTTCATGTACTTGATAATTAGACGTTCCTGAAATTCCAGCTCTTCCACAGTGTGTTCGTCTAAGGGGCTCTCCGGGGATTTTGATTTGCGCTTCATGGCCACTCCACTTTCTTCAGCAGGAATGTTGTCAGGAAAATGTGGCATTTTATTCATCATCCCGTGGAGCGGAAACTATGCTCGGCGCGCTGATGATGGTTACCAAACATCTCAATCAGAGAGAATTTTGACGTAAGTTTAGCGTTCGCTGAATCCTTCGTGTAACCAATAACCTTACACCCATCACGCTTCGGCGCGGCACCAGTTAGTACGATCTTGAGGTCTCCGGTAGTCACGGAATTTCGTCATTCATAGGTCATACGTGTTCATGGCATCCACCTGAGAGCGGGAAAGGAAATGCGTTGAAGCTCAAGGATACCGCCGATTTTACGGGTCGGGATTTCGCAATGATCTGGCGCTATTCAGCGGCTACCATTAAATATTTTCGCTGCACGAAGTTCGGCACCTCAACCCGCGCCAGAGTCGGCTGAATGTCGTGGAGTTCGGCAAGCCCGTTCCTGATTTCCAGTAACTGTGAATAAAATTCGGATCCGCGTGCTGATTTCGGTGTTTCCTGCTCGTGCATCACACTGATGACCGTGATCCCCTTGCAATGATCCTTGATTGCCTGATGGAATGCAATTTTGGACTCTGGATCGAGAGCGCCTGTGGCCTCGTCGAGGAACAATATGTCCGGCTTATGTAGGAGGATTTTCGCAAGAACGAGTTTCTGTTTCTGGCCGCCCGACAGAAGCTGATCCCATGGAGCGCCATCGCGGGCTTCCTGACCGAGATTCTCGATGAAGTCACCCATCCCAGCTCGATGAAGCGCGGCAGCTGCGGTAGCATCGCCAAACGCTGATTCATCGTCAGGAAGACAGATTAGCTGCTTGAGGGAGACGCCCGGCAGCTTCACTTCCTGAGTGGCATACATTGCCGTTGCATTTTCAGGATAAATAATGTCACCCCGGCCGTATGCCCAAAGCCCGTTCAGCGCCTTCAGCAGGCATGTTTTCCCACAGCCTGACTCACCCCTGAGATAGACCCATTCACCCTTGTGGAAATGCAGATGGGACGCCGACAGGAACGCCTGCGCATCATCCGACCGATGCATGAGTTCAAGATTGTGGACCGTCATGCCGAAGAGTTCGTGCTGTGTGCTATAGGAGAATTCGCTCACACCGCTTGACCGATAGAATTCTTTCGGTTGCCGGACTGCTTCAACGGCTACCGCAAGCCCTGTGACACGCCTGGCATTGGCCTTCAGATTAGCAATTGCCGGCATCACCTGGATGAACCACGAGCATTCATTGATCATCGAGCCAACGAGCTCGGCACCCGTGACGTAATTCTTGAGGCTGATCGTACTGCTCATATAGGGAAGAAGACCAGGTAGATAGGCGACTACGCGGGCCGCAAGGAAATTATAGACGGCTGTGAACGACATATATGCGGCATCAAAGCAGTTTAGTCTGGACCACGTTCTGTCAACCCCCGCATAGAGGCGGGTGTTGACGGTCCGCTGCACATTTTCGCCATTTGAGGCGGCCACCTGGAAGCTGCGGCGAAGGAATATTGTCAGCTCACTGCGGTAACTGCCCTCTGTCTGCTGCATCTCCAACGTTAGCTTTTCGAGAATACGGCCGATCCTCATCGCCGCCCATGTGCTCAAAGGAACGTAAAGGGCAATCGCCACGAAGGCGAGTGTGGCGCTCCCGTATGCGCCGAGGAATTCGAGCCCGCTGACCTGTGACGACATCTCGACAAGTTTTTGTCCGACGAAGACGATCGACATCAAGACACCCAAGATCCCGATTGAGAGACCTATCGCGCCGCCTGTCATCCCTTTGATCGATTCTTGCAGGCGCTGGTCAATATTGTCGGGCATTTCCGGGCGGTCACCCTGCTGGAGGTGATAATGCGTATGATTTCTGTCGAGGAGGGCTTCGTTGAAGCGGGAATTCAGCCATCCGCGCCATTTGCGGTGCAGCGTTGTCGAAACCAGATGGCGGAAACCGACAAATCCAAACTCCTTCACGACCACTATGAGGACGAGCACTCCGCCATTAGTTAGAATTGTACCGAGAGGACTCTGATTGAAAGGATCATGAATATTGACGATAGAATTGAGGAGCTCGCCTGACGCCTCTGCCATCCAGACGCTGGCCTTGCTAGCAGCTGCAGTCAAAGCCGCGATCGCTATAGTCAAGAGCCAGGCTTCCATCCACCTGTCTGACAACCAATACGCCCGCATCAGACCCCAGAAGGTCGTCATGGAGGCCACAGTGCCGCCGCCGAATCGCCACCGCGAGCGGCTTTTGCCCTGCTGACTGCTGTGTTGCAATTGAATACCGCTGGTCAAAGTCATCACTTATTAGTCACACAATGTTACGTATTGCAACAAACCGTGGTTAATAAACAGTTAACTTTCTCAACTTTAGGCGTTGTGTGGTCGATGTTTCCGACCATAAGAAGGGTGTCACGTGGGCACCTTGATAAGGCTGCGGCCGATAAGCTCAGTTACGTTGCAACGTGGAGAAAGCTCATTAACCTACATCTGACTGATGTCATCCTCACAAGTTTTACGAACGGCGAAATCGTCATAGGCCCGAATAGAATGAGTTTTGAGGCTATGACCGAGCTCGTCAAACCCATCATTGGAACGGAGGAGGATTTCGACAAGAAGATCGAAGAACTCATGAACGAAGGTCGAACGACGATCAGACCGAAGGATCGCCCAGACAGCGAGATTGCCATTGCGATGTACCGGTCGTCATAGTGCCGGTTTCATGCAGAACACCTTACTCAGTGTCTATGACCGGCAGCAGCCCATATTCAGTTAACTGCGCGGTTCTTCAAACTTAGAAATGACGGTCTCGTTCTGTGCTTCGAAAATCGCATAACGGCCCATCCGGAACAATATTCTCAGGTGCTGCTCATACAGCGTCAGAGTGGACAGGGCTCGGAAACCCACACCGAAGGGGTGGAACATGTGATTGCAACTTCCGAAGTAGAGTGAACTCGTTTGCTGAGCCCAGCACTCAAAGCATCGCTGTTTGCAATCTCTTCCGCTGCATTGATACAAGCATGTATATAACATATTGCACCTCAGCTGGCGCCCAGCCAGCCAAATACGCCTCCTCCTGCAACTCTTTGTATTCCTGAACTTGCCATCGTCGAGTTCCAGGAGGCGCCCGCGTAACGCCTCTTTCAGGAGATGATAGAGCCGAAGCATGTCATAGAAAATAACCGGTCACGGCTCACACAGCATGATCGGGGACGCGTTCCAGGCCGACGCAGCGTGAACTTCGGCCACAAATCGGCTGAATACGATGCGTCCATGGGGTGGCACCGGCCCCGGTTTTGGCAACCGGGTAAAAAGATGGACATCAACAGGTTCGTTCTGCATGTCTGGAAGGCGAACGATCAATCTCGATGGAGTCAGTGGTTCGGTCAATTCGACCCAGTCAGTGGCCGCAAGGACTCCTTCACCCCTCTCAGCTGCATCCGCTTCTACGCCTCTCGAGGTCACGACAATCCGAGTACCAAGATAGCGCGTCTCACAGCGCCGATCGTCGATGAATACCTCACAGGAAATCTCGATAAGGCCACGGGTTGCAGGTAATCGTATGACCGCGGCGGAGGAGATCGTCTTGAGAGGGCGCAGGAGCACTTTTCCGCGCTCTATATAACCGAATACCGGGTAGGATGCTGACATTTCGCGCGTCAATCGCACCGTCTCGACAAGCGAATCTGGAAGCGGAACTTCGAGCGCGGCCAATTGGTCGTCCACAAGTTCTCCTTCGAACGTGTACATCTCCACGCCCGGCAGACCACCCCATAGTTTTAGTGCCAGCATTTGGGCCAGCAATTGGGAACTTCGCACAGCATTCGCTTGAGAATCAAAACTAAATCGGGACAGAAGACCCGCTGGCGTCGTTGCAATTTGTGGCGCTGTGGCCCCGGTTTCGCTTTCAGTCCAAATATGAAGTTCCAGTGAATGCGACGATGCCGCAGATGCACTCTGCAAACGAAATGGAATCCAGCCGGGACAAAGGGCGTCGAACGCTATTTGCCCTTTTGCCAACACGGCGCCAGTGTCTCGTGCCAGGAGTTGTGCGAATAGGTTCCCGCTGCCAGCACCCACATCGATAACATTGAGGTCAAATCCCAGCAGCCCGCGCGCACCGATTGGCAGTGGCTGGATGATGCGCGATTCGATCGATATCGCGACGTTGTCCGGAGTGTCAGAGTTGCTGAAGATCAGTCGCGGCGAAGCGAGGCGCAGATTTGCAAGGAGTTCCTCGATCTCCGCCGGGATCCTGACGTGATTGAGCCAGCTTTCACGCAGAACTGCCAGATCTCGCATCAAGGCAAGGTTCATGTTGCCCAGCCTTTGTGCTTCCCGCAATGACCGGGCGAGGAGCAGTTCCATTAGAGCCTTCTGACTTCCCCGCACAATTGGAGCGTCCAAATCTTTGCCACCGGTGTTTGCATACCAAGTCTTCAGCGCGTCCAGGGATGTGTCTTTGACTGAACCAGGCGCCCAAAACGCCCACACATTTGACGGCGGCAAATCGAATATGTGGATGTCCGCCTTGGGGTGACCATCCTCTTCAGCCTGGACTAAAGTGAAATGATCATCATCGACCAGCTGAAATACGTACTGATCCAAAGGAAGTTCGTAAACCGGTTGCGCGGAATCCAGCGTAAGAATGATTATCTTCGGATTGCCATCATGGAGTCTTGATAACATATGGGTCGGCGCGCGCAGCATCATGTTATGTCCGCTGTGGTGAACTCATCGGCTGAGTTAATGACGCTTGACCAGAGGCGCAGTCGCGCTTCCGGAATCCCGAATGCCCTGCAGAGGTGTGCCGTTTCGGGATCGGGAAGGATAATGGCACTATAGGCTTGTTCGAAGGCCGAGCACGCATTGATCTCTGCGCTCGTCACTTTGCCGGTACCGTTTCCGAGCAACGCCCAGGTCTCCACTTTCAATCGCCTGAGTGATCCCATTAACGAATGCGATAAGCCACCGTCCACACTTACAACTCGATCATAAGCTGCGAGGGCACCAATGGCTTCGTTCATATGACGTGGCTCCAGTCTCGACATCAAGCCAGCCTGATAAATGTCAGATTTCACACCGGACAAGAGGTGCGGTAGAGGCATCGTGATAATCTGCGAAAACGCAGATCGAGCGACACTCTCGGGACAAGCTGTTGCGAAAAGGAAAAGGTGCACAATAAACCCCTCGAAATGGAGAGATTGTGCGAGTTGTTGGGCAGCGGTCAATTTAGCGGCATTTGTCGAGTTCAAGATCAAGGCAGCATATCGTTTGCCCTGCTCTACACCGGAAGGAAGAACTGACGGCAGATTGAACAGTTCTGGATATACATGGCGCGGCAACGCAGTTTGGGCGCGGTAGCGATCCAGGGGAAGCGCATCCCACAGCCCGTGCCGTGTCAACTCTGCCACTTCGACAATTCCGCGGCATAATGTTTGGAGACTGTCGTGGCTCTGATCAACCTGATCAGGAATCGTCGCGCCGGAATATTGAATGTGCAACGGCAGATAGTGATGCTGTTTTCCGCTCTGCATCCCGCCGCCACGGATATCTGTCGCTCCCGAGAGGGCATGACGAATAAGTTCGAAACACTCGATGGCGAAGATCGTCTCGCGCCAACCACCAGGCCACCGATCTTTGTCGGCGTCTATTTCCCTGGTCCAGGAAATGGAAGGCCTGGCTGCGCTGATGTGCCGGACCGAACATGCGACAACAGTGGATCGCGACAGCGCGCATTCCAGCGTCCACAGGACACCCAAAAGCTGGCCATTCGCCAGAAATGCGTCGAAAAGAGAACTGTTCATGGCGATCAATTGGCCCGGGCATGAGCCGTACGCGGGCCGTTGACCCGCCTGAAGGAGACGTACGATGAATTCTTTACGTGTCAGTTTCTCTATTTGATCAGCAACAGTGAAGCAGCTCACACTGTCGCTGTCGGGATGATACACTGCGTAGCGGGATCGGGCATCCGCCTCCAAGGTGAGAACATTGCGCGGATTGTAGAGCCGCGGATGACGGTGACGGATATAACGCTTAATTGAATCGAAGTCCCGTTCTGCAGCAACCAGCATGCTTTCGCCGCGCCTTCGATAGGCAAAACCCGTATCTCCAACGTGGACGCCTCGAAACCCTTTTTCCATGCCTTGAAGCCAAAATTCCCAATCCTCGACGCCTTGACGCATTTCGGTATCAAAACGGATTCCGGCGTCCAGCATTCGGCGCGAAGCCATGCTGCCCGCCTCGCAAAAATTGCGAAACAAATGCTCCAATGGCGAATAGGGACCGGATGTATCCGCATGTTCTGCAAAACCGAACTTGCTAACATCCGGATATGCCCATCCGACTTCCGGGCCGGACGAGCGCAGTGCATTCAGGAGACGCTGAAGAAGATGAGGGCCGATCCGGTTGTCGCAGTCGAGAAAATAAACGGCCTCCAGCTGCGAAAACGCAGCAAGCGCAAACTCTATTCCGCAGTTGCGGGCTGAGCTAAGACCACCATTGTTCTTCGATAGATAAAAGACACGCTCCGGAAAACCGGAGGCGAAGGTCTGACACACATCATGTGTTTCCGTCGTTGGACACCCGTCGTTGACGATGACGATGGAATAATTGAAATCTGCTATCTGATTCAGTGCGGTATGCAGTGTTTCACAGGTAAGCCAAGGCTGACCATAAGCTGGAATAATAACAGCAACCCGGGTATCGGCAACTGCGTGTTTCAAGTTTTGGCTTCCACGCCAATGCGGACAGACCATTCAAACATACTTAAAGCGTCCAATTCTTGAGTTGTGGAACGTATTTGGACTCTTCAGAGCGATCGCGCGCGGTGTTTAGATTTGAGACGATGTTGGCTGCCTTCATCCACTTTATGCTTCGGTGCAGACCTTCGTGCCAGTTGACGATTGGTCGCCACGATGTTTCGCTCTGGATCAAGGATATGTCGAGAATGTTCCTCGGGACATCCACTGTGCGGCCGGGATGATGGGATCTCTCGATCGCCCCCTCGTCTAACACCGACTCTATGTCATCAATCACCTGATTTACAGTCAGACCTATTCCAGATCCGACGTTCATCACCTTATATGGGCCGTCATAGAAGCAACCACACAGCATTGCCGCCACAACATCGTCCACGTAGATAAAATCGCGTGTAACCTTCCCGTCGCCCCAGATCTCGACACGCTGCTTCAATAGCGCACGCCGGATTGTAGTCGCAACCAGACCTTGCCTCCGATCACCTTGTTGGAAAGGCCCATAAATGTTCGAGATACGGCAGACATGATATTCGAGACCATAGAGCCGATGAAACAGGGCAAGATACTTTTCGATCGCAAGTTTGCTGACACCGTAGCCAGAAATTGGCTCAGTTGACGATGACTCCGGAATCGGGATTCGCGAGGGAATGCCGTAGACAGTACCGCCCGAGGAAGAGAAAACAACCTTCTTGACGCCTTCCTTGCAACAAAATTCAAGCAAGCGCACTGTGGGAAGAACGTTTGCCGCTAAATCGGCAGCGGGGTCCCGGTTGGAATCTTCCGGGATCGTCGTACTGATTAAATGAAAGACAAATTCTTGCCCCCTTACGGCGTGCTTGAATGTCCGAACGTCGTCGAACAGCCCCGAAATCCACTTCACATCCTGATGAAGTGACTTCGGAGGCGTTCGTGCGCGTCCATAGGCTGCCACCGTTGCCCCGCACGCGACCAATGCATTGCACAGATTAATCCCAAGCACGCCACTTGCTCCTAGAACAAGACACCGCCGCCCTTCAAGTTCAATATGTTTCATCGGCCCCGCCTTCCGGAGTTATATCCAGCACTGATCACCTGAATTGGGCTTTTTTGGGCACCGAGCGAAACCAACACCTCTCCAGGGCGAGCTCGCAATCTTCATCTCTGCAATTCTTCCTTGAAGTCAACTGCGCCGGGATAGCAGGGCTGATACTACATCAGCAGATCGCGTACCTTGAAGACAGCGGCGGATGCTGCCGGGTTTCGCTTTCAACGGCCACAAATCGCATGGTCTGTCACATTGCACTTTCGCAAAATCGCTTCCGCACCCGCGCATCCCGATCACTGGTAGGGTTTTGCCGGCGTATTGCGTCGGGTGATCGAAAATCTCGCGCACCGCCGGTCCGGCGGCAGTGAGCGGATCACAGAACGGCATGGGTATATGCGGCGGCAAGTATATGGCGAACGTTATGCCGTCCGCCCCGCGCTGCGGCACATAGTATTCCAGGAAGTTGGTGTAGTAAAACGCCAGGTACACGAACGAACTTCGAACGGGCAAGCTGCGAATGTAGTCCTTCACCTTAGCCCTGTCGGTGAAGTGCGGCGCCCACTTAGTGCCGCCGGTACACGCTTCGACATTTTCGAGCCCGCTGAAAACCACATGTTCGACGCCAGCGGCCACCGCCGCGTTAGCCAATTCCATGCCGAGGGTAAGCTCGAGTTCCTCCGGCGGCACCTTGACGATGGGCGGCGTCATCAAGAACGCTCCGTACGAGCCGCTCATGGCCGCGGTTAGCTCCGGCCTCCATGCCGAGTTCAAAGGGGTGCCACCACGACCTCGGCGCCCTTGTGCGCCAAGATTTGCGAGACGCAGACTGCTGATAACATTTTGTCCGGGATCGAACTGGTCCATATGATGCGCAAACGACAGGCGAGATTTGCCTATAATCCAGCACCAACACTTGCAGAACAGTTTACGATCCTTGCTGCATAGTGGTGGAGCGAAGGCTCTGGTCATTTCCACCGATCACGTAAAAATTTGCGACGGATCCGAACGTTTCCCAACGCCTGACCTCCCGATCTGTTTTTTGGCGCTTGTAGTCCTTCAGAACTTAATCCGCACCAAGTCCATACTATCGGCATGTTCAAACGAACAATCTCAAAAAATCAAAATTTGCTAAGCCAAAATGCGGCGCCTTATTTTCGGTTGATCTCGCCTCTTCCATAGGCAAGCAACATTGTAAGAATAACGATGCCGTAGATGATCTGCCGTCCGGCTTCCGGCATTTGCATCACAGCGAGGATCGATTGCAGTAGAGTGATGAGAATAACGCCGGCAATTGTGCCCAGATAGTTGCCGCGCCCACCGAGAATATTGGTGCCGCCAAGGACAACGGCGGCGATGGCCGGAAGCAGGTAGGGATCGCCCATCGCCTGATAGGCCTTGGTGGAATAGCCTGCAAGGAGTACGCCCGCAAAGGCGGCGGCGGCACCCGACAAAACAAAGCACCATATGATGACGGCGTTGGTATTGACGCCCGAGAGGTAGGCTGCTGCCTCGCGATTACCCACCGCGTAGACGCGTCGGCCGAACGCCGTATGCTTCAAAAGGAAGGTCGTAAATGCGCCGACGATAACCCATATGAGCAGGGCATTCGGGATGCCGAACATTGGCCGCCCGACAGCGAGAAAGTGCATCGCGTCCGTGGCATGGTCCTGCGGAGCAAAGCCACCCGTGTGCAACACCATGAGCCCCTGGACAACTGCATTCATGCCGAGAGTGAAGATCATCGAAGGCAGTCGAAGATAGGCGACACCAATCCCGTTCAATAATCCGACCATCGCACCGCAAAATATCCCAACCGGGATCGCTAGAAGATTGCCAGTTTCTCCGTACCATCCCGCAAAGGCTGTCGCCATCATGGCGCCGAGGGTCACCGTCCAAGGGATCGACAGGTCGATATGGCCGATCAGGATAACCATCATTACGCCCGAAGCAATAATGCCGAGGAAAGCGCTGATCTGGAGTTGTTGCAGCAGATATTCGGGGGAAAGGAATTCACGAGAATAGAGCGCCCCACCAAACAGCATGAGTAGGATGCAGGTGAACGCGATGATAAGCGAACGATCGAATGAAAACCGAACGGTGGGAAAAGCGCTGACCGGGAGTTTTGGCTCGCTCATGTGAAAAGCTCCAGACGGTTGCGAATACGCAGAACACGCAGGGCACCGAGGCTGACGGCCGCAAGAAGTACCACACCCTGGAACAGGGGTTGCCAGAGTGGGTCGAGGTCGAACACGAAAAGCAGGTCTTCGATGGTGCGTAGCACGAAAGCGCCGAAGATCGATCCAATTGCTGAGCCCCAGCCGCCAAACAACGACGTCCCGCCAATCACTACTGCAGCTATAGAATTGAGCGTATAGGTCCCCGCGATCGGCGCAGATGCCTCACCCGAATAGGTGTTGAAGGTCAGCATTAGGCCGCCAGCGGCCGCAAGCAAACCCGCAAGCGTATAAGCCAGAAGCTTCGCTCGCTGCACGGGAACACCGGACATATAGGCAGCCTGCTCATTCGACCCGACGGCGAAGGCCGCACGACCAGGCACTGAATTCCTGTAAGGTAGCCAGACGATCAGCACTATAGCAAGGAGAACAATCAGGCTCGTGGGCACGACCCCGAACAACTGATCCGTTGCGAGGTCGGCAATATCAGATTGTACATCGCCCCCGGGACCGGGGCGGATGTAGAGCGCAATCCCGTAATACATTGCGCCAGTCGCCAGCGTCGTGATAATTGGCTGGAGTCGGCCCCAGACAATAATTGCACCGTTTATGAAACCCGCCAGCGCACCCGCGCCCAGCACCACGGTGATGCCGAGTAAACCTTCGCCGATCGTACCGATTACGATGACCGAAGCCAGGCAATTGGCGAGGATGAAGACCATTCCCACCGAAAGATCGAGTCCGCGCGTCAGGACCGGCAGGGTCTGCGCCATGGCGACCAGCGCGAGCAGGACGGCCTTGTTCGACGCTGTTGTTGCCACCGCAACAGTCAGCCCGACGGGGTGATTGCTGATGTAGATGATGAACATCACGATGAAGAGACCGATCGCGGCGAGCAGTCCGCCATTGTGATGGATACGATGGCGAAGATCGTTCATGCCACCTGTCCCTTCTCGTCCACGTTCAGTGCTGTCTCGATGATGGTGCGCTCGTTCAGGTGCTTACCCATCAATTCCTGCGCAATGCCGCCATTGTACATGACGAGCACGCGGTCACAGCAGCCGATCAGTTCCGCATAGTCGGTAGAATAGAAAAGTACCGCCACCCCTCTGTCCGCAAGATCGCGGAGTAGCTGATAAACCTCCTGTTTGGTGCCAACATCGATACCGCGTGTGGGGTCATTAAGAAGAATAATACCGGGATTGGTCATTAGCCATTTGGCCAGAACGACCTTTTGCTGGTTGCCGCCCGACAGGGTCGAGACCGCCGCGGCCAGATCAGAGATCTTAATCTTCAGCCTGTCGATGATCTTTCCGACCGCGGAGTGTTCTTTGCCGCCATCGAACCGCAGCCCCTTCTGGAAGTGAGACAGCGAGGCAAGACTGATGTTGTCGCGAATATTCATCGGGAGCATCAGACCTTCGGTTTTACGATCCTCGGGAATGAGTGCCAGTGGTAAGGGCGCACGCATCGCCGCGCGGGGTCCCGAAAGACGATGCGGCTTGCCCGTTACTTCCACGGTGCCGGAAACGCCCTTGAGTACTCCGAAAAGCGCCAGCAGCAAGGAGCGCTGGCCCTGACCGTCCAGCCCACCTAGCCCAACGATTTCGCCCTTGCGAATATCGAGTGAGATGTCGCGCAATTGCGTACCCCAGGATAGATTTTTTGCCGAAAGAGCCACCGGTGCTGCTGGCTTTGGAACTGGTTTGTCCGGATAGTGATGGATCAGTTCGCGGCCAATCATCATTTGGACGATGGTGCTTACCGAACGCTCGCCTTTTTTGAAAGTCTCGATCCGCCTTCCGTTGCGAAAGACGGTGGCGCAGTCTGCGAGGGCCTCGATTTCATGCATCCTATGCGAAACGTAGAGAATTCCCACGCCCGCGGATTTCAGGCTGCGAATGATCGTGTAGACACGTTCGACATCGGCAGCGGTCAGTGCCGAGGTCGCTTCGTCGAGAATGAGCAGCTTGGGTTTTTTTGCCAGAGCCTTGGCGATCTCCACCATTTGTCGCCGAGACAGCGGCAAGTCGCGCACGAGTTCGAGCGGATGAACGTCCTGACAGCCGATCGACGCCAGCAGTTCACGTGCCCGCTCACGCTGTGCACGCCCGTTGATGAGACCTCCACGCAGTGGTGGTGAGACGATCGAAAGATTATCCGCGACGGTCATGTCAGGCAGGAGCGACAATTCCTGGAAGACACAAACCACGCCGGCGGCCATTGCTTCCGTCGGGTTGCGAAAATTCACTCGTCGGCCTTCGACGATGACCTCGCCTTCGCTAGGATCAGTTACACCAGCTGCGATCTTGATAAGCGTCGATTTGCCAGCGCCGTTTTCGCCAAGGACCGCGTGAATCTCACCCGGATAGGCAACGAAATCCACCTCGTTCAGCGCAGCGATACCGCCATAGTGTTTCGAGACGTGTTTCATTTCCAGAATTGGCGCGGCGTCCGACACGAAATACCCCTCCCAAAGAAAAACCGGAGCGCGTATCTGCACCCCGGTTACGATCGATCTACTGATCAGCTTTGGTTTGGCCCATGATTTCCTGCGCGCTGAAATTGATGCCGCAAGTGGGGAAGGAATTGCCGACGAAGAAGTTGTCGGTCTCCTTCGAATAATAGCTTTCGCCGTCCTTGAAATTCGGATCTTCCACAATCGACAGGGGCAGCGTGATCGATTGGGGGACCACTTCTCCTTCAAGCGCCGCGATTGCCGTCTTGATGGCAACGGCAACCTGTGCTGGCCCGGTGCCGGCAGAGGTGCATTTCAGTCCATCCTTGGAATATTCTGCGCAGAGTTTGCGGAAGCCATTCTCCGTTTCACCGCCGACAGGCACAAAGGGATGCTTGGCGTCGATCATCGCTCGGATCGTTCCGGTCGATCCTCCCTGCACAGAGACGCCATCGAAACGCTTGTGCACAGCGATCGCATCAGCCACGACCTTTTGCGCGGTGCCATCGTCCCAGCGTCCGACGACTTCCACGGTTTCCCAATTGCCTCCCGATTTATTCAAAACCTCCTGTATACCTTCATGGCGATCGCGATCGACAGAAGTTCCGGTAACACCACGCACCTCAAGCAACTTTCCCTTGTTGCCAGGAACGTTCTTGACCAGCCAGTTTCCCCAGAGTTCGCCAAGCCCCTTCTGGTCTACATTCACATTAACCGCTTCGTCGGTATCGAGTGTGTTATCGAAAGCCACCAGAACAATACCAGCTGCATTGGCACGCTTGATAACAGGTTTGAACGCAGTCGGGTTTTGGGCATTGACGACGATGGCATCATAACCAGAATTGATGAAGTTATCGACCGCGGCAATCTGTGCGGCGACATCGTCACCCGTTGAAACTATCTTGAATTCCTTGAGCTTGGCCTTCACTTCCGGCAGCGCTGCGTAGGCCTTCGCAGTCTGAATCATCTGAATGCGCCATGTGTTGCCAATGAAGCCATTGGCAAGGGCTATCCGGTAAGGACCTTCTTTCTTCGGCCATTGGAAATACTTCGTCTCCGCCGTCAGCGGCTTGAAACATTCCGCGTCCTTGCTCGGTCCCTTCACAATTTCTGGTCCTGCGGCGTATGCGGTGGCTGACATCGCCAGACCGGCAATAGCAACCAGCATGCACTTGAGTGGCATTTTCATTTCAGTTCCTCCTCCTTGCTTGGTTATGCTTTTTGCAATCTTATGTCTGACTTGTTCCTTCATGTGCGTAGATCAAGCTCCTCACGCGAGGAAGTGCAGTCCTTGCGCGCTGCCTGCGGAGCGACACTAACGTCGATCATCATGAACAGGAAAATCGCGTCCCATCTCCAACATCCGTCCCTGCAGCCAGTGCAGGTGAACCCCTATGTTCTCCCAGCCCTTTGACGCTTCAGTTCGAGAATTGCCTCACGTACGGGTGTCTTGCTAATGCCCAGTTCCTGCGCAATTGCCAGTTCTGACAATGGCTCGCCCCATTGCAGCATCCCGCGAACGATACGGCCGCGAATATAAGCTGCAGTTTGTTCAGTCAATGACGGTCCTCGTGCAACGGCCAGTGTCAAAATACGTCTCCGATGGGCTCTATATCTAAGATATCATATCCTAGACCCTCAGTGCCCAAATCTTTCAAAAACCCCAAACGACGCCACGGTCAAAGCCTGTCATCCACGGGCGAATGCTTTGACGGCAAGCGCGTCGATCGTGCCGCCCCGGCATCGTCTGCAACCGTCGTGTCATATCGGTTCAGCCGCCAATTTCTTACGCGTTTGGCCCGGGTCCGGACTGTCTTCTCGCAGATTTGCGGCAGACGTTCCCGGCATTCCTCGCGGACCACACCTGGCAGGTCGCCATCCGGTTCATCGGGCGTCGGATTGTTACTGATTAATCAATCGCACTGATCGGCAAATTACCTAGCACCCGATAAATCGGCAATACAACAAAACTGCACCGATAGCGGCCGCAAGCACTTAAGAGAATCTCCCGGAATAGAATGCGCCAGGGTTTGAAGAACTGAAAATCTCTGGAATCCGTGCAGGCACCTCAGTAGCGCCCGCGATGAAGTTCGCCAGAAAATTAGCCGTGTGGTAACATAGGACGATGAGCTTTCCGTGGGTTCTGGGCGGTCCGTTTCAGGAAGGAGTTTTCTAATGCTTGTCTTTGATCGACGCAGTTTTCTGCAAACGACAGGGGTAGGTGTTGTTGCCGCCGCCTCAAGCAATCTAAATGATGCCATTGCCGCCGATGCCGGATCTCCTGCGGAAGCCCCCGGATTCTATCGGTTCTCCCTCGGCGAGATCCGAATTACATCACTTTGTGACGGGCTGTTTTTCCTGCCCACGGACAGCATTGCGACGAATGTCGAAGCAGGCGAAAAGAAGGCGTATTTTGATGCGCACTACATCGCGCCGGATGTGTTCCGGCTTCAGGCCAATCCGCTCCTGATCGAGACAGAGCAGAAACGCATACTGGTCGACACGGGCGTTGGCCCCGGCAAGAGCTGGGCCCCTTATGCCGGACGTCTGACCAAATGTCTTGAACAGGCGGGCATAGGACTCGAACTCGATCAATACGGTTGTCCTGACCCATTGTCATGGCGATCATTTAGGCGGGTTTGGTGCCGATCCGGCCAGGCAGTTCCCAAACGCGGAATTGGTGCTTTCTGAAACCGAACTGGACCTTTGGAATTCACAAGACGCGGCGTCAAAGCTGCCGAAATGGGCGGCAGAGGGCGCACCTTCCGCGCAGAAGATATTCGCGGCGCTTGGCGACCGGGTGCGTCCGATCAAGGCGGGCTCCGATGTGGTGACGGGCGTCGTGGCATTGGACACATCAGGACACACGCAGGGCCATATTTCGCTGCTGGTCGGTTCCGGAGACGAGCAGCTGTTGATCACCGGCGATGCCGCCCCGAGCATCCATATCGCCTTCGACAAGCCGGAATGGCAGATCATGTGGGACCATGACCCGGATAAGGGTGCCAGAACGCGCCGCGCCCTGTTGGACCGGGCTGCAAATGACAGGCTGTTGGTCGCTGGCTATCACTATCCGTTCCCCGGGGTCGGTCATGTGGTGAAGGAAGGCATGGGCTTTCGTTGGCTGCCCACAGATTGGGTTTGGGACAGCTGACTGTGTGGCTCGATGCCGTCGGCGCGCAGCCAACCATCACAATGGTCTTCCGTGAGAGTAGGCTTGGAGACAGCGGGCTTGCGAATTCCGAAGGTACTTTACTTTCACGATCTGTAAGAATCGCCTCCACGCCCTTTCGGTGCTAAAGTAGAGTTTATAAAAACGATCGACGGGTTACCGGGCCTCGTAGTCGAGGCACCATGGGGAGAGGGGCCCGAATCCCGGGCGACGGGAATCTCAGATACCGCGTGCATTTCCGGCCGACACCCATTGGACTATGGTGGAGGTGGTTCCAATGACCGAAGTTCAGTTTAGCGGGCTCATGGGCGGAAAGATCGCCCTCTCAAATGACATCTTGGTGGCGTTGCAGTCACAGCTTCGCGGCAGCTTATGTATGCCACACGAAGCTGGTTATGACGAGGCGCGGACGATCTGGAATGCCATGATCGACCGGCGGCCTGGCGCTGTCGTGCGCTGCCGCGGTGCAAGTGACGTGATGCGGGCCGTGCGCCTTGCCCGCGACAACGGGCTGCTCGTGGCGGTGCGCGGCGGTGGTCACAACATTTCGGGCAACGCAGTTTGCGAGGGTGGGCTCCTTATCGACCTGTCGCCGATGCGCTCCGTCCGCGTCGACCCGAAGAACGCGCACCGCCCGGGTGGAGCCCGGCGTAACGCTCGGCGAATTCGACAAAGAGGCGCAAGCCTTCGGTCTTGCCACACCGCTCGGCATCAACTCAACCACAGGGGTCGCCGGGCTGACGCTCGGCGGCGGCTTTGGGTGGCTCAGCCGCAAATTCGGGTTCACGGTAGACAATTTGATCTCTGCAGATGTGGTGACCGCCGACGGCGCAGCTCGTTCAGGTTAGCGCTACGGAAGAACCCCGACCTGTTCTGGGCCATCCGCGGCGGTGGCGGCAATTTCGGAGTGGTGACCTCGTTCGAGTTTAAACTGCATCCGGTCGGTCCGGAGCTGGTATCGGGGTTGATCGTCCACCCCTTTCGACCGCGCCCGCGAGCTCCTCGCCGGCTATCGCAACGTGGCTGCCGCGGCTCCCGACGAGCTCACCATCTGGGTGGTACTGCGCAAGGCGCCGCCGTTGCCGTTCCTGCCGGCCGAGGTGCACGGCAAGGAGATTCTGGTTTTCGCCGTCTGCTATGCTGGCGAGCCGGGGAAGGCGGAGGGCGCGCTGGCGCCGCTTCGCGCACTCGGCGAGCCGATCGCCGACGTGATCGGCGTGCAGCCCTACGTCGGCTTGGCAGACGGCTTTCGATCCGCTGCTCACGCCGGGGGCGTTCAACTACTGGAAGTCGCACAATTTCACGGCTCTCAGCGACGGACTGATCGACACGCTGGTCGACTCTGTCGGGACGTTGCCGACAGCGGAATGCGAGATCTTCATCGCTCAGCTCGGCGGTGCCAGCAGTCGCGTCGCCGCCGACGCGACCGCCTATCCGCATCGCGACGCCAATTTCGTGATGAACGTGCACACAAGGTGGCGCGAGCGCGAGGAAGAAGCAGGCTTCCATCAAATGGGCTCGTGAGCTCTTTGCGGCGACCGCGCCGCACGCGACCGGCGGTGTCTATGTCAATTTCATGCCAGAGGATGAGACGGACCGAGTGGCGGGAGCCTATGGCAGCAACTATGCGCGGCTGACGGCGTTGAAGGCCAAATACGACCCGGACAACCTGTTTCGGCTGAACCAGAACATCCAGCCGAAAGCGTAGCGGGCCAAGGGAGCGGGAAGGCGTTCAAGTAACGAGGAGCCCGCGCGGAGGTAACTTGGACATTGGGCAATGGCTGCGCGGCCTCGGCCTGCAGTCCTACGAGCAGGCGTTTCGCGACAACGGGGTCGACCTCGATGTCTTACCCCGCCTGACGGCCGACGACCTGAAGGAGATCGGTGTTTCGGCGGTCGGCCACCGGCGGAAGATTCTTGACGCAGTCAGCGAGCTAATGGCCGCGCCGGCGGAGACGGCCGGTCCAAAGGCTTCCGATAGAGCCGAGCGGCGACAGCTCACTGTCATGTTCTGTGACCTCGTTGGCTCGACAGCGCTATCTGCCAGTCTCGACCCGGAGGATATGCAGGAACTGCTGCAAGGCTACCATGCGCGGGTCGGCGATCGCGTCAGCAAGTACGGCGGCTTTGTCGCCAAATATATGGGCGATGGTGCGCTCATCTACTTCGGGTATCCCCAAGCCCATGAGGACGACGCAGAACGGGCGGTGCGCGCCGGGCTCGCCGTCATCGATGGTGTTTCGGATTTGACGGCGGCCGGAAACCGCCTCAATGCCCGCGTTGGTATTGCCACTGGACTGGTTGTTGTCGGCGATCTTCTTGGGGTGGGCGAAGCACAGGAGCGCGGGATAGCGGGCGAGACGCCCAACCTTGCAGCCCGGCTGCAGGAATTGGCCGACGCCGGCACGGTGGTCATCGCCGACAATACGCGGCGACTTGTCGGTGATCTTTTCGAGCTTTCCTCGCTAGCGCCGTGCTCCCTTAAAGGATTCGCCGAACCGGTACAGGCCTGGCGAGTGATCGGCGAGGGGAAAGCCGAAAGCCGATTTGAAGCGCTTCACGGCACACGGGTCACTCCGCTCGTCGGCCGCGACGAGGAACTCGATCTTGTATTGTCGCGTTGGCGACAGACAAAGCAGGGGAACGGGCACGTCGCCCTCATTTCAGGTGAACCCGGGATTGGCAAGTCACGGTTGGTGCTTGCGCTGCGCGAACGTCTTCAGGGAGAGTCCAAGACGTCGCTCCGCTACGCTTGCTCGCCACATCACGTCAACAGCGCGCTCTTCCCCTTCATCACGCAGCTCGAGCGGGCGGCGGGATTCGCGCCGGATGAGGACCCGGAGGCCCGTCTCGATAAACTTGCATCCCTACTGGAGACGACATCGGCCGAGCCTCATGCGGTGGCGCTGTTTGCCGATCTGCTTGGCATCCCGATCGGCCCACGGGATTCGCTTGCTTCGATGTCGCCGCTGCAGAAGAAGGGCCTACTATTCCGGGCCTTTCTCGCGCAGCTTGAGGCGCTCGCGGTGCGCGGCCCGGTGCTCGTGGTGCTTGAGGACATGCACTGGCTCGATCCGACGTCACGCGAGTTCTTCGACCAGATGGTCGAGCGCCTTCAGCGTCTGCCCGTGCTCCTCATTGCAACCTTTCGGCCGGAGCTGCCGCCGCCCTGGATCGGCTTTCCGCATGTCACGCTGCTCACGTTGAACCGCCTGGCGCATGCTCAGGCCCGGTCGCTGGTCGAACGGGTTACCGGCGGCAAGGCGCTCCCCCCGGAAGTGCTCGAGCAGATCCTTGCGCGAACGGAGGGCGTGCCGCTCTTCACCGAGGAACTAACCAAGGCTGTGCTTGAATCCGGATTGCTCGGGGATGCCGGCGACCGTTACGTTCTCGATGGGCCACTCCCGCCGCTGGCGATACCCGCAACCCTGCACGACTCGCTGATGGCCCGCCTCGATCGGCTCTCCCCGGTAAAGGAGGTGGCCCAGATCGGCGCCTGCATTGGCCGCGAGTTCGACCACGAGCTGCTGGCGGCCGTCGTTCCGCTGCCTGAGGGCGACCTCGTGGCGGCGCTGGAACGGCTGGTCGCCGCAGAGCTCGTCTTTCGTCGGGGCATTCCGCCGGCGACAACGTACATCTTCAAGCACGCACTGGTGCGTGACGCCGCGTATCAGAGCCTGCTCCGGAAGCGTCGCCAGGAGTTGCATGCGAAGATCGCCACCGCGCTTGAGACAGACTTTCCCCAAACGCTCGAAGCGCAGCCTGAACTGGTTGCCTTGCATTTCGATGAGGCGGGGCTCTTCGAGAAGGCGGTTGGATACTGGCTTTTGGCCGGCGTGCTGGCGGCCGGCCGCTCGGCCAACGTGGAAGCAATCGCGCATCTGCGATCTGGACTCGCGAGTCTCGCAGCGCTTCCTCCCGCCGAGCCTCGTTCACGGTTGGAGTTGTCCCTCCTACTGGCGCTCGGCGGCCCGCTGCTGGCCACGAAGGGCTACGCCTCACGCGAGGCGGAAGCGGTTTACAAACGGGCTCAGGAGTTGAGCCGCAAGCTTAACAACGACGCGGATCTCTTCACCGCGATAAGAGGGCTCGGATACGTCTATCACGTGCGCGCCAATCTTCGCGAAGCGACACAACTGGTCGACGAAGCGGTCGACCTGGCGCACCGGACCGACAACCCGGCGTTTCTCGTCGAGGCCTACCATTTTGCCGGGGCACTGACGTTCCATCTCGGCAATTTCCAGGCCGCCCGCGATTGGCATCAGCAAAGTTTGGAGGCCGGCGATCGGTCACGGCCATTTCCATTCAGAGGTCTACGGCATCAATATCGGCGCCTTCTGCCGCGTCTATACATGCCCACTGCGATTGGCATCTTGGCTATCCCGACCGCGCACTGCAGACCGCCGAGGAAGGGCTTGCGCTCGCGCGGGATGTCGCGCGCCCTTTCAGCATCGCGCTTGCGCTCGCTTACCTTGCGATGCTGCATCAGTTTCGACGTGAGCCGGAGGCGGCACTCACAATCGCCGAGGAGGCCCGCAGCCTCTGCCTGGAATATCGGTTCGATTATTACGGGGCGTGGAGCGCGCTGGTGCGGGCCTGGGCTATCACAGCCAAGGGTCCCGTTGACGAAGGGCTCGCGGCCTATGACGCGGCGCTGAAGGAATTCGCGGAAACCGGCGCCGGGCTGCGGATGCCGCACTACCTTTGTCTGCTTGCCGCCATTCAGCGTAAGGCAGGGCGACGTGCCGCCGGGCTCAAAATCGTAGCCGAAGCGACGCGAGATCGCTGAGAGAACTCTGGAGAGCTGGTGCAATGCCGAACTCGAACGCGAGCGCGGCGAACTGCTGCTGCTCGATCCGTCCGACAACGCTCGCGAGGAGGCCGAAGCCGCCTTCAAGCGGGCGATCGACATCGCCGCCAATCAGGGCGCGAAGATGCTTGAACTGCGGGCCAGCGCTGCGCTCGCTCGGCTTTGGGCCGAGCATAACCGACGCAAGGAGGCTTTTGATGTGCTCGCGCCGATCTATGACTGGTTTACGCAGGGCTTTGACACGCCCGACCTTTTGCGGGCTCGTCAGGCTGCTTGCCAAACTGCGATAGTGGGAGGATCGCGTTAGGAGGGGTAATGCGCGAGCGATGCGCCAAGACGAGGATCATGGCGCCAGATGGGGTGACCCCTTGTATTTTGGTGGGTCCGTGGAACCCGCGCTCGCCCCTCCACCACTCGATATGAGCACAGCGGCGGAAAGCCGCTGGGGGAGATTGGACCACCGATCAGATGCCATGCAACGACAAGTGGAGGAAACGGCTCGTGTCGGTCACGAGTGGACAGACAGCACGGCGAAGGCGCCGGTGAATATTTCGGCCGCCAAAACCAGAACATAAGGAGCTGAAGTCATGAAGAACCACAACATTCTCAACATCCTTCGGCGTGGCCGGACTGATCTCCAAAACCATCTTATCGACGGTCTCGTTAACGGCAGGGTAAGCCGCCGCGAATTCATTCGCCACGGCAGCCTGCTGGGCCTGTCGCTGCCCTTCCTGGGAAGCGTTGGTCTTGCCGCCGGTCTCGGCGGGATGCCGAGCCTTGCCCGCGCACAGGACGCTGCTGGCGCAACCATCCGCGTGGCAAATAGCGTGCCCGCCGCGGCGATAGATCCGGTCAGCGTTGCCGACTCCGGCGGTCTGTTGATGTTGCAACAGGTCGGTGAATTCCTTTGCCTCGATGGTCCCGACCTGGTCCTTAAGCCGATGCTCGCCGAAAGCTGGAACCCGAATGACAAAGGCGACGTCTGGACCTTCACGCTCCGCAAGGGAGTCAAGTTCCACATTGGTGGGGAAATGAAAGCCGACGATGTGGTGGCAAGTATCGATCGTCTCGCCGACCCGAAGAATTCGTCCAACGCCTTGTCTGTGTTCACGGGATACCTGCAGAAGGGCGCGACTAAAAAGGTCGATGATTATACAGTCGAGTTTCATCTCGACGCCCCCAACGGCAATTTCCCCTACATGCTATCGTCCGACAATTACAACGCCATCATCATTCCAGCGGACTACAAGGGCGATTTTGAGAAGAACTTCAACGGAACCGGACCTTTCAAGCTAGAAAAATACACACCCAAGGTGGGTGCTTCGTTCGTCAGGAACGATGATTACTGGGGTGAGAAGGCTCTGCCGGATCGGACGGAGTTCACATTCTTCGGCAATGTCCAGCCGATGATCCTGGCGCTGCAAGGCAGGCAAGTGGATGTCATCACCCAGCTACCGGCTTCGGCAGGTGTGGGCCTGCTCAACGATCCGAATGTCGAAATTATCAGCCTCAAATCGGTGGCGCACCAACAGGTGCACATGCGCACCGATATGGATCCTTTCAAGGACCCACGCGTGCGCCGTGCAATTGCGCTCAGCATCGACCGGAACAAACTGCAGAAGGGATTGATGCGCGGGCACGCGTCGCTTGGCAATGACAGCCCCTTTGCCCCGGTCTACCCGTCTACGGATACCAGCGTTGCGCAGCGACAGCAGGATCTAACCCAGGCCAAACAGCTGATGGAGGCAGCAGGTGTCGACAAGGGATTCAAGGTTACGCTGACAACGGAACGCTTTCTGGAAATTCCGGAATATGCGGTCCTTATCCAGAACGCGGTCAAGCAAATCGGCATCGATCTCGAGCTAAGCATTCTCGATCAGGGCGCTTATTACGGCGATGCCGTCTTCGGCAAATCGAACTGGCTCGATTCCGTGATGGGCATCACTGCCTATGGTCATCGGGGCGTTCCCAATGTCCTTCTCTCGGCGCCGCTGAAGAGTGATGGGACCTGGAATTCGGCACGATTCAAAAATTCGGAATATGACCAAATGGTCTCAAGCTACATAGCTGCGCTCGACCTCGAAAATCAAAAACAGACTGCCGGGAAGATCCAGCGCCTGCTTCTGGAAGAAACGCCTGTCATCTTCGGGTATTTCTACGATTATTTGTCGGCAACTGCGAAGGGGGTTACTGGCGTGCATCCGACGGCCATATCGCAGAATTATCTCGACCGTGCGTCGAAAACCTGAATGAATAGTGATGACATCCCGCAACGACCAGGTTTCTTTTGCGGGAGCAAGGTCGACGGTTCTGTCGCAAATTCTGATTTTAGACGTGATGCGATTGGTTTTGCAGTCAGTGGTCAAGCTGCCAACATGTCGAATTGCTCGGCCGGCACCGTTACCTTAACTGAAGCGCAAGGTTGTATGGCGATGGTCAGGGATGACCGATACCCGTCCATCTCTTTACCGTCGTTACCGTTTTCCGCCTGAAATCATCGGCGAAGCTGTCTGGCTGTATTTCCGCTTTCCGTTAAGCTTTCGCATGGTTGAAGACATGCTGGCGTACAAAGGCATACGTCGTCGCACAGCTCGGCCTGGCGACAAGTGGCACCTGGATGAAGTTGTCGTCACGATCAATGGCTGCAAACATTGGCTGTGGCGTGCTGTTGATCAGGAAGGCTTCGTACTGGAAGTACTTGTCCAGAAACGCCGTGATACCAAGGCCGCGAAGCGGTTCATCCGCAAACTACTCACAGCCAACGGCTTTGCACCCCGTGTCATGGTCACAGACAAGCTGAAGTCATATGCGGCGGCCAATAGGCAGATCGGACTGACAGTCGGCGATCATCGCCAGCATAAGGGATTGAACAATCGAGCAGAGAATTCGCATCAGCCGACACGACGACGCGAGCGGATCTTGAAGCGCTTTAAATCGGCGCGGCACCTTCAACGGTTTGTGTCCGTTCATGATCCAATTGCCAACCTTCACTACATTCCCCGCAACAAATTCACTTCATCAGCTCACCGCCAACTTCGTCAGGCTGCCATGCACGCATGGCGCGAAGTCGCATTCCTCAAGAACGCTTAATCGAGAGATCAAAGACCGAAACGGATCTCAACGAAAATTAAGGTAACAGTACCGGTCCGTCTTCAAGACCGATCCCCTCAAAATTCCAGGCAGGGTCCTGCAGCACAGTTATCAGATCATCCGGGTGACTGACGATCTTCACCTCCCGGCAAAGCTTGCCTGTTTCATCAATGATGCAAACTGCGGTCTCTGTCACCGGCATACGATAGTGTTTCATGCTGCGCTTCTCTTTTGATGCTGGAGGCTGTTGAAAGATATGACCTCGTTTTACCATCAGCCCGTAGCGCAGCACCTCCACAATTTACCGGTACCGAAGATCAGGCTCGCAGCCGAATATCCCATCCAATGCGTCGCCTGGAACCGCCCCGATGAATGTCGCATTCATTGGGCCTTGGGTTCGCCAGAAGTATTGTGCTTACCAAAGACCCACCATCGAAGTATGGACACGACATGCTGGCAAGAAACAGCTAGACTGGCATGCCAGCTATTTCCAACTGAATTCGGGGGCCGTTTGGAACGTCGACTGACCGCCATCCTTGCTGCAGACATTGTAGGCTTTAGTCGTCTCATGGGTGCAGATGAGGCTGGTACACTCGCTTCCTTTAAGCGCCATCGCAACGAATTGTTCGATCCTAGGATTGCCGACCACAAAGGGCGCATTGTCAAAGTCACCGGCGATGGCATGTTGGTCGAGTTTCCCAGTGTTGTGAACGCGGTCGCGTGTGCAGTGGAGATTCAACGAAACATGCGGTTGCGCAATGAAGGTGTGTCGCAGGACAGGCGCATCGAATTCCGTATAGGTGTCAACCTTGGGGATGTGATAGTTGAGGATGGCGACATTTTCGGCGACGGCGTGAATGTTGCCTCACGACTCGAAGGGATTGCCGATCCTGGCGGTGTTGCGGTTTCGGCGTCTGTGCGCGATCAGGTCGGCTCCCGGCTGAATTTTGCATTTGAGGACCGCGGCGAACAAACGCTGAAAAACATAAAGCAGAACATCAGGGTCTACACCGTATCGCCCGGCCCTCCCGTTCAGGCGGTGAATGGCCACAACCCGGGCATTGCGCCCACTGACCAACACCAGCAATTCATCGCAGTGCTTCCGTTCACGAATATGAGCCAAGATCCTGAACAGGAGTATTTTTCCGATGGCATCACCGAGGATATCATTACGGATCTGTCGAAAATCTCCAGCCTTCAGGTCGTCGCGCGCAACACCATGTTCACCTACAAAGGAAAATCCGTAAAGATAAAGCAGGTGGCGCAGGAGCTTGGCGTTCACTACGTTCTGGAAGGCAGCGTGCGCAAAGCGGGACAGCGCATCCGCATCACCGGCCAGCTTATCGATGCAAAGAATGGAGGGCACTTGTGGGCCGAGCGCTACGACCGCGATCTCACCGACATATTTGCCATCCAGGACGAGATCACGCACGCCATTGTCAATCAGCTAAAACTTAAACTTTTGCCGGAGGAAAAGAGAGCCATCGAGAGTGCGCCGACTGGCAATGTCGAAGCGTACACATACTATTTGCGAGGCCGTCAGTTCTCTCATGCGTGGACCAAGACCTATCTGCATCTAGCACGGCGAATGTTCAGTAAGGCGGTCGAACTGGACCCGAACTATGCCCGCGCATACGCCGGCATAGCCGATTGCGATGCCGCCCTGCGTGATTGGCAACCCGACGATTTCCCGCTTACCAGTATCATGGCAACGAGCGCCAAGGCGTTAGAGCTCGACCCTGACCTGGCGGAGGCATATGCCTCACGTGGACTGGCGCTGCATCAGGGCGGCCAAGACAAAGAGGCTGTGGCGGCCTTCGAGCGCGCTCTTGCGCTTGACGTTAATCTCTATGAGGCCCATTTTCACTATGCCCGGTTTTTCTATATGCAGGGAAATTTCGAGGCAGCGGTCGGTTATTTTAAACGTGCAGCCGAGATCAGGCCCGACGATTATTTATCACCTATTCACCTCATGAGTGCCTTTCGCTCGCTGGAGCGGCCAACCGAGACCGAGAGTTGGGCTCGCATCGGTGTGTGGCGGGCCGAACATGCGCTCAATCGCCATCCCGAAAACTCTGGACCAGCCCACCGTGGTGCCCTTGCTTGGGCACATCTTGGAGAAAAGGAGCGCGCACGCGAGTGGGCGGCGCGGGCGCTGGCCATCGATCCGGACGATGTTGTTGCTCAGTATAACGTTGCCTGCGTCTACTCGATCATCGGCGACACGGATGAAGCCATTGGTCTTCTGCAGAGAGTTTTGCCGAACAGTTCATCCTATCAGATCAAGTGGTTCAGGAATGACTCGGACCTTGACCAAATTCGTAACGACCCCCGCGTCCAGGGACTATTCGATGCAATCAGGCACTAACGAATGCAACGCCAGGAAAATTGCGGTCGATTGGAGTCGCCGAAATGGCGGGCGATCCCGGCCGCTATTCTGCCGGCATTGGGCTCATGCCGCCATCAATCACGGGGCGTTGCCGCTCCCTGTGAGCTGCCGAGCGGGCAAGAACGGCCTGCCGGTTGACCGATTTGCGTTCTTGATCAATGCGTCTGATCAGAAGCTCGGCACGTTCAATGGAGCCGAGAAGGGCGAGGATTGTGCCACGTTCGGCGGCGCCTGCATTCGGTCCCAGCTCCAGGGTTCGCGCGCGAAGTTCCTCAACATTGGGCAAGCTTGCATGACCTGCCGGCATATCCGGCTCCTTGACGCCGTAGTCCGGCAGGATGTCATGTAGTGACGCATCAAGTTTTTCGAGAGCGGTATCGACGATTGCCTGCGCCTGGGGGGTGAATTTTTCGCGTTTGACGCGCCGGGCGACCTGATGCATCGATTCCGTCAATGCGGCGGTGAAGTCGGCCTCCTCAATCAGGCTTGCGACAAGGTCGAGCTGCTCATAGGGAAGATCTTCCTTCATAAGCGACGCGGTGTAACTGCGAATGTCCCGGCTGAGGATATCAGTCGCGAGATAGTGTTCGCCCGGATCGGATGGTGCCGCCTTGGCTGAACGGGCGATGTCCAGGAATAGTGCCCCGGCCTGCAAATGACGGGCGGTTTCCTGCTGCACGGCCGGGATCGCTTTCGCAAAGTCGCCGGCAAGCTTGCGATCGAGGAATCTCGGGGTGGAGTAATCCTCTATATCCTCTGCATCCGTGCGCCCGACACGCGACAGGACACGCTCAAAGACACCGATGAAAGGAAAGAGCATCAGCGTGTTGAAGACATTGAAAACGGTCGAGAAGAGACCAACGGCGACAGGGACCAGCGGGAAGGTTTCTTTCCCGTCGACAATCACCGGAATGCCCGGATCGCCGCCAAACCATTGCATCGCCCATTTTAGCACCTCGATCGAGACGAAGAAGAGCGGGACCGTGATGCAGACGCCGATGATATTGAAGGAGATATGGGCATAGGCCGCACGCTTGGCGTTCCTGGACAGGTTTAGCGACGCCATCCAGGAGGTAATGGTCGTGCCGAGATCGGCGCCGAGCGAGAAAGCGACAGCAGTTGTCCAGTCGAGAATACCGGCCGCCCCGAGACCCATCACGATGCCGATCGTTGCAGAGGAGGAGTGGATCATCGCTGTGACGAGCGCGGCGATCAGAACGCATTTGATCAGGTTGAAGTAAGAATCAGCCTGCAGCGTGGAGAGGATGTCCATCACTTCCGGCATGTTACGCAGCGGACGAAGGCCGCCGGTCATCAAATTGAGCCCGTAGAAAATGAGCGCGAAACCCATGCAGGCCAAGGCAATGTTGCGGACTTTCTCGCTCTTCGCGAAGCAGTAGACCAGTGAAAAGACACCGGCGAGGATGAGGCCCAGCGGACCGAGCGGAAGCGCGATAAGGCCGTTGCCGAGTGTCGTGCCGATATTAGCGCCCATGATAACGCTGATAGCCGGCCTGAGCGCCACGACACCGGCGTTTACGAGGCCGACCACCATCACGGTCATAGCGGTTGACGATTGGATGACGCCGGTAATCAGCGTTCCGGCAATGACGCCTTTTACGGGGGTCCCGGCCGCCTTCGCGAGAAACGCTCGCATCTTCGTCACAGATAGCGCCTGAATGCCATTCGACATGAACTCGAGCCCGAGCATGAAGATGCCTAACCCGCCAATGACCGGAACGAAAACGTCCTTGAAGAGATCTATATTCATCCGTTCTGTCCCCAAAAGGCGCCATGGTGGCGCAATTACATCCGTGTGTTCAGTTGTGCGGCTTGCCGCAAACCGAAGGGTTTGTTAGTTCCCTGTGCCCGGCACTTTCGCCCAGTATTGCTCGATTTGCCTGACCAGTTCTGGCGGCACCGGCACATAGCCCAGTTCGGTTGCCTTGGCCGCGCCCGTCTGGAAGGCGAGTCGGAAGAGATCATGAACCCGGCCGTAGCGATCTACCGCACGTCCAACGACCGGGACCACCGCAAAGGTCGCGGCGGTTATGGGATAGGCATTGGCACCAGGCAGGTCAGTCAACGCGGCGTGAAAGTCCTGCGTCTTTTCCCAGGCAATAGCGTGCACGGCATCCCGCACGCCGTCAGCACCGGGTTTCACGAAATGGTTCGCCTTGTTCTGCAGCGACACATAAGGAAGGCCGGCGCGCTCGACTTGGCCATATTCGGCATAGGCGATCGCGCCTTTGGTTGCGTGGACGGCACGGATCAGAGCCTGCGTGCCTTCAGCGCCTGTCCCAACCGGCCATTTGATCAGCGTGTCGGCACCATGGAGCTTTTTCCAATCGGCACTGACGGCAGACAGATACTCGGTAAAGGCAAAAGTAGTCCCGGAGCCATCTGTGCGATAAAGCACGCTGATCTTTAGATCGGGTAAGGCGGCATCCGGGTTCAAAGCCTTGATGGCGGGGTCGGACCAGGACCTTATCCTACCGAGATAGATGTCGGCCAGCACCGGGCCAGAAAGGCGCAAACCCCCAATCTCGAAGCCGTTGATATTTGCGACCACGGCAACACTGCCGAATACGATCGGAAACTGCTCGCGCCCG
Source organism: uncultured Alphaproteobacteria bacterium (assembly GCA_963777425.1). Taxonomy (GTDB): domain Bacteria; phylum Pseudomonadota; class Alphaproteobacteria; order Rhizobiales; family Rhizobiaceae; genus Phyllobacterium. The sequence continues at coordinate 77,297 of CAVZQS010000002.1, read as the reverse complement.
CGTCTTTTCAGATCGGCTGGATTAACGGGGACATCAGTCGCTGCAAAGTCGAGTTCAGGTTGGTCGAGCCGCATTACGCCGGCAAGCGAACCAACGAGTTCGTAGTCGACGGTCCAGTCGGGTGATATGAAGTCACCACCGTCCACCCGAGCATCCCGATAGGCCTGCGACCACTCGGCGATCACTGGTGCTGCAAAAGTCGAGCCAGCGCCGCGAATGGGCTCCGCCTGAGAGGAAGTGCCGAAACACAAAGCGATAGCCGCGATTGTTGCGCATGCAATTGCTGCTTCGATCGGGCGGATCCAAAGAAAGTGCCTGTCCATCGCTGAGCCCTGCCATCGTAAATCTAACGCCGAATGTATTTTCAAGCGCACAAAAACTCTCGTCCAAGACAGCTTGTCCAGCCGTCTCGAATATTACAAATTTCCTCATAATTTAAGTATTTCGTTTCGTTAACATTTGAATGACATGCGTCTCAAAGAATTTTACGGAGTGATCAAAAGTCTAATTTTGTCGCGCTTCAGGGTTGCGTGGCAGGGAAGCCCTCGACTAACGTGGAGGGTTTCGATGTTCAAGGCCGCCAGTTCGGCCAATCTGTCATCCGTTATGCGTAAGCTGGTATACCTTGCCTACAATCCGAGCCTGCCGCGGCGATCTCGATGCGGTGGTGGCGCTCGACGCACCGGCTTTCGCGGTTCCGCCACATACATCTCGATCGTCTGTTGGAGAGGTCAGTCGACTTTACGAGGATGAGCGGCTGTGCGCCTATTCGATGAGCCGCCGCTTTGGCCGGGGTCACGTGCTGGGTCCAATCGTGGCTTTTGGCGATGAGGACGCGATAGCGGTTGCCCGCCCGCATATAGAGGCCCATGCTGGCCGCTTCCTGCGGGCCGACACTCACCTCCACACGGGCATCGTTGCGAATTTCGTCCAGCAATGCGGGCTGTCGATCTACGATACCGTCATGATGACGTCCGGCGAAGGCGCCGATTACGGCCTTCGCGGCGAAGATCGACCTGCCATCTTCGCACTCGCTTTGCAGTCCATGGGGTAACAAGCATAGTCGAAATGCTCATGCCGCCGCGCCTGAAGCGGGGCCAGAGGTTCGAATCTTGTCAAAGTGGAGAAAATAGAAAGTCGATAAGAATCGGGGCAGATTCAGTCGTCAGTTCGTTGTGTTAGATCGAGACGCCAAGCATCGCCACGAGTTGTCCCTGTCGATGCGTTCCGGTCTTATGGTATATCGACTTGACCCTGTCACGTGCGGTTTCAACTTTGATGCCGAGCGTGTCGGCAGCATCGCTAAGAGATTCCCCCTTTGCCAAGAGTTCACAAAACTTGGTTTCGGCTTGGGTCAGCCCGTACTGTAGGGCAAATGCCAATAAGTCAGCGGGATTTCGGAGGCGCGCATCCAAATCGCGGATAAAGACGAGTATCATCGACCTCGCGGTGAAAAGAGACAGGATGCCGTTCTTGACGCCCGACATCACGGGAAGCGGCGCAAGCGAAACCTGCCAGTTGCGATCCCCGATACAAAAAGGAATTCGGGACAAACTTGTGGGCAATTTTCTGCACAGCGCGATAACCCCATCGCGGAACACGTTGTCGGCGCGGGCATTCGCGAGACACACGCTGCCATGCCGAAGTACAGCCACAGAACCTGCAGAAAACATCTCGACAGCCTGCTGGTTCGCCTCGCGAAGCTTTCGGTCGCTATCTATGACAAATGCCGCGCAGCAGGCGCGTTCTACCAATGCGGCTCTCGCGACGGCGTTCTCGGTCTGCTTTCTAAGCAAGCGTCCAAGTTCAACCGATCTTCGCAGGTTGTCTCGAATGCGGGTGAGGATTTCGGCCGCCGCGTCGTCGTAAGCGCCAGATTTGGCAAGCGGATAATGCATGGGGAGGTGGATGACTTCCCGTGGCCCGCCATCAATCTTGATACCAACCGCTGCTTCGATGTCTTTCTGCGGACGAAGCCAGTCATTGTAAAATTCCGTGTCGCTGAACAACCGTGCGGGACAATCTTTCTCGGCGACGAGCACCGTTCCGCTTTTCACGGTCTGCCATAAAGGCACCCATGGGTTCAAGCGCGCATAGTGCTCCGCATAGGACTTGAGGTATTCTGGGTCTATGTTGTGCGCTGCCTGAAAGTTCAGTTTGTTTTCCGCAACATTGTGATTGAGGAGGGAGCACAATGAACCGGGAAACGCTTCGCCTAGCACGCGCGGAACCTCGTCCCATTGAGCGCTCCCAAACGCTGCAGCGTCGATCACCTCGGCAACTTTCCCGCTTATCGAGGCAACACGTTTCTCGTCGTAGACAGCGGTAAGCCATCTTCCCACATTCGTCGGACGGTCCTGTCCCATCGGCACGCCTCCCAAGCGCAAGCCAAACCGGAGCAATTCTACAATACCCAATGGTGTTCCACGACAAAATATACCAAAACGGACAAACTCCTTGGCGGGCCTAATCCAATGTACCTAGACGCTGCACAGCCAAATGTCGTCGGCGTCTGCGGATACGGTAATCAATCGCTTACTGTCGGCAGCAGGAGATTCCGCTCCGCCGTTCCGCGTATGCAGATGCAGGCAAATGCGTCCTCCCGCTTCGGACTATTCCTTCGCAAGAAATCTCTCGGGTTTTCGACCAAGGTCCGCCCCGCTCCATGCGATACGTGGCGGGATCACTCACGCGGTGAATTGGGTATCAGGAGAGCGACCAGGCAATACCACCCAAATGGGTGTTTCGCAGGACGTCGGCTCACCGGAAAATACGGAGTCAAAAATGACAAATGCCGGTTTTCTGAGTATCGGGGACAAGTGTGCGTGCGAATCATATACAAAGTCTGCCTGCAACCGACCGACTGGTTCGTAGCTGTAGCAAGTCTCAGTGCGCTGATACTGCTTGGTGTCATGCTGTTGGTCGGAGGTCCAGCTTTCGCAGAGGAAGTGGAGTTCAAGCGGACGACCTGCTGGTTCGCCGCCACCAAGGACCGCGATGTGAGTTGCGGGCATCTGACGGTCCCGGAGAATCGTACAAAAGACAACAGTGCGACCATCACGCTGGCGGTCGTCATTTTCGAGCCGGATCGCGAAAGGCATGAGCCAGTCGTCTATCTGTCCGGCGGTCCCGGTCAACCTGCAGGCATCGAGAGCAAGGGTGACATTGAAGAATGGTGGAGCTTCATCGACACTGGCGCGTGGTTACGCGGGCGGCGTTTGGTCGTGTTGGACCTGCGAGGGGTCGGCCTTTCTCACCCGTCGTTGAGTTGTTCGAAACATCATAATCCAAAGCTCTGGAATAACATTGTATCCCATCCGGATGACTGGATTGATTTTGATCTGGCCCAGAAAAGCGAAGTCCTGGCATGTCGTGAAGATCTAATCGGAGAAGGTATTGACCTCGCGGCCTACAATACTCGTGAGGTTGCTGCCGACATTCACGATTTACGAGTGGCGCTTAATATCGACAAGTGGGTTCTGTTCGGCATTTCATACGGCACGAAGGTGGCCTTGCAGGTCCTGGAAGCTCACCCGCAGGAAATAATTGCTGCGGTGCTCAATTCAACACTGCCTCTTGACGTCAATTATGCCGATCGTGACGCTGTGAACTTTGATAGTGTCCTTCGAAAACTTGATCGCGACTGCGGAGCAGACCCCGACTGCCTGTACAGTGTGGGAAATCTAAACACATTGATCGGCGAGATTGTGCAGCAACTCGATGCCCAACCGATACTGCTGCGCCTTAAGACGGGCGATCAATCGACCAGTTTCACTCGTGTTTCCGGAAGCGATTTTCTAGAATTGATATTCAATCAATTCTATGACCGGGACGCGATTGAAATGTTGCCCCACTTGATCAGGCAAACTGCCGATCAGGACTACAGGTTACTCGCAGAGATGTTCAGCTTTCAGGGACTTAGTGATGAAAACCGCGCTTTCGCCGACGGCATGCATCTGTCAGTCGTGTGCAGTGATGGCACTTCGTTTCGTGCCACATCAGCAGTAAAATTGCCGTTGTTGGACAGTTGGGCGAAGGAAAATATCTACAGCTGGGCATGTCCACTTTGGCCCTCTGCAAAATCGACCAAGACGCCCGAACCACGCCAGCGGAATGACGTTCCAATCTTGCTGTTAGCAGGAGAATATGACCCGGCCACGCCTTCAAACTGGGCAGAGGACCTGGCAAGGCACAAGAAGAGCAGTCAGTTGGTGGTGTTTCGTGGCATTGGACATGATGTGATTGATGCCACGAAATGCGGGCGAGACGTGGTCGCCGATTTTCTGGAAAATCCTGACGATAAAATCAAAACCCCGTGCGTGGCAGAATTGCCGGGACCGCAGTTCTCGTTGCCCGACGACAATTCCGGGTCGCTGATGTCAGTGTCGGTTCGGCCGGCAATGCTGGACAGGTAGATTTCGTTTAACGACAGGAAGAAGCGGGTCGGGGCGACGCAGACCTGGCCGGCATTGTGGAACTTTGCAGTGGCGGTCACTGCGATCGCCTTTTCGAGATCGGCGTCATCGAAGGTAATAGCCGGGGGCGTGCCCACCGAGTTCCATTGTGGCGCGCTTCATGTGCTTACGCGAGATGCTTGCCAAACCGGGTGAAAGAGCACCCATTCATCTCTTATGTATTTTGAAAGTATTTTATTTGTGTACAAAAAAAATACAATTTTGTTGACTCGGGCCCGATGCCATGCGAATTTTCCGGCATCGAACCGGATCGAATGGCCTGTTCGAACGGGAAATTCGGCAGGAGGTTTAGGTGAAACGCGGCAAGAACAGCCTTTACGACGATCTCAAGCGGCAGATTCTGACGATGGAACTCGACCCGGACCAAGACCTCGACGAGGTGAGTCTGAGTGAGCGCTACGGGCTTTCCCGGACGCCGGTGCGCGAGATTTTCCGTCGTCTCCAGGGTGAGGGTTACATCGATATTCGCGAAAACCGCGGCGCTCGCGTGATCCCCATGAACCATCAAACGCTCAGGAATTTCTTCCTCGTTGCTCCAATGATATACGCCGCTATCGGCCGTCTCGCAGTGCAAAACTTTAAACCAAAGCAACTCGCCGACCTCAAGGACACCCAGGAACGGTTCCGCGGAGCGAGTGTCTCCGGGGACGTTCTCTCGATGGTCCTGGAGAACAACCGCTTTCACGAGATAATCGGAGAAATGTCGGGCAACGCCTATCTGCAGCCAAGCCTTGGCCGCCTGCTGATCGACCATGCGCGTATCGGTCACACGTTTTTCCGGCCGCGGAACGATGACATGCGCCAGCGACTGCAACTCGCTGTGGAGCATCACGATGGCTTCATCGCCGCCATCAACGCGCATGACGAGGACACCGTCGTCGACCTGGTATTCGAGCATTGGGAGCTGTCGCGCGAAAACATGGAGATGTTTATCGCGCCGGAGGGAATGAAGGCGGATGCGCTCGTTGAAGTGCCCGCCAAATCCATGGAGAAATTGTCGTGAAATTCGAAGGCATCTATACCCCGGCGATCACGCCGCTCGGCCAGGACGGGCAGATTGACCGTGACGCCTTCGCGGCAGTCCTCGAATCGCTCATCGAAGCTAAAGTGCACGGCATCATCGTGGGCGGATCGACCGGGGAATACTACGCCCAGAGCGCCCAGGAGCGCTTCGATCTTGCGGCCTACGCCAAAGACGTGATCGGTACGCGGCTGCCACTCATCATCGGAACCGGGGCAACCAGAACCGAAGACTCGGTCGAATACGCCAAGGCAGCAAAGGAAATTGGCGCAGACGCGATTCTCGTATCTTCACCGCCATACGCCTTGCCGACGGAGCGCGAGAATGCGGTCCATGCACTCACGGTCGACCGCGCGGCCAACCTGCCGATCATGCTCTACAACTATCCGGCCCGCATGGGCGTTACGATGGGAGACGAATACTTCTCCCGGGTGGGTAAGTCCAGGAACGTTGTCGCCATCAAGGAGAGTTCCGGCGACATGGCCAATCTGCATCTGCTCGCCCGCAAGTTCCCCCATATCGCGCTTTCCTGCGGTTGGGACGACCAGGCACTGGAATTCTTCGCATGGGGTGCCAGGAGCTGGGTTTGCGCCGGTTCGAACTTCCTGCCGCGCGAACATGTCGCCCTTTACGAAGCCTGCGTGCTCGAAAAGAACTTTGATAAAGGCCGCGCGATCATGACGGCGATGCTGCCGCTTATGGACTATCTTGAGTGCGGTAAGTTCGTTCAGTCGATCAAATATGGATGCGAACTGATCGGGCACGAAACTGGTCCCGTTCGTGCGCCGCTGCGTCCTCTCAATTCCGAACAAAAGCGAGCCCTCCAGACTGTCGTCGCCAACCTGAAGCGCACGGTCACCCATATTACGTCGGGAGCCAACCATGCATGAACCTTTGACTGCCGCCGAATACAAGGCGATCGCCGCAAACATCCAGTTTCCGACCAATGCTTTCATTGACGGCGCCTTCCGTCCGGCAAACTCAGGCAAGACATTCAAGACGACCAATCCGGCGACCGACGAGACGCTTGCAGAGATCGCGGCGTGCGACGCCAGTGACATCGATTTTGCCGTTGGCAAAGCGAGGCAAGCGTTCGACGACGGCCGCTGGCATCTCCAGTCGCCCGCAGAGCGCAAGGCCGTTCTGCTCAGCTTCGCCAAGCTTCTGGAGCGGCATCGCCATGAACTCGCGGTCATGGAAAGTCTCGACAGCGGGAAACCTGTGCGCGAATGCCAGACAGTCGACATCCCGGATACGATTCATACCCTCCGCTGGCATGCCGAACTCATCGACAAGCTCTATGATCATACCGCACCGGTGGGCTCGAACGCGCTGACCATGGTCGTGCGCGAACCCGTGGGCGTCGTGGGCTGCGTTTTGCCGTGGAACTTTCCGCTGTTGATGCTGGCCTGGAAAATCGGTCCGGCTCTTGCCGCGGGATGCTCGGTGATCGTGAAACCCGCTCAGGAAACAACCCTGACCACGCTTCGTGTCGCCGAGCTTGCCCATGAGGCGGGTATCCCGGCGGGCGTGTTCAATGTCGTGCCGGGCGGGGGCAAGGAAGTCGGTGAACCAATCGGCATGCATATGGACGTTGACATGGTGGCGTTCACCGGATCGACACCGACAGGCCGCCGCTTTCTGCGCTATGCCGCGGACTCCAATCTCAAGCGCGTGGTGCTCGAATGCGGCGGCAAGAATCCGGCTGTCGTTCTCGAAGATGCCGAAGACCTGGACCTCGTCGCCGAACAGATCGTCAACGGCGCGTTCTGGAATATGGGCGAGAACTGCTCGGCCACATCGCGGTTAATCGTGCATGCCAACGTCAAGGACGAGCTGCTCGAGCGGATCGGGGCCTACATGCGCGAATGGAAGACGGGCGACCCGCTCGATCCGGAAAACCGCATTGGCGCGCTCGTCAGCAAAGATCACTTCGACAAGGTGAACTCCTTTCTCGACAGCGTGAAGAGCGAACAGCTCTCTGTCGCCCATGGCGGCGAAACGCAAAAGGGCATCTATATCGAGCCGACCGTCATCGACGGCGTTACGCCGGCAAGCCGCCTGTTTCAGGAGGAGATTTTCGGCCCCATCCTGTCGGTCACGACGTTCAATTCCCTTGCCGAAGCTGTGGCACTCGCCAACGACACCAACTACGGCCTGACGGCGTCCGTCTACACGGCAAGCCTGCGCAAGGCGATCAAGCTGTCGCGCGAAATCCGGGCGGGCCTTGTGACCGTCAACTGCTTCGGCGAGGGCGACGCAACGACGCCATTCGGCGGCTACAAGGAATCCGGCTTTGGCGGACGCGACAAGTCGGTCTTCGCACACGACAACTACTGCGAGCTGAAGACGATCTGGATTGATGTGTCCGACCGGTCGGTGGACGAGACGGTGAGATGACCACGAAGGCTGTCAAACGTCTGCCGGCGGAAAACGGCATCTCGGGCTGGGAGGCGATCAGTAAGCGTCCGTTTCCCGTCCGGAGCCTCGAAGGCAACGTCACGGCCGACTGGCTGATCATCGGCGCGGGGTTCGCCGGACTTTCCGCCGCGCGCCGTCTGCTCCAGCTTCGACCGAACGACAGGATCGTCGTTCTCGATGCAAGTGAAGTGGGTAAAGGGACGTCGGGTCGCAATTCCGGCTATATGATTGATGTCCCGCACAACCTTGCATCTGGCGAATATTCGAGCGGCGGTACCGACGCGACGAGGCTCGAAATGGCCCAAAACCGGTTGGCTATAGCGTTCGCCTCCGAGGCGGCGGCTGAATACGGAATGTCGCGCGAGACGTTCGACCCCTCAGGAAAAATCAATGCCGCGGCAACTGCGCGTGGCATGAAGCTGAATTTGGCGTTTGGCCAATCCTTGAGGAGCGCCGGCGAGAAGCATTCTTTCCTCGATGCCGCCGAAATGCGCGACATTGCGGGAACGAACTACTATCTCGGCGGACTTTATACGCCGGGTGCGGTCATGATCCAGCCGGCCGACTACATCCGTGGGCTAGCGGGTGGTCTGGCCCCGAAGGTCGATATCTTCGAGAATTCGCCAGTCACCTCGTTGCAGCGCGAAAATGGAAACTGGAAAGCCGCTACTCCACGGGGAACGGTCAGCGCCCCGAAGGTGATCGTCGCTGTCAACGGCCACATTGACGATTTTGGATACTTCAGTGGGCGGCTGATGCACATCTTCGCCTACGCGTCGATGACCGCTCCGTTCCCTGCTGATGATTTCGGGCGCAGCGTGTCTGGACGAGACAGATGGGCGCTGCTTCCAGCCGATGCAATGGGCGCAACGGTGCGCAAGATTACCTCCGGCGGAAAGTCGCGTATCGTGATCCGCACGAAATACACCTGCGATACGACGATCACGGTGACGGATCGGCGTATGGCGAAAATGGCCAACGCGCACAGACACTCCCTCGATGCCAGGTTTCCAGGCCTTGCAGGGATACCGTTTGAGCACAGCTGGGCCGGACGGCTTTGCTTGAGCTTGAACCACATGCCCGCCTTCGGCGAGGTCGAAGACGGTCTTTTTTCTGCGTGCTGCGAGAATGGCCTCGGGACCGTGAAAAGCACGCTTGCTGGCATGATGGCGGTCGATCTGGCGACCGACACCCGCTCTGACATGCTGAAAAAATTCTCGGATCAGCCGAAGCCGGCGCGGCTTCCGCCCGAGCCGCTGGCGCGGCTTGGCGTCAACGCCGTGATCCGTTTGCAGGAATTGCGTGCTGGCCGCGAGGGATGAACCCTTGCCGCGCAATATGAAGACCGCGCTGAACGCAGGTCTTCGACGAGAATGGGAACAAAAGTAGGAGATCGAAAATGAAGACTTTGTGGAAAGCGCTTTGCGCCGCGGCGATGGTCACTATGACCATGATGTCCGCCCATGCAGAGGAGAAAACAATTACTGTGGGAACGATGTCCTGGGAGGACCTCACACCCATCACCGGGATTACCAAAAAGGTGTTGGAGGACTCCGGCTACAGCGTGAAGGTCGTGCCGTTCTCCGAGTGGGGCATCGCCTATGCCGCGCTCACCAAGGGCGACGTTCAAGTCCTCGCCTCGCAGACTGATTACGTCGCACAAGATTACTGGGACAAGAACAAGAAGCGTCTCGAGAAAATCTCTCCGGTCTCTCACGGACTGTTCCAGGGCGTCGCCGTGCCGAAATATGTGCCGATCGACTCCATGGACCAGCTGAATGAAAATGCCGACAAGTTTGGCGGCAAGATCGTGGGCATCGAACCGGGTTCGGGTCTGATGCGCGACACAAGCAATTCTGTCAAGGAATATGACCTCAAGCTCCAGCTCGTTGAAGGCAGCACCGCGGCGATGACAGCGGCTCTGAAGTCGGCCGTCGACCGCAAGGAATGGATTGCCGTCACCATCTGGGAGCCATCCTGGATGATGCAGAAATACGATGTGAAGTTCCTCAAGGATCCCAAGGGAGTGTTCCCTCCACCCCAGAGCTACTATTGGATCGGGCAGAAGGGTTTCTCAGCAGAGAATCCGCATGCCCGCGAGATACTCGCCAGTGTGTACGTCCCACTTGCCGACATAACCGCGATCAACAGCGCTGTTAACGAAGGCAAGACCATGGACGAGGCTGTGAAGGACTGGACCGATAAACATGCCGACCTTTTGAAGCGCTGGGAAAATATCAAGAGCGAGTGAACTTGAAAAAATGCGGGTCGTCACAAACCAGGCGGCCCGCAATCGGCAATAGTTAGACCAGCCGAGGGCTGGCTTGCGGGGAACGCGATGAACACCATCAACAATGCCAATGAAGTGCTAGTGGACTGCCAGTCTGTCTGGAAGATTTTCGGCGCTCGCTCGTCGGCCGCTGCCAAGGCGGTTTCCGAGCGGGGGCTGTCCAAGTCACAGGTTCTCAATGAGTTTAACTGCGTGGTCGGGGTCTCTGGCGCGAACCTCCAAGTCCGCCGCGGTGAGATCTTCTGCATTATGGGCCTTTCGGGTAGCGGTAAATCGACCCTTATCCGTTTGCTCAACAGGCTGATCGAGCCAAGCTTCGGTAAGATTACGGTGAAGGGCAAAGACATTGCATCCCTCAATGCTGGCGAACTCCGCGACATGCGGGCGCGAAATATCGGCATGGTGTTCCAGAGTGTCGCACTTCTCCCGCACCGGACCGTCCTCGAGAACGCCGCCTTCGGCCTTGAAGTCCGAGGCATCGCAAAGGACGAGCGGAATCAGATCGCGCGCGCTGCGCTCGAAAAGGTCGGCCTTGCCGAATGGACAACGCGTTACCCGGACGAGTTATCCGGTGGCATGCAGCAGCGCGTCGGTCTGGCCCGAGCCCTTGCGGCAGATCCTGAAATCATCCTCATGGACGAACCGTTCAGCGCGCTTGATCCGCTCATTCGCCGACAGCTCCAGGATGAGTTCCGGCAGCTGACGAAGTCCCTCGGCAAATCAGCCGTATTCATCACGCATGACCTCGAAGAAGCCATCCGTATCGGTGACCGGATCGCGATCATGAAGGACGGCGTGATCGTCCAGGTGGGTACCGCCGAGGAAATCGTCACCAAGCCCGTGGACGATTACGTCGCCGATTTTGTGGCGGGCATTTCAAAAATCCATCTGGTCAGGGCGCATTCGGTGATGCAGCCGGTCGCCGAATACAAGCGTTTGCACCTTGATGCCAAGCTGGACTCGCTGTTGCAGACATCGCCGGAGGCTGACATCGCAGCGCTTATCGATCTTACGATGCAGTCCGATCGCGACGCGGTCGCTGTGGTTGAAAACGGCGCGATCATCGGCGTGGTGACCACACGTGGGCTGCTTCGTGGTGTGGCCGGAACGCCAACTGCCGCAGTAGATGACAGGTAGAGGAGAAATGACATGGATATCTCAGTCATTACCGATACATTCGATGAATGGACAGACGTTGCGCTGAGCTGGATCAGTGACAACGGTGAAGGCCTGTTCGACTTCATCCGCGCGGTTCTCGAGGGGACCTATGACGGCATCCTTTGGCTGCTCCAGCTTGCCCCGTTTTATGTGATCGCGATCATCGCCGCAGTGCTCGGATCTCGCCTGGTCAATATCTGGTTTGGTGGACTGGCAGGTCTCGCCCTTATCTTGTGTGCGTTCATGGGATTATGGGCGGAGACAATGAGCACGCTTGCCCTGGTGATGACCGCGACCGTGCTGGCCCTGCTTGTGGGGATACCAATTGGTGTCGTTGCCGGATTTTCAATCGCTCTTGACCGTGTCCTGGAGCCTGTACTCGACCTCATCCAGACGCTGCCCCCTTATATCTATCTCCTGCCGGCAATCGCACTTCTCGGCTATGGACCTGCCACGGCGCTTGTCGCAACCTTTATTGTTGCCATGCCGCCGGCGATCAGGCTGACGTCGCTCGGCATCCGTATGACACCGCGTGAGTTCATCGAACTGGGCCAGGCAACTGGTCTAACGCCTTGGCAGATGTTCACCAAGATCAGGCTTCCCTTCGCCATCCCGAGCGTCATGGCGGGCATCAATCAAAGCCTCATGATGGCCTTCGGCATGGTCGTCATCGCGGGTATCGTTGGCTCGGGTGGCCTCGGCGAGACAATCTATGGCTCCATCAGAACGCTGGACATCGCCACTTCGATCAACGCCGCGATTGCCATTGTCGTACTCACCATGATTCTCGATCGGCTTACGCAAAGTGCAGTCGACCGTGCGAAGGAGACAGACCGATGAATCCTGACCTATTCCAGCTGTCACCCGGTAAGTATCTGGCTCCAACCGTCGATTGGCTCAACACCAATTTCCACCCATTCTTTGATGGCCTTGCAAGACTGATAGAAGCCGTGTTGGGCGGCGTGGAGGCGGCCTTGCTGTTCATGCCGCCTTATGCCCTCATCCCGGTGGTCGCAATTCTCACTGCGGCCTTCATCAGTATCCGTGTCGCGGTGATCACACTGATTTCCTTGTTCTTCTGTTGGCTGGCAGGTTTTTGGACCGCGTCGATGCAGACACTGGCCCTCGTCACCGTCGCGGTTATCATCTCAGTCCTCATCGCGTTTCCGTTGGGTATTCTGGCCTCGCGACACAAAAAGTTTGAAGCGACCGTCCGGCCAGTTCTCGACATCATGCAGACCGTTCCGCCCTGGGTCTACTTGATCCCCGCCGTCATGATCTTCAGCCTCGGCCGCGTGCCTGCCATCATTGCGACAATTGTTTACGGCATCCCGCCGATGCTGCGATTGACGACGCTGGCGTTCAACCAGGTTCCGAAAGACTTGCTCGAGCTTGGACAGGCGACCGGCGCGTCTCCAAAGTCTATTCTTCTAAAAATCGAAATCCCTTCGGCCATGCCAACCCTTCTCGTGGGATTGAACCAGTGCATACTCTTGTCTCTGGCAATGGTCGTACTTGCCGGGCTTGTCGGCGCAGGCGGACTCGGCGCTGAAGTCACACGCGGTCTGACGCGCATGGAAATGGGACTTGGCCTGCGGGCGGGCCTGGCTATCGTCGCGATCGCCATTCTTCTCGACAGGCTCTCAAAGGGCGCGCTCCAACGTGGGCGGCCCACAGCTCGCACCGCTGTTTGAGGAAAGGAATGAGCATGCGCCGCAGTTTCTTCTGCATTGATTCCCACACCTGTGGAAACCCGGTAAGGCTGGTCGCCAGCGGGGGCCCTCTGCTGCCGCATCTGCCGATCTCCGAACGCCGGGAAGTCTTCATCCGCGATCATGATTGGATCCGTCAATCTCTGATGTTCGAACCCCGCGGCCATGACATTATGTCCGGGGCGATCATTTATCCGGCATACCGCCCGGACTGTGATTTCGCTGTCATCTTCATCGAAGTCAGCGGTTGCCTGCCCATGTGCGGCGCGGGAACCATCGGGCTTGTTACTGCCGCCATCGAGGAGGGGCTTGTCACGCCACGCGTTCCCGGGCGGCTTTCAATCGAGACACCCGCCGGGAAGGTCGACATCGCCTACGAGAAGCCCGGCGAATTCGTTGAATCCGTCCGCATGTTCAATGTTGCGAGCTATCTGCACGCCGCTGACATCGAGGTTGAAGTTCCTGGTGCGGGACGTCTCATTGTCGACATCGCTTACGGTGGAAACTACTATGCGGTAGTCGAGCCGCAGGAAGCATGGTCCGGTCTCGACGGCATGTCGGGCGGTGACATCATCGACCTCAGCCGCAGTTTGCGTGACGCACTCGCTTCGGTCTGCGATCCGGTCCATCCCGAGGACGAAAGAATACGGGGTGTGCATCACGCGCTCTGGTGCGACGTGCCAAAAAATCCGGATGCCGACGGGCGGGGTGCAGTCTTTTACGGCGACAAAGCGATCGACCGCTCGCCAGGTGGCACGGGCACGTCCGCGCGGTTGGCGCAACTGTATGGCAAGGGCCGTCTGAGGGTGGGGGAAACGTTCCGCCAGGAAAGCCTGATAGGCACGGTGTTCGAGGGCGGGGTGGAAAGTGAAACTGCGGTTGGTCCCTTCAAAGGGATCAAACCAAGCGTCAGCGGTTGGGCGAGGATCATTGGCCACAACACCATCTTCGTGGACGACCGTGATCCCTTGATGCATGGGTTCCAGATCAGATGAACAGGAGACACTAATGACCGATGTCGGACGTGTGGGCATCATAGGCGGTGCCGGCTGGCTCGGTTCCGCCATTGCCAAGGCCCTGGTCCACTCCGGGACAGTGGCTCCCCGCGACTTGACCTGCTCCTATCGAAGCCGGATGCCGGAAAATACCATCGGATGCGCATGGACCTCCGACAATGGCGAACTCGTCGACAGTTCTAACGTGATTATCCTGTCAGTCAGACCCAACGATTGGATGTCGGTTAATGCGGACGCCAGCGGCAAACTGGTTGTATCGGTGATGGCAGGGATTCCGGTTGCGGACATCAAGCAACGCCTCGGCAGCGTGCGCGTGGCGAGAGCCTTGCCGAACGCTGCCGCCGAAATCGGTTTCTCCTACACGCCCTATTTCATGCAGCACCCGCTGCCAGGCGACCTCGAAATCGTTGGCGCGATCTTCCGCTCTTGCGGTGAGGTTGATGCAGTCGCCGAAGAGAGCCATATTGACTACTTCACGGCGATGTCCGGCTCGGGTGCGGCGTTCCCGGCACTGCTCGCCGAAGCGATGATGATGGACGCCATCGAACGAGGCGTGCCCGCCGAAATCGCTCGCCGCGCCGCAGAGCAGGTCATTATCGGTGCCGGGAGGCTCCAGGAGGCGCATGGCGTGTCTCCCGCCGCGGCCGTGAAGTCGTTCGTGGACTACAAGGGAACGACGGCAGCTGGCATCATTGCCATGCGGCAGATGGGATTTGCCAGTGTCGTTGGCGCCGGTCTCGATGCCGCATGCCGGAAAGCCCAGGCTCTGTCGATCAGGCCCGAGGAGGATTGACACATGACATCTAAATCTGCGACTTCTCACCAACACCGCGATTAAAGATTGGCTTCGTCCTGGCGCGGTCCTTCACGCTATCGGCTTTCGCCATGTTCGTCGACACGCTGCGCCTCGCAAGTGATGAGCTCGATCGATCCGGCCGGGTGCTTGCCGACTGGCAAGTCCTCGGCAGTACGCGGCATCTGATCAAATCGAGTTGCGGCGTCGAGGTGGCACCGACGTCGGATTTCGTTGATCCGGGCCAGTTCAACTACATCGTGGTCGTTGGAGGTCTCCTCAAAGTTGAGCGCCCCGTCGACTATGATACCATTGCGTTCCTGAAGCGCGCAGACGCGCAAAACGTGCCTTTGATCGGCGTATGTACCGGGTCATTCATTCTGGCCGAGGCGGGCCTGATGAAGAACCATGAGACCTGCGTCAGCTGGCTTCACTATCAGGCATTCAGGGAACGCTTTCCCGATCTGCTCGCACGGTCGGATCGGCTCTATCACCTCGATAGAACGCGCGGGTCGTGTGCCGGCGGCAGCAGCGCCGCTGATATGGCTGCGTCGATCGTGCGCCAGTCAATCAGCAAGGACGCCGAACGTAACGCGCTCGAGGTTCTCCAGATAGAAAGAGCAAGGACTGCGCTCGACATTCAGCCACGCAGGCCGCTCGATATCGAATGCAGCGATGATCGCCTGAAGTCCATCCTCATCGTCATGGAGCGGCATGTCGAGAACGTCATCAGCCTTAAGGAACTGGCTGACTCCGTCGGCATCTCGCGTCGCCAGTTGGAGCGCCTTTTCCAGGAGAAGACAGGAATGTCGCCGGGCCAAGCCTATATGGCGCTCAGAATGCATCGGGCGCGTGCACTGCTCTTACAGAGCAAGGCGCCATTGATCGAGATCGCCATCGAGGTCGGGTTTGAAAGCGCAGGGCGCTTCGGAAAGGTCTTCAAAAGGACCTACGGCCAGCCGCCCGGCCGGTTGAGGGGGGCGATGGCGCACTGAGAGGTTTTTGTCGTCGAGTTTTCGCACAGTCTGTCATGCGACCCGGCGTGGTGTTCCTGAAGATCGTGGCTAGGGCGCATGCTCGCCCGCAAGCCGCGCATGCTTGTGATTGTTGCTCCTGCCAACAAGATGGCCCGGGTCGTTTGGGCGCTTATAGCGAGGGGTGGAATTTATAGAGCTCCGGAAGTGACGACGGCTTAAGCCGCTCACAGCGGTTTTCCGCTTGAAAAGCCATCCAGCGTATGGTCTTCGGCCAAGGGCGCAGGCTTGCGATATGGCACGTTTAGTCAATCCAGGCGATGTTGCTTTTGAACAGCTTGACCAACTCTATATTGGGCTTAACGTCTTTGGAAAGAAGCTCGTTAACATTGTCAAAAACCCTCGCATCGACGCCTTGCTAGCCGATTTACATTCAATATTCCTTGGTATGGCTTGATGGAACCGCGTGAGGGTATGAGACGTTTTCCTCGAATTGCACTCGACAGCGAACGATAGCGACAATGATTTGTATCCGTAGACGTCCGCCCTTTAAGTGTTCGATCAAACACGAGAGCAATTTCCATATTGGCTTCGCAGAATGAATCGGGAGGTAGGCACCGCCGATTGGTGGACAGTGCATCGAGGTTGGAAAGCCGTTGGAACGAGAGGGAAAATATGCTGCTTTTCGCCGTGTGCCGGCGAAGGATGAGGTGCGCTCCATTGTTGCTGGCACCGCCGAGATCGTGGAGATTAACGACAAAATTCTTTCAGTCGCAGAAATGGTGCGACCAAAGCTGGTACAGGACGGAATGTTCCTTGTTGGGCTTGATATCGTAGGGGACAAGATCCTTGAGATTAATGTCTTCACTCCAGGCGGGCTTTCGAGCATGTCGGAGATGTATCAAACTGATTTTGCCGAGACCGTGATCTTGGCGCTGGAGAACAAGCTCTTGATGCGCGAGGCGTATCCAGCCTCATTATCCAACCGACAATTGGCGGCGCTGTAACGCACTGCGCACGATTTACAGAGCATCAGAAGCTTGAGGTTATTCCATGTAACATCACCCGGTGATTGATCTGCGAAATAGTCGGAGCGTTTCTCGCTATTGGTCTCCATGCACCGGGAAGATGCCAGCGATCTGTCGACCAGACTCTGGTGCTTGTTACGTGTTGGAACCTACACATCTTCTGTGAGTTAGAAGGAAATGGATCAAAACGACTTTCAACCGCTCACCCTTGAAACCGATCAACTCGGCAATTTGCAAACGATTGAATCGGTTCAGGGTGCGCTGGACTTCCTCGCGATCAAATGGCCCCCGGAAAACGACCATTATCGGGAGAAGGCAATCAAGATGTGCAAGCTGGCACTGCAGGGCAAGGCCAGTGCGAGCGTTGCGCGTGACGTGTTCGTCGAGGCCGCCAAACAATCAGGTCTGGTGATCCACCCGGGAAGTGTGGTGAAATAATGGATCCGGTACATCTGATCGTTGTCGTGGACTTTGACAAGGACGATACGGGGAACTCTTCTGTTTGGGAGAAGGTCCTAAATTGCGAAGGAGGTCAATTCTCCGTTGTAAATGATTGATTGATTTTACGAAAGACGGATCAAAGCCTCTTCGTATTTGGCTAGCTTCTCCCGTGCTGGCGGATCCGCTGGCTGTGATTTGATCTTCTTAATATTGTCTTTCAGATCAGCTATCTTGACCCGTCGTCCAAGATCATTTCCTCGTGTTCGCCGCACAAAGTCGAAATACTCTTCACCCTGCCGACGGCTAACGGAATCGATGGCTTCAAGGATATGAGCGGGGAAGCCCTCGGCCCGTAGATTGTCGAGCGTCCATCCGGTCTTCTCAACTACATCGTGCAAAACACCGACGATCATTTCGTCCGACTGATCCAACGCGAGCATCACCCGCAATGGGTGTAGAATATAGGGCTCTTGGTCTACTGCGAGATCACCAGCGTGTGCGCTGGCAGCAATTGAAATGGCATGCTCCAAAGATGTCATCGAGAATGGCTCCCGGCTTTGATTTGATGACCTTCAAACCCCTTTGAGCGTAAGGCGTTCCCCCGACAGGCCGTTTTTTCTTTCGTTCTGTCGATACAGTCTGCTCGATTTCGTTTTACCGCATCTGATCGGACCTTATTCGACAATAGCAGCATGGAACAATTTCCTACTCGGCGACTTAGGATGACGCGGAGACCAAATCGATGATGTGTAGAGGAACGCAAGATGGACAGCGGCATCACTATCAGACCTTATTCGCAGCCTGTGACGGTAAGATTTCATGACGTTGTAGTCGCATCCACCGACAATGCCCTGGAACTGCTTGAACCAGGATGTCATCCCGTTCTTTATATCCCATACGAGGACATCTATTTCGTTCATCTCGAGAAGACTGACACCAGGACAGAATGTCCATGGAAGGGGACCGCCTCTTATTGGCGTGTCATGGGGCAGGGGGAGGCCTCAGACGACGCCATGTGGGCATATGAAGATCCGATCACTGACGTTGCGGCAATCCGTGGCTACGGAGCGTTTGATCCTCAAAAGGTAACCTTCGAATGAAAGCAGAGTGTATTCCATAACGTCACGAGCCAAATTCAATACAGCAGCGAGGTCATTGGTCTGCGGGTAACGTAGCAATGGCTGCCGCCTCGTGTTGAGCGCTAGTAGAAGGCTGCGATCCATTAACTTATCAGACATGCCGTGCGGCGGTCATTGCTGATGCATGACCTCTCGTGACCAAAGCCGGAGTTTTCCAAGTTCAGCAATAAAAGTTGCAACGTCTTTCGGGCTATTGATGGGGATCATACCCTCATCGAGGACATCGGCTATTCCTGCTTTCTCGAACAACGCCAATGTTGCTTTGGTATAGCCAATAAACTTGCAATGAGCGAACGCATCAGCGACGAAATCCCGGGCGGTCGATTCCTTGAGCAAATCTGTTGCGCCGGCCGCCGAGGGCAGCAACACAACAGCATCGTAGAGCACGGATGGTGCGCCATCGATCATCTGATTGGCGTCAACTTTGCTGCCATCCGCCGCTTCGGCTCCCCCAACGGACGGCGCAATGATTTCAAACGTCGCTTGTTCCGCGGTTATGGCCCTCTGCAACTTTTTTAAGACAGCGGCATCAAATCCGTCCGTCAACAAAATGCCTAGTTTTCGCCCCTCAAACCGTTTGGGACCACGTTCAGCAATACTGAGAGCGGGCGATGACTCGAGATCTCGGCGTGTGGGCATGGCAGCATCGGCTGGCTCCGGCATAGATCTCAAGCGAAGCCCTTGAGCGACTTTTTCAGCAAGGCCGTTATCAATATTAAGAAGGTGGGACACCATCCGCTCGCGGATCACAGGCGTGGTCACCTTGCTGAGCTCAAAAGTCAGAGCGGCCGCAATGTGTTTCTGTTCCGGCGGTGTTTGACTAATGTAAAACTGCCGGGCCTGACTGTAGTGGTCGGCAAATGATTCAGCTCGCAACCGCGCTTTCTCACCGGACTCCACAGCCGCAAATGAGGGGAAACCGCGCTCAGGTGCCTCCCTCGGCCCTTCTCCCCATGAGTTGGGTTGATAATTGACGCGTCCAACGGGATTTCGCATTGCCATGTGTCCGTCCTGTTGAAAGTGAGCAAACGGGCATTTGGGGGCATTGATAGGTATGTGGGTGAAGTTGGGGCTTCCGAGCCGCTTCAGCTGTGTGTCGAGATAAGAGAAGTTTCGCCCTTGCAGCAACGGATCGTTGGTGAAATCGATGCCAGGCGGAACGTTCTGCGTCATGAAGGCAACCTGCTCGGTCTCGGCAAAGAAATTGTCCGGCATTCGGTCAAGCACAAGCCGGCCGACGGCTATTGGAGGCAAGACTTCTTCAGGGATGATCTTCGTTGCGTCCAGAATGTCGAAATCAAAGCTGTCCGCAAACGCCTGGTCAAACAACTGGAGTTGCAGCTCCCACTCAGGGAATGCGCCAGACTTGATGGCCTCCCATAGATCGCGCCGGTGGAAATCCGGGTCGGCTCCGTTGATCTTGACTGCCTCGTTCCATACGACTGACTGGAGTCCGAGCTTAGGTTTCCAGTGAAACTTTACAAAGGTCGATTTATCCTTGGCATTGATAAAACGGAACGTGTGCACTCCGAATCCCTCCATAAAGCGGAATGACCGAGGTATTGCGCGGTCCGACATGACCCACATGATCATGTGCATGCTTTCCGGTGTCAGGCTGATGAAATCCCAGAAATTATCGTGGGCCGATTGGGCTTGCGGAAAACCCCGATCAGGCTCCTGTTTGACCGCATGAATGATATCAGGAAATTTTATAGCGTCCTGAATGAAGAAAACCGGAATGTTGTTACCAACAATGTCCCAGTTGCCTTCCTGGGTATAGAGTTTAACGGCAAAGCCCCGAACGTCGCGCGCAAGGTCAAACGAGCCTTTGTTGCCAGCGACTGTGGAAAATCTGACGAAAGCCGGCGTTTTCTCTCCCGCGCGCTGAAAGAGGTCAGCCCGCGTGTATTTTGCAAGCGACTGGTAGGTTTCGAAGTACCCATGAGCACCGTAACCTCGAGCATGCACGACCCGCTCAGGAATACGCTCATGATCGAAGTGGAAGATCTTTTCCCGAAAATGAAAGTCTTCCACCATCAGGGGGCCCCTGGCGCCAATCCTCAGGGCGTTTTGATCATCGACGACCGGACCTCCCTGAGCCGTTGTAAGCAGATGCGTACCTTCATCAGCAGTTTGATGCAATTCGCCGCCTTGCCCCCGCCGGAGCTTTTGATCGTGGATCATTACGCTATTTTTGCGTTTCGTCTTGGGTGACTTGGACATGGCCGTTTCCTTGCGTCGTTGGTGGGGTGGCTCTGATGACAATTCAACGCAGCGACAATGCTCCGGTTCCGGAGAACTGCTTCGGTGGAACGGATCAACCTGGAAATCGTTGATTGCAAAGGTAATGTTGAGGAGATTTGAGATGAACTGGGATCGCGTCGAAGGAAACTGGGAACAGTTTAAAGGAAAGTTACAGGAGCAATGGGGCAAGCTAACGAATGATGATCTGGACGTCATTGAAGGAAATAGAAAGCAGCTCGTAGGGCGGCTCCAGGAACGCTACGGCAAAACACAGGAAGAGATTGAGCGCGACATTGATACTTGGCTCGAGCGGAACTGACTGGCTGGCCGAGGAGTGAGGTTGGGCGAAGTCAGAGGACTGTTATGGCAATTGCCTATGGCTACCGCCACATTTCTCGCATACGGGATCCGATGTCGATGCGAACCAACTGGGCAGGGTGCTCATCTCTCGCCCTCGTTGTCGATAACGGCCAAGTGCAGCATTCGAAGTATTGCAAAAGAATTGCCGGAATAAATCGGGTTCTGGACGCATAGATGTGGCGATCGCCTTTTGCATTCTGGCCGTGCGTGAAGAAGCGCTGCGGCGTCACAAGGTGAAGACTGTCTTTTGCGCGAGTCATCCCGACATACAGTAGCCGCCGCTCTTCTTCGATTTCAGCCGTCGTGCCTGTGCCGAGATCCGAGGGGATGCACCCGTCGACGACATTCAGCATAAAGACAGCTTTCCATTCCTGCCCCTTGGCGGAATGAATCGTCGAAAGGATCAGATAGTCTTCGTCGAGCAGCGGAACGCCCGATTGGTCGCTGGTCGCATCCGGAGGATCAAGGGTCAGTTCGGTTAAAAACCGTTCCCGAGACGGATAACCCGCAGCGATTTGTTCGAGTTGCAGAAGATCGGCGAGCCGCACTTCTGCGTCCTCGTGGATGCGCTCAAGATGAGGTTCGTACCAGCGCCGCACCTGTCCGATTTCGGTCGGCCAAACTGCCAGGCGGGATTGCAATTGTTGAAGGGTTTCGACGAACTTGCTCCAATCATCACCTGAACGCGGCGGGACGGGAATAGCGGGGAGAGCACCAATGGGATCCGGTCTATTTGCCATCTCGTCGAGAACGCGCTGCGCCGACGAAGGTCCGACACCTGGAAGAAGCTGCATTAGCCGGAAACCGGCGACGCGGTCGCGCGGGTTCTGGGCAAAGCGCAGCATCGCAAGCATGTCCTTGACATGGGCGCTATCCAGAAACTTGAGTCCGCCGAATTTGACAAAGGGAATATTGCGGCGGGTTAACTCCACTTCTAGCGGCCCGCTGTGATGGGACGTACGGAATAGCACGGCCTGCTGCTTCAGCATTGTGCCCGTCTCGCGGTTATCGAGGATACGTTCAACAATGTAGCGAGCCTGCTCCGCTTCATCGCGTACCGAAACGATTTGCGGACGCTCAGCCGATTGCCGTTCGGTCCAGAGGTTCTTGGTGAAACGCTCGCTGGCAAGGTCAATAACACCGTTGGCCGCAATCAAAATCGGTTGGGTCGATCGGTAGTTGCGGTCAAGTGTTATGATGTCTGCCGGAGGATCGAACGATTTGGGAAAGTCGAGGATATTGCGAATGGTGGCGGCACGGAACGAATAGATCGACTGCGCATCGTCGCCGACGACAGTCAGTCCTTCGCCAGCCGGTTTCAGCGCCAGCAGGATAGTGGATTGCAATCGATTGGTGTCCTGATATTCGTCAACCAGAACGTGGTCGAACCGGCCACCAATGTCACCTGCCAAAGCGGGATCGCCCATGGTCTTCGACCAATAGAGCAGAAGATCATCATAATCGAGAATGTTCTGGGACTGCTTGGTCTCGACATACCTGGCAAAGAGTTGCCGGAGTTGCGCGCACCACATAGCGCACCAGGGAAAATAATCTCTGAGAACTTCGTCGAGAGGCCGTTCCGAATTAACCGCACGCGAATAGATGGCAAGACAGGTTCCTTTGGTTGGAAACCGACTCTCCATTTTGGAAAATCCGAGTTCATGCCTCACCAGATTGATCAAATCGGCGGAGTCTTCCCGATCATGGATGGTGAAATTCGGATCAAGCCCGATCTGTTCGGCATAATCGCGCAACAGCCGCGCGCCTACCCCGTGGAATGTGCCAGTCCATTCCAGGGCGTCCGCCATGATCCCTGCTTTCTTCCCAAGAACCTGCGCGCAGATGCGTTCCACCCTTCGCGACATCTCAGCCGAAGCACGGCGCGAAAATGTCATCATCAAAATGCGGCGTGGGTCGGCACCCTTGACGATTAAATGCGCAACGCGATGAGCGAGAGTATTAGTTTTCCCGGAACCGGCTCCGGCTATGATTAGTAAGGGGCCAGCGCCTTTTCCATCTCGAAGACCAACTCCGTGCTCCACGGCTTTGCGTTGTTGGGGGTTCAATTTTTCCAAATGCGCAAAACTCATGGAATCTCCCGATCCGATTGTAATCTCAGGCAAATCGACGAAAAGCACGTTCCAACTGGCTTTAGGTTCGACCAATGAAAGCACTAAAAATTGCAGGTTGTAGCGAAGGAACTCAGTTTGAGTGAATCGGAACAGATGTGGAACATAGCACTCTCCCAAGGCCGCGGGAAGACTCATTGGGCGCTTGGCCAAGTCTTTACCGATGAGCACTCGCCCGATGGTGCCCCAATACGAGAAAGGAGTTGGCCCGCGAACCGGACTCCCCTTGAAACAATAATCACAATGAGGGAACCACGATCAAAGGGGCCGAGTTAATCCGGGCGAAGGGACCTAATGGAGGAGATATCCCATGAGACATATTCTTGTGAAAAGCTTGCTCGTCCTTGGACTGGGCGTTGCACCGGGCATTGGGCTCGCTCAAACCGAAATACCAAAGAAGAAGCCCCTACAGACCGAAGAACAGACCCAAACGGGCACCGGACAGGGAACGGACCCATCGGGCGCTGCGACTGGACAACAGATGGAAGGCCAGCCTGACGCTCAACCGGAAGGTCAGGCCCAGGTACCCGCAGAGCAGGGGACGACGGGTGCTACCACACGTCCGATGGAAGATCAGTCTGGCGCAAACAAGCTGAAGAAGCCGGACCAACAGACCGGTGGCCAGGCTCAGGCACCGGCGGAACAAAACACCGAACAACAAGGGGCGACTACGAAGCAAAAAATGAACGGCCAGACAGGTGAGCCGGCCGCAGGGACCGCTCGGACAGGAGAGCCTTGCACCGGACGATGACACGGCGAAAACACAAGATCAGCCATCCAGCGAAACGACCGGCAGCGTCAACTTGACGACGGAACAGCGGACCGAGATCAGGCAGGTTATCACAGAGACAAAAGCGGAGCCGGTCGGTGATGTGAACTTCGAAATCAATGTTGGTGTGGCGGTACCCAGATCCATCGAACTTCAACCGCTTCCTCCTCGCATAGTGAGAATCGTGCCGAGATATGAGCACTATGAGTATTTCGTGTTGGCTGACGGGCGAATCGTCATCGTCGAGCCGGACACACTGGAAATCGTGCTCGTGATTGCCTAGAGCTCCAGTAGGTTTCGATCGTGCCGGGACGCACTCGTTCGTTCCGGCACTCCCGACAGGGTAACCATCGATCGGTTATCGGTGACTCTCGGATGAACATGTCAGATGGATTTCACCGACTGCTCGAATCGGAAGCCGACATAAGCAGTAGGCGGCTGCCTGAATACTCACGCCGCCGTAATTCGCTACCGCTCCCCCCAATCGTCAGTCGACATTTCAAGTACCAGCCGGAACTCGCACGGACCTGGCCACCAACAACGGGTGAGGTCGAGACGAGTTGATCGCATTCACCTTGCCTTCCAGGGCCTCGACTTGCAGCCGCTAGCCATGCCGTCCGGTTGAAGCTCGGTTACGAGCAAACCACTTGCACATCCCTCCACGTTGGTCTCGCTTATGAGCCCGTCCTTTGGCCATAAATCGGAATATCGGCACCAATCAGAGTGGGCTCGTAGGCAACAATGTCGGTGAAGATAATTTCAGTTGCTGCAAGAGAAAGACGTTCTCTACATGCCCTGTAAGATTGCCACGCGTCATCATCTTTTACCAATTGCTCCGTATATTGGTTTGGTTCGGAGCCACCGCGCACGGAGAACCGCCCCATGTATCGTCTCATCCTGCCGAACACAGCGTCTGTGATCGGAGGGTCAGGTTACACATTCGTACAAGACATCATTGACGTTTCCGAGCGGGCCGCAGCCGGGTAGTGATCGCCCGCCTCTCTAACGCCGTTGAGATAAAAAACGGAGTATCGCCGTTCGAAACCGCGATCCCTATGATCGGCTTTTTTACCGTCCCTCTTGGGCATGCTTTATAACGGAAGGAACGACTATGAATGAACCAACTTTTCATTCCAGCACCGCGCCCGCCAGATGGCAAGAAACCAAACCAGCTCGTGCTGCAGATATCAACTGTGCATAGGCGAGAATTCTTACACACTCCGATGTATCCGCTGTCCCGGTGGAATTCCCAGTCTCTTGCAAAGCAGTTTCTGCTTGCCGGGGGGCTTGTTTCGCTAGGAGCTTTGATTTTGGTCGGTGTTTTTGTGACAACTCTCGTTGAAGCCGCCGTCACTCGCAATTCCGCCGCGGCAACCGCGTTATACGTCGACAGCGTGATCGCGCCAATCCTCCCGGACATGCAAAAAAATCAGCTACTCGACGATACCGTCACTCATGCGTTGGACGAGACGCTGGGACATGGACCTTTGGCTAGAAGACTCATCTCGTTCAGACTTTGGCGAAGCGACGGCCTGATACTCTATTCCAATAACAAGAACCTTATGGGCAAGTCCTTCCCGGTCAATGGGAATCTCAAAACAGCGTTTGCGGGCAAGATGGTCGCAAATTTCAACAAGATAGATGATGTCGAGAGCAGTCCGGAACGTGCGAGTGGCAGGCCGCTTCTCGAGATCTACAATCCAATCCTCCAACCGTGGTCCGGCAAGGTTGTCGCTGTGACCGAATTCTATGAGATTGCCGACGAATTCCAGCACAGTCTTGATCAGGTACGTCTGTATAGCTGGCTTGCCGTGGCCCTCTTCACATTGGCTTTCTTCCTCTTGTTATGGGCCATCGTTTTTCGCGGGAGTAAGACCATTGAACGCCAGGGCCGGGACCTGAGGCGGCGCATCGCTGAACTTTCCGATCTTCTTGCGCAAAACAGGGTTCTGCATGCCCGCGTCCAGCGGGCCTCGCAACGTGCCGCAGCGTTGAATGAAAGCTATCTCCGACGGACGGGGGCGGATTTGCATGATGGGCCCGCACAACTCATCTCCTTCGCCGCCCTCCGGCTGGACAGTGATACTCTCCTGGACGCTGCGTCACGCGACATACGCGAGCGTGAAATCATGGCTATTAAGGAGAGCCTTGATGAAGCAATGCGCGATCTCCCGAAACATTAGCGAAGGTTTGGTGCTTCCGCACATCGAGAGCGCCGATTTGCCAGAAATCCTTCAACGGGTAGTCGCAGCGCACGAGTATCGCACCGGAACCAGTGTTGGGCTCTCGATGTCCGACAGCCGGGTGGAACTCGCGCCCTCAGCAAAGATTTGCATCTACCGCTTTGTTCAAGAGGCGTTAAACAATGCCTTCCGCCATGGTGGAAGTATTAACCAACGTGTGATGCAAACCTGGCAGGGCAACCGCGTTGTGGTTGAAGTCGCTGACAGTGGGCCGGGATTCAGACCCGGAGCTTGTGGGCCATTCTGGCATTGGGCTTGCGGCACTAAAAGACCGGATCGAAAGTCTTGGAGGGCGTTTCACACTGGAAACGTCGCAACTTGGAACTCGACTGCGCATGTCACTCAATACAAATTCAATGGAGCAGGTTTGATGACAGTACGGGTAGCGGTGATCGATGACCATCCGTTGTTCAGGGAGGGCGTCAAGCAAAGCCTGGGCGAGTTCAACGGATTTCAGATTGTAGGAGAGGGTTGCACAAAGGATGACGCAATCCGGATCGCGCAGGAACAACGCCCGGACGTCATTCTGATGGACATATCCCTGCCGGGTGGAGGACTAAACGCGATCTCACCGATTTCCATCTTTTGCCCCTCCAGAAGATCGTGATGTTGACCGTGTCCGAGACAAGGGATGACTTGACCAAAAGCTTTGAACAGCGGCGCGAAGGGTTATGTGCTTAAGGGGGTCGGATCCCGTGCGCTTGCCGAGATAATTCATACCGTGGCATTCGGTGAAACCTACATTTCTCTGGACCTGTCGGCACGGCTACTCTCCGACGTAGCCTCGTTGTCGCGTACACCATCAACGGTTGATCCAATCGGCGACCTTACTAGCCGTGAAGCGGAAGTGTTGAACCTTGTCGCGGAAGGGCTCAGCAACAAACGGATTGCCCTAAGGCTGGACGTTCATGAAAAGACTGTAAAGCACCATATGGGACGCATTCTTGCGAAACTTAATGTCACAAACCGTACAGAAGCCGCGATGTCGTTGCGCGACGCTGGTGCGCCGGGACTCCCAGCGTGAGTAGGGGTGGCGGGATCGTGATCGCCTTCAGGAAGAGGATGCTGTTCAGTGGGCGAACGATTGCAGCCTTAATTGGTCTGATGGTGTCGCCTTGCGGTTGATGATCGTGCGACCCCTTGCATCCTTCATCACGTATCGCCCGTTTGCAATGGCTTCAGTCATACTGTTGGCGTGATGAACTTCTGTGGTTGGCGCGTTAGTCTCAACACGTTTGCCAGAGTCGGCTGCGGATGGGTTGTCCGTCCCTCCCGTTACGTTTCCGCTGTTCCCAGGATTGCCATTGGCTCCACTTTGAGCACCTGCATTGCCGGTGGCTTTACCTCCGCCTTGACCACTCGCGTTTCCGTCGCCGTTGGCCCCACCTTGACCATCCGCCTTGCCTTTACCATCACTCTTCTCTCCGCTGCCGCCTCCCTTATCTCCATCCTTCGCCCATGCCGTCTGGGCACCCAAATGGAGTATTTGATCATCGAAGGTAATTTCATAAGGCAGCAGGAGAGGCGAAATTGCCAGAAGGATCGTGCAAACAACGGGAACCACCTTGGCCGCACCCGGCTTGGGCGCGTCGCCGTTCGGTTCTGCCGAGATGTGGGATACTGATTTGGCCAAAAGTAGCTCTGCTCTCATGTCAGGAACGTCTTCGAAGCAACTATTGTGCGCCGTCAACCCCGGCACAATGATCGATTAACGCACGCTTGTACCGGTTCAACCCGCAGCATTATAGCCCGAATGGGAACCTGATGGGAAGTCGAAGGTCAACAGTCGGAGACGAACCCTCCGCAGGACTTCAAATCAGCTCGGCCGACCGCTCGTTCTCGACAAAAAACGATTGGCTCGACAGCTCATTCTACCGGAGCGACGCCTTCGGCATAGGCCTCCAGTGCATTACGGTTTAGAATCTGGATCCTGCCTTGAGCTCCGTCGATTATCCTGTACTCCCGAAGGCGGCGCAGGCATCGATTGACCTTTTCGCGAGAGGCCGGAAGCGTTGCGGCCAGGTCATGCTGCGAAATAACCAGTTCGTACTGGCCGCTCAACGGTTCACTCCCGTAGACCGCGCTGAGCCGCAGCAGAGTGCTAGCCAACCTTGACTGCAACGACGAAGCGGCATTCGAGACGATACGCAGCTCGAGCTCCGAAACGCGCGCCAGTACTCTGGAAAAAACCTTGGCCTGAAAGTGCGGATCGCTCGCGCAGGCTTCGCGCAGCAAGCGACCTTCGAAAAAGTCCAGTTCACAATCGGAACTGGCATAATACTCGAGGTTTGACTCCTGACGGTGCAGGACCTCGAACTTCGCGAATGAGTCCGCCTTTCGGAATAATCTCGATAATGAAATCCCTGCCGTCAGCCAACGTCGTTCTTGCGCTGACGAAAGCCGCGCTCCACACGACCAAACATGTCAGATAGAACGCCCGTTCTCGACTATAACTTCCCCGCGACGGAAGTTGCGAGCGCTCGAACGGCAGAAAGGCAATTCATCAACGTCTGAAATCGCTGTGTCGGTGAGCCAGTAATCTGGCGTGTGAATCGATCCGTCCATGGACAAGCTCCCAAGTGCAATCTAGTGAGCCCTGGTTGATGCTGCAGAGCATCAATCAAGGTCGAGCGGTCCCTTCTCGTTGCGATCACATCCGCGCAAATTCTTGATGCGCGCCCGACGAGCGGCAGTAAACGCGGGCGTCGTTTTTCCCTCGATATTCCTAGCAAATATTGGTCGCGCCGAAATCGGACTTTAGTCTAATTTGCAATACGGCATCGGTCCTACGCTTTAGTCCGGCAAGCATGAGCTTACGAAAGCGTCATGACTGCAGCGGCAAACGTGAGACGAATGCGCTAGCTGCGACAATTGCGCGAAGTACCGTTGCTCTCTGACGG
Organism: uncultured Alphaproteobacteria bacterium; assembly: GCA_963777425.1. GTDB lineage: Bacteria > Pseudomonadota > Alphaproteobacteria > Rhizobiales > Rhizobiaceae > Phyllobacterium. Next base: position 48,184 of record CAVZQS010000002.1, on the reverse strand, counting down.
GTCGTCGCCACAAGAACGACGTCCGCCACTTCTGCGAGCGCTAGGTCAGTCGTCGAAATTTGGCTGCCTTTTGCTTGTAGGCGTGAATGTAGTCGACCAGCAAGATAAGATGGGTTCGGCGTTTCATCGATCGGCCAGCCCGATCCGAGCGCAAGGTTTACCAACGGGTAGAACGGCATGTGGAACTCCTTCGGCGTGTCGAAGCTCCATATGGACTTGCGATCAAGGTAAATCGTCGTCCTCTTCGGCGTAATTTCCACACCATAGGTGTGAAACTCGTTGTTCAATGTTCCATCCTCGACTGTGGTCCAATGGCCGTCCGTGGAATTCTTGGCCACCATGGCTCTGCGCGCCAGATGTGATAGCCGCTGCTGAATTCGCATGGAACCCGCCCGTAGTATTCCATCACATCGATCTCTGCGGTCGTACTTCGATCGATCGACTCCCGATGAGCCAGAAAGCCGGCCAGACTCCCTTGCCTGGAGGCAGCTTCATGCGCGCTTCGAAGTAACCAAATTGCTGCGAGAAGCCCTGTCCCTTCGGGATTCGTTGACGCCAGAAGACCCGAACGCCATTTTCCATCGGGTCCTTTGCGAGCCTCGATACGCAGAACTCCAGCATCAACGGTGAAGGGAAATCCGTCCGTAGGGTCGGTGAAACGGGCATCGCCGAAATCATCCGTTCCAGGGTGTGTGAGCGATCCAGCGCGAGCCGTTCTCCCCCCAGGCAGATACGTTCAGCTCGTCGAAGTTTTCCTCCAACGTCATATCGAACTTCGCGACGTCGATCTGCTCTTCGCGATCTGCGCGGGCTGGTTCAGATTGCGCCCAGGAGCACGAAAGCAGCGAGCGGCATACAATCGTTTGGCAGATACTGAGCGATTACCATTCTGCTCCTCCTAAGATGCCAATCGCAATCGTCAGATCGGCATTTCGATCACGAGGTGATGCGCTTTCTTCCTTCGCGTCAGAAAGTTTCTGAACGACGATGGCTTCAAGGCCGTCAGGCCTTCCTACGAGTTGCCAAAGTATCAATGCGCTCGGCCCAGAAGATCAGCGAGCGCAGCTCCGCCGCACAACGCCAAACTCGCGATGAGATTTAGGCCCACAGACATTGGCGCCAGCATCGGCTCCACGTAGATCAGAAAGCCGATCATCGGCAAGGCTCGCGGCCACCGGCCTGACGACAGCGTTGGAGCTGTGCGCCCAACGTCGCCCCGATCAGCCGCTTTGCGATGACCATCGACGCGGCATAGGCCACGAACATTGCCATGAGTTCGAGCAGCGAGTGCTCCGACGAGCCCGAAATAGGCTGATGCCCACGAGCGTCAAAGGAGCTCTTACAGCGAACTCCACCAACATTCTGAAGCGCGACGTAGCGAGTGTTGTCCAGACACCATCGCCAGCGCCGGCATGGTGGTTGACGGAAGACCAATCACGCTGGCCACACACAGCCATTGAAGGATCGGGGCTGTGGGAGCCCAGTTGCTCGCCGACAGCTTATGCGTACGATCGGTTCGGCGAGAAAGATGATGATCAATAGGACTGGAGCGGCAACCAGAGTGATGGCGCTTGTCGCCTTCAGATAGGCACCCACTAGCTTGCGATCCTCTTTCACACTCGAGAATGCGGCCATAAGGGGACGCATCAATGGGCCAACGAAGGTTTGGTGCGGAATTCCGGTGAGATTATCCGCCAGGCTGAAAGCTCCGAACGTCGACAGACTCGTAAAGCGGGGAAGCAGCAGCCGATCCAGTTGCCAGTTGATGGAGCTCAAAGTTTGCGAGACGGTGTTCCAACCAATCATGTCCCGAAAATGGTTTGTTTCCGACAGGGTCAGGTGCGGTCGCATCGGCGCAAAGACATACGAAGTGATCGCCGCGGCGAATGGTCCCGCGATCGCTCCGATCGCCAATCCCCAGTAACTGCCCGTCGCTCAGCGCCACACTCACCCCGAATACGAGCGTCGCTCCCTTGGCTAATGACGTCCAAGCGCAAATTCACGCTTGAAGTCAAAGCGTTGCATGAAAATAACCATGCGAGGACTGACGAGGCTGCGCATGGCTGGGTGCGACGGAAAGAGCGGCGACGAGTAATATGAGCCGAGGATCGTCATAGAAGAATGCCATCGGCCAGGCGAGGACGAACATGGTGAGGCTGATGGCTGCACCTCGAAGCACGCTTAGGGTGAAGGCTGTGTCAAGCATCTTGTCTGTAAGGGAAGGTTGACGGATCAGCGCTTGTGTCAGCGGCAGATCCAGGACCGCCTCGACCACTACCAACACTGACGTCGCTATGGCGACCAAGCCAAAATCCTCCGGCTTCAAAACCCTCGCCAGCACCAGGAGGCTGACGAAATCGAGCAGTCGTGCAAGCAGTTTCCCGCCAATAGTCCAGATACTGGCAGTCGTCGTTCTCTGCGAGTACGCTTGACACCGCCTAATCCTCGTCGGGGGAGTGGCAGGACTTGAGCCGGGTGGGGATGGCAGCATAACAGCTGCGCCATTTGGATCTCTCCAGCCTCGGCGTGCATGGACGTATCGAGGACTTCATTCCGGTCGATTGCGTCGGGGAACGGTGGCGTGCGCCCGATCGATTTCCCAAGCCAACAAACGGTTTTAAAGCAATCCCAGATCGGATCAGGACGCACAAAACGATTGCACAGTGCAATAATCGGTCCATCAGTTCGGCCAACGTGGCAAAGAGCGTACCGGGTCTTCGGTGTTCCAGGATAGCTGGTTCTCGATCAGCGCGGTCAGCCGTTCGCGGAATATCGCCGACGAGAATTTCTCAGCATGCGCGCGGATCACATTCGGATCGAAGTCGTCTTCGACCTTTTCGAACGCGGCCATCGCCTCCATCAGTCCTTCCTTGCTCTGGGAAGCGAAGCGCAAACCGACACGTGGTGAAGAGACGGTTTCCCGGGCACCTCCGCCGTCGAAAGCCAAAACCGGTCGCCCAGATGCCATAGCTTCCACGGGCAGAATCCCGAAATCTTCCGTGCCCGGAAACAACAGGGCACGACATCGAGACAGATAATCGCGCAGGATATGGGAGGGTTGGTGGCCGAGAAAATCAACGTTGAGCCCGGCAATCGACTTCAGGAAGGCTGCTTGTTCACCTTCTCCGATCACAACCAGTCTCCGGCCGGTTTCGGAACAGGCCTGGACGGCAATGTCGGGTCGCTTGTAGGCTGTCAGCTGGCCAGCATAAAGGTAGAACTCTCCCCTCTCACCGCGTATCGCAAAATCATCCGTTTCAACCGGCGGATGGATGACGGTGGCATCACGACCGTAAAAGCGTCGTATCCTGTTCGCGACGTAGTCTGAATTCGCCACGAAAACATCAACCCTTGAAGCCGTTGTCACGTCCCAGGCCCTCAATATTGGAGCGGTGATCGACATCAATGCCCGACCCAGCCAAGGGAGACCCTGTCGGTACACATGGAACTGATCCCAAATATAACGCATCGGCGAATGACAATAGCAAACATGAAGGGCGTCTGCGCGCGTGATCACGCCTTTTGCTGGTCCGGCTTCGCTCGACAGCACCAGATCGTAATCCTGGAGATCAAAATGCTCGAGCGCGAAGGGCATCAGCGGCAACAATTTCGAGTAATGCCGTTTCGCCCCAGGGATGTGTTGCAGAAAGGAGGTGTAAATTTTCTGTTTCTTCAATACGTTGCTGATGCGATCCCGGTCGCAGACGAGGGTGAAGATATCTGCCTGTGGAAACATCCGGCAGAGTTCCTCGACGACCTTCTCGCCGCCACGCATCGATACAAGCCAATAATGCACGATGGCGACACGGAGATGCCTGTTATTGTTTTGGTCTGGAGCGCCAGTCGGGCGTTTGGCCGCGATTGGCTCGTCAGTCAGAAATGCCTTAGGCTGTGGAAGTGTTCTCGCCTCAAAGGTCATCCTGACGCTCCCGATGCGATCGGTACATCCGGCATCCGGCGCACCACACTTTCCGAAGTCAAGCTGCTGTATTGTGCCAGAAGGGCGTCGCGCCATTCTTCATGCGTCAACGCGAGATTTGGCGACAGCCTGAAGGCGCGCTGGCTCATCAGGCGGACCTCATGCTTGGGCATTCCCTTAAATGTCATCAAAGTATCTGAGAAGGCGCGTTCGTCCATGGTATCGCAAGAAAGCGCCATGCCTGCTGCTTCCATCTCCTCGGCGAGGAATGCACGTCGCGACATGATGACGGGGATACCGCACCCGGCCGCTTCGATAGCAACAAGACCGAATGGCTCAGGATACCGCGAGGGCATCAACAGTGCGCTCGCCTGGCGAAGTATCGCTCCAATTTCCGCATGTGACTTCCAGCCAAATGCCCTCACGTGATCTCCGGATGTTGCGACCCGCTGCATGAGCGGACCGTCTCCGATCACAGAAAGTCTGGCGCCAGCCCTACGCGTTGCAGCCACAGCGTCTTCCACACCCTTTTCCTCGTCCAGACGGCCGATAAAGATGAACTCATCATTACTTTCGGCCGCAACGCGTCCGGCAGACAGTCGGGCGACGGGATTACGGATTGTTTTCAGGCGGTCGGGCTGATAGCCCGCCTTCAGGAAGAAGCTTGCCATTTTTTCGTGCGGCAGGATTATTCTGCCGAATTGGCTCGAATTCTTCAGGAGGCGGACGATATTCGAGCTCCGGGCTGCCCGCCATAGCTTGTGGGCATAGTTTCGCTTGTCACAGGCCGTGGCCATGCAGCTAACTCCCAGCGGACGCCGAAAACAGATTTCTTGAGCCTGATAGTCAAAGAACGCGCCATTGGGGCAAGCCATGAAGAAATCGTGGGCGTGCACCACACATCGTCCGGCCACGCGCACTAGCGCATTGAATATCGCTGGCGACAGGATCTTGGACCAACCGTGAATGTGATAGGCCGTGTTTGGGGTGTCGTTTGCACGTATCCACTCCGCGACCATCCGTGCAGCAGAGACGTTGTAGATGCCGGTAATGAAGGCCTTCGTGCGCTCGGCGTTCATCAGATCGAGACTGTCAAGCGGAATGACGGAAACTCCAATGTCGGTAAGCTCTGTATTCGCCCCATCGTCCCCGCAAATATAAGTCACGGGAATATCGAGGCCCCGAAAGAGTTTGGCAGAGAGCAGCGACAACGCGGTCGCGCCACCTCGAGCAGTGGAGTAATCATCGATGATGACCACGCGATCGATGCCTGAATTGGGGTGTTGTCTCGAGTTCTGACTGCACACTCGGGTATCGAATGGAAGCGTGGTCGAACTAGGGGATCGATTTGGAGCAAGATGAACTCGGCTTTCACTCATTCAAACCTCCGACGCATTTCCCGGCACGCAGAGCTGAAACCCCTCGACCGTTGATGCGGGGCTGTTTTGGCGACGGCGGCCAAGCATCCATAAACATAATCGATTGATGGTTTCACTTTACGAGAGCCTCTATCCATCTCGACGCCTCGAACTGACAAACAGAACCTGTCAAATCCAGATCGAATTATCCAGAAACTGGTTAATTCGATTAATTTGTCGATTGACCGCTAAGGCGACATCAATTTGGAACTGCTTCGATTGTCTAAGTAGCATCAATTTTTGTCATTGATTATGACCCAGGTCACAGACAACCCGGTTAGGCTGCATCAAACTTCGGCTCTAACCGGAACTTTCTGGGAGACGATTTATGACGTGGGAAGCTCAGCGAATTGAAGTTGGCAAATCCTGGTCAGGCGTCGCAAAGACCGCACAAAAATGCGACCAGAGAGCATCCATACCCCAGCCGATCGGCAGATCTTCCAAGCGTGTTGTCGACGTTGTTATAGCGACTACCGCACTCCTGCTCCTGTCGCCGCTTCTGCTGATAGTGGCGATTATCGTGAAGCTCAGTGATGGCGGTCCGGTGTTCTATTCTCACTCCCGGATTGGGCTGGCGGCGCTTCGTTCAAATGTCTCAAGTTTCGTACGATGAAACTCGATGCATGCACTCAGCTTGCGCAATTGCTCGAAGCTAATCCAGAGGCAAAATTTGAATGGGAGACTACCCGAAAGTTGAAGCGCGACCCCAGGGTCACGGTTGTCGGCGGGATACTTCGTGAATCAAGTATCGACGAACTCCCCCAACTGATCAACATCGTGCGCGGCGAGATGAGTTTCGTGGGCCCGCGGCCGATCACCACCGAGGAGCTACCCCTCTACGGAGAGCATGTTTCGTCTTATATGGCGGGCCGTCCAGGGCTGACGGGGCACTGGCAAATCAGCGGACGCAACGATGTCAGCTACCAGCAACGTGTCAGCCTTGATGTTCAATATCTCCAAAACTGGTCGCTCGTCTGGGACTTTGTAATCATGGCGAAGACAGTTCCCGTCCTGTTTTCCCACCGTGGCTCGTACTAGTCATGTTCCAACGAGAACGCTCCATCCATGTCCAGAGCACTTTCTCGTCTTTTCCAAGCGACGGGCATGGGGCCACCAACCGGTGATTTTGGATTAGAAAAGTATGACCTCCAGTCACACATTCAGCGGGATTTCGTCGATATCCCTGCCCAGCGCGAGCACTGGGGATAGCTCGCCTCTCACCCTTCGGGACATACAGTTCTTCATAAGGATGCGGTGGCGATGGATTGCCATTACAACCAGCGCATTCCTCATGGTGGCCGTAATCTACATCCTGACTGCCCAGCCCACTTATATTGCTACCACCCAGCTCTTCGTCTCGCCCCAACTAAACGGCTCTGAAGCGCAAAAGGCATTCGCCGAAGATGCATTTGTGGAGGCTCAGCTTGAAATTGCCAGGTCCAATGACGTGTTCGGTGCAACGGCGAAAACGCTTGACCTCGCCAACGATCCTGATTTTGCCCGCAAAGCACCCTCGCTACTTGACACCGCAAAGGATTGGCTGGCGCGGAGCTTGACGGACGATCCCGGGTCGGGCGGAACGACGGGCCCTGCGGCAGGGTCAACGAACAAGATGGAACGCGCCATTTCTAGGTTGCGAAACAACGTGGCAATGCGTCAGATGGGCCGTTCGACGATACTCGAGATATCGGCCTCAGCATCCAGCGCAAAGAAGGCTGTGGCAATTGCCGATACCGTCGCCCGGGAATACATCCGAAAGAATGTTCTGATGAAGGCCCAGGCCGCCCGGCAGTATAGCGATTGGCTAGGAAAGTTCCTGGTCGAGCAACAGCGCAGACTGACCGAAGCGGCCAATGACCTTGCCGACTTCAAGAGCAATCCGCGCGATCAGTTCAAGCTGACGGAACTGCAAAGTGCGGCTGCGGCGCGCCGTGCGCTCTACGAGAATACTCTTACTCAATACTCCGAGGCCAAGCAGCGCATATCCGATCCCGTATCCGACGCCACGATCGTTTCGCCGGCAACTTCGCCGCTTTCGAAGGCAAGGCCCCGCAGTGCACTCATCATCGGCTTTGCGATCCTGCTCGGAGCGAGCGCGGGTGTGATGCTCGGTATGGTTCGCCACGCTGGCGACCGCCGCATCGTGCGGGTCCAACGGTTCGCAGACGCAACGGGCCTGCCCTTCGTTACATCACTGGCGAAATTCAGGCGTAGCCGGAAGGGCCGACGCGGTGGGCCTTTGGCCGAGGCAGATAGCGGGAACGCCATCACCTATCCGTTCATACCGGGCATGGCGGAACTCAGTGCAACGATGGCAGGGCTCCGGCGGAAACGGAAGGCCGTCGTCACTGGAATCGTCGGTGTCAATACGAGGAGTGGAGCATCCACGATTGCTTGCGCGCTTGCAATCTTATGCGCCGAGCTAATATCCGAACACTTCTCATCGATGCGGCGGCTGACAGACGGTCCCTCAGCGGTTCGATTGCGCCCCATAGCACGACGGGCCTGGCAGACGTTCTCGATGATGCGGAACTTCTCCAGGATGCGACGTTGTCCGTCACGCCCACATTGAGATTTCTCCCGCTCGGGACTGTGCAGCGCGTTACCCCAGCCATTCGCTTGAGTTCACGCCGCACACAGTTGAATTTCGACAGCCTAAAGAAAGAGTATGACGCCGTGTTCGTCGACATCTCGCCCTTTTCTGAATTGGCCGACGCGAGTGCGCTCGCACCGCTGCTGGATGGAGTCCTGATCGTAACCTGGCATGGGCGCACCTCCATCGACGAGGCCGTCAGAGCAATCGACAACCTGCGGAATGTCGGCGCCGAGGTGCTTGGCGCCGTCATTAACAAGACACCGCTGAGAATGCAGTCATGACCGCCGCTGTTGAATATATCGCCGGACAAGGGGATTTAACTGACCCGCGCACGGGCCATCGGATCAGGACTGCCGTTGGCATAGCCTCGGCGGGGCGCCCAGAGGTTTTGCGGAAGACCGTCGACTATCTTACGAGCCTGGAAAAGCGCCCAAGACGAGTTTTCGTTTGCGTGCCAGACATCGGCGATGCTGCCGGCCTCGCCGTTTGTCCTGCCGTCGCACTCATGGTCGGCGCAAGAGGCTTGACGTGCCAGCGCAACCGGATTCTCCAGGCAGCCGTCCGCGACACCGATATTCTGGTCTTTCTGGATGACGACTTCATCCCCGCCCCGCACTTCATACCCCGTATGGAGGACGGTGTTCGCCCGGCAACCAAATGTGATGATCGCAACGGGCGAGGTCTTGGCCGATGGCATCCTTTGCGGGGGCCTTGCCCTGTCCGATGCGCTGGAAGTCATCGCGACCGCGCCCGAGCGGCCCGCTTTGGTGGAGGATACTTATAACGCCTACGGATGCAACATGGTCATCCGCCTGTCATCCGTGGTTCAGCACCGCCTTGCCTTTGACGAGCAGCTCCCGCTTCATGGCTGGCTCGAGGACGTCGACTTCAGCAGATCGATTGCCCGTTACGGACGGTCCGTGCGTGTCGAGGGCGCGCGCGGCGTTCATCTCGGCGTCAAATCCGGTCGCCAGCCCGGGCTGAGGCTTGGTTATTCCCAGATTGCCAACCCGGCCTATCTGATCGGGAAGGGCACCATGTCGAAGGCGCGCGCACTGGCCCAAATGGGCCGCAACATTACCGCAAATGCTTTTGGCACCCTGTTTGGCGACGGTTCAATCGATCGGCGGGGGCGCATCACTGGTAACATGCTCGCTCTGGCTGACCTGCTCAAAGGTCGCGCGCATCCATCCAGGATTTTAACCCTCGACAATCTCCCACTTAGGAAAACGCTTTCATCATCCAGCGTAACAAGGCAGAGGTAGCAGACGCCATGCAACGCATTTCTTCGCTCAAACTCGATCGCCAGCCAAGTGCGCAGACGGGATACTCAGGCGCAACGCTCTATCAGGCACACTCAAAAATTCTGATCTTGTCAGCTCGCTTCACTATTTTTTGCCTTATCCCGCTTTTCTCCTGCATCACCTTTTGGGGGATAGCGCACGCCGACCCTTATACACTGGTCACCGAAGACAAGGTTGCGTTGCGCGTCGTCGATTGGCAAACTTCTGAAACCCCCCAATATGCGGGCTGGGAGGCGCTCCAGGGATCCTACCAAGTTGATGATACGGGCAATCTCTCGATCCCGATTGCAGGACAAATAAAGGCGGTTGGGAAGACAACCGAGCAAGTCGCGGACGAGATTGCCAACGCATTGGCCGCGAAGGCCAACCTTCCCGGAAAACCATTTGTCGCCCTGGAAATCGCGGAACATGCCCCGATCTTCGTAACCGGATACGTGCAGACCCCCGGGCGCTATCTCTTTGAAACTAATATGACCGTAATGAAAGCGGTGAGCCTGGCGGGCGGTTTCATGCGCCCACGCGATGGTAACGAAGCCTATTTCGAGCGCGACCGGATTCAAGCGGCGGGTGACTATCGGGCCGCAGTCCTCAAGCGGAGCGATCTCCTGATGCAACAGGCACGTCTGCGCGCCGAGGCCGCCGGCGAACAAGATTTTGCGATTCCCCCTGAACTTGCGGGCACGCCAGATGTGGAGAAACTGAGGACGGAAGAGACCAATCTGATGCGGCTTCGGCGTGTCGAGGCCGAGAGTCTAGATCGCTGCAGCGGATGATCTCAGCCGCCTCTATAGCCAGGAAATCAAGTCGCTCGAGGCCAAGGTCGTCACGCAAACGCGACAGATCGCCCTTGCACAGGAGGAACTGGACGCCGTGAGCAGCCTTACCCGCAAGGGCCTGTCGAACAATGCCCGTCAGTTTTCTTCCGACAGGAACCTGGCCGACGCCCAAAGTGCGATGCTCGATATCGAAGTTGCGCTGACGAAAGCTCGTCAGGAGCTCAGGGATAGCGAGCGCGAAAAGGCCAAGATCATCAACAAGCAGAATTCCGAGACCCAACAACAGCTGAACGCGACCAATCTGGCTATCAGAAAGGCCGCTGTCGAAATGCAGGTCGCACAACTGCTTGGCGAGCATGCAGGATACAGTGCTGACTCAGCTCAGGCTGGAGCGAACGCGATGGGCCTGAGAAAAACAGAAAAAACTTTCAAAGTAGTGCGGCGCGGCGACGACGGCATGTATCACGATATAAAGGCAAATGAGACAACTGCCTTGCTGCCGCATGACCTCGTTGAAATCGGTGTCGGCCCTAATGCAGGTGAGGTCTCCTCGATTATCGTTGCCGTCGCCCGCATCGCAGTCCGTTGCCTACTCGTCGTCTCGCCCTGATATCTCAAGCACGATCGAGGGAGGCCGCGGCCGTGATTGAAGCGCTCGGCATCCTCTGGCCTTGCCTGATCATTGAAGCTCCAGGGAGAGGGCGAAGTTGCGCTCCAGGTCGGGGTGTGAAGCATGATTATTGAACCGATGGGATACATTGTCGTGCTTCTGGGTATACTCGGTATTGCGTATGGAGCACGCCTTGCCGTCTGGGCGCTCTGTTTGTCGACGCTGTTCGGAGCCGCCGCCGCGCTCCAGCTACCCTGGCTCGGCGGTGCCAGCATTCAACCTGGCCATCTTATGGTCCTCGTTTTCATAGCGAGCGCGTTACTACGCCCAGTGCAAACTCAGGCTGCCCTGGCCAGCATGGCTTATCCAGGCCCCGGCTTCTGGTTCGCTGCTTACGTCCTGTTCTCTGTCGCATCGGCCTTCTTTTTGCCGCGCATCTTTACCGGGGCAACCCTCGTATATTCGTCTGCCCGCGACGTATCGGGCACGATGTCGACGGTTGCCTCGCCGCTCTCGCCAGGTACGTCCAACGTTACGCAGGCCATCTATCTGCTCAGCGATCTTGGCTGCTTTGCCGTCGTCAGCGGGCTCGCACGGCTTGGATTTGCGTCGGCGATTGCGAAAAGCCTCATCGCTACGGCAATGGCGTGCCTAGTCCTGGCGCTCCTGGATATTGGGACATTTCTGACCGACCGGTCGGAGTTGCTCGATTTCATGCGCAATGCCAACTATACGATGCATACGGCCGAGACGATCGCCGGTTTCAAACGCATCGTCGGCTCCTTTCCCGAAGCAAGCGCGTATGCGGGCGCCGCGTTGGTCCTCTTCTCGTTCACGTTCCTCCTGTGGATGGAACGTTTTCCGAGCCGCCTGGCCGGACTGGCGGCGGCATCCATTGGCGTCACGATTCTGTTCTCCACATCGACAACGGCGTATATTGCCGGCCTGTTCTTACTTGCTATCCTCGTGCTGTTCAGCATGATACGTCTGCTCGGCGGCCGGGCCGGTGCCCCCCATGCGGGCTTCCTGATCGTCACCCTGTTGATAATTCCCTGCGTAATCGTCATCATAATGCAGATGCCGTATGTCTGGAATTCCATCACTGAACTCGTCGATGCTACTTTCACAGACAAGCTCGAGTTCTCAGTCCGGAGAGGAACGCACCGCGTGGAACACCCTGGCACTGATCTCCTTCGTGGAAACCTCCACTTTCGGTGCAGGGCTAGGGACCGTGCGGGCGTCAAGCTTCATCGCCGCGTTGCTGTCCAATGTCGGATTGGGCGGCACCCTGCTTTTTGGCGTCTTCCTTTACAGCCTCTTGACTGCCGCACGCCGGCGCCCATCCGGTAATCAGCACGATCGAGCGATTCGAATTGCCGCTGTGTTTGCGTCGATCGCCCAGATCGCTGTGGCACTGATCTCCGGCAGCAGCACTGATCTCGGTCTGATGTTCAGCATCACGGCCGGACTGGCTACGGGTTGCTTGGCTGCACCGCAGACCCTGCCGCGATATGCAATCGGCTCGCCTGCAGGCGCGCCGCGGGAGGCATCTCCGATGCTTGTTGTCCGATGACCCGCCTTATGATCCTAGCCTCGGCGTCAACCCCGGCGGTGCTTGCTCGTCGCCTGCGCGGTATCGGCCACCCGAACGATTTTTTGGGACCTTGCGTGCACGGCGCCAAAGTCCCGACAGGAAGACCCCCACCAGATACGAGATCTCCATGAGCACAAGCACTCCCATGCTGTTGATCATCGTTCCAATCAAGGTAGAACCCGCTACGTAAGACGCGACCCCCCAGCCAGTCGCTACGAAAAACGCAAAGATTGCAAAACCCCAGACAGGGATGGCAGTCCCGGCGGCAATCGAAATCAACACGACAATGACAGCGCCGTTGAGGATTGTCATTTTCCCTCGCTATGCAGGTCCGCCAACAGCGGCCCGATGACAATAAAGGACTGTTCTCAACTTGCCATAATTGAGCGCCTGAAAGTCGTAGTCAACCAGTCACTTTTCTCAGGACACCCTCGTGCTTGTATTGGCAAGAAAATGACGAACAGCGTTTCGATACGACAGTATAGTGTTGCGCACAGTCATGAGTGCGTCGGCGAGAAAACCAGAGACAGGTGGCGTCATGAATAACCAATGCGTCGTTTATGTTACAGATGTCGAGTACTCGTTTCCGACTATTCTTTCGGCGCTTCAGGCTCGCAAATTCACCAGCGAAACTACCGACGTCCTAATCCTTACGTCGGAGCGCCTCGACAATTTTGAAGAGCTGAAAGGCCTCGTTGCCACCAGCGGCGTTTATTTGGTCGATGCGACGGCCGAATTACGCGAAATGCTTGGAAAGCTTGATGCCACTTTTTTCCAGGGTCGCATCAGCATCAGCACCATGGCCAAGCTGGTCCTTTGCGACGTACTGCCCGCCAACTATACCCAGATCATCTATCTTGATGGAGACACGCAGGTCATTGGCGATTTGTCCGAGCTCGAAAACGCGATCGCCCCGGAAGGAAAGTTCTTTGCGGCGCGGGATTACACGGCGATTCATGACTTATCTCCGCACCGGCGTAGAAACGCTCCTATTTTAACGCTGGTGTCTTGAAGTTTCACCGTAACGGCTGGATCGGACCGGAGGCGCTGGAACTCTTCCAGCAGCATCCGGAGGCGTGCGAGGGCAAGCATGATCAAGGTGCCCTGAACTATGTGGCCGGTTCTGCACTTATCCTGGTGTCGAATCGTTGGAACTTCCCCAAGCAGTTCCTCCACCTTGTCAACCTGTCCTTCCTTATCCATCGTCCATTACATGGCGCATCCAAAGCCATGGCATGGGACTTTCTTTCCGTGGAGCGAAGCAGAAAGTCGAGTTTACCTCGACTTGCGAAAATCTGCACCGCGCTGTACAACAGGCTGTATCGCGGATTAACTTTCGACCGTCTGGTGCTGTATAAGTATCGCTCGATACTGGAGCAGATCAAACACGGCCTGACATCGGACCAATCAAAGCCACATCTGCAACCTCTGCTCGTCGGGGATTACGCTTTGTGATGGCAGAGTTGCTCCGCTAGACCGCGGTCTTGCCGATGGTCGCTTTCTGGTAGCTATAACTGCGAGTGGCCGGAAGCGGACAGATCATTGATGAGGCGTCGGAATAGTATTTTCGCAATGTAGTCGTTGGGTTTACGTTGGCCCACAGCGATTGAGAATGCGCGCTCTCGCCAATTTAGCGCGGGAGGACATGTCCATGCGTCGTCTCAGAAAACTTTTCTATTCAAGCGAAGACTGGAACCTGATGCAGCGCGCACCTTGAGGCGTCACGGCAATTACAGCGCCGTCCGAAATCGCATGAAGATGCCGATGGCCTCGCCTGGCGGTCATGATGCTATTCGACGAAGGCTTCGCGACGAAGATGCAATCGTTTCGGCGGCGTCGAATTCCTTGTTTCAATGACTGGAATTGGCACCAGGTGGACTACCGGATCTCCAGCGAGGGTCACAAGCGGCACTGCCGCATTGTGGAGATTGTGGACCTTCAGGAACCGCTCAAAATCGGGCAAAACCCTTAACATCGGCATTTCCAACGGAACATTTATCGACGGGACGCGATTTCGAGTCGTCTGATATTGAACCGACGTTATTGTGAAGGTAGCGTGATCGCGCTATCGATGTGTTGCTTGGTATTGCGACGGGAGGGTTCACATGGCCAAAGGCACAGTTAAATGGTTCAATTCGACAAAGGGATTTGGCTTTATCCAGCCTGATGACGGCGGGGCAGACGTGTTTGTGCATATTTCTGCGGTTGAGCGCGCCGGATTGCGCGGCCTCAATGATGGTCAGAAGGTCAGTTACGAGCTTGTGCAGGACAAGAGATCAGGCAAGACATCGGCGGATCAGTTGAGTGCGCTTTAATGTGTGTATTAGCCTGCAGTAGCGCGCAGCGAGAAATCCTTCGCAACGGACCCCGTCCCATGTGATTGCGAGGAACAGCGTGGGGCGTCTTTGGATGCCCCTATCTCATTCCATTTGGTCGGCGGGTTAACGCACCACAACATTGGCACATCGCGATGTCGTCAGGAGAGGGCGCAAACACCGTATCTCGTCTGGAAGGGGATCCGCAGCGGCGAGCGTCATGCGGAGGGCTCCATGTAGCCAGATTCCAGCGCCAGGGACAGGCAACACGTAGCAGCTGCAATAAGGTACGGAAGCCAATTTCTGCCCAAGAACCGTAATAACGCAAACATAGTGATATAACATTTCCTTAGGTGTATTGGCCGCTGCGTATGTTGCCTCCATAGTCGTTTGATCGTGTGGTTCTCCGGATTCGCATCCGAAATGCCACGACTCTCCCTATCATTGTGGCGCTGCCGTCGATGGGGAAGCCAGGGCTATGCCGCCGCAGCGTGTGGCCCTTGATGTGCCGCCTCATTTCACGTCCTCCAGAAATTGGATGACATCATCAACCAAGCGGGTGTCCCAAATATCATTGTGGCCAGTGCCGTCATAGATCAGCATCTGTTTGGGTTCGGGAGCGGTGCGATATAGCGTCTCGCCCGAAGACAACGGGATGATGTCGTCAAGCCGGCCATGAAGGAACAGCTTCGGTTGCCTAACCTTCGCTATTTTGAGATCTGAGCGGTAGGGATCCTTGATAAGAAGCGCAACCGGAATGAACGGATAGTGCGTCTGGGCGAGCGACAGGACCGACAGGTATGCGGACACAAGGATGATAGCGACGGCAGGCCTTTCCCCGGCCGTGTTGACGGCAACGCCGCTGCCCAGCGACTGGCCCAGCACAACAATTTCGCTTTCGGAACGTACCGAAAGCCAGTCGAACGCTGCAATGCCGTCGGTCAGAAGCCCGCGCTCGCTCGGCGCGCCGGTCGATCCCGGATAGCCGCGATAGGAAAGCGCCAGCAAGCCAATACCTCGCGCAGCCAGTGCCTGGGCGAGGAAACCGTAGTTACCGACGCGGTCGGCGTTTCCAAGGAAGAACAGCACCGACAGTTTGCCGGGTTGGCCCCGGCTGTAAAGGCCATGAAGCGTCTCTCCGTCGGGCGTCCTGATAGCTACGTTTTCGCCCCAATTCGCATGCTCTGGAGCAGGCGTCGCGCTGGCGCCCGGATAGAGGAGGGCTCCCTGCGTAAGATACATCAGGCCGACCAGCGACACATAGGCGAGGGCCACTATCAGCGGCACGATAAGCAGGAGCTTTGTAGTGCTCACGACATGTACATCCGCGGGTCCGTCACTCATCGACGACCCAAACCGGACCCTCCTATGGCAATGCTCTCGCCCACCTTGCGACATTGTGCGAACAGCGACCTTGAAGCTCCGCTTATATCACCGGCAACAGGGCCGCCGGTCAACCGGGGCCCTCATCGACGAAGAACACGATGCCTACGGAGCCAGCCGGCAGGAACGGCTGCGGATAGCGGATACTCCGCGAAACCTGATGCACAAGGGCAGCGTACCTGCCTTAGCTCTTTTCAAATTTTTCACGGGTCGCTCCTGGCGAACCCATGAACTTGGGCCAAGTCCGCTTGGCGCGTACTTCGCTACAACGTGCGCCGTGGCAAGAATGAGATATTTGCCTGGGCATTGGCCATTGGGCCTGCCGCGACCGCTCCATCGGTGTGATCGATACCCGTAGCAACCACCGAGACCCTGAACGTTCCTTCGAGAGCGTTGTCGAACGTGGCACCAAGAATGATGTTGGCTTCGTCATCCACTTCCTCGCGGATCCGCGTTGCCGCCTCATCAACTTCGAACAACGTCATGTCCCGGCCACCCGAAATGGATACCAGAACGCCTTTGGCACCCTTCATCGAAGCCACATCCAGTAACGGATTGGCTATGGCCGCCTCGGCCGCAGCTATCGCCCTGCCAGTTCCTGAACTCTGCCCTGTACCCATCATAGCGCGGCCCATGTCGCGCATCACCGCCCGAACGTCAGCAAAGTCGAGATTGATCAGTCCTTCACGAACCATGAGATCTGTTATGCAGGCAACACCCGAATAGAGTACGCGGTCAGCAGTTGCGAAAGCATCAGCGAACGTGGTCGACGCATCCGCGACGCGGAAAAGATTCTGGTTTGGGATTACGATGAGTGTATCTGCGCTATCGCGCAGCAGTTTGAGCCCGTCCTCTGCGAATTTCATCCGGCGGGTCCCTTCGAAATTGAATGGCTTCGTCACTACAGCGACCGTCAATATGCCAGCGGCGCGTGCTGCCCGTGCGATCACCGGAGCGGCTCCTGTCCCGGTTCCACCACCCATGCCGGCGGTTACGAAGCACATGTGCGTGTTCGACAGATGGTCCATGATCTCATCGATGCTTTCCTCGGCAGCGGCCCGACCAATTTCCGCCTGCGACCCAGCGCCAAGTCCCTGCGTCAGGTTTACCCCGAGCTGAATCAAGCGCCCAGCCTTCGACATGGTCAGTGCCTGCGCATCAGTATTGGCCACGACGAATTCAGTTCCCTGAAGGCCCTCGCGGATCATGTTGTTGACGGCATTGCCGCCACCACCGCCGACGCCGACCACAGTGATATTTGGCTTCATTTCGGTGATTTCCGGATGCTTCGGGTTGCTCGACATCTTGGTGTCCTTCCTTGCCTGCAGCGAACTGGCACAGTTTGGCACGGGATGGGATGCCGGACGGAGTACCGAAACGAATCAAATCAGCTCATCCCGAGCAAGGGATATGAATCAGACAAGCGTCGTTGACGCAACCTATTGCAATGCAATCGATGATGCGCCTTTGCGCGAGGCCGGAACGGAGCCTCCGATGGTCAAGTTCGTCTATGCCACGTAACGTCGCTGGACGAACCTGCTTTCTGCCGCGGGAATGATCATGAACAGACCGACAATGGCTCTTCTTCCTTTGGTCTTAACCATCGGTTTGCATTCTCCGGTTGCATTTGCCGAAGAGGACAACGGATGACAATACTTCAGCTTTGTGCTCGCAGCAGTATCATTCGGGCCATGGCATTTTTCGAACCCGGCCGCCCGCTTGGCCGTTCTCCGGTGTGTTTGCAGCGATAACGAAGCAGCTACTGATCCCCATTGGTGAGAACTGCCTGCGCAGCATCGCCGCGCCGTGCGCCTTGTTTGCGCTGGAGGAGTGAAATGCCCGGCCTCTCTAGTGCGCTCATCGCCTGAATCATATCTGGAATTGCTCGCCTGCGTAGCGCCAGTTAACAAGCTTATCGAAAACAGCGCTCACATATTCTGTACGGCGGTTTTCGTAGTCGAGATAGTAAGCGTGCTCCCACACATCTATTCCGACAATTGGAACCTTGGCGACCGCGAGCGGAGTGCCCGCGTCCGGTAATCCTAGAACGCTCAGTTTTTCATTGTCCTTGACAAGCCAGACCCACCCGGTGCCAAAAACCGCGTCTGCAGTCTCTGTTACCTTCTTCTTCAAACCGTCCATCCCGCCGAAGTCGCGCTCGACGGCTTCCTTGAAACTGCCAGTTGGTTGCTCAGATCCACCCTTGAATTGCGCCCAGTAGAAATCATGATTCCAGGCTTGTGCTGCTTGATTGAAAATTGCCTGGTCGTTCTTTGCGCTCGACTGAGTTACGACTTGGTCGAGCGGTAGATCGGCATACTCGGTATTCTGGACCAGTTGATTCAGTTTCTTAAAATAACCAGCGTGGTGTTTGCCGTAGTGCAGCCCTACCGTTCTGCTCGAAATAGTCGGTGAAAGTGCATCCTCGTCGTAGGGCAGCTTCTTTTGCATAAAAGCCGTGGCAGCAAACGTGGAGATTGCCGGCGAAAGAACGGTGCCGGCCAACGCCACACTGGATGCTGCGATCAACTGACGGCGATTGACGATCATCTCTCAACTCCTTGGCTTTAGAAAAATTAATTCACGGGACGAACAGGGCTCGTCATGTCTTGGGACAGAGTACCCGGTTGTAATGAAAGGTAGCTACTTTGCCCTACTTTGTTACAACAGTATGTACGTAGTGTGTTTGCCGATCCCTCGGATATCCATGACTTCTTTACGTGCATCCAGCAAGCCTGCCCCCAATGCTTCATACGTGCTTTGCGATACCTGGATTCGTCCGGGGATGCCGTAGGATTCCATCCGGCTGGCAACGTTAACTGTATGCCCCCATACATCATAGACGAACCGCTTCCTGCCGATTAGACCTGCGATGACCGGTCCGGTGTTTATCCCAATTCGCAGGTTGAGCTGAGGTTTTGGACCAATACTACTGGCCATTTCGGCCAGTAACGCTCTGCTAAACGCAACGGCGGCCATGGCATGATCCGGGCGAGGATCCGGTAATCCGGCTGCGGCCATGTAAGCGTCACCGATAGTCTTGATTTTCTCAACACCATATTGATCAGCAAGTTCGTCGAAACGTGAGAATAGATTCCCAAGCCACTGCACCAAAGCAGCTGCCGGAGTTCGTGCCGCCAATTCTGTAAAATTGACAATATCAGCGAACATGATTGTGGCTGTTTCGATGCGGTCAGCGATTACCTCCTCACCATCAGCCAGACGCCTTATCACCTGCTTCGGAAGAATTGCGTGAAGCAGTTCATCGGCCCGCTTCTTTTCGAACTCGATTTGAGACAGATAACGTCTTTCTCGCTCGCGCCAGCGACTGCGTTCAAGACAGGCGGCTATGCGCGCCCGCAACAGGATTGGATCGATCGGTTTTTGCAGATAGTCTTCGGCGCCTGCCTCGATGCAACGGATAACCGCGTCCTGATCCTTCAGGCCCGAAATCATGATGACACGAATTTCGCGCAACCGAGCATCCGACTTTAGCTGGCCCAGCAGTTCAATGCCGTTCATGTCAGGCATCAGGATGTCGGCCAACGCAAGGTCGAATTCCTGGGTTTCCAGGATTTTGAGTGCCTCTTGGCCAGAGTTTGCCGTAACCACGGTATGCCCCTCACGGCCCAGGCGTCTCTGCAGCAGATCCCGGTTTGAGGCGGAGTCGTCAACGACAAGGATGCGGCCTGTCTCCTCAGGCCGCGAGGATGGTCCATCCGCTATCGTTCGTGCCAGGTTAGCCGCGATCGTTGCATCGGTCTGGTTTCCCCGCTCTTCATCACGTTCAAAAGAGGAAACATCCAGTCCACCATCAATTTGCTCAAGCAGCTTTCGGCTTTCATTGATAACCTTCGATATGTCATCTGAGATACGTTGCGACAAGCTGTCTGCAAAATCCTCCAGGATCATTTCCGAATAGCCAATTATCGCGTTCATTGGCGTACGCAAATCATGCCGTAACATGGCAAGTCCGGTGGGGATCCCGTTGGCGTCGGACGCCTCCCGATTGAGAAGCCGTTCGATCATCGCGTTCAATTCACGGGCGGCATGCAGCACTGTCTCCAGATCTGGTAGTGTCTCGGCAGGGCCAACGTCGCGCACTTCCTCCATGACGAGTTCCTGATAGCTCAGGATTGCTTGCGCCGGATCAACGATTTTCTCCAGGATTCTCGCGATATAGGCGCGATGACCGATGTCGGGAACTTGCGCCATGACGACTATCCTCCGGTCAGGCGGATGATTTTGTCGAGCAATCCCGGCAATTCAACCGGCTTGGTATCATAATCATCGCAACCGGCGTCGATGGCTTTCTTGCGGTCATCAGCCATGGCGTGTGCAGTAAGGGCAATAATAGGGATCGCCGCGGTAGCGGGATTCTCCTTGATCCGCCGTGTTGCCTCCCAGCCATCGATTACTGGCAGGCTCATATCCATCAACACCAGATCGGGCATTGCTTCCATCGCAGTTTCGACTCCGGCGAGCCCATCGGTCGCGATGATCACCTCGTACCCGCGACGTTCCAGCCGGCGGGAAAGCATATCGCGGTTCATCTCATTGTCTTCGACGAGAAGAATTTTGACCATCCTCTTCCGGCTCCTCAGGCTTCTTCGTTGAGTGGCACATGTCGCTTCAGCGCTGCAATAAGATCCGCGCGCCCCCTAGTTCCTTTTCTGATGATTTCGCTCGCGTGCACGCCAAGCCAATCCAGTTCCTCGAGGGTTAAGTCTTTGGATGTTACGATGACAACGGGAATATCGGCGAGGTCCGGTCTCTCCTGGATAGTCCGGAGCAGATCGAATCCATCCATGTTCGGCATCATGAGATCCAGAACCATCACTGTTGGTCGCCCTGCCTCGAGCTGTTCGAGACCGCGTCGCCCGTCGGTGGCCTCCCGAACACGCCAGCCTTCGCGAACCAGCACCCTACGGAAAAGTTCCCGCGTTGCAGGATCGTCGTCGACAACGAGCACATCGTGTCGATTGTTGCCCGCAACAGCGTTCAACGTTTCGATCAGCTGTAGAGGATCAACTGGCTTGATCAGATGGTCCGCCGCGCCGAAGGCAAGCCCCATCTCACGGTCTGACACGACGGTAGCAAGGATTACGGGAATATCGCAAAGCTTCTCATCCGACTTGATTTCGCGCAAAACTGACCAGCCGTCCTGCCCGGGCATGATCACATCCAGGATGATCGCATCGGGACGTGCTTTGCGCATGCTGGCCATGCCCTGCGCGCCGCCCGCGGCCTCAACCACGTCAAAACCTGCACCACGGATGACGTCCGACATGAACTTGCGTGCCCGGGATTCATCGTCGATGACGAGGACGGTTCTGCGAGTCCGAACACTAGATGCAGCTTCTGGCAGAGAGATATACTGCACCGCTTGCGTTTCGTCGCTGGCTGGAATTTTAAAGCGAAAGGTTGATCCCTTTCCCAATTCACTGTCCACTTCTATGCTTCCGCCCATCATCCTGATAAAATGCTGGGTAATCGCAAGACCAAGACCTGTTCCGCCGTAATTTCGGGTAGTCGATGCATCGACCTGTACAAATGCCTGGAAGAGCTTTGCCTGCTGCTCCCGGGTCATTCCAATGCCGTTGTCACTGACAGAAAACTCGAGCCAGTCACCATTCTCATCGGCAAGACGCTCAACTGACAGGCGGATCTCATCGTTTTCGGTGAATTTGGCAGCGTTTGAGAGCAGATTGAAAAGGTTCTGCCGCAGCTTGGTCCTGTCCGTCTCTATTTCATCCGGCTCGACTGAAGTTGTAACCGTCAGCCGGTTACGATTCTTCGCGATTAGCGGGGCAACGGTGTTTTCAACATCAACAAGTAGCTGCTTCAGGCTGAGACGCTCGACATAGAGCTCCATCTTGCCAGCTTCGATCTTCGAGAGATCGAGAATGTCATTGATCAAAGACAGCAGGTGGCGACCGGAGCCCATTATCTTGTTCAGGTCACCGACGAAACCCGGATTGTCAAGATCGCTCGCGTCTTCAATGAGCATCTCGCTATAGCCGATGATCGCATTGAGGGGCGTGCGCAATTCGTGACTCATGGAAGCAAGAAACCGGCTCTTTTCTTCACTCGCAACTTCCGCGCCGCGCCGTGCCTCCTCTAGTTCCGTCTGGCGAAGTTTCAAATCGGTGATGTCCGTATAGACCGCCACTGTACCCCCTTCAGGGGTCTTGCGCTTGGCAATGCGCAGCCACGTCCCATTGGCAAATTGTCGTTCTATCATGCCTTGCTGTTCTCTGTGACGACGCATTGCCTCGTTCACCCAATTCTCCACGCCTCCGCTGTCGATCTCTGCGGACCCGCGTTCCGCTTGCGCGCGAATGATCTCCTCGAATGTCCGGCCAGGGGTCATCAGATCCGCAAGCTCCGGGAATATCTCAAGATACCGCTGGTTGACCAAGAGCAACTGGTCCTTGGCGTCGAAGAATGCGAAACCGTCGGGAATGGTCTCGATTGCGGTTAGCACAGTGTTTCGCTGGCGCTCGGCGGCAGCTTCCAGCGAGCGGCGTTCGGCCTGACTGTCGCGAAGCAGTCGCAGCGTCTTCGCAAGCCTCCCGAATTCATCACGTCCTTCCGGCGGCAGTTCGACATTTTCCTCCCCTGCTGTCAGTTGGACCATAGCTTTGTCGACACGGCCGAGCGGTACCAGAATTGACCGAAGCACCAGGACAGTCATAACTGCTCCGGCTATCGTAATGAGCCCAACCGCAATCAGAGCGCGCTTATAGGTCCTTTGTGCCATGGTTCCGGCCGCGTCGCGCGCCTGGTCGGCCTCCATCTCAAGTCGCTCTTCAAGTGCCATAAGGACCCCGTCGATTTCTTCGCTATGGCTTCGGGCAGCAGCCAGTAGCGTATTGCCGATGACGCGGTTGTCATCCGTATAGGCATCAACCGCTTGCATTGCCTTTTCGAAATAAGACTTCGAACCCTGCTGGATGGTGTTGGCAACATCGGGCGCAAATACCTTGATACGCGTCAAATCCTCCTCCAATGCGGCGCGAGCCGCCTCGGCCCGTCGCTCGGACAAGGTCAGGAGGCTCACGGACAGGTCCGTGAGCCAATAGCGTACTTCACCAAAATGCAGGTGCGCCTTGGCGGCGTCGTCGAACATGTGAAAGCGGGCGTTGGCTTCCTCTACTCGCCGCTGGTTCTCAAGCAGATCGTGAGCCATGATGGCAACGCTTACAAGCAAGGCACCAAGCAGGGCAGCCGAAAGACAGACAAGGCGGATCGGGATTTTTCGATCCGTCAACTGGCCGATACGAGTACGGATGGCGTTGAACGCGCTCATTTGAACAGTGTTATGCTGATTGCACCTGCCAAATCGCCTTCAGCAGCTCCCTCTTTTGGATAGCCAGTAACGTCGACTTCGCCTTTGGGCATACCGTGGCAGGTAAGGCATGACGCGGAATAGTATTCGGGAATCAGCATGCGAAATGATGGATGGCCATTCACTTCGACTGCTTCAATAAAGGACTGGCCCTTCGGCCAACCGGGAGACAGGAATTTTTGCTCGATAACACTCTGCTCCCAACTGTCGGGACTGGCCTTTCGATTACGCACCAGATCCACTGGGGCAGTCACCTTCATTTTGGCCCGGTCCCCTACTTTTTCCTCAAAGCGTTCGTTGACCAAACGCGCAAAGGTGGCAGGAATAAATGCCTTGAATCCAACGCCCTTGGCGTTGATCTTTTTCTGATGTTCGTCGACAATCTCGCGCAATGCCTCGATCTGTGCGTCAAAAAGCTGGTTATCCGACTGACTGAATGTTTCGGTCGCTGCTGAGCTTCCCTGACGCCCGAACGTTTCGAGAGCCTCGGCTACGACACGTTGGCCGGTGAGGTTTTTCGTTCCAATTGCAGGGTCATTGATTAGTTTTTGATGACTGGAGATGACGCTGCGACCAGCGCGCAAAAAAGCAGCAAGCCGCT
Organism: uncultured Alphaproteobacteria bacterium; assembly: GCA_963777425.1. Lineage (GTDB taxonomy): Bacteria > Pseudomonadota > Alphaproteobacteria > Rhizobiales > Rhizobiaceae > Phyllobacterium. Next base: position 24,317 of record CAVZQS010000002.1, on the reverse strand, counting down.
CTCCAATCGCGACGTCGTTACTTTCACCAGCCGCAACACCGGCGAACAAGCAAAAAGCAAGCGCTGTCAGTAAGACTCCGCATCTCAGTCTGCGATGCATGATAGTCCCCGTTGTTACGATTTTGGCGGCATTGTATCAGACGAACCCACAATAAAAAATGCGCTATTCGGGCTAACTTCAGGCACCTTAGCGGTCCGGGCCGACCTACTTTTGGCATTACCAAGACTGGCAAAAGGGCTTCGGTTCCATGTTGTAACCAAACCCGGCCCCGTCGCCGCGCGGGCCTATGCCAACGTGACCGATCCGCCGGGCCGACCGGGGATACGCTCATGAGACGGGATGAGTTATTAAATTCGTCATACAAAGGCGGCAGATCCCGAGGAGCGTTGCATTGGAAGAGGACCCCTACAATCAACAACAGGGCCGGAGACTGTGGCTTGCCCGTCGTGATCGGCGAAGTCCAACGTCTTCCCGAACTCGCTTTCGCCCTCAAGCGCATTGTGACCAGGACAGGCTGCCAACATGTCGAACTGCTCGGCCCGTGTTCGATTTGATTGAAGGCAAAGCTCGCCTGTCGCTTGCGCAGCATGTGAACCAGTTCAATTCCAGAAAGCATGATGTTCGCGGCGATTAAGGATTTGAACCCAGGCGGTTGTCGGATACTGCAGTTGGTACGCCGATTCGAGGCCGAACCATAACCGGGTTACGGACGTTCGCAGCGTTCAGATCGGAACCGGCGTGGGCCACACCGCACGAGGGCGTGATTGCAAAGATCCTCAGCTATCCTGAATCAGCCAGAATTAACGATCTGTTAACCATCTGCCGAATATACCGTTGAAACGAAAAATTAACCTAGATGACCAAAGTGCTAACAGATTCTCAACCAATACGCCTTAAAGGCCGCTCGTTTCTTGCCCTTGTGCTTGCGCCCGAAGCACCGATTGATCGTTGGCTGGCGCGACTGGACGACCTTGCATCGCGTTCTGCGGGCTTCTTCCTGGGTAAGCCGATCGTTCTCGACGTTGAGAATCTACAAACTGACCGTGCTCAGCTAACGCTCCTGATCGACGAGCTTGCCAGGCGTGGGGTATCGCTCATGGGGATAGAAGGCGCACGCCCTTCACTGCTTGCTCCTGGTATGCCACCAGTCATGAAGGGTGGGAAATCTGCAACGGATTTCCAGGTTCCAGCGCTAAATGCGGTAAAAGAATCATCTGCCGGAAACAACCAACCTCCGGTGCCGTCTACGAATTCGCCCGGCGGAGCGCAGGTCCGTGTGATGCCGTCGATCATCATAAAAGAGCCTGTGCGATCAGGGCAATCGGTGGTCTTCCCGGAAGGCGATGTAACGATCATCGGGTCAGTTGCCTCAGGTGCTGAAATAGTCGCCGGTGGCTCCATCCACGTCTATGGCACGCTACGAGGCCGGGCTATGGCGGGATCGGCCGGGAACGCATCGGCACGCATTTTTTGCCGCAAACTTGAAGCGGAACTGTTGGCCATTGATGGCCTTTACAAGACAGCCGACGATATGGAGCCTCGACTTCGAGGGAAAGCCGTACAGCTATGGCTCGAAGGAGACACCATATTGGCAGAAACATTTGGTTAGGTCAGTGCTCCGGGTAAGATAGGAAACGAATATGGGAAAAGTGATAGTAGTTACCTCGGGCAAAGGGGGTGTTGGTAAAACAACGTCAACCGCCGCACTTGGGGCTGCGCTCGCCCAGCGCAATGAGAAGACAGTTGTCATCGATTTCGATGTGGGTTTACGAAACCTCGATCTCGTTATGGGCGCAGAACGTCGGGTCGTCTTTGATCTGGTCAACGTCATCCAGGGTGACGCCAAATTACCACAGGCTCTCATTCGCGATAAACGGCTCGATACTCTTTTCCTATTGCCCGCATCTCAAACCCGCGACAAGGACAATCTCACAGCTGAGGGTGTCGAAAAGGTCATCGAAGATTTGAAGAAATCGTTTGATTGGATCATTTGCGACAGCCCGGCAGGAATTGAACGTGGGGCGACGTTAGCGATGCGGCATGCCGACGTGGCAGTCGTCGTTACGAATCCGGAAGTCTCGTCGGTTCGTGATTCAGATCGAATTATTGGCCTCCTGGACTCCAAAACGCTTAAAGCTGAACAGGGTGAGAGAATTGAAAAACATCTTCTCTTAACGCGCTACGATGCGAGCCGGGCTGAACGAGGCGACATGCTGAAGGTCGAAGATGTTCTTGAAATTCTATCGATTCCGTTGCTCGGCATTATTCCGGAGAGTCAAGACGTCCTGCGCGCGTCCAACATTGGCTCTCCTGTGACCTTGGCTGATAAGGATAGTGCACCAGCTTTGGCATATTTGAATGCCGCGCGACGTCTCGCGGGCGAAAATGTCCCAGTCTCGATTCCGAGCGAAAAGCGCAGTTTGATAGGTAAGATATTCCGGCGGAGGGCAGCATGAGCATTTTCCGTTTCTTCAATAAGCAGGCTTCGGCGCCAAAGGCACGCGAGCGTCTGCAGATTCTGCTTGCCCATGAGCGTGCGTCACAAGGGCATTCGGACTTAGTCCTTCAATTGCGGGAAGAAATTCTGGCAGTCGTGGCCAAGCACATACAAATCGACAGAGAAAAAGTTCGCGTCAAAATGGGTAGCGATGATCAAGTCTCGACGCTGGAAGTAGACATTGAAATTCCCTTGAACGCTGGTGTTCGGGCTGCCTGACTGCCTGACGGAAAAGCGAGGGGATTGGGGCGCAAAATCCAAGCCATCGGAACGAAGGGAGAATAGTATGACCCGAGTTGCACTTCTGGAGCGGCTGAAAGAACTTCAGGGAATGCCAAAGTATAAGAAGCGCGATATTTGCACGGTCAGTGCGTTCCTTCCAATCGATGCATTGGCCAAGCACGTGGCTCTTTGTGAAGAGGCCATTGGAATCGACTGTAACGCTGTCGGCCTCTGCCAGACTGAGAAGCGATAATGTTCGAAAAAGAGATCGATTCGGTCAGGGCAAATGCTGCAATCTCGCCGCGAGCTTGAATGTAATCGCGTTGGCTGTTTGCAGCCCAACGCAGTGCCTTGACCGTTGACGGCCGCGTAAATCGCCTCGGTATAGAAGCAACAGCGCGATCCCAACGTTTTCTTGCGTGCCTTGACGGAGATGCTGCGAGCCATTCGGTCCCCGGTCCAGGTAGGATCGTCGACATCATTGGTAATCAGGGACATAAGGCGACACCGACCAGAGCCAAATGCTCTTGGAGCAGGCGTTCCTAGTTTGGCCGTGCGGAAAGCTCTGCCGCCACTTTCAGCACTAGGTTTTCAGGAATGCCGACGCTGACGTTCTCAACATCGTCGATCGTCTCGCTGTCGGCTATCCGGATCGGGTTGTGAGTTCTGGACAGAATTGTGTTCAGACGTCGTGGAATGGCCGGGATCAAGAACCTCTTGACACATTCCACAAGCACGGCCCGTTTATCGGGTGCGAACTTACCCCACTTTTCCCGCAGAAGGTGCCCGAACATATTGCCATCGGCAAATCCCCGACGGCTGGCAAGATCAAATGCATGTAGCCGATATTCAATGTGGGTCATGATTATTCCTTAGAATTCGTTGCAAATATCAGTGATCACAAAGGAGTGGCTTCAATAAGACAGACTGCTATCAGAGCGAAGCCCACGGTCGAGATCGTCATGGCGGCGACAACACCGATCGCGCGATGATTTCAAAATGAGCAGGGCGACCGGAAGTGGCAATATCGAGCAGACACATAGCGCTGAAGATTCCGTCGCGCGCCGGCTCTTGTCAGTGGCTTTGCGCCCAGGTTTTATCCAATTCGATGTTCGCTACAGCTGGTTTTTGACATTCTACCGGCTGTGGGAGTTGGAATTTTTCGCGGTTATGAACCGCCCCCGAATTTGGATCGCCGGAGGATGCGTTTTCCGGTCTTTCAAGATGGCGGGCCGGTGGTGCCACCACAGTAGAACATCAGACGACTGCGCCGTTGGCAAGCATGTCGTCTATCAGGCGTGTTCGGTGACTGATCGCCGTTTGTACCGACGCAGTGAGCTGTTCCGGGAATTCGGACGGCAGTGCCGCGATGACCGTTTCGACATGCTTTTCTGTGTTCGCTGCGAGGTCTTCAAAAATGGTGCGCATAGCCGGGATTCCAAAGCCAGCGAGGTCTGCCGCTTGCATGAAGTGCCGTGGCACAATGTCATGGATTGCGTAGTGGCGGTTTGTTCCAACAGACATCGCGAGTTTGAATTTGTTGCGCGGGACCTGGTTGGCATCAAGGCTGGGCTGGGCCGTCATCACGTCGTAGAGCGGGGTCATGCGAAAACGTCCGCCCGGGCTGAGGTAGACGCTGAAATTCTTCGCGTGACCGTCCGTCGCGCCGAGCATCCAGAAAATGATGTTGGCGTGCATAAAGGCTGCGATGTCGGCTTCGGGAGTGTCACTGCCTTTGAGCAAGTTGACAATATCGCGCATACCGGGGCCGCCGTCGGATTGGTATTTTCTGGTCGGCGGGACTGATAGCGACTGGCAGGTATCTTCCTGCGGAAGCCGAAGCAGGCGGCCATCCTTCGTCCAGAGGCGGTCGAATCGTTCGACGATCAGTGTGCGCCGTTCCCCGAAATCGGCGATCTCGACTTTGGCGGTGGGGACGCCTAGTGCGTCCAGCAGCTTCAGGCAGAAATACTCGTTTTCGACGCTGTTTGAGAGGTCGATCCCGTTAGGCAGTTGGCCGATTTGCGGTTTGAGGATGTGGGTGGTGGCGGTGGTGCCGGCCGGTTTGAACCACTTGCCTTCCATGCGCAACAGGGCGGTTTTTTCCTGGGCGCCTGCAATCGAGATGCGAAAATCTTCATCCTCTCCCATGCCGAGCGGCGCGGCGGCGAGGTTCTTGACGATGTCGGCGACCTCGTCATCACTGACAGGCTTGCCGGTGATGTCGCCGGCAGCGCCTGGATCAGTCCCGTCGGGTAAGAATTGCAGTGCGCCAACACAGTCATGGCCGAGGGCGGTCAGCAGGCTGAAGGCATCAGTACCCTCAGCGCCGACCCGTTCCGCGACCCGCTTGCGAATAGGATTGCTGTCTGGGAGCAGGTTGTCGAACACATTGATGACGGGACTTCCTATATAGCGGTCTTCACGCAGGGGCAGTGAGAGCGACACCGGGAGTGTTCCGCGCCAGTCGAGCCAATCTCGTGCGTACTGAAAGTCGATTGCGCCAGTAGACTCGCGGCGCAGTACGCCGACATGACGGCTGTTCAGGAAGACATTAAGCGGGGCATGCGCACGCTTGCGTACCATCAGAACAGGGCCTCGATATCGGCAGCGCTGCCCATGCTGCGCGGGCGGACAACCAGTTCGAGATTGAGAGCGGAGAGTGCTTCCATCAGCGTGCGCAGCTGTACGGCAGGTTCTCCGGCTTCAAGGTGCGATACGGTGCCTTGGCGCATGTGAATTTTTTCACCAAGCGCGCCTTGGGTAAGGCCGGCCTGTTTGCGGGCACGGCGCACGATTGCGCCAAGTTGCTTTTCGGTGCGTGCGATCTGGTGGTCAGTCATGGAAGCCTCCACAGATAAATATACGTGAAGGCGTATGAATTGTCAATATACGCGAAGGCGGCTAATTTTTCGATATACGCGAGAGCGGCTAATCCATGAGTATACGCAAAAGCGTATGCAAACGTGTCAGAGGGTGGTTGCCAGTTCTATATTGGTACTCCACGGGAACTCGTTAGCAGCACAGGCTCTGTCGATTGGGCGGCTTCATATCGACTGTGGGGCAGTGTAAGGCTGATGTGGAAGCGCAAACCAGTTGCTGCACGTCTGGCCGCTAATGGCGAGCAGGGCTATGCGTCTTCACAGATTGAGGAAGGCGACGGGCTGTGTCCTATTCGTTTCCAGTCAGTGGGAAGATGCCGAAACTGGTCTCTACTACAACCGGTTTCGTTACTATGATCCACTGACGACAGGGTATCTTTCGCCGGACCCGATGGAGGCAATCGCCCAAACGGATACGTTGATAGCCCGACCATGTGGATCGACCCATTTGGCCTAGCTTATGGCTATCGGCGGACCGCCGCCCTTCTCAATCGGGAAAGGCGAGCCGCCGATCAGCCACTCTACTTTTCCTCTTCCTCCGAACTTATTGCCTCAGCTTATGAGTCGCGGAATGATGACTCGTTAAAAACTGAAAAGATAGCGGGCTTACAATCAATATGCAGCACCGCCTGATGCAAAATTTCTCCGGCACGGCCGTTGCGGAGCGATTGCTGGATTGACGGCACCGCCTTGACCTCGCCCCGGTTATATCCGATTCGGAGTCCGCTTCAGCCGCTGCATCGTTCTGTTGCAAACCAGTTATTGCGGTCGACGTGTTGTCGGTCTCCCGGCAATCATCCGGAGATAGACGGTTTCTCACGACGTCACGTCTTCACTATTCCCCTCGGATATTTTCGGACCTTGCGGCGAAGAAGTCTCTTGCATCTGCGCTCAGTGCTTGCCGGGAACTTGGCCGCGTATAGAACATATGCCCGCCGCGATAGAGCCTTAAGGTCGACCCGGCCGGCTGCGAGTGTCGAGGGCAAATGGTCGATCACGTATTTGTTCATTCCGTAAGGCGTAATCGCATCACTATATCCCTGCGCCACCATCAATCGAAATGACGGTATGACCGAGAGCAGGTCGCGAATATCGCCGGTCGCGCTTGCCTGTGTTCGCGTGCCGCCGTTTTTGCCGCGACGACCCCAGTCCCATCGATGACTGATGTCGTCCGCGAGCAGCGTGTAAGTCAATTCGGTCTTGAAACCCAGTTCGTTGCGGGCATAGCTGGCAAAGGCCGCACCGTAGGCGCGTGTAAATCCGTCGAGAACGGGATCGTTGCTTTGATTGACGTCCGATTCAGGATAGGGGTCTGCAACGGCAAAAGACGCATCGTAAGGACTGACCACTTCGAATTCGTCACTCCGTGAATGCTTGATATAGGCGTCGTCGAGAAAGCCACGCGTGCGGCTCACCACCGCCTCGGGTATGCCGGTCAACTGGGAAATCCGAGCGTAAAAGGCCTTTGCCTTGTTGCCCGACGGTTCAGGCCCGGCAAGCGTCACAAGGTATTCGTTCATGGCGAACCGTTCTGCGTCCTCGATTATTTTCAGATTGAAGGCGTTCCGGCGTTCCAACTCGGCCGCCACGAGAGACGGTAGTTGAAGGGCAGCCCAAAGTGGATACTGCCTCTCCCCGAACAAGAGCTGCCCTTCGATCAGCGGCGACAGCATGATAATTCCCGAGACGAGCATGCCCTGGCTATCCTTGAGGGCAGAAGCGACCTTTGCCGCGCGAAAACCGCCGTAGCTCTCGCCAAGCAAATATTTTCGGCGAGGCCGCGCGCTCATTGTAAGTGACGTAAAGCGCGATCGCCTTGGCGATGCTCTGTGCATCCTTGTCAACTCCATAGAAACCCGAAGCGACACCGTCGCTCGTGGCTCGACTCCAGCCCGTGCCGACCGGATCTATAAGCACAAGATCAGTAAACTCCAACCAGCTATCCGGATTATCGATGAGAGTCGGATTGGTACCATCCCGGCCGTTCGGGCCAAAGTCGAGGATGCGTGGCCCGGCGAGCCCAAGGTGGAGGTAAGCCGACGCAGCTCCCGGTCCGCCATTGAACGCAAACGTGAGCGGGCGATCAGGTTGCCTGTCGCGTGCGACGTAGGCGGTATAGAACAATTTGGCAGACAGCGTTCCATATTGTCCGAAATTGCTTATTGTGCCAGCCGTTGCTGTATAGGCAAGTTCCCCCATCCCGGTCTTTAACACGCGGTTGGTAACCGAGTCTGCTGGAAGATGCCCAAGAATGCCCGACGCCGCTTCACCTTCGGGCGAGGATGGTTTCGGAGATTGCAGGGTAGTTGCATTGTGGCTGCCTGCGCCAACGTTTGGCCGTTCATTTTCTTGCGACGAGGCCGGTACAGCCAGAAGCGTAAAGGCGACGGTTAGCAGTATGGTGCGGCGGAAATACAAAATTTCTTCTTCCTTCGGCGATATCTCAAAACCACTGAGGAGTGTATTGCGTTTCGCACATAAGAGGGAACTCAACACATATTGATCTGCTGCTGGCCTAATCCTTATGCGATCGGTTCGCTAGTCCCGGTTTGATGGTGCCTCGGGAACCTGGGGCGAAACGGCCGCCCGTCAACGTAATCCAGACATGGCAACGCCGCCGCCTTCTGCGAAGATAACGCGCCTGTCGCCAACACGTAGACGCTGGGTGGTCGTTGTTCGGCTTTCGACGATACGCTATCCAAACCCGGCCTTGACGAAATCACCCGTTTAATGCCCGTTTTGGTGGCACTAGGTCGGTACAGCGGTGTCGACAACCACAAAGTCATGGGTGATCGTGGCAGTCTTGGCCAGCATCGCCGACGCGGAGCAGTATTTTTCGACCGACAACGAGATGGCACGCTCGACCTTGTTCGTAGCCAGGCCACGCCCTTTGACGATGAAGTGCATATGAATGCCGGTAAAGACTTTCGGGTCCTGCTCAGCACGTTCTGCGTCGATCTCGACGATGCAGTCCTCGATCGCCTCGCGGCCTTTTTCCAGGATGTGGACGACATCAAAGGCCGAACAGCCTCCAGTGCCGATCAGAACCAGCTCCATGGGACTCGGCCCCGGCGTTCGTCCCTCCGGTCCTGGAGCCGTCCCCAGTACGACCTTGTGGCCGCTCCCGGACTCGCCGACGAAGGTCCGATCTTCCACCCATTTGATCCGTGCTTTCATAAAACCCGTCCTATTGTGACAATGCATCGATCATAGACCAGGGGATGGCGATGATCTCTACGTATTTGGCGCAACAAAGGCCGCGGCTTGAGTATCGACTGACTGGCAGGGCTTCGCACCACCAATGCACTCTGTTGTTCGCGGGCAATTGTGGAGACGCAATTTCAGTTACCACCAAGACGCGCAACCGGATCGGGGGAGTTTTGCGCTGGCCAATTCGCCGATGCCCAATATCGAGATGGGAAACCATAGATTAATGAGCAGGCAGTTGCCCGTCCGAATAGGCTGTTGAAGGCTCGCTTGAGAGTTGTGGCGAGCCGTTGTCTGCCATCAGGTTGGATCAAATGAGCTACCGGGATCAGGATGACGCTTCAGACGAAAGCAGTGTTCGGGTACCAGAAGGGATTTGCGATGTCATCGGCCGAGTTTCATCTTGTAACGACATGGACCATCGATGCCGGCAGCGATCAGGCCAGTGTCCACCGCAAAGATACCGCGCGATCCTCCGGATCGACACCAACCATTTCGAGGGCAGGATCCACCGGGTCGGCGTAGCGGTCGCGGTCTTGCTGAAGAAGGTCAACGAGAGGTTTCGGTGGTGCTTCGCCGTGACTCAATCAAGGTTTTGCATCCTGAGGAATTCGATAGCCGAGGCATTGAACCCATGACGAGGATTTTTTTTCTTGTCTCCGCGCAAACAGTCGTTGCTCCAGCGTATCGGCGGTCACCTTTGCGATTTCGATGAACCATCGCCATGAAACTACGAGTCGTGAGCTCTGGAACAAACCGGGCTCGCAGCGGTTAGGGAAGGTAACCAGGATCTGACATTGGAGGGCGTTATGAGTCTCGGTTTCATGAGATTTGTCCTCACAACCTGCTTACTTGTTACAATAGATGTATCGGCGATGGCTCAGGAGTTGCATTCTCCACAAATCAATGGCGATCGGCCCGGTCCCGAAAAATGCCAGGTTGATCCGGACGGACAGCGCGGGATCGATCAATCCCAAGTCGAAGGCGAAGCGGGGATTGTCGAAAGATGCAAAGGCGTATTGATACCGCCGCCGACAGGCGACACAGAGATTATTGAACCAGCGCCAGAAGTAGGCACCACTCCGGTGATCCCGCCGGACGCTGTGCCTGACCAGCCACTAGGCCCCGATAATCCCTGACGGCGTATGCTCGCCCAATGGAGGGCACGCAGATGAATAGTGACAGCCCGACCGCAGAACGTATTGTTACTGTCTTCGGCGGAACCGGCTTTCTGGGCCGCAGGATCGTCAGACAGCTCCTGGAAAAAGGCTTCACCGTCCGTGCCGTATCCCGGCACCCGGATCGGGTGGCGGCACTCTTCTCCTCGGATGCGAGGGCACCGGAAGCCGTCCGGGGGGATATCCTCGATCCCGCCTCGGTAGCCTTGGCCGTCGCCGGTTCGAACACTGTTGTTAACGCCGTCAGCCTCTATGTCGAACACGGAAATCGAACATTTGAGCGTGTGCATGTGAAGGCAGCGGCGGATCTCGCTGCAGCGTCGCGCAATAGCAGTGTTGGGCAGTTTATTCACATATCGGGGATCGGCTCCGACCCCCGATCGGAATCGAGTTACATCCGGGCACGGGGGCGAGGAGAACAAGCGGTGGCGAGCACCTTTCCAGGCGGCATCATCCGTCCGTCTGTCATGACGGGACCGGACGACACTTTCCTTACTACCATTGTCAGACTGATACGCGTGCTGCCGGTCTATCCGCTGTTTGGGAACGGGGGGACACGGCTTCAACCGGTCTATGTGGGAGACGTTGCGGAAGCCATAAGCCATTTGATCGACCGCAACGGGGCCGGAGGCTCCTCGATCTTCGAATTCGGCGGCCCGCGAGTCTTCACCTATGAGGAATTAGTCCGGGACATCGCCCGGCAACTCGATGTAAAGATCCGGCCGTTACCGATCCCCTTTGAGGTCTGGAACGCTTTAGCCCGGGTGGCGGAATTCCTTCCGGCAGCTCCCCTCACGCGCAACCAAATCGATCTCATGCGTCATGACAATGTGGCAGCGCTCGATCTTCCGGGGCTGAGGGAACTCGATATCGAACCGCACAATATCGATGAGGTGATCCGTGCGATTGCGCAGGCGAACAAATAGACGCGGTTCTGGCCGCAATCGCTGTTAATCGGTCAACTATCGTGTGCCAGGCAAGGCTGCGGCCGGGCCGGCTCCAATGGCACCCATCAATGGTCAATTGCCCTATCAGCCTCGCCAACAATCAAATAGGCATCGACAGCATCATGGATGGCTATCCGTAATTCGTCCGCGTTTGCGGCGCAAAGGGTTGGGCCGTGATCGATGCCTGCAATTCCTCCAACAAACAGGCCACTGTTTGCATCCATGGCGATGGTGCAAACATGGTCGCGATACATCCATGTCTCGGTTTCACTTCGACGGGCCGACCGGCGGGCAAGTTTTCGGATCAAGCGTCGCTGCCTGAGGAAATTCGAAAGTCGTGTGCGCTTCATGCTACATCCGCTACCTGGATCGCTGATCGAATCTGTCACCAATTGCAACTCTTGGCCATTAACTTTGACATGCGATGTGCGCGAGGAGGATAGGTTCTGGAGGAATAGCCGAACGTTGTTACACGAAAGAGTGTCGTGGCGGAGCAGGCTGGAATTGAGTCGAACGCCCCGCGCCGCTCACATCAGCGGGATATGCGTGTGATACTCGAACACTCGAGTATGAACGAATACGCATGGGAAAAACTGATCCATGACCGGTCAAGTCACCCTCGCTTCATCGGCCGTAAGCGCATGCTCACGTGTCCGGGCATCGCGGCTTTCGTGCGGGCTCTTGAAGTGTACCGGTTGTCCGGCAACGAGGATTTCACCCGCATCGCGTTGCCCGTCAAGATCTTCATGAGTGCCTGACGTTTCAGGGCGCTTTGTAGCATCCGCGACAGCCTCTTGGAATGATGTAGCGCCTGCGGCAGTCGTCTTTACAGGCTCCGGATGCGCGCTACGCCCTCGACGATCCGGTCGTGTGCGATGGTTGAATAATGGCCCCGAAGGGAGAATTCGCCGCGCTTAGTTGAACGTAGGCTAGCCGAGGGCTACCTGATCCGCCACATTTACTCCAGGCTTGCCTATTTCCACTGAACCCACGATCCGGGCTGCCGGATAGCCTGCGGCAGTGATATTGTGGAGCAGGTCCGCCGCCCGTTCGGCGCGACACGAAACCAACAATCCTCCGGATGTCTGGGGATCCGTCAGTATGTGGCGTTGCCAGACCGGAAAATCGCCGGGCAAGATGACGTCTGTGCCATAGCTTGCCCAGTTGCGGTGCGATGCCCCGGTAACAAAACCCTTCTGTGCCAGTTCCACGGCGAGTGAAAAAAGAGCAATATCGCCGGCGCGCAGGGAGATCTGCAGGTTCGACCCCCGAGCCATCTCCAGTGCGTGACCGAGGATACCAAATCCGGTGACGTCGGTGATGGCGTGCACATCGGCATCCTGAGCGAGTTCGGCGCCTATGCGATTGAGAAGTGTTGTCGATGCAATGAGTTCAGCGTATGCGTCTGCCGGTAACATGCCTTTTTTGAATGCTGCCGAGTAAATTCCGACACCAAGCGCCTTGGTCAGGATCAACGTGTCACCGGCTTTGGCGCCACTGTTGCGGCGCAGGCTGGTCACGGGGCAGGTGCCGATCACGGCGAGACCGTAGATCGGTTCCGGTGAATCGATCGAATGACCGCCGGCAACCGGGATGCCTGCCTCCAAGCAGATCGCGTTTCCGCCTTTCAATATCTCGCGCACCATTTCTGCTGGGAGCTTGTCGATCGGCATGCCAAGAATGGCGAGCGCCATGATCGGCCTTCCGCCCATCGCGTAGATGTCCGAGATTGCATTGGTTGCCGCGATCCGGCCAAAGTCGAAGGGGTCGTCGACCATCGGCATGAAGAAGTCCGTTGTCGCGATCACGCAGACATTGTCATCCAGCTGCCAAACAGCAGCATCATCACCAGTTTCGGTTCCGACAAGCAGCTGGGCATACCTCCCGGCGGCGGGTTGATCCGCCAGCAATTGCTGCAAGACAGAAGGTGCCAGCTTGCAGCCGCAGCCGCCGCCGTGGGCAAGTGAGGTCAGACGAAGCGGTTCTGGTGGGGTTCGATCATTCATAAATGACTTCCTGATGACTTGGAACATTGCCTGCGAGTTGGCCGAGCATGGACCTTTTTCAGATGTTCATCATGATCGATAATTACGTCTTTCAGATCGGATCGGATGTCATCGACCGCAATGGAATACAGCCAAGCTTCGTTCGCCGCACGGCGTTTCGCATGTTGCGATGACTGGACAGGCACAAGCCAAGGAGCATCGCCGCTTCGGGCGGACCTTCGGACGGTCGGCGAAGACTGCCCCGAAACTCGGGAGCAACAAGTAAGGTCACGCTCTATTCTTATCTACTTAAGTGCAAACGTCAATTTGTCGTTGCGGAAGTTTGTCATCCGAGGTCGGCGTTGGCCAGTGCGAATGCAGGGAGAAGTAAAATATAATTCAGCCATGGATGTCGTGATAAAATTATTCAATATCGTGGGTATTAGATTTTACAATTTCGCCGCAACTTAATATGAATATTGCACTCATATTTGATCGCTTCTTCTTGATTTGACAATTAAATACCGTCAGGTAGCATTTAATACTGGAACTTTGGTGATTGGTATCTTGAATCACCGAGCAAGTGTCTAAATTGGCCGGCACACGCATATGGCAGGGCCGGCACAAAGGGAGGTAACATGCTATGAACATGGAACTCTCGCGGCGCCAATTTCTTGCGGCGACCGGCGCGGGTGTTGCGGGTACGGCACTTGGAGCCTTTGGCTTCGGCGAGATCGAAGCGGCGCACGCCGAAGCGATCCGCGCCTTCAAATTCGTGAACACCACCGAAACCCGAAACACCTGTCCGTACTGCTCCGTTGCGTGCGGCATCATCATGTACTCGAAGGGCGACCTGAAAAAAGGCGAAAAGGCCGAGATCACCCATATCGAAGGCGACACCGACCACCCGACAAATCGCGGCACACTCTGCCCAAAGGGCGCTGCGTTGCTAGATTTCGTCAAGGCCGAAACACGCCTGAAATATCCGATGATCCGCAAGCCAGGGTCCGACAAGTTTGAGCGCATCGCCTGGAACGATGCACTCGATCGCATCGTCCGGCTGATGAAGGACGATCGCGACGCTAATTTCGTCGAGAAAAACAATGACGGTGTCACTGTAAATCGCTGGACAACAACCGGCTTTCTGGCCGCTTCTGCAACAACGAACGAGACGGCGTTTGCGACCTATAAAGTCGTGCGCAGCGCCGGAATGCTGGTATTCGATAACCAGGCGCGTGTCTGACACGGCCCAACGGTGTCCAGTTTGGGCCCAACATTTGGCCGTGGTGCAATGACCAACTCCTGGACCGACATCAAGAACACCGATCTTGTTGTCATCATGGGAGGTAATGCTGCCGAAGCGCACCCTTGCGGTTTCAAATGGGTCACGGAGGCCAAGGCCAACCGTGGCGCCAAGGCTGATTGTCGTTGATCCGCGCTTCACGCGTTCTGCGTCGGTTGCTGATGTATATGCGCCCATCCGTCAGGGGTCGGACATCGCCTTCCTGCTTGGTGTGATGAATTACTGCATCCAGAACGACAAGGTGCAGTGGGACTACGTCAAGGCATTCACCAACGCCACCTACATCGTCAAAGACGGCTTTGAATACAAGGACGGCCTGTTTTCCGGTTACGACGAGACAAAGCGCGACTATGACAAGTCGACCTGGGACTATGTGGTCGGCGACGACGGTTATGCCGTGATCGACGACACGCTGACAAACCCGCGTTGCGTGTGGAATCTCCTGAAAACCCATGTTTCCGTCTATACGCCTGAAATGGTCGAACGCATCTGCGGCACGCCCAAGAGACAAGTTCCTGAAGGTCGCGGAGATGATCTCGGAATGCTCTACTCCGATCAAGACAATGACGTCCATGTACGCTCTTGGCTGGACGCAGCATTCGAAAGGCTCGCAGAACATCCGCTCGATGGCTATGCTGCAGCTCATACTCGGCAATATCGGTGTGCGTGGCGGTGGCATGAATGCTTTGCGAGGGCACTCCAACATTCAGGGCCTGACAGATGTTGGCCTGATGTCGAACCTGCTTCCGGGCTATCTGACGCTGCCGACCGAGAAGGAAGTGGACTTCGACAGCTACATGTCGACACGCGCCTTCAAGCCGCTCAGGCCGAACCAGATGAGCTATTGGCAGAACTACAAGAAGTTCTTTGTCAGCGTCTTGAAGTCCATGTGGGGTTCTGCGGCAACGCCGGAGAACCACTTTGCCTATGACTGGCTGCCGAAGCTCGATGTGCCGGGTTACGATGTGTTGCGGGCGTTCGAGCTCATGAACCAGGGCAAGATGACTGGATATATGTGTCAGGGGTTCAATCCGCTGCTCGCGGCTCCGAACAGAACGAAGCTGACCGCATCCCTGTCGAAGCTCAAGTTCCTCGTCACCATGGATCCACTGGACACGGAAACAGCACGGTTCTGGGAAAATCACGGTGAATTCAACGATGTCGATCCTTCGCAAATTCAGACGGAGGTAATCCAATTACCCTCGACCTGCTTTGCCGAAGACGAGGGCTCGCTCACCAATTCCGGGCGCTGGCTGCAGTGGCATTGGCCAGGAGGTACGCCTCCCGGTGAAGCAAAGACCGATAATTGGATCATGGCGCAGATTCATATCCGGCTGAAGGAGCTCTACCGCAAGGAGGGCGGAGTGTTTCCCGATCCGATCGTCAATCTCGACTGGGCCTATGCGGATCCGGGCGAGCCGTCTGCGGAAGAACTGGCCAAGGAACTTAACGGTAAAGCCTATGCCACGCTATACGACCCGACTGACCCCACGAAGGTCGTGGTTGAAGCCGGCAAACGCGTGCCGAGTTTCGCTGCTTTGCGGGACGATGGTTCAACCTCGTGCGGCTGCTGGATCTACTCGGGTTGCTTCAATGAGAACGGCAACAACATGGCCCGGCGCGACACGTCCGATCCGGACGAGACAGGAGCCTATTCCAAATGGGCGTTCTCATGGCCAGTCAATCGCCGCATTCTCTACAACCGTGCTTCGGCGGACCTGAATGGCAAGGCGTGGGACCCAAGCCGCAAGTTGATCGAGTGGGACGGGCAGAAATGGTCAGGCTATGATGTGCCGGATATTGCACCCACAGCCAAGCCGTCCGAGGTCGGCCCATTCATTATGAACCCTGAGGGCGTATCACGCCTGTTCGTTCGCGGCATGATGCGCGACGGACCATTTCCAGCGCACTACGAACCGTTCGAGTCGCCTGTCACCAACCTTGTTGCACCGAATGTGCGCGGCAATCCCGCGGCTCGGGTGTTCAAGGGCGACTTCGAGCAGTTTGCCGAGCCCGCCTCGGAGGAATTCCCTTATGCGGCAACGTCCTATCGTCTTACCGAGCACTTCCACTACTGGACCAAGCATGTCTGGGTGAATGCGGTCCTGCAGCCGGAGTTTTTCGTCGAGATATCGGAAGAATTGGCCAGCGAGAAAGGCATTGTCAAAGGCGGGTGGGTGCGCGTTTGGTCCAAGCGCGGATCGATCAGGGCAAAGGCGGTCGTGACCAAGCGCATCAAACCTCTGATGTGCGATGGTAAAGCGGTACATGTGGTGGGTATTCCGCTGCATTGGGGTTTCACAGGGGCTGCGAAAAAGGGCTTCGGTCCGAACTCGCTGACGCCTTTCGTCGGTGACGCCAATATCGAGACGCCTGAGTACAAGGCGTTCCTGGTCAATATCGAGCCCGTTGCCGGGCCGGTGGCATAGGAGACGGCAGCCATGTTCCAGCCTGTTCCAAATCCCTCCACCCGGCCTGAGCCCCAGAAATTTGGCGATCAGGATTTGATCCGCCGGTCGGCGTCAACTGTGACGCCGCCCGCGCAACGTCAGACGGAGGTGGCAAAGCTCATTGACGTCTCCAAATGCATCGGCTGCAAGGCGTGCCAGTCGGCCTGTATCGAGTGGAACGACACGCACCCGGAGATCGGGATCAACACCGGTGTCTACGACAACCCGCATGATCTCACACCGGACATGTTCACTCTGATGCGCTTCAGCGAATGGGAGAACCCTGAGACAAACAACCTGGAGTGGCTTATCCGCAAGGATGGTTGCATGCATTGCGAGGATCCAGGCTGCCTCAAGGCGTGCCCGGCTCCCGGCGCCATCGTCCAGTACTCCAACGGAATTGTCGATTTCGTCCACGAGAACTGCATCGGCTGCGGCTATTGCATCAAGGGATGCCCGTTCAATATTCCGCGCATCTCCAAGGTCGATCATACCGCTTACAAATGCACACTCTGTTCCGACCGGCTGGCTGTCGGACAAGGGCCGGCTTGTGCCAAGGCTTGCCCGACGCAAGCGATTGTGTTCGGTACCAAGGAAGAGATGAAGCACCATGCGGAGGGTCGCATTACCGATCTGAAATCGCGTGGCTTCGCCAATGCAGGTCTCTACGATCCGCCCGGCGTTGGAGGCACGCATGTCATGTATGTGCTGCACCATGCCGACAAGCCGGAGATCTACGCCGATCTGCCGAACAATCCGAGGATCAGCCCGATCGTCGAGGCCTGGAAGGGCGTCACCAAATACGCCGGGCTCGCCGTGATCGGTATCGCTGCGGCGACCGGCTTCATGCACTATCTGGTTTCCGGTCCGAACCGTGTTTCCGAAGAGGACGAAGAGGCCGCTGAGAAGCTGACGGGAGAGGAGCAGCGCCCATGAGCACGGATTATGACGTCGGGAAGGGCGACAAAGTCCATGCCGGCAAACCGGTCACGGTCGATCGCTACACGCCCGGAGCACGTGTCAATCATTGGATTACGGCAACAAGCCTTGTGCTACTGGCGCTGTCCGGCCTGGCCCTGTTCCACCCAGCTCTGTTTTTCCTGACGGGGCTCTTTGGTGGCGGCCCGCTGACGCGTGTGATCCATCCGTGGATCGGCGTGCTGTTGTTCTTCAGCTTCTTCGGCCTGTTTCTCCGCTTCTGGAAAGCCAATCTCTGGAAGCGAGAAGATGGTACCTGGCTCGCACGCATTCGCGATGTGTTGACTGGACATGACGAACGCTTGCCGGAAGTGGGCAAGTACAATGCCGGGCAAAAATTCGTTTTCTGGGCTATGTCGGTTCTGATCATCGTGCTGATAACGACTGGCGTCGTGATCTGGGATCAGTATTTTTTCGAGTTCACCACGATTGGACAGAAGCGTTGGGCCGTGCTCGTGCACTCGATCGCGGCCATTGTGATAATCAGCGTCTGGATCATTCATGTCTACGCAGCGATCTGGGTGCGTGGTACAATAAGGGCGATGACGCGCGGTTCCGTGAGTGGCGGCTGGGCATGGCGGCATCACCGCAAATGGTTGCGTGAGCTGGTGGCGAAATCGTCAAAAGGCAAATCTGGAAGAACGCCTGCCGAATAATAGAGGCGTTAGCGAGATGAGAAATCTCGGTCCACGTGGCCCGGGTGGTTCGTGAGGGAGTGCTATGAGTTGCAAAAGCGCGATCGTGCCGGATCCAACGGCGATTGGGAATATTTCATCACCGCCGTTTGCGTGCCTTCCCGGTCCTTCCTTGCTTTTCTCGGTCAGGGCGGCACGTTTGCGCCAGTTGGCTGAAACCAGCAATCTTGCACCGTATCTGAGATTTCTTGCGGATCTTGCGCAAGCCCAGCACGATATTCAGGCGGGTCTGCCTCTCCCGAACGGCCCGGACGCCAATACGCTAGCGCGTGCGCGCGAGTTCGCAATGCCGCAGCTCGACAGGAGCCAAGTAGCAGGGACGAGACAGTCCGTACCCTCTTCGATCGCCTGTTCGCCGCTGCTGCCGCAATCGAGAAGCCGATTGCGGCGGCGCAGGCGCTGGCCCGCGTGACCTCAGCCGAGCCTTTGGAACGCCTTGCGATGGCTGAAACGGTGTTCTCCAACACTTTGCCGGGAGATGCGATTGCCGAGCACGTGTTTGTTTGGGCAGCGCTTCAGGTGCATTTCGCCCGCCTCGCATCGGTTCTCGATGTGGCCGCATTGGCGCCAGTCGCGGATGGTGTTTGCCCCGTCTGCGGTGGCATGCCCGTATCGTCCATGGTCGTTGGCTGGCCCGGTTCGCACGGTGCCCGGTTCTGCTCTTGTTCCCTGTGTGGCACGCTCTGGCACTATGTCCGCGTGAAATGTGTATTTTGTGGCTCGACCAAGGGGATCGGCTATCAGGAGGTCGACGGGCAGGGGGGGGCGATCAAGGCTGAAACCTGCGATGAGTGCCATCACTGGTCGAAGATCCTGTATCAGAACAAGGAGCCGGATGCTGATCCGGTTGCCGATGACGTGGCAAGTCTCAGTCTCGATCTCCTGATGCGCGAAGGGCCTTATCATCGCGGCGGTTTTTCTCCATTACTCGCCGGATTTTAGGAGAGAGCAATGGATAGCAATGCCAGTCTGCGCAGCATTCCTTCGGTGGATCAGCTTCTGAAATCTGCACCGGCCGCAGCTGCAATCGAACGGTTCGGACGGCCGGCCCTCACTGAAGCGTTACGGGCCACTGTGGCCGATATGCGCAACGAGGTCCGCAAAGGACACAATGTTCCTGGTCAGGAAGTCATCATGGTTGCTGCACTCGCCAGACTTGACGCAGGTGACCGCTCGACGCTCCGGCCCTTGTTCAATTTGACGGGCACCGTGCTGCATACCAACCTCGGCCGCGCGCTCCTCGCGCAGGCAGCGATCGACGCGGCAACGGAGGCTATGCACGAAGCCGTCGCCCTTGAATTCGATCTTGAAAGCGGCAAGCGCGGCGAACGCGATGATCATCTGCGCGCGCTCGTTTGCGAACTCACAGGGGCGGAAGACGCAACCGTCGTTAACAATAATGCCGCAGCTGTCCTGCTGGTGCTCAACAGTCTTGGAGCGGGCAGGGAAGCCATCGTCTCACGCGGTGAGTTGATCGAAATCGGCGGAGCCTTCCGCATGCCGGATATCATGGCGCGTGCTGGTGTCCACCTTGTCGAAGTAGGTACCACAAATCGCACCCATCCAAAGGACTACATCAACGCCGTTGGTCCCGACACGGGCCTTATGTTGAAAGTCCACACCTCCAACTACCGCATCGAGGGTTTTACCAAGGACGTTGGCGCGCGCGAGCTGGCCAGCATAGCCCGCGAGAAGGGTGTGCCTCTGGTCAATGACCTTGGTTCCGGCACCTTGACGGACCTCAGCCGTTTTGGACTCGCACACGAGCCGACCGTGCGCGAGGCCGTCACTGACGGTGCGGACGTGGTAACTTTCTCCGGCGACAAGCTTCTTGGTGGCCCGCAGGCCGGGTTCATCGTGGGTCGCAAAACACTCATCGACGTGATCAACAAGAACG
Source organism: uncultured Alphaproteobacteria bacterium (assembly GCA_963777425.1). Lineage (GTDB taxonomy): Bacteria > Pseudomonadota > Alphaproteobacteria > Rhizobiales > Rhizobiaceae > Phyllobacterium. The sequence goes on along the minus strand of CAVZQS010000002.1, from coordinate 4,075 downwards.
CGATGAAACGCGCGCTGCGTGTCGACAAGATCCGGCTGGCGGCGCTGGAGGCGACGTTGCGACTCTATCGCGATCCGGATCGCCTGTGTGAGCGGCTGCCCACTCTGCGGCTGCTGACCCGTTCACGAGACGAAATCGACGCGCAAGCACAACGGTTGGCGCCGGTCTTTGAGCGTGCCCTGAATGGTGCGTTCAATGTCTCCGTTGTTGCCTGCGAGAGCCAGATTGGTTCGGGTGCGTTGCCGCTTTCGACGATACCGAGCGCAGGCTTGGCCCTGACACCGGTCGATGGCAGCGGAGGCAAACTTGCCGGGCTGGCGGCTGCGCTTAGACAGCTCCCCATGCCGGTCATTGGCCGTATAGAGCGAGGATCGCTGCTATTGGACATGCGCTGCCTTGATGACGAAGCAGGTTTTGCCGCCAATCTTGCGGGCATTGATCCATCGTTCAAAGAGGGTACGGACGATGAACCTTCTTAGCCGGCTCTCGCGAAAACTGTCAGGAAACGGCGCGTCCCCGGACGAGAAGATGGCGGTTGCCTTGACGGCCGCGGCGCAGGGTGATTACGCGACAGCCCTCTCCTTATGGGAACACCTGGCGCGTTCCGGCAATGCGCGGGCTCAAAACAATATCGGTGCTTGTTTTGCCGGAGGCCTGGGTGTCGCTAGAGACCCCGATCTTGCCCGCGATTGGCTGACATTGTCGGCGGAAGCCGGTGATCCGGTCGGGCAGCGCAATCTTGCGTCGCTTTTGCTCAAGGGCGAAGGGATTGAGCCAGATCCTGATCGGGCGGCGTCGTTCTACCGCAGCGCGGCTGCGCAGGGCGACCGTGAGGCCCAGGACATGCTTGAGCTGGATGCTGCTGGAAGGCGAAATCATAGAACCGGATCCTGCGGAGGCACGTCGATGGGCACTTGCTGCTGCGCAACAAGGCTCTGCTGCCTCGATGACACGGCTGGGCATGCTTTATCACAACGCGATCGGCGTCCCGCGTGATCCGGTCGAGGCGGTTTTCTGGTGGCGGCGTGGCGCAAATGCCGGCGATGCCGATGGACAGGCGATGCTCGGCGCTGCCTATCATCTGGGAAACGGTGTCCCTCGCGATCTCGTCGAGGCATTCGCGTGGTTGTTAAGAGCGCGCGCGGGCGGCAGCAGTCTGGCTACGCCCTTCTTCGAGGTTGCGCGTACCGCGCTCGATGCCAATCAGCTCGCTCGGGCTGAACGTCTTGCCGCGATGCCGTTGCCCGAACCGTTAAAGGCAAGCTCTCCATGATCATCGGCACTGCAGGGCATATCGATCATGGCAAGACATCGCTGGTCAAGGCGCTGACCAGCGTCGATACGGATCGGCTGAAGGAGGAAAAGGCTCGCGGCATTTCGATCGATCTCGGCTTTGCCTATATGCCCGTTGAGGGGGCGGAGACAATTGGCTTCGTCGACGTGCCGGGGCATGAGAAATTCATCCACACCATGCTTGCTGGTGCCAGCGGTATCGATTTCGTCCTGCTTGTGATCGCCGCTGATGATGGTGTGATGCCGCAAACGCGTGAGCATCTCGCTATCATTGATCTTCTCGGGGTGGAGCGTGGCCTTGTCGCGCTCACCAAGGCCGATCTCGTGCAGGAAGACCGGGTCGCCGAGGTCGAAACCGCGATGCGAAATGAACTCGCTGGTACGGCGCTTCGCGATGCGCCGATCGTTGCGGTTTCGACTGTTTCGGGGCTGGGCATCGCAATGTTGCGCGAGTCGATTGTGGGTGCTGCCCGTTGCTTTACCCGACGTCAGACCATCGGCCGTTTCCGGTTGGCGGTCGACCGATCGTTCACAATCCACGGAGCTGGGACAATTGTCACAGGAACCGTGCTTTCAGGCACAGTGTCGGTCGATGATCATGTAACCGTCAGTCCGTCAGGCCTTGTGGCGCGTGTCCGCGCGATCCACACCCAGAACCGGCCGAGCGAGAATGGCGCTGCCGGTGATCGTTGCGCCCTCAACCTCGCCGGCGATGGCGTGACCAAGGCAGCCATCAACCGCGGTGACATGATCATTGAGCGAAGCTTGCATGCACCAACGAACCGCATTGATGCGACACTGCGCGTACTTGGGTCCGAACGAAAGCCGATCAGCCACTGGTTTCCCGTGCGGCTTCATCATGCATCGGCCGAGCTCGGGGCCCGCATCGTGCTGCTGAGCGACGAACCGGTCGCGCCCGGAACGCGAAGCCGCATACAGCTTGTGCTGGACCGGCCGATTGCTGCAGCCGTAGGGGATCGTTATGTCGTTCGTGATACCTCCGCCCGGCGCACTATCGGAGGCGGGCGGTTTCTGGATTTGCGCGCCCCGGCACGTAAACGCCGTACCCCCGAGCGATGGGCGCAGCTCGATGCACATGCCGTTGTGGATCCGGTACGTGCAATCGAGGCATTGCTCGCAACGCCGCCATTCCACCTCGATATCACCGCCTTTGCCCGCGACAGGGCTCTGGCGATGGCCGATGTCACGGCATTGACCGAGGCGTTGGGTGCGGTGCAGTTGCCCCTGGAGACTTTTGTTCTGGCGATGTCGTCCGGGCAATGGGACAAATTCCGACAAGATATTCTGGACCGGCTCGAAGCGTTCCATGCCGATAATCCGGATCTATTGGGAATCGGTATCGAGCGCCTGCGGACACAGCTTGAACCGCGCCTCGCACTGCCTGCGTTTCGCGCGGCTCTGCAAAATCTTGTCCGTGCAGGAGAGATCGCGCTTGACGGAGCGTGGGTCCGCCTGGCCGGTCACGAAGTAACGATGGCTCCGGCCGACGAGCGGATCTGGGATGAGATCAAGCCGTTACTGGACGGGGCGAAGCGGTTCCGTCCGCCGCGTGTCCGCGACATCGCCGAGTTGCTCGCGGTCCCCGAGCCACAAGTGCGGAGGCTGCTGAAGCTGGCTAGCCGGCTCGGCCAGGTACATGAAGTGGCGCACGACCATTTCTTCCTGCGAGACACGATTGCAACTATGGTTACAATCGTCGCCGAGATCAGTGCGGCCGCAGAGAATGGCTGGTTTAGTGCCGCGCAGTTTCGTGACCGCGTCCAAAATGGCCGCAAGGTGGCAATCCACGTCCTTGATTTCCTGGATCGCCACAGCGTTACTACGCGTCGTGGCGATCTTCGTCGTGTCAACTGGAATCGCCTGGATTTCTTCACCAATGTGAAGGATGACACCTTGAGAACAAGAGTTGCTTCTGGAGGAGATGCGTCCCCGGTGGGGCGTCCGGACTTCAAATCCGGGAGGGGCCGAGAAACGGTCTTTGGTGGGTTCGACTCCCACTCTCTTCCGCCATCATCTGGCCAATCCGGTACAGGGAACTCTCGATGACGAGTGCAACCAATTACATTGAGGGATTGCAGCAACTAGCCGACAAAGCGCAATCGTTGGAAGTCGCTTACCGGCAGCAGGCCGCGGCTCAGATAGCACTACTCGAACGGCAACGAGCGTTCGCCTTTCGCCGGATGAATTTGATGCGTTCGCTTGTCGAAGCTGTCACGGCGAGAACGGATGAAGGTAGTGATGTCGGCGAACGAAACGGTGAGGAAATCGCCGTTGCCAGCGCGCTTGCCCTGTTGCGGATAAAACTTGGCTGGTCGTCTGACGGTGAAACGCGAGACGCAACGCTTATGAACTTCACACCTGTGGTCGTTGCACTATATCGTGGGTCGAACCGCGATGATCAAATAACGCCGGACGGCATTCCGGACATTGGCACCGCCCTTGGTCACTTTGAGGATTGGTACGAGAAGGCTTACGGCGTTTCGTTCTGGATGCTCTTTGAGAATCCCATTCCGGACACCCCACGCGTCGATTTCTGAGCATATGAACGGCAAATTGAGCCGCAAGTCGGTGAACTGCGCGAACGGGGTCGACATGCTTGAGAATCAGGCGCTCGCCGGGATGAAGGCAAATACAAACGAATGTCAGGTGTTGAAGAGGTCCGCTAGTGCGGCCAACCGCTTGGCCTGGCACGGTAGCTACGCTTCGTTTACAGGGAAATGAATTATAATTCATAATATGAATTATATTGACACGCTTCAAT
>CAVZQS010000001.1:0-195095 GCA_963777425.1 uncultured Alphaproteobacteria bacterium | reverse complement strand
GGTTTGATATCCGTTGTAATTGCCGGGTCCGGATAGCCGACGGTCAGGCCAAAAACCGGAAATACCTCCTTCGGCAGTGCCAGTTCCTTTGCAATAGAATCCGGATTGTTTCGCAATGCACCGATATAGCACGTTCCCAGCCCAAGCGATTCAAAGGCCATGACGGCATTTTGCGCCGCCAGCGTGGTATCGATAACAGCGAGAAGGAAACTCTCCAGGTAGTCCAATCCCTCGGCTGGGGTCCCTTGGCCTGGTAATATTTCTCAAGCGCGACAGGTCCGCCAACCAGACCAGCAGCAACGGAGCCTGATCAATCTGCTTTTGATTGCCCGCAACCGCGTTGATCCGCGCCTTTCGGTCCTTGTCTTCAACCACCAAGACGCTCCACGCCTGCAAATTGGACGACGTCGACGCAGACTGCGCTGCAGCGATCGCGAGCTCCACCGCTGCGGTCGGAACCGATTGCGGCAGATAAAACCGTCACGCTCCGGTGTGCAAGCACCGTTGCAATGGCCGTTGTCACCAGGAGCGGGTCGGACCAGTCCTGTTGCGTGCCATAACGCTGCTGCAACAACGTGCTGATCCGGTCAGTCGCCTGCTGCTGTGGCGTATCGAAGCCGTCGGCGGCAAATGTGGACATCAATCGAATTTCCTGTTTGCGGCCAAGCCGGATATTCAGTGCGTACTGACCCGCCAGCGAAGAAGATGGGCCTCAGCGGTTGCAGCAAGCCTGTTGAACGTAAAGCCGACCAGACCGAGAATGATCACCCCTACCATGACCAGCGCCATATCGAAACGTTCGCGGCCTGCAATAATCAACCCTCCCACGCCCCTGCCCACCGCCAGAAAATACTCCGCCCAACCGTCGCCAGCCAGGAATAAATCAGGCCGAGATGCACCCCAGTGCAATCGAAGGTAAGGCCGCGGGAATAAAAATGCGGGTGATCCGCTGCAGTGGCGTGAATCTCAGCGCCTGCCCGACTTCAACGAGGTCACGCGGCGTGTTGCGCATACCCTCGTAGGTATTGAGCACCACCGGGATGAACGCGGCAAGAGCAACGAAAACGATCTTCGCCTGTTCGCCGAAACCGAACCAGATCGATATAAGCGGAATCCAGGCCAACAATGATATCTGCTTCAGGCTGTTAAACGTCGGTGTGACCAACGCGTCCGCAGCGCGCGACAACGCCAGCATCGTTGCGAAGGCTATCCCGATTGCCGAGCCAATCAGAAAGCCGGCCACATTGCGAAACAGGCTGACACCGAGCTCGCCGATGAGATCGTTGTCGATCAACTCACGCTTTGCGGTCAAAAACACGTCTTCCAGAGACGGCAAAAACCGAGAGTCGACCAGACCGCTGCGGCTCGACACTTCCCAGACAACCAACAGCAGCAAGGGAATGGTCAGACCGCGCCGGATCTTGACTGCTCGCCTTGTTTGGAGGTTCGCGATGAGTGACATCAACTACCCTCCTCGTGCTTCCAGCGTTGGACGGAGGTCTCCGACATATCGAGAGCCTTGTCCATCACGAAGCCGATAAAACCGATAGCGATCATCGCCACCATGACAACGTCGAGCCAGAACATCTGCCTGCCCCAGACCAGCAGATAGCCAAGTCCCTCCGAGGACGCGAGCAACTCGACGCCGACGAGCGCGGTCCAGGAATGCGTGAGACCATAGCGGATACCGGTAAAAATAGAAGGTGCCGCACCGGGCAGCACAATGAGACGCAACGTCTGCCAACGGCTGAACCGCAGGGCATGACCGACTTCAACCAAATTGGCGGGAACCGAACGGATGCCGGCAGCGGTATTCATTGCCATAGGCACGAGTGCTCCCTTGGCAATGACAATGATCTTCAAGGTTTCGCCAATGCCGAAGATCAGCATGAGCAAGGGAATCCAGCCGAGCGTTGGGATCTGCGCAAAGGCGAGAAACAGCGGCCTCGCATAATCATCGGCCCGTTGTGACAGGCCCATTGCCATACCGAGCGCCAGACCGACAACCGCACCGAACAGAAATCCGATCGCCACGCGGCGCAGGCTGACGCCTGCATGATAGAAGATTTCACCGGAGCTGATCATGTCCACTGTGGTGGAGTAGACATAGGCCGGGGACGGCAATATCTGCTCCGGCAGCCAACCCCGACCCGATGCAATCCACCATGCAATAAGCAGGCCAACCGGCAGGATCAGCGCAATCGCAAAACGGCGCAGTTCCCATCTCCTTGCAAACGTCTTCCTTTGTGCTTTGCCTCCGTGTTTCGCGGACGCAGGTTCAATGGTGACGCTGTTGGATATGATACTCATGTGATGGCCGCCAGTTTCGCTCGGTACTACGAGCCTAGCGGCTTGCCATTTGCCCCATAGGCCTGCCAGAAATTCTGCAGCCCAAGCTTCTGCAGCGAAGTATTAAGATATTTCGGGTCGAACCAGCCGTCAGTGCTGACCTCGCGACGGATCAGACCGAATTCCTTGGCCTTGACGCCCTGCTCCTGATACTGCGAGACGAGCAGATCATCAATGAGAGGCGAGTTGCGATAGGCCAGTTTGTCGTTCTTGAAGTATTCTTCGAGAATTGGGATGGATGTGCCAGATTTGTGCCACAGATCGAACAGGGCCGCCCGATTCAGCTCGTCGGACGACCACTGCGCCGCTTTGACGAATGCATCAACAACACGCTGGGTGATTTCCGGGTGTTTTTCGATGAAGTCCTCGCGGGCCACGATGCCGGCATTGCGGCCAAAGCGCGGATCGTCTCCTTTTGTGGTATAGATCACCTTGGCATTGCCTTTATCGGCGAGATTGATCAGTGCCGTATCGCCAAATGCGGCATCGATATCCTGGCTTGTCAGCGCCGCGACTGTTCCTGCGCTGTCAAGGTTGATGACCTGGAGATCCTTCTCTGTCAGGCCATTGGCCTCCAGGATCTTGATCGCCGCCAGATGTCCGTTGGTACCGCGCTGATAGGCAACTTTCTTGCCTTTCAGATCCGCGACCGAGTTGATCCCGGAATCCTTGGCGACCGCCAGATACAGAGGCTTACGTGCACCGCTTGCCAGAAGGTATTTGGTCTTCAAGCCATTGGCGCGGCCAATCAGGGAGGGCAAATCGCCCTGGTAAGCGAAATCGAGCTGATCATTGGCAAAGGCTTCGTTGACGGCCGGACCAGCACCCTTGAAGAAGAACCATTCGATCTTGATATTCGGATCGCCGGCAAATTCTTTCTCAAGATACTCGCCCGCTCTCGCTGTTGCCGCGGAAGTGCCTTCAGAATAAGGACGGCTGTCGAGGCCGATGGCGGCATAACCTACGTTGATCGTCAGCGGTTCCTCGGCAATAGCCGGAAGCGTCAACGCGGAAAAGGCGAATGCGGCGATAACCGCTCTCCGGGTGAAATGGGATAGGTTCATGTCAAATCTCCGTCGATGAATAGAGGGGCCGGCTGGCGGGTTTTGCGCGCAAGGCGGCATGGACCGGGTTTGCCTTGGGAGCCGGACGTTCTTTGGCAATAGACTGTTTGATCGGGGGCTTCGGCTGATCGTCACCCGTCGTGCCGTTGAGAATATCGAGTACGTGATTGCGAATACTGGCGAGTTGCGCCGAAGTTCGCTCGCGCGGACGCGGCAGATCCACAGCGACAATTTCCCTGATCCGGCCAGGACGCGGCGACATGATCACGACGCGGTCACCAAGATAGACAGCTTCATCCACGTCGTGCGTGACGAGCACCATGGTAATCTGCTCCTTGGCCCAGATATCCTGCAACTCCCCCTGAAGGCGAGCCTTGGTGATGGCGTCCAAAGCGCCGAAAGGTTCGTCAAGGAAGAGGACATCAGGGCGATTGACCAGACCGCGCGCAATTCCGGCGCGTTGTGCCATGCCACCTGACAACTGGTGCGGGTAGGCTTTCTCAAAGCCAGTCAAACCGACCAGCGCAATCTGTTTTGCAACGAGCTCGCGTTTCTCCGCTTTCGAAAAGCTTGCGTTTTCAAGGCCGAGCGCGACGTTGTGCTCGACCGTCAACCATGGAAACAAGCGAGGCTCCTGAAACACGATGCCACGATCAAGGCTGGGACCGGTGACCCGTGCCCCGTCGTGTTCGATAGTGCCGTCATGCTGCACATCGAGACCCGCGCCAAGGCGCAGCAGTGTCGACTTGCCGCAACCGCTGGCTCCGACAATGGTGACAAACTCCCCCGCGGCAATACCGAGGCTCACATTATCGAGTGCCGTGATCGTATTTCCATTGACCTGGAAACGCCGGCTGACATTGTTGATTTTCACACGCGCAACGCTCGGCATGATCGCTCCTTATTGGGATAAGTCTATTCGGCCGCAACTGCGGATTGAGCCGGATGACGTGGTTCGCGCAAACCCAGATGGCTCCGCAGTGTACTGCCTTCATATTCGGTACGGAAAAGGCCGCGACGTCGGAGTTCCGGCACAATGTGTTCGACAAAATCTGTAAGCCCGACAGGCAGATGCGGCGGCATGACATTGAAGCCATCGGCAGCACCGGTTGTGAACCATTCTTCCATCTGATCGACGATCTGGGTCGGGGTGCCCACGATTTGCCAGTGACCGCGCGCACCGGCGACACGCAAGTAAAGCTGGCGGATCGTCAGGTTGTCGCGGCGGGCCAGATCGACCATCAGCTTCTGGCGGCTCTTGCTGCCATTGGTTTCGGTGACTTCAGGCAGAGGTCCGTCCAGCGGATATTTCGACAGGTCAACATCGCCCGCCATGCCATTGAGCAGTGACAGTCCGACGGCCGGATGAATGAGCTCCTGAATCTGCTCGAATTTTTCCTGGGCTTCCGACTGGGTCTTGCCAATAACGGGGAAAATGCCGGGCATGATCTTCAGGTCATCCGGTGAGCGGCCAAAACGGGTGAGCCTGCCCTTCACATCGCTGTAGAATACACGGGCATCCTCGATGTTCTGATGCGCGGTAAAGATGACTTCGGCCGTGCGCGCCGCCAGATCCTTGCCAGGTTCCGATGAGCCGGCTTGCACGACCACAGGATGACCCTGAGGTGATCGCGAGACGTTGAGCGGGCCCCTCACCCTGAAATGCTTGCCGCGATGATTGAGAAGATGCTGTTTGGACGGATCGTAGTAGATGCCGCTAGCCTTATTGCGCAGGAACGCATCATCTTCCCACGTGTCCCAAAGCCCCCGAACAACGTCCGCAAATTCTTCGGCACGTTCGTAACGCTCCGCATGGGCAACGTGATGATCACGGTTGAAATTATGCGCCTCGTCTTCACTGGCCGACGTCACCAGATTCCAGCCAGCACGGCCGCCGCTGATATGGTCGAGCGAGGCGAACTTGCGAGCGATGTGGTAAGGTTCGTTATAGGTTGTGGAAGCCGTGGCAACGAACCCTACCCGTTCCGTCACGGCAGCCAAGGCTGAAAGGAGCGTCAGCGGTTCGAACTGCGCCACATAGCGGATCGCAGTTCGACTGAGCGCCTCCGTATCGGTGCCACGCGTACCAACGCCATCGGCCATGAAGATCAGATCGAATTTCGCTGCTTCGGCAATGCGCGCCAGCTCAGTGTAATGAGCAAAATTCGAACCTGCGTCTGCTTGAGCCTGCGGATGGCGCCATGCCGCAATATGATGCCCCGTTGGATACAGGAATGCACCGAGTTTCAATTGGCGATTAGGTTTGCTCATGGTTGATATCGATCCCGTTTTGCTGAAGCCTAGGCCGCAATTTTTAATCACGACAGAAATGGTATTCTTTAGATTGGATCGATTTGGGTTTTCTGGTTCGTGCGTTTCCGGCAGCGTGGAACTCGATTGTAGAATGCGCCGGGTTCAACTCTGCTGGCGCCTATAATTTGGCCATCGAGTCCCCCGGTTCGAAAAGAAATTCTAGCTGGCCAGCCAAGGATATGTTGCTGGACTGGCCAAATGGCGACGCCTAGCCTCGGCTGGAGTCAGGCATTCACGGGAGTCGCTAATGGCCAAACCAGACAATACGAATTTTGCGGCGCAGGAAAGTTTGCGCTTGATCGGCGATCTGCCAGCGAACCGGGTATCTGGCCGCCCGAAAATATTGCGGCGGAATAAGCACTTCCTCGAACAACCCGGAGCATGACATGTCATTCGAACCTGATCTATCCGATCCTTTGGTTGCAAAAGCCGTGGAACTGCGGGAATTGTTCGACGAGGATGCGGCGGAGCGGGACAAGGCCGGTGGGCGGCCGCTGGAGCAGATCCGGCTTTTGAAAGAAAGCGGCCTCCCTTCAGCTCAGATCAGCAAGGAATATGGCGGTCAAGGTGCTTCGTGGCTATCGATCCTGCGTGTTGTGCGCGAGTTTGCTCGAACCGACGGTTCGCTGGCGCATCTCTTCGGCTACCATCATCTTCCGCTCAATGGTGTGTATTTTCGTGGCTCGCAAGCCCAGAAGGACGATCTGCTTCGCCGTTCTGCCCGCGAAAACTGGGTCTGGGGGAATTCTGGAAATGCCATGTCCAAATCGTCCTCAGGCCGCCGCGAGGGCAAGGGCTGGGTGATCAATGGTTTCCGGCCATTTTCCCTGCTCGCAAAATGTGCATCAGGTCATTGGCGTGCCGGGTGCCAGAGATGGCCGGATCCCTACGTCCTCCGCGCATCTTTACAGCTGAAACCATCCTTCACGCGGCATCCAGCGCCAATCGCCATCAGTGGGCGCCGTCAGGGGCAGCAGAAAGCGACCGAGGTCCGCCACGACGGTGGCCAAGCCTGGTGGCGCGGCCGCCATACGTTCGCGACCGAGAAACGCCCGCCACTGCCGATCCCACACTTCGGCGTAGGCATCGCTGAGGCCCGTAGGCCTTTTCTTCGGAAGATCCGCCCCTCTTCTAGCGAAAGTCAGGCGCACCGCCTCAGCAAGGGTGGACCGCTCAAGCTCGAACGTCTCCGCGATCAGCCAGAGATCGTAGAAATCCTTCAGGCGGCTATTCGCCATGCCGAGCGTTACCAGCGCCTCGAATTTCTCGGCGACCACGGTCGCGACCGGATAAGCCCGCAGGCGCGGCGCCGGCGCACCGAGCAATGACGGATATTCTATGTCGACCGGTCCCGGCGTGACGGCGTCACCAAAGCCAATGTCTACCTGAATGGGAATGCGGGCGCCTGCGATGGTGGCCGTGGTGCGGACGCGAACGCCGCCATACTCGACTTCTTCTCGGATCGGCGCGGCTTCGAGCCCACCAACGTCGAAGACAACGCCGTCATCGCCGACGGGCTGTGTGCAAATAGCATGGAAAGTATCGGCGATGGCCTTCGGGCTGTTCTCGCCAAAGCCCAGCAGGTCGAGGTCACGCGTCGGCCGAAACGGGTCGGCGACCCAGGTTACGAACAGCATCGCGCCCTTTAGGATGAAGCGGTCGCGATGCACGGATTGGCTCAGCCGGTACAGGAGTCTTTCAAGCGCATAGCGCGTCAACAGGATCTGAAAATCCATGCGTTCCGCACGAGATCGATCCAGCAGCCGGGCACGCACAGATGCGCCGACGTTTTTCTTCGGTTCACGCGCCATCAGCCACCGTCGCCTCCACATAGGGTCTCATGGTCGACCAGATCCTGGCCTTCTTCGCATATGTCCAGAGTTCGTCGCTTGTGGTCTTGCGCCGCCGGAGCCCCTCGCGCAGTCCCTCCAGAGCAACATCGAGGCCGACTTTCGTCCGATAGCGGAAGCAATCGACGATCGAGCGCGCCGGATTTGTGATCGGCACCTCGACGCCCTCGATGCGATGCCGTTCGACACCCTCGGTCAGAGCGGACCCGGTGAAGCGTACGAACCGGACAGGCGGATAGTCGATCTTCGGGCGCCAAGCCGTTCGATCGATGGCCATCCAGACCGCCGACGGCATTTGCAGCGTCAGCTCATGAAATTGCAGTGCCGAAGTAAGGCAGACGATCCCTTTCGGCACGAGCGCTGATGCCTCGGCCAGGGCATGTCTTGCGTCGGCCGCAGCGTCGGGAAGCTGATAGAGGCCGCGCGCCGGACGAACGACTTCTTCATCTCGCACGAGACGCGCGAGCGTCTCCGAGCCAATGCCGTACGCGGCGAAATCCTTCAGCCGCAGCATATGCCGGGCTTTCAGGAGTTCGAGCGCGCGAACCCTTTGGGTGCTGACCGTGTCCACTTTCGTGATATTTCCTCTGCCAAGACTCATAACAGCAGAGGTTTTAACACACTCGGCTCTGAAAAACACCCACACTCGCCTGCTCTTTTGACTCTCTGCCTAAGATCAGAACAAATAGAGGACATAATGTCCTTCCGTCCAGGAGGCCAACGCGGAACGTGCGGCCCGAGCCCGCCATAGAACTTTGTGCAGATCCCTACAGGCAAGCAGACCATATCCGGATGAAGTCGCGGGATTTTTGTTGATCCCATCCCGAGCCATAAGCCTCGCACCAGCCGTCTATACTATGCAATACAACTATCATGACACTGCATCGCGGCCGCGAATTCAGAAAGCATATTTCGCCGACGTCCGGCGGCACACGGGAAACTCATATGGATTCGATTGGCGACGAAGATTATCAGAAGCACATGGCGTCTGTCGTCGGCGACGGGTTCACACTCGACCCGCCCGGTTACGAGCGATTGAACCAATGGACGCATGTGCTCATGCACCTCATCAACGCTCGTGCGAATTTTAAATGGGTGTTGGATCATCCAGTAGTAATGGGCGACTTGGACAACACTCTCCAGCAACAAGCCTTCTTTGTAGCGGGCATCATGGCATATGGCCGCTGCTACGCTTCGTCCGGTCCAATGATTCCGATGCTAGACGCAACGCAGGTCTATCAAGGATCGAAGGACGGAATGGAGGTACATACGCGCCTCAACGAACTCCGCAACACGATAGCGGCCCATACGGACAAGTCCGATCTGGTGCGATTGACGCTCGCAGTGAAGGACGAGCCAAAACGCGTGATAATCCGCCATTTGTCGACGATGGCCATGCCGACAAATGAAATCCCAGACTTCCTAGAGGCCGTAGCCCACACCGAGCATTTCGTCACGATCAGCATCAACAAATACCTCAATCACCTCGAAACGAAGATCGGTAAGAAGATAGAGTTGGATTAAACTCCATGGCTGAACTCATCGCGCAGGGAAGCACCATATAGCGGTCAGTGACCGCCGCGGCTCCAGCATCGATCAGTCGGCCGAGTGAACGGCACGGATGAATTCATCGCGGGTGAGTTCGCACAGCGCGAACTCACCCCGCTGGAATGGACCGCCCAGCCGTTGGGCGACCGTCTCGCTGTCAAGATAGAGAATGTGGCCGCCCCAATCACAAAAACACGTGCGCGCTGGCACGCTTCCATTTCTCGATGAATTGAACGCTGCGCCCCATCCAGCGCATCACCGCTTGATCTGGGCGAAGCTCGATCAGGTCCACGCAAAGCACCCCGATATGGTGCTGATGCACGGCAAGTCGCCAAAGGGCGCCGAGAAGATCGCCTCCCGCTGGGCCGATCATCGCAAGGTGCCGCAGATCGGCTTCGCGCCCGACTGGACGAAGCACGCCAAGGCCGCACCGTTCAAGCGCAACGACGCCATGCTGGAGGTCCTGCCGATCGGGGTCATCGTCTTTCCCGGTACGGGCATTAAGGACAATCTCGCCGACAAAGCCCGCAAGCTTGGTATTCCGGTCTGGAGATTTGGAGATGGCGGCGCGTGCGCGTCACCGTTCGGACTGGAACTGAAGTGATTAATCCGATTATCTATCAGAGCCTCGTGATTCACCACGAGAAAAGCGAACCCCTATCGACGTAAGCAAAACGGGCATGACCAAGCAACAATCAGAAAATGCGATCCACGCCCTTCTCACCGAGAGAATGGCTTTCTTTAAATCAACTTTTTGTAAATCGTCGAGAGCGGTATTTGTCGATCATAGTGGCGCGCTGATCCACGCTGGAGAATTCGGTACATACAGAGAAGCCATCGCCAGAGAGTATCTACGGGCATTCACTCCCCAACGAATGTCCATCGACACCGGCTTCGTCATCACGTCTAGCGGGCAAATCAGCACACAATGCGACATCGTAATTTACGACACGACTGTCGCCCCAACGTTGCAAAACGCCAACCGCCAGCGCTTCTTCCTATCGAGGTTGTCTGCGCTGTAGGTGAAATAAAATCCATTCTGTCGCTACCAGAGTTGAAAACCAGCTTGCGGAGGCTGTCACAAATTAAATCCATGAGGGACGCACTCTGGCAACCCGACTACACGTACTCAGCTAGACGAAACGTGTCATCCCAATTCAGGCCAGAGTCGGACGAACTCGACCAAATGCTCACATTCGTCATTTGTGAGAGCTTCGACTTCGACATACTGGCAAAATTTGAAGATGTACTATCCGCGTACAAGCAGGAAATTCCACACTACCCAGCCAATCTTCGGCACAATTTCATACTCAGCCTAGCGGACGGCCTAGTGACCTACGTTCAATCCGAGGGGATTCTGCCAGTTTCCGATAAAATCAACTGTTGTCGGGGAGGAAGATCAAAACGGCGGAGTGATAAACGCATCGATCAGAGGTCGGATGCAGAAAAATCGCTTGGTAATCCCTCCCGCTGGATCGTTCGAGCATATACGCGCGTTTTCTACCATGCTGCACTCCGCACTGTGCAAGCTCTCCGTTTTCACCCCAGATATGGCGATGTACATCAAATCCGAGGAAGACGTTCTCTTCAAAGACCTTGATCCAGTCAGATAAGTCAACCGAGAAGATGACTCCTTCTGTTCCCTTCCACAGTTCTCAAATTTGCCGTGAGGGAAGTGGTTTCCCCTTTCGCCACGCTCTGAAATGACCGACCATGTCCGGCGCCGGGGTGGTGGCGGAAGGCGCGACCGTCAGACCTTATCTCACGGAGACCACCGTCATGATCTTCATCGGCATTCTCTTCAGCATCGCGGCCATCGGCTTCTTCTGCTGGCTGCTGTTCACGCTCGCCGTCTTCGCATTGCCCTTCTTCGCGGGCGTCACCGCCGGAATGTGGGCCTATGTAACCGACGCTGGGTGGCTCGGCGCAATCCTCGTCGGCGCGCTCGCGGCCGGACTCACGTTCGGCATCGGCCAACTCCTGCTCGTTTTCGTTCGACCGCTCTGGGCACGCATCGTCATCGCGCAATGTTTGAACTGATCCTGGTTAGTTCTGAGTCGTCTCTTCGCGCGATAAAAAGGCAAGTGTCGCCAACGGCGCGGACATCGCAGCGAGTGTGGTAGCACAATGGATTGCTGTGTCATCGACACCTTCCCCGCCGCAGTCGGCCCAAAAATGGTTGAACAAGACTGATCACTCGATTCGGGTGATGTGGCCCTCGACCATCTCAAAGATGCCGTGCTGCCCGCCCTGCCTGTTGAAGGACCTCTCCAGATCGCCCCAACTCCCCAGGAATTTTCCGCAGCTGGAACATTGAATGGGGATATCGCCAGTGACGTTTTCGGGAATGTTGAGATAGATCGTGCCGCAGTCGGGGCACTCAAGTCCGTGGTCCAACTTCTGTTCCATTTTTACCCACCCATAGTGACAAGCAAAGAGAAGAAGAACAAAAGAACATGTAGTTTCAGTTTTTTCGGGTTTCAATAGTTAAGGCACTGCAACCGCTGACAAATTTCAACGTTCACCATCTGATTTGTGTTCGCTGCAGTACAACTCCTGGCCGTATCAATTCTCAAGGCCGAACGCGCCCCATGACTTGCAGTCCGGGTGCATACAATAGTGCTCAAATAGGCCGGTTGGAGCCTTCTCCATGTGCTCGGGACAGGTTTGCGTCGGCGGAGTTTCAAACATTTCTTTTCTTCATCAGCTGCGCGACATGCAGTTCAATTGATATTGCCACATCTTCACGCCTGGCCAGGGCCAGGTTGTCAGCCACCTCGGCTATTGCTGTCAACACTTCATCCCGGTGCCACCCGGCATCGCAAGCGCGACCGACCAGCTCAATCAGTTCGTCCTCTATTGCCATCTGACAGGCATCAAAACGTTCTGCATGCTTTCTTGGTATGTCTGGTCTTGGTATCGCCATTGTTGAGCCCCTTCCCGGTTGACAATAACATAGGCTCACTTTCCGTCTTCTTGCTATTAAGAATGACAAGTTGATCCCGGAAAGTGGTCGGCGCTCTGCGGCATCTTCGTCCTTGACGAATTAGGAATTCGTTCCCTTTTTGCTCTCATGACAGGAACGATGAAAACTCTGGGGCCGGAAACGTCGCGGATGTCGGCGAGGGTAAGCGACATCTTATTTCCTTCCAGGATTGAACGTTGGCGCACAGACATCCTTGACAAAAGATGATGGATCAAAAATCAATGTACGCGTCACCAAATTGCGGCCGTTGGGCGTGTTTGTCGCCTGGCGCGTGCACTCGGCGACCACGATCTCAACAGTTTCAGGCCAAGGTTCGATCCGGGTTCAAAAGCGGAAGGACTTGAACCCGGCATGACGGTTTGGCTGCAATGAGCAGGCGCCGAATCCTTCCGTGCCAGGTGCAACGTGGCCTAGGCAAGAGCGCCAGCGTGCGAAAGAGCCCCCATTCGGGGACTCCTCCTGCTTCGGCTATCACTCCCAGGGGATGACCGCCATCAGGGTCGTGTCGTCGTCGCCGGGGTAACGCCCGAGATTGGCGTTCAGCTTGTCGTAGCCGGTGTTGACGGAAACCGTGTAGTAGGCCGTGCCCTTCGCACTGGTCTTTTCCCAAACACCGCCGATCTCGATCTTGCGGCCGCGGGGTGTCTTGGCGAAGAGCTTGAAGACCGGGGCCTTCGGGTTGTCACTGTTCAGCTTCTCGCCGGTGATGTCGATGTCGAAGGCCACGGTGGCAATGTTGCCGATGATGGTGTTGTCTTCGTTGATCTGGATGAAGTTAACGAGGGTGTCGGTCATCGCGTTTGCTCCTTGTTCGCGTTGTCGATGGACACGGTTAAGGACCGGCCAATGGCCGGCATGCATCCGCAGGACTGCAACGCATGTGGAGGACGGCGAAGGACGGATGATTTTGGATCGCGAGGAATGGCCGCAAGGACAGGGGAAATTATTCGGACCCGCCGTTGCTTGCCGGACAGTCGGTCTTAGTGCTCCATTGTCAAGACAACGCCCGAACAAGAGCAATAACGCCGTGATTTCGATTAGCGTCAGCTCATCCAGATCAACGAAGGCATCACAGATCAGATCGGCCAGGATGATGCCACGTGGTTTTCGATATCGGCTTTCATTGGCGGCACCAACCAGTGGCTACGCGGGACTGCGGACTTCACCAGCACCATCGCGCCCACGACATGGCAATGCTGCAGGCTCGGATACGTCGCGCAATCATGGGAGGTAAACACCACCTCGGCACGACCCGCTACAGCTGTCCGTCAACACCGGCTTCGACCGGATGGCAATCCGCCAATAACCGGCTTGTTTCGCCAGGCCGCCCTGTGGGGTCCGCACATTGTCTCGCGCTCGGCCCAGCTTTGCGCTCAAACGAAAGTTCGCACCCTGGAATTGCACATCACCCGCCTAGTAATGTTAAGCTTCGGCGACGCCAGCCACGTCTGATCATTTGGCTGGCCTCTTGCCAAGCATCGTTGTGGCATTACGATCACCATTTCGTTTCATTTCACCATTTTCGTTTTTGCGCCGCTCCTTGATGTGCTGTCTAATTATCCTGTTCAGGTAATAATTTATGGAGCGGTCTTCGGCTGCGGCCAATTCCTGTAGTAAATCTCTGGTGACTTTTTCAACACGAATAGTCAAATTGGCGTATTCCATGGTGCGTGCCTCCTTGTGCAGTTGGGCGTAGCTAAGCCATAAGGATCAGGAAAAAAAGTCACGGCTCTCTCCCTGGTCAGGCAGTCGTACCGATTGCAGCAACTTCTTTACGATCCAGCAATTTTTGGCTCTGTGCAAAATTGCGGAGTGAGGTAGCAACCGTCACCAAGTCGGAATCGCAGCCAGCGTAAACTGCTGAATAAAGTGTTAAACTTTTGCCCCGTACATCAAGAAGACAGAAACAATCCGATTCCACCTGGGAGTTAATTAAGCGCGAGTCATCTAGATTCGGCCCAGCAGTGACTGGGCGTCAGCGAGGAGCATTAAACGTCCACGGTCCCGAGTATGCGAGCCGATCTAGTTTCTTGGGCCTTCGGTCGGCGATATTAGGTCCCATGCGGAGTGAACAGCGGCTGGCGCTCTGTCAGAGTAAGGCTGCGTTAACCCACTCACCTATTGGCAGATTTAAGGTGATGGCAGCTACGCCCCTTGGCCGCCGATCGTCCGGAGCGCGCCGCTTCCCAGGCCCTCCCATTTCGACAAGCCTGGTTGACGGGAAAGAGCGGATCGATCGTCATTGTCTGCTCTCCGGCGCGTAATGGAGGATGACAACACCTGACTTGAGCGTCCTCGTCTCCAGATGCTTCAGGGGTATCCGGTTCGGGCCGCCCTTGAAGAGCGGCGTGCCTCTCCCGAGAATGACGGGGTTGATCCCGAGGTGATACTCGTCGATCAGGCCGTGCTCCATCAGGGTCGCCGTGAGGTCGGCGCTGCCGAACACGAAGATGTCTCCGCCGTCCCTGGTCTTCAGCTTGGAGACTTCTTCCGCGACATTGCCGTTGAAGAGCTTCGTGTTGTTCCAGTCGGCGCTTTTCAGCGTGCGCGAGAAGACCACCTTCTCGATCTTGTTCATGAAGTCCGCGATCCAGCCTTGCTCGGACGGCCAATAGGCTGCCATGAGCTCGTAGGTCACGCGGCCGAAGATCAGCGTGTCGGCCTTTTCCTGGGTCTCACGAATATAGTTCTCGAGTTCTTCTTCGAAGACGAACCAGCTGATGTCCCTGTCCGGACCTTCGAAGAAGCCGTCGACGGTCACCATGTCCCATATGATCAGTTTTCTCATAGAACCCTCCTCTTCGTGTATCCCTTTGTGAATTCTCGGCCCTATCCCGCGAAGCGGAAGCGCATGTTGGTGATCTGCCCCGCTTCCGAGATCTCGGTCTTCTCCAGCCTGACCGGCTCCATGCCCTTCTGACTGAAGAGGCGGATGCTGTCGCCGATGAGGACGTGGCGGATGAGGACCTCGTCCACAAGCCTAATTCGGCCGACGGGAAGTCGCAGCATTTCAGCGGGATGCGACGAAGCGTTCCAGTTTGCCCAGAGTTTGCAGTCCCAGTTCCACGGCACCGAAGCCCTTCGCCTCCTGGAACTCGGCAGCCGTGCTGAATACCATGCCCACCGTTACCTTCGTTGCCCCGTCCTGATCCTCAAAGGAGGCCCAGGCGTCGGCATGTTTCGGTCCGTTCTCGCCCCATAGCAGCGTATAGCCGATCCTCTCCTCGGGCCGGACCTCGATATAAAGATGGTGGTTCGGGAAGACTGTGCCATCAGGCGCGATCATGTCGAATACCCATTCGCCGCCCGTGCGCAGATCGATCCTTTTCGTGCGACAGGAGAAGCCTTCCGGCCCCCACCATTGTGGCAGCGTTTCAGGGTTCATCCACGCGCCCCACACGCTGGATCGCGGGGCTTGAACCACTCGCTGCAGCACCATGGTTCGTTCAGCCGCGCCCGCGAGGTTGTCCAGACCGACGCCGAAGCCTTCCCGATAGCCTGCCTCCATGTCCTCCGCCAGCGAGGAAAGCTGCACCGTCACGACCAACCGGCTGCGCTGATGCGTACCTGAGACATCCGCCGTCACCAGCGCGATCGATTGCGTCACGACTTCGGATGAGATCACCTCGTAGTTCACGCTGCACACCTCTGGCTGCAAAGCCAGCCAGCCATTCTCGCAGCGGATGTCTGGCTGGCCCTCTACCTTGCAGAGCGAGATCTCGCGTCCACCCACCCTGGTGTCGGCCTCCAGAAACTCCACGGTGACCGAGGGCGATGGCGCAGCCCAGATCGCCCGCGCGCTCGGGGCCGTCCAGGCTTCCCACAACACGGCCAATGGCGCGGCCACGTCCCGTTTGAAGGTGAGCGTTGCAAAGCGGCCCTTCCTATCATCAGGCACCGCCCGGGTCGTGCTGCTTGGATCCAGGTTCTGTGTCATTCTTTGCTTTCCTTCATCACATTCATCACAAATGCATCCAGCCGGTCGAGCCGAGCCTCCCAGATGGCCCGCTGTTCATCGAGCCATGTCCGCACCGGACCCAGTGCCTCGGGGACGATGGCGCAGGTACGTATCCGTCCGTCCTTGGACGTGGTGATCAACCCTGCCTCCTCCAGCACGGAAAGGTGCCGCATCACCGTGGGCAGCCGTAGTCCCGTGGGCCCAGCCAGATCCGTTACCCGCGCCGGTGTTTCGGCGAGCCGGGTCAGGATTGATCGACGGGTCGGATCAGCCAGCGCGTGGAAGAGCAGCGAGAGATCAGGATCATGCTTAGCCATATCGCTAACTATCGCCCAATTTGCCGGTGGCGCAAGCGAAAACTTCGTCAAGTCGCTAAGTATTTTTCCGCCCAAACGCGCGAGTTCTTGGAGTAGGTGGCTTCCGTTACCGAGTCCGCTGAGGGGTTACTCGCAGCGATGCGAGCGCACGCCAATTCCTGCAATTGAAGAGAATATCCTGAAGCCGCCGGTCCGCTTCCTACCAAATCTCGTCGTTTCCCGACGGCTCGATTATGCCGAATTGCCGCAAAGCCGAAACAGGTTTACTCGCTGCAAAGCTCGGTCATGCGGCATACGACTTACGGCATAATGGACGAATTCATGTCCAAGGGTTGCGGCATGGGCTTCTGCGATACACAAAGGCCTCAAGACGGGCATGACGATGAAATCAGCATCAATGCGGTAATAGGCCTGATTGCCACCTTCACGGATATCGGCGCCAAGATTGCCATAGAAAGCATCCTCGCGCGGTATGCGGGCTTTCGCTTGTGACGCCTCCGGCCAGGTTTCGAAGGCCCGCTCGCTGCTGGTCGGGAGGCAGGAGAATTTGTCATAGTGCTGAAAAGATCGTTGACATTTCAATGTCAAATCGCGTTATAAAGATAACAACAATCTTCGGAGCTTGCGATGCTGGCCATACTTGCCGATGATCTGACAGGCGCATTGGATACCGCCGCGCCGTTTGCCGCGAGGGGCATGCATGCTGAAGTTGTATTGACAGTTGATGCTATCGAAGAAGCCCTCCGGGAGAAGCCGGCCGTACTATCGATCAATCTCGGTTTGATCAAGATGGAAAAAGCGGCCGGCGATATTCAGTCACCGTAGCAATCGGATCAGGACGGGCCAACCCTAAGAGCTTCAACCGGCTTACGCCTGCGGGTCTTTCGGGGTGACTCGTTTGGCTGGCACTACTGGAAACCCTTGCTCATTTCCGCCCTTTATATCCGACCCAAGAGTTTTCTAGTTGGCGCCGGTTTCTTAGGTCATTGCCGGTATCGGGTGTACACTCCAAGCTTCCACGGAGGACGCATGCCCAAAACCCATTATTCTTGCCCAATTTGCGAGGAACCAGTTCATGAAGTGTTTCCGAGAGCAGAAGATTTGATTGAGTTCAGTTGCCCGACCTGCGGCCAGTTTCGAATTTCCCAAACGTCAATCAAATCGTTGAAGGAAAAATCACGCGCCGACCGGGAGGCGTTACTTTCCGATGCGAGGCGGAACGCCCAAGGTGGCGAAGGCGCTCCTATTGTAAGCGCAAACGGGTTAAGCGCGGAAGGAAATCGAAATGACTGATAAAGAGCCAACAGCCAATTGGAAGAATCGCGCTCCGGGAAAAGCTGGAGAAACTTACACCGTCGATCACCTTATAGAAGCATTTAATCTCAATAGGGATGATGCTGAACAGTTAATCATCAAATACAACGGTGATTGCAAGAGGAATCAATGCTTCGGTCGGTGCGCGAAAGGCTCGCAAATAACGATCTTCTCTACGAGTAATTTGCTGATCGAATCGGAACTCGAAGATCGGTTTGTGAGCCCAATGGTTCACTGTGGAGTACTGCTAGGCGGCTTCGCTTGACTGTCTCCGCCAGTTCCGCTCTGTGGCGTTGGACTTGTAGCAGGGGCATTCGTCGTTGGCTGGTCCCCCGATGGCGTCGCCTGATCCGAGGGTTTGTTCTGACCGGCGGCGGGGCTCTCCTGCCCGGATATGGTAGCGTTATTGTCGGTGCTCTCGCCGAACATTTCGGCAGCACCCCATGCTATGGCCGCGAGAATTAGGCCACCAATAAGCACCTTTAGCATCGGCCGCCCAAGTGGACCCTGCCGCGTCTCCGCAGCTGTCTCTCGCACCGGAGTTTGTGAATTTTGCTTTTCCATAATGTTCTTCCTTTTCTCAAGAGGTTGAACAGCACAGACGACAGATGGTTCCCGC
The DNA here is from genome assembly GCA_963777425.1 of uncultured Alphaproteobacteria bacterium. Lineage (GTDB taxonomy): Bacteria > Pseudomonadota > Alphaproteobacteria > Rhizobiales > Rhizobiaceae > Phyllobacterium. The sequence continues at coordinate 176,777 of CAVZQS010000001.1, read as the reverse complement.
GTATGAAGGGCATCCAGGCGATTGGTAGCGGCGGTCCCGCTTGACATCGTTCTTCCGGCGCACTGCCCAACTCTGAAGCTACTTGTTTGGCGCCTGGCGGTCGCGCCTGTTTTCCTTCCCATCCGATTTGAACGTGGCGTCACCATCTTCTTTACCCGACAGAACTCGCGGATTGGCACTGGAAATACCGTCGTTGTCGGCGCCGTGTCTAGTCCTCGCGAACGCTCCTTTGGCATCTTTTTTGGGATCGGGCTTTTTAGATTTCTCTGTCATAGCATTGCTCCTTTTTGAAGCAACAATCTCAGACAGCAAACAGTTCCAGTGATCCGGACTGAGCAATTCGTCAAGTATAGAACCTGGCCGTGTTGGCGCGAAATTTTTTGTTTTGAACACTCGGAAAAACCTTGACAGGGCGGAGTTCAATAACCAAATTTTTGCCGTCGGCCGCACTGATTTGGGCCGACAGTCAGGGAGCGCCAAGCTTCTTGGCGCGCCTCATTTCTATGTTGCTCAAAGGAGGGACTTAGCTATGAGAAGCAACGTCGATTTTTCCCCTTTCTATCGGTCGAGCGTTGGGTTCGACCGCATATTCAACTTACTCGAAAACTCAGCCCAGCCTCAGGGGGTCGACAAATGGCCGCCTTACGACATTGTCAAACTTGGCGAGGACAAATATCGCGTAGTCATCGCGGTGCCGGGTTTTACACAAGATGATCTGACCATCACCCACGAACCCAATATGTTGGTGGTCAAAGGCGACAATTCGGGCGATGAAGACTTTCAATATCTCCATCACGGCCTGGCGCTTCGGCCGTTCTTGCATCGGTTCGAGCTTGCGGATCATGTAAGCGTTTCCGATGCGCGTCTCGACAATGGCTTGCTCATCATCGAGCTCAAGAAAGAAATACCGGAGGAGATGAAACCACGCCGGATCGCGATCAGCGGTATGGGGAATACCGCGGTTGGCGAAAGTGCCAAACAGGTTAAGGATAATCGTGCCGCTTAATCACTACAGGCCGCCCTCACGGATGAAGAGGGCGGCTTAAACACGCATGTGATGGACGCTCAAACCGAAGGGCCTATGTTGTCAGGAAATTTGTTCCCTGCAGAGTGGCCTGATTTGGTATACTGCCATCAGGGGGTAAGCAGCATGAAAAAGCAGCTCTTTGTCGTCGCCGCTCTGACCGCATTTGCAAGCCCTGGGATCGCGCAAGACAAGCACACCCAGGTTACGCCTGACGCGGTGATCTGGAAGAATAACCCGGCATTTCCGAAGGGCGTCCAAGTCGCCGCTCTGGTAGGCGACCCGACGAAGGCCGGAGACACCGTCGTCTTACGCATCAAGTTTCCCGCAAACTTCCAAATGCCTCCGCACACTCACCCCTATTCCGAGGTCGTAACGATAATCAGTGGTGCTATCGGAACGAGCCAAGGTGAAAAGTTCGAGAAAAAAGGCGAACTATTGAAGCCGGGCGCATTGTGGGTGTATCCGGCAAAACACGCGCATTACGCGTGGACCGGCAACGAAGAAGGGGTTCTGCAGGTTCAATTCACCGGCCCGGGAGGTATTGACTACATCAATCCGGCTGACGATCCGCGCAAGAAATAGCTGTCGGCGTCCTTTCGATGCGGTGCGGAATTTGGTCGCTATCGGGGCAAAGCGGACATCGATCAAGCCGCGCCAAACAAGCTCGATTTATGAGTACGCGCCCTAGTAATTGCGACGTTCTACTGGTTATGAGCCAGCCGAGATGACCACTTCTCCACTCCGCATGAGACTTTTCAGAATAGAAATCCATTTGCCGCAAGCTGCTGCTAGGGCTGGGTTTGACCGGCGAGTATTCCCTATCCCTGGGTCCGCACTGAACATCAAATCATCCACCTGCGCACATACCTGATTTGCATGTTATGTGAAAGGATTATTTTCACTTATATGGGGATATTTGCCTGGCATACATGACAGGAACCACATACTTCACCTTCGCTGATTTTGTTCCATGACCATAGAAAAATATAACCGCCCTGTTGGCCTTTCGCGGTGGAACTTTTGTGTTGCGATGCGGGTTAACGGCTTACTGATCGACAGGTTAGGAGCTACCATGAAACGTTTTATCATAGCACTGGGCGCGCTTTCGGTAATGTCGATTGCTTATGCCCAGGAACCGACCAAACCGGCTACCGAAGCAGAAACGCCCGCCATTGCCACCCCTGACACTACAAATCCCGCTGCTCCTGTCCCCGGTGAAAACAGTTTCACTGAGGCGCAGGCCAAGGCGCGCATGGAGGAAAAAGGATATTCGGATGTCACTGCCCTCACAAAAGGTGAAGACGGCATTTGGACCGCTTCGGCGATGAAATCGGGTAAGGCGTTCGAAGTTAAGTTGGACTTCCAAGGCAACATTACTGAGGCAGCCAAATAATCTAAGTACGGAATATCGGAGAGTTAAATGCGAACAGTAACTGGACTATATGACAATTATGATGATGCACGGACAGTTGTAAACGCGCTTGAAGATGCGGGAATACCGTCCGACGAAATTAGTATTGTGCGGCGGGGATCCGAAACCAACGATTCCAACGCAGGTGAAGGGGCGGCAGCAGGGGCTGGCATAGGCGCAGTCGCAGGCGGTACGGGCGGTCTTCTTGCCGGATTGGGCCTACTGGCCATTCCGGGAGTAGGCCCTGTTGTGGCCGCCGGTTGGCTCGTTGCCACCGCGGCAGGCGCTGCGGCAGGTGCATTGGCTGGCGGTGCTGCCGGCGGCATTATCGGTTCTTTGACGAGCGCCGGTGTCGACGAAGATACAGCGCACGTCTATGCCGAAGGCGTACGAAGAGGCAGCACTCTGGTGTCCGCCCGTGTGGAGAATGATAAGTTGGATCTCGCCAGATCCATCATCGATCAAAATGCGCCCGTCGATGTTGATACCCGTCGTGCGATGTATCGAGAAGAAGGCTGGGAGCGATTTGGTGAGGACAGTCCCGATCTCACTGACGAAGAATTAGAGCGTGAACGTGAACGCGCCAGGATGTATCGCCCACTCTAAGGCACACCAATGCGATCTCTACGCAGCCAACTTTGGCTGCGTAGACCCTACACTACTGGGGGCGGCATCTCGGATTCGAACCGACGATCTTCGCGTTATGAGCCCGACGAGATGACCACTTCTCCACTCCGCATGAAATGGCGGGAAGCCGTGAACCTCTTCCCATGCGCTCGGCGAGTATTCCCTGTACCCAGGTCCGCCAGTCAGCTGGAAATCACTATTTCGCGTATATACTGAACTGCGTCAGCCATAAAGGATTATTTTCACTCCTGTGGGTATAATTACCTAGGATGATCTTTTAAGCTTCGCTACGGCTATTTCTCCCAGCTGACTGCTGGCCTGGAGAGGCAGTCTCTGGCTGTTGCTTGAGCGGATCCATCGACGATTTTCGCCTAAAGCGCGAAGACCACTTCTCCGCCGAACCGAATTTTGACAGATCAGGGCATGGCGGAACGAACTGAGAACTCAACCGTTGAGCTCGCGGCACCAAGCCACGGAGGAAATGCAATGGGTATCGAGCAAGCCCCTACAGAAAAAGGTAGGAAAGCCGCGCGGGGCTTGAGAAAGAGCGCCGCGAAAGAGGAAAAGAAGGTGGAAGCCCAGAAAGGGTCAGACCTAGCAAAGGGTGCGGAGCGTTTTGAGGAACGTTCGAAAAGCTCCGACGGCAAGAGCGCGGGAACAAAGCAGCGACTCTAAAATAGTCGTCCTTGTTTCGATCGGATCTGCCTGAGACCACGAAGCCAGCACGGGCTGCTAAGATTTTAGCGGTTAAGTAAACTTCGGCTTAGACTGTGTCGGCTATCCTGCAGCAATGGAGCTAACTGGCGTAGAGCCCGGCGATTGAGCTTGGCGGGCCGCGCTCGCCTACGTCCTATTCGTTGCTATCCTTGCCGCCCTCGATGGCACGGGCCTGGATACGACTTACATCTCGCCCGATACGTCCAAAGGCCCCACTTTGTCGATCGCCTTGCGAACCATCTATCCATAAGAAGCAATCTTGCTTGCTGCGAGTCATGCTATGGGATTTCCAAAAGGCGGACGCAGATGCAGATCGCCGTCATGAGCTGCGGCAATTGCAGCTGTTATTGAAGCTCGATCGTACCGTCGATGGTGTGGGAGAGCCCGACCTTTTCGAGTGTGAGCACCACCTTGGCTGACAGCATCTCGCCGCCTTTAAGTCGGCCATCGGCTATCGCATCGCGGATAGCTATTTCGATCTCGCGCTGGGAGGTGACTCCGACGACTTTGTGGAACCGGCGCAGAGAGGTGGCATCTTCGTTCATGGCAATCTCAAAAACTGTCACTGGCCGGATCATAAGGCTGCTGCGGGTAGATCATAATCTACCTGATGCTGAGCTTGGCCAGCAATTCGAATAATCGTCTCGAATCTTTGCGGTCCGCCGACGGCACAAAGTTCGCCAGCATCCCCTTGATCGAAAATGACCACCTCTATCAAATCGCTTTCAGTCATCGGAACTGTTCTCCGCATGTTGCAGCTACGCTTTGGTAATTGCGACAGCATCGGTCGGACGGGATATGCGCTCGCCTGCCATTTCGTTGGCCAGGACCGGAAACCAGAAAAACTGTCCTGTCCGCCCTGCCGTCACGTCTGGTTAACACGACCGACGCTGTCCATGAGCAAACGTATCCAGCTTTAATCAGTTCCCGCGAGCCACTCTTGCGTGAGTTCGATACGGATTCTCAACGGAGCAGCTTGCCAATGATGCGAAGTCCTGCGCCGTAATGTATCCTATTGGCGCGAAGCGGCAATTAAGTTGATGTCTTATGCCCTGGGCTAAGCTGTCTCGGCTCGAATTCAACCGGCGTCATGCGTCCGAAAATATCAATAGGCGCGATCACGGTGCTATAATCACAGCATTAGCCAACTTTCTCTCTTGTAACAAAGTCCGGTGTTGGCCCTGGGCAGTGATCTATTGACTACTTTGACCCGACAGTCCTCAAGCAATCCGGTGTCAGCAACTTGGTGATCTGGGGGGTGACGATTGTGGTGAACAGTCCGGGATCGCCGAAAGCCCGCGCAGAGAGCATTGCCCCATGAACCGATGCCATTAACATTTGGGCCTCCTCCTCGGGCCGCTTGCTCAACAGGAACAAGCCCTGCTCTTCTCCAGCCCGCAGCACCGACGTAAGCCATCTCGCGAGACTATGAAAATGGGCACGAACGTGTGATGCGACCTCTTCCGGCAGCATTTGCATCTCGCCAGCGAGCATCGCACAGACACAAAAGGGCGGAGATGCATCGCGAATGCATGTTTGCCAGTAGTTCAGGTAGGACTGCAGTTGTCCGGCAGGACTTGGGACCTGCTCCCGAAGCGATTTTAAACCTTCTTCAGCCTGCCGCCTGTAACGATCCACCAGCGCCGAGACCAACTCGGCCTTCGTCGGGAAGTGATGGTGGATGCTCGCCTTCCTAATGCCGATCGCAGCCGATATATCGGCATAGCTGAACCCGTTATAGCCTCCCGCGACGATGAGAGACTGTGCGATGTCGAGAATTTTTTCGGAAGTCGAAGTCATTGATTTCATATCGCTACCTACCTTCTGGTAGGCAAATTGTCAAGGCGGTACGTCGCTCCCGCTTCTCACAAGGAGGTGTTCGAGCACCGGGTTGACTCAAAGGGTTAACCTTCCTACTGGTAGGTAGATAGCAACGAGGAACCTACCAATGCAAAGCCAAACTTCGACCCAGTCCAGCTGGCTGCGATCCTATTATTTCGTCCGCGCCATATTCTCTATCGCCTGGGTTGCTGCGGCCATTCTCTTCAGCGGGCAACCCCTTCCCGCCGCGCTTCTGCTTGTGATCTACCCGGCATGGGACGCTTTCGCCAATCTGGTTGACGCCCGGGCAAATGGCGGCCTGAAAGCCAACTCGTCCCAAGCATTGAATGTCGTGGTCAGCATGATAACGACATTCGCCGTCATCGTGGCGGTCAGCAGCAGCACGTATGCCGTTCTGGCCGTGTTTGGAGTTTGGGCGATCTTCTCGGGTCTGCTGCAACTGAACACGGGATTAAGGCGTTGGCGTTATTATGGCGCGCAATGGGCGATGATTCTGAGTGGTGCGCAATCGGCCATCGCCGGCGGCTTCATGATCAGCCGATCCCTCGGCATTGTTGCGCCGACGATTATGGACATCGCCCCTTATGCTGGGTTCGGCGCGTTCTACTTCCTGCTTCCGCACTTTGGCTTGGCTTCGTAGCTTATCGCAAAGCGGATGCGTAGGCGCTGCCTGGTCCCGCGGTGGCAAGGAGAAAGTCTTTTGCCGTCGAAAGGGCAGGCATCGCTCGTTCTTCGCCGTAGCTTTAGCGACGAAGTACTCATCAATCCGCTCGCCCGTCAGCATCGATACGGCGCGATGCCGCTCTTGGCGCACTGCGGACATTGCGTCGGTCTTATGCCGCAGGACTAAGCTGCCTAGCCTCGAATTCAACTGGCGTCATCCGTCCAAAGCGCGATCACTCGACCGCAAGGATGGTGTCCGAAGCTGTAACCGTACGGAGTTCGATGCCCTCAAAGCCGGCATTGAGTGCGATGGCCACCACGCCAATAACGCGGAGTTCAGTTTCTTCCAAAGACCGCTTCCAGGAACGCCTTCACAGCAGCCTGTGCCGCCGTTGCGGCAGCATCGTTGTACTGTGAGCTCGGACCGGATTCGACACAGGCGCGGAATAGCTCAAAGGGCGGCCAGTCGCGGCATTGAGGAGCTTCCCGTCCACCTCCGTACGCATGCAATTTCGCGAGGTTTGATTGTCGGAATCAGTGAAACGCGCCGGGTTGCGTGGGCTGTCGAACGCATGAATTGCGCCCTTGTACCAGCCGCAGCCAGGCGATCAATATAGGAGCGCGACAAGGCGCGGCAGGTGTCCAGTCGTCATCGACCGACGCAACGTCCGCAGTGCGGCCATTTCCGGACATTGGCCCTCGTTCTGCTCCGTTCCTAGCTGGCATTGCCTCGATTAGCGACTCGAAGGGGTTCCTCAGTGCGCTCGCACGGTGTTAAACTACCGCGGACTACACGGAGGGTGTCATGGACATTGCCGGGTGGCTCTCGAGCCTTGGGCTCGCCAAATATGCCACGACCTTCGCCAAAAACGAGATCACTCCCGAAGTGCTCCCGCATCTGTCGGATGCGGACCTTAAGGCGCTGGGGCTGCCCGATGGGCCCGAGGAAGCTCGTGCTGGCCGCGATCACGGAGCTTGGCAAGTCCGATATGCGGGGGCCCAATCCGGCGGCAGGTCCAACGCCTCGCCCGGAGGCAGAACGTCGCCAGTTGACGGTGATGTTTGTCGATCTGGTTGGATCGACCGCATTGTCAGGTCAATTGGACCCGGAAGAGATGGCGGAGGTGATCCGGACGTACCAACACGCGGTGGCCGCGGAGATCACGCGTATGGATGGCCATGTCGCAAAGTTCATGGGAGACGGGGTGTTGGCCTATTTCGGCTGGCCAAGGGCGCACGAGGACGAGGCCGAGCGGGCGGTGCGGGCTGGGCTGGCCATTGCCGCAGCGGTCGCCAGGCTGGCGACGCCAGCCAAAGAGCCGCTGGGCGCCCGGGTCGGCATCGCAACGGGTCTGGTGGTGGTGGGCGATCTCGTCGGCGAGGGCGCGGCGCAGGAGGCGGCGGTGGTCGGCGAGACGCCGAACCTGGCGGCACGACTGCAATCCCTGGCCGAGGTCGGCTGTGTTGTGGTAGCCGCCTCGACGCGGCGGCTGCTTGGCGAACTCTTCGAGCTGGTCGATCTCGGCAGCCACAACCTCAAGGGTTTCGCCCATCCGGTGCAAGCGTGGCTGGTCATTGGCGAGAGCCAAGCCGAGGGCCGCTTCGAGGCGCTGCACGGGATGCGGCTCGCGTCGCTTGTCGGCCGCGATCAGGAACTGGCCTTGCTCCTCGAATGCTGGCGGCGGGCCAAGGATGGCATGGGTCAGGTAGCGCTGCTGTCGGGTGAGCCGGGCATCGGCAAGTCGCGCATCGCGATCGCCCTGCGCGAGCGGCTCCGCGGCGAGGAATGCGTGTCTCTGCGCTATCACGGCTCGCCCTATCACACGAACAGCGCGCTGTTCCCGGTGCTGGACCAACTGCGGCGGGCCGCCGGAATCGAGCACCACGATGCCCCCGAGGTGAAGTTGGCCAAGCTGCAGGCACTGCTTGTCTTGGCTGTGACTGACCCGAAATCGGCGATCCCCTTGATCGCTGAACATTTGGCGATCCCGACAGCAGGTCATTACCCAGCCCCCGAGGATGCACCGGAACAGAAAAAGGCGAAGACGTTTCAAGCGCTTCTCGCCCAACTTGAGGGCCTCGCGGCCAAGCAGCCGGTGCTCATGACGGCCGAGGATGCTCACTGGTTCGATCCCACGAGCCTCGAGCTGTTCGATCGCGTCGTCGATCGGATCGAGCGGCTGCCGGTGTTGCTGGTTGTTACCTTCCGGCCTGAGTTTGCGCCCGCTGGACCGGCCGACCGCATGTGACGCTGCTGACACTCAATCGTCTCGGGCGGAGCGAAAGCGCCGTGCTGATCGACCATCTCTCCGGCGGGCGGCCGCTGCCAGCCGAAGTGCAAGCGCACATTCTCGCCAAGACCGAAGGCGTGCCGCTCTTCGTCGAGGAGCTGACAAAGGCGGTGCTCGAATCGGACTACTGTGCGGGGCCGGCGAGCGCTACGAGCTAACCAGTTCGCTGCCGCCGCTCGCCATCCCCTCGACGCTGCAGGACTTGCTCCTGGCTCGCCTCGATCGGTTGACGCCGGTTAAGGAGATAGCGCAGATCGGCGCTGTCATCGGCCGCGAGTTCAGCTACGAGTTGCTCGCCGCGACCGCGCAGATGGACGAGCCGAAGCTCAGGACCGCTCTGGATGAACTCGTCCGCGCCGAACTTGCGTTTTGCCGGGACACGCCCCCGGATGCAATCTACACCTTCAAGCATGCGCTGGTGCGGGATGCCGCCTACGAGTCGCTGCTGAAGAGCCGACGCCAGCAACTCCACTGCCGGATCGCCACGGTCCTCCGCGAGCGCTTTCCCGACCGAGCGGAGGCGGAGCCGGAGGTGCTTGCCCATCATGCAACCGAGGGCGGACTGATCGATGATGCCGTATCGTACTGGCACAAGGCGGGCCTGCGCGCCAATTATCGCTCGGCCAACGCAGAAGCCATCGCTCACCTCTCCAGGGGCCTGGATCTTCTCGCGACACTTCCCGAGACTCCGGCCCGCGACAACCGCGAGATCGACCTCCAGCTTGCACTTGGCATTCCACAGCTCGCCGCCAAGGGCCATAGGTCAGCCGAGGTCATGGCGGCCTACACACGGGCACACGCGCTGTGCAACAGACACGGCGGCGAGACATCCCGATTGTTTCCCGCCCTGCGTGGCCTGTGGACCGGCTATCGCGCCCGCGGACAGATGCGCACGGCGCGTGACCTCGCCGACCAGCTCGTCACGATCGCCCGGCGCTCGGGGGACCAGTCCCTGCTGCTGGAGGCCCATCACGCGCAATGGACGACACATTACTGCCTCGGCGAGTGGCGGTCAGTATGCGAGCACACCGCACAGGGTTTCGCTCTCTACCGACCTGAGCATTTCTCTCACGCCTTCATATACAGCGGTCACGACTCTGCGGTGTGCGCCACTGCCCACGAGGGGGTAAGCCTGTGGATGCTCGGCTTTCCGGACCGGGCGCTGGCCCGCGCAGAAGAAGCCGTGACCCTGGCCCGCAAACTGGCCCACCCCCCGAGCGTCATGCACGCCCTTTCGCTTGCGATCGTCCTTCACTGCTTTCGCCACGATGCCGCCGCGGCTCGGGAAGAGATCGAGGCGATGTCGCAGATCGCGCATGACGGGATGCCCCGCTGGATACCCGATGCCAACCTGCAAATGGCCTACATCACTGCGCTCGCGAGCGAACAGCAAGCTCGGGCGGGCATGACCGCGATCCAGCAGGCGCTGGCAGCCGACGAAGACGTGGAGGCGAAGGGCTTTTACGTGTGCCTTTTCGCCAGCGTCTGCGGACTTGCCGGCGAGGCAGAGGCCGGCCTGAATGCTTTGAAGCCAGCAATAGAAGACGTGGCGGCTACTGGCGCGCGCCTCTGGGAGTCGGAACTTCACCGGATCGCTGGAAATCTCCTGCTCGGCTCCGCAACACCCGATGTCGAGCAAAGCGAAGCACATTATCTCCGCGCCATCGACGTAGCTCGGGAACAGCACGCCGCATCCCTCGATCTGCGTGCATCGACCTCGCTTGCCCGCCTGTGGGCCCACATCGGGGACCGGCGGAAAGCCTACGACCTGCTTGCCCCTGTCTATGCCTGGTTCACCGAGGGCTTTGATACGTGTGATCTCGTTGATGCCAAGGAGTTGCTCGACCAACTTCGATAGGCACAAGCGCGCGACGAACCTGTCCTCAAATGACCGCTTTTGCTGAAAGCCCGTCGTTCGTTGCTGTTCAAGGTCCGCAAGGGGTCAGTTAGAGACCTTAGTTCCACCGGATCAAATGTCCGCTATCGCTATTTTGGATGCCGGAAGCTGCCAGTCTGCAACCGGCCCCGAAGCGGTCACTGATGGCATTAGTTCAGTTGTCGCAATGACGGGTAGATGATGCATATCCATGGCTCATTGGAAAACTCACTTCAAATGCCCGCCTTGATGGGAATTGAACCATCGATCCTGAAACAATATGCGGAGATGATTCAGCGGCATAACAGCAACTAAGGAATGTCAGGCCGTCTGTTACATTCCTAGCGGTGATACCTCTAATAATAACGGCGCTTGTCTGTTCAATCGGCGGACCCTAAGCAGGGTCGCTGGCCCAATCTTCATGTCCATGGCGTATTCGGATCACGAAAATGGTTCCATTCTCTTCGATGCGGTAGACAATCAGATGGGCTTTGAACGGATGGATCCTAACCGGCGGCGAAATCTCTTCTCGCTCACGAGCCAGTCGGGGATTCGCGGCGATCAGTTCAAGTACCGCGAACAAGTCGTCATGGTACCGCCTAGCCTGTAGAGTTCCGAACATGCGGATACCTTGGTCGGCGAAGGCAATGATGTCCTCTTCCGCTTCGACAGAAAGGCTAAAACGCATTATCTGCTGCCGCGCGCCGTTTCCGTGCGCGCGGCAGCCGCAGCGAAGAGCTCGTCCTTCGACCGGCTGCCAACTCCACTTTTGAGACCGTCATCGACGAAGCGTTGCATGGCCACAATCTTATCACTACGCGTTTGGTCCCTTCGAATCAGATCGCGCACATAGTCACTAGCATTGGAGTATCGCCCGGTCCTTGCTTGCGCTTCGACCCAATCTTTCATTTGGTCCGGTAGAGACACGTTCATAGTAGCCATTCAAGCCTCCATTTGCGCCCAGATTAACTGAGTTTGGCAAAGTTTGTCAAACCTGATCCTCTTAGACAGAAGTTTCGGGCGGGCAGAGTTCATTCTGACCCCATCACGCCCCACCGGGAGTCTCCATTGTTAAAATGGTGAACTAGGTGGTCAGCCTTGAACGGCATCGAACCCACCTCCCAACTTAGGATTCGGCATTTGTTCAATTACAAAACCTGTCAGGAAACCTTCGTTTGAAAATGCCTATAAGAGACAAATTGCCCCGAAAATAGGGCGGCGACACGGCCGGTTCTGGGGTCCCGCCACCGATCCCCAGCTTCTGCATGAGCCTCACGGCACATTCAGCAGTCGAAAGGGGTGCGGCTGCTTCCCGCAGGATTTCAAGAACTGCATTGGTCGGCTCGATGCTGCCCAGGAGCACGTCGATCTCAATCGTCTCAGGTGCTTTCTGACGTTTGTTGGGCGCTTTATGCCCTATTAAACCCTTGCTGGCACGTAGTTGGGTTCGTAGATCGCGATCACCTGATCCAACGCGCCAATCTGGGCTTCCAAGTCTGCTTGCGCCTTACGGATTTCGATCAACCTGTCGAAAATATCGTTCCGTTTATTCCTCAACTCAATCCGTACTTCCATTCAGCACCGCTCCTAATCTGCTCGATAAAGGCTACGTCATGCTGGATTTCAAATCTGGTGGTTTTTGCTACCTAATTCCGCAGTTTTATTCATCGGGCTATGGGCGTTGCGGGGAACGTTTTGCGCTGCTGGAGGTTGATGTCGCATCATCTACAGGAGGCCAAAATGAAACACTATGCACTCCGGCAATTGGATGCCATCGCTGATTTGGATCGGAACTACCACGAACCGCTCATGTCCCGCAGCCAACGATTGGAACGCTGGGCTGAATTACTCGAACAAATCCCTGGTCGGCGCCTCTCGACACTGCCCCAGACCGAGAACCAGCCCGTAAGAACACGGGTGACCATGCGCGCTGACGGGTCACCGTTATCGGTGGCTTTCGCCGATCCCGTCCTTCGTGCTGCCGGGCTCGAAGACGACACCTACGGCGAAGCAAAGCGGTTTTTCGAACTAACCGACCACCAGTTGCACCGGACAATCTGCTACTGCCATTTCGGCGCCACCGTGAGTGCTTCGACCGCAGCCCATTATGTTCGCAAAGCACTCAGGCAGCGCGGTGTCCTGGCATGGTTGCGCGGTTTGATGGCACGTTAGGAATCGATGACTCCCTCGTGACTTAGCTTGCGGACCTGAACGGTAATCCAGGCGTGATGTCTGGCAAATGCGGGATTGCTGTTCCTGTGTCTAATCATAAATAGCCAAGGGGTGCTATTGGCATTGGCATTGACACATGTGGGACGATTTTGGAAGACGTCCGGCCAACGACCGGGCTTACGGAGTTTACTGCCTGGTATTTTGTCATCGAAGTCGCGATTGCCGTGGTGACAGCATTGCTATTTCGCCTGCAATATCCTGTCTGATCGAGAGTTATAATCCGCGGTGCCCCCTGGTCACGCTCACCCTGATCCAATCGTTCAAGCAGTTCCGCAAAATATTGATCATTCGGTAATGGCTTGTACACGGTGCGAAGCGCATCGGGAGAACGCAGGTTGGCACGCCTGCTTTCTGATTGTCGTGTTGAGCGCACATCCTTGTCGTCTGTCATCAGGAACCGTGCCGTTTCTTTCGCCAAGGTTTGTTGAGTTTAGGTTTGAACGTACTTTGCAACCATCAGGTTCCGAAATCTCCTCATTGAATTTTCCCGGGACCGCGAGCGAGTTATTGAGCTCGAACTACGGGCAGGGAGAATGCCATCTGTCCAACACACCGGCCGCCTGCGGAACCTAAGTCCAGCTTATCAGTTGTCATTGCGGAAGGGATGGCTGCTGAAGGGAGGAGGAAGCTAATGAAACGGGCCGAACACCTAATTCCACATGCATTCGAATTGTCGGTCGTCAGGAACGACCAACCCGTAATCGTTCGGCCCAGCGAGATTGCCGGCGTTTATCTCCGGCTGGTCAAGAAAATGGCCGATACGAAGTACGATATCTGCCAGGTGAACATTGTCATAAGCGGTATCGAATATGAGGTTGAACAGCACATTAGAGCTGCAGCGAGCTTGCATGCAAAGGCGATAGCTGACCTTGCTCTCCTTGATAGATTGGATGACCAATAGGCTGATAATCAGCTTAGCGAGCCGAACTAAACCAAACCACGCGGAACCACTGGAAACTCCTGCGCCCATCCCCCTGTACGATGTTCGTGAGTTCAGGCCGCCATCCGGCTACAGGATTCTCCACAATTCGTGCAAGCAACAACGCATTCGTGCATGTCGCCAATCCGCTCGCAATCCCGTGCGCATTCAAAGCAAATCTCGGCGCACTCCCGGCAAAGATGCTTATGATGCGGCGAACCGATAAGCATGAAATGTGCCGCCGTCCGGCATATTTCTGCGCAGGCAGCCATCAGTTTGAAGTGCAAGGGCTCTGTGTGTTCTCCGCCAACTTCGAGGCAATGGTTCATCGCGGTACTGACGCAAACCCGATAACATATAAGGCAACTGTCAATGCACTCTTGCATTTCCGGGCCGAACTTAGTCATGGCTCCTCTCCAATGAAAGAACTCAAGGGGCAAAACACCTCCGATGGGCGGCTTTTCCTTGGGTTCGATTATGTTTTGACCGACATTGTTGCCGATCGGTGTAATTCTTCGTTACGCGCGACAGGCATCTGTCGTTCGGTACGCAAACCAGTCTCCAATCCGTAACCCCTGATGCCATCCTGGCGTCGGTCACATATGGCGTTCGGCTCCCGGCTTCCCATTCTCCTTCAAGAGCGCAGCCCAGTCGTGCCGGGCTCGCTAACTGAACATCAGGACAACTTTCGCCGGCACTGAATGTTCCGGGGTCCGCATTGCTTTAATTTTCTTGGGATCGATGGCGATTCGTCACATTTGAAAGAGGCCGTAGGCGTCGCAAGGACTTCGGAACAATACGCCAGCTTATCGGTTCACCTCACAAACAGTGAGGATGGTGTGATGGACAACAAGCCAGCTTCCGTTCGAGAGAGCCCGAACAAGGTACGGCAAGGGTCTATGGGACGTCCTGTATTGAACATCTTGATAGTTGCCCTGTTGCTGGCGCTCGTTGCCTGGGGCGCGGCCGAACTTTATGGCGAAGGCGTCGAACCCGCGCCACCGCAAACCCAAAGCAATAACGGTATTGAGCAAGAAGCAGTACCATCGAGCCAACCGGCAACCGGGACTGCTGTTGATCGCAACTCTACACCGCAAACAGGAACGGGCGGAGACACTCAAACTCCCGGCGGAACTAAATAGCAGGGAATTCGGAACAAGTATCTTGCAGAAGCGGCTTGTAGAAAACCTGCCGCGTCGTTGGTTCCTGAACACAAATGTCGTCCACGAAGCTGGATACGAGGACCTGGCATCTCCGACCGCAGGCAGGCGTTGCCAAAAGCAATAACTAGCGGGCTTGGTCCAGGTGTTCTTCCCAAAGCCAAATTGCAACGGAAGCCGGACAACAGACTCGACTGCCGGGTGTTGCGTCAGGGATTGGCGGGAGTGGGCGTACGTTCCCGGACATATATACCTGCTTCCTTCGCTGCCGCTATGAATGCCGACCTGGCATGTTTCGCAGTTTCACGTCCATCGAGCGCTCCCAGACATATGTCGGTGGCAATCTTGTATTTTGTACCTCTTTCGTCCGGCCAGTCCCGCCGCATACATTCGGTCGCTTCTTCTACAGAGGCGATGTACCTTATCTGTCCGCCGGGCCTGGTTATGATTGTCACATGGTGGAAAGGCAATGCACGCATTCTCCAAAACGCTGCACATCGATTGCGGTTCCAACGGCAAGGCCAGTCTCGCGGTCGGATCTGATCGAATTTTCCTCGCGGGCATCACAACGGGCTAATACGCGCGAAACTGGTCGTTCCATTCAGCCAGGCATCTCCTCGAACTGAGCTGATCATTTGACCAAGGGTGCCGATTGATTGCCATCAAAAGCGCTTGTGGTCTTGGCCAAAGCAGGCGCCTTGTCCATGTGCCCCACAGAATTGAGGTCGCCGGGCATCTTCTTAGATTGGGCTCCTGGTGCTTGAGAGATGGAACGTGCTCCCGCCTACTGAAAGCGGGCAGCCATGCCACAAAGCTCAACTACAAACTGACGTGTCCGATATGCGGAGTGATTTACCTGCGTATTCCCCACGGCGTGACAAACGCCACCGTTATCCATTGCAGCATTTGCAATACTGCTCTGGGAAACTGGAGAGAGATCGAAGCCGACTTTGTCGCCCAAGGCGGGCTGGATGGAATATTTGAGATGGACCAGGGGCAGATTATCCGGAAAGATTAACGACGACGAAACGGCGCCGTAAACGTCCCGGAACTCACGTCACGGCTGCCGGGTGGTCACGCGGTCCCAAAGGCAACCAAGATCAGAATCTATGTTTTGTCCGGATTATCGACATCAGCCCGGTCTTCTTCATCATTGTCGTTGGCTTGAGATATGTCCTCGTCACGAACCCGCTCTGGTGACGGTTCAGTCTCGCTCATCGATCGCAATTTATTTTCAGCCTCATTTTGCAGGTGCAGCCAGGTTCGGGCCAGGCTTTCTGCAACTTCCCGATACTGCTCATCGGCGTCCATTTGGTCCATAGTTTGCAGAACGTCCTCAAAATCGCGAACGCCTTTCTCGATGACAGCATGCAAACGTTCCACCTGCTCAAGAGTGAGACTCGGGCGCGCGAGTGCCCTTGGAACTTCCTGGACAAGGCTCTGAACTAGATCGGTATGTCCCTTTAGCCGCGAGATCCATTCAGCTGCCATACGTGTTCCCTCAGTGGGCAGGCGTCGTTAGCATACTACTCCATGATAGCCGTTTTCTCCAAGGAACCCTCGACCTATCATCATTCGGTTTGAATTCGGACTGTGCGTCGCGCCACTAAACGGAATGTAGAGGACGCGATCTTGATCGCGTTCCCACAGTTCCAATGTATGATCAGTGGTCTCAAGACAGCGTCATGAACTCGGCGCTGTGACGGGACGCGAATATGGTCTGATTGCAATGCCGCCATCCATTTCAGGCTCCTTCCATTGATAACGCTTTCCGAACCAATCAACGTGATCCCAAGGCTGCGAGCCACGAAGCTGTTCCATCAAGCGCATCTGCGACGGCGCACGCTTTCCGACAGGGGCTGCTGTTGGGGAACCTGCTTATTGCTGCAGCGTTAGGCAACAGAAAGAACAGAGCGACCGAGACGGGGATTGCTTCAACAACTGCGCGTGTGGGCCGGCATGGACAAGATTGATCTTCTGGAAGGCGAAACCGCAAATGCCAGAACATCGCGCGAATTCAAAGCGCAGGCCGAACACTGCAAGCGGTGCGATCTCTACAGACACGCCACGCAAACCGTCTTTGGTGAGGGGCCGATACATTCAGAAATCATTCTGGCCGGTGAACAGCCAGGAGACAAAGAGGACCTCGCCGGCAGACCTTTTGCCGGACCTCCAGGGGTTGTTTTTAACGAGTCACTGTCAACGGCTGGCATTGATCGGGAGCGCTGTTACGTCACCAACACAGTCAAGCACTTCAAGTTCACGCAGCGCGGCAAGCGTCGCCTGCATTCGAAGCCCAATGCCGGCGAAGTACAACGTTGCTCCTGGTGGTTGGGCAGCGAGGTCAAACTGATCGAGCCCAGGATCGTGGTCGCACTTGGAGCGACCGCAGCCGCTTGTCTGGTTGGCAGTTCTGTTCGCATCACAAAAGATCGTGGCACGATCTTCCGTTCGGAAAACCTTCCGCCGATGCTCGTCACCCTCCATCCTTCACACATTCTTAGAATTCGCGATCAGTCGACAGCGAACGCAGAGCGAATGAAATTCGTGCATGATCTCAACCGCCTGAGGGGGGTCTGGTCTAGCGCGACGGAACCTGTACGGGGAGTTTTAGGAGCTTTGCACATGGAAGCTTTATTTCGAGGTATTCTGACAGTAGTTGCCGTCAGTGTTTTCCCCATAGGTTGTATTGCAGTTCAATCGCAACAATCCCCGAGGATTTCGACTAACGGCGGATACGGCCCCAATCCCGTTTTACCGCAACCCAGACGGGCTCTGATCCCTACGATTAAGATAGCTGAGGCGAAAGGGTGGCCTGACGGCGTGACGCCGAAGCCTGCAAAAGGACTAAAGGTGAACGCCTTTGCGAACAGCCTCGATCACCCGCGGTGGTTGTATGTCCTGCCCAACGGCGACGTCCTGGTCGCCGAGACCAACGCACCCTCCAGGCGCGACGGCGGATTCAGTTTTCGCAAATTGGTCATGGGGCTCGCCATGAAGCGTGCCGGCGCGAGCGTAAAAAGCGCCAACCGGATCACCCTTTTGCGCGACACCAACCATGATGGCGTCGCCGACCTCCGCACTCCATTTCTTGAGCGCCTCAATTCCCCCTTCGGTATGACCTTGCTGAATGGCAAACTCTACGTTGCCAACACCGATGCCATCGTTGCCTTTCCCTATTCGCCAGGTATCACCCGCATAACCGCACCGGCAGAGAAAATCGTCGATTTACCGGCCGGACCTATCAATCATCATTGGACCAAGGATCTCATTGCCAGTCGCGATGGCGCGAGGCTCTATGTCACCGTAGGCTCGAACAGCAATGTCGGAGAAAATGGAATGGAGGCCGAGGAAAATCGAGCTGCGGTACTGGAAGTTGCCCTGCCCAGCCGAAAGACCAGGGTCTTTGCCTCTGGATTGCGCAATCCGAACGGGCTTTCGTGGAACCCGGACGACGGCAGACTCTGGGTAGCTGTCAATGAGCGTGATGAAATCGGCAATGATCTGGTTCCCGACTACATGACATCGGTTAAAGATGGCGGATTTTATGGATGGCCCTATAGTTATTTCGGACAGAATGTCGATATTCGTGCCAAGCCGCAACGGCCTGACCTTGTCAGTCGCGCAATCAAGCCCGACTATGCACTTGGCTCGCACACCGCCTCTCTGGGGTTGACCTTCTACACCAGTTCCCTGCTCGGACCGCAATATCGTCGCGGGGCCTTCGTCGGCCAACACGGCTCGTGGAACCGCAATCCCCGCAGCGGCTACAAGGTGATTTTCGTGCCGTTCAGGAATGGCGGACCGCACGGACGACCCAAAGATATCCTCACCGGCTTTATAGGCCCTGATGGCGAGGCGCGCGGTCGTCCGGTGGGCGTCGCGGTGGATAAGGCAGGCGCGTTGCTCGTCGCTGATGACGTGGGCAACGTGGTTTGGCGAGTGGTGCCTTGAACGCTCGTACTTGAAGTCAGACGTCCAGTACAATGGTTACACCTTGTCACGAACGGACAAGCTTACCGTCGCGGCAAATCCCTTGAATCCTGGGAAACCGTCTGGTCTGGGAAGACACCCGGGCCCTGACGAGCAGCGGCTGAATACTTTGACGAGCGACACAGACCAGGACGATCGCCGAGGTAAGTCGTTGGCGACACGAGACGGTACCGGCGAGGTGTAATATGAGGTCCACCCTGAATCGTCCCGGGCTTGCGGCTCCATCTGAGCCATGCGACGATTTTCGAAGCCTGGATCGCGCGGACATTAGCGCCAGTAGCGCTCAGAGGCGATGAGCACCCGTGGCATACACGTTCGTTTGAAAATGCCGATAGCGCGCGATGTGGTTGGTGCGCTAAATGCTGAATATTCACTATGCTGCGCGTATCAGCGACAACAACTCCCGCATGCGCACATGACTGGAAGATTTACTTCAACTTTTGAATCAAATGCATATCATGCTTGAATTGAAAAGTGAAAACATCTCCAAACGGTCTTGTTCTGGCTGGATAGCTCAACATGTAGAGATAAAACGCTAATACTGAGGCTTTTATAGAGGAAAGCCCGGATTAATTCTTTGGCCGCTTTTAAACACTCTACTCCTGGTTGCAAAATCGATTGCCAAGCCCCGGTTCGTTTCATAAATCTGTCACGCAATCTTCATGACAGATTATCAGAGGTGATCGTATGGGCATTCTCGATTTCAATCGTCGTTTATTCGCACCGCTTCAACGCAATTTGTTTCTGCCACAGGCCCCAAAGACGGACCTGTTTTCGAACGCCGTGCAAAAAGCCAAACAGCCATCAGTGCCCCAAGGCCACCCTGAAAAGGAGAAGGACGGCCGAATAGACCATACGATTCGAAAGAACGAGACGCTCAGTGGGATAGCGCCGCTCTACGAACAGACGATCCCCGACATAATGTTGACGAACCCCTACATTCGCGATGCCGATGTAATCAACGAGGGCGACACATTGCGGGTCCTCAACGAAGAACGGCGCACGAGCCTTGAAACGATTAATCAGTTGCAAACGGATGTCGACAAGGCGGCAAGCCCCGGCGAAAAAGATGAAAAGACGAAGGCGCTGAAGCTTGCGGTCCATACCGATCTCGAATCCGCTGGCAAGAACCAGGCCTACACACCGGGCACGCTCAAAGTCTATCTCGATGAACGTCAGGCTGACCTTGTGGCGCTCGGACCACAGACGGAAGACTATAAGAACCTGGTGCTGGAGGAGCGGAAAAACGTTGAGACAAATCTCAATGCTGTTTTTGAGCCGATTAGCAAGTCGATAACGGCTGCCCAGCAAAATCCTGCTCGATGGGGCGAAGTGCAGGGCGAGCTGGTCCGGCAGTTTGAAACACTCGCCAAGGATGCTCCCGACGGCGGCGAGGCCGCTATCAACAGCGCCAGAGAAGTGTTGAAAACATTTGGCCCGGCCGACAAAGGCTTCATTGACGCGCTCGACGCCAGTGGACGGGAAATTCTGGTGAACCGACCCGCGCAACGTGTGCAGGATGCTTTCCGCGAAGGCAAAAACGACTTCAAGGGTCTTGACGGCGAGAACGAGGCGCAGTCCAGGAGAGAAGATGGCGCAAGCCGTGCCGCCAAAGTGCTCAATGAAGTGACGAAGGGGGTTACGGACGAAACGGCTGTCCTGATTATCCAGCAGGCCAATCAGTCAACGGAGGCTTTTGGCGACAAGAACGTCAAGGTTCTCGATGTTATCCAGAAGACGATCGGCCAACGAACGGCGATCGAGTCCGGGGCGCTGCCCGACAGTCTGCTGGGCGGAAAAAATTCCGGCGCCTCGAAGGAAATCAACCTGTCGCTCATCATGACGCAACGCGACACACTTGCCGATTATTCGGAGGTGCTCGGCCGCATTCCCAACGCTCCAGGTGGCCAGGGGATCATTGATGACAGCGCAAAATCGATCACCAGGGCGATCAAGGATACCACGGACAAGACGTTTGCAGATTGGGAAAACAGGCTCCCGGAAGAAGCGAGGAAGTTTTCGCTCGAAGACAAGAAGAAGATCGGCAAGGAAATGGGCATTCTCTATCCAGAGATCAAACCTGCGAATCCCGAGGCTGCAGGGGATCCATTCCGCCGCGCCATTGCAGGCGGCAATGATCCGACCCTGACGCTCGCGGTGGTCAAGGAGCTCAACAAATCCGGAAATACCTCCGGCGCGAATGCTATCTTCGATGCAGCAATCAAGGGCACGGACGACC
The DNA here is from genome assembly GCA_963777425.1 of uncultured Alphaproteobacteria bacterium. Classification (GTDB taxonomy): domain Bacteria; phylum Pseudomonadota; class Alphaproteobacteria; order Rhizobiales; family Rhizobiaceae; genus Phyllobacterium. Next base: position 155,780 of record CAVZQS010000001.1, on the reverse strand, counting down.
TGACGAAGAACAGCCAGAATATCGTTGGTGAGTTTGCCAAGGACCACCTTGTTGTGGCCAATGACTGGAAGTCATCCTTGTCTGCGAAACAGCTGACCGATGGCCTCAATGATTCGATTGCCGGCAACAAGGGCAGTAAAGACAAGATGGACGAGCAAGGTGCGAGGATTTTCCGCACCTTGAGTGTTCTGCATGGAGCAGAGAGCGATCTGAAAGACTTGAAGGGGCTCGATGGCCTTGATCGCTACAAGGCCGCTACCGACGGCCTGGAGAAGGATGAAAAAAGTCAGTTCGCTGTGAGCAACAGTGAGCAGGCCTGGACTGAAATGGGCAAGGCCTATGTTGAAGCCACGGCAAAACCGTCAACCGAACCGGTACCGGCCGCACCTACATTGTACTGGTCGGGCCGTGCCGTAATCGGGATGCACAGAACCGTGGCGGCCTATGAAGCTCTTGGTGGAAACAAGTCCTACAAGCCCCCCACACCGGGCAGCATCGACACCGCATCCCGCATGAGCCCCGGGCAGTTTGACCCGAAGCTCGCACAAAGTTCATCCGTTCTTCTCAACGGACCGAATGCGGCAACCGATCCCAAGGCACGCAAAGCTGCCATTGAAAGTCTCAGCAAGGCTTTTGATGGATCAAAGTTCGACCCGCGTGCCGGGATAACGACGGCGTCCGGATTTGGCAAAGGATTGGCCGCGGTTCAGGGCCTGCTTTATCTGGGAAGCGCAAAGGACAATTTCGCGACGCCCGGCCTTCTCACGCAATCGTTCGGTGTTTGGCTTACGGCCGGGATCGCGCAAGAAGCGGCCCAACTGACTGCCGGTGGCGTGCGCTCGCTCATCGAGCATGGTAAGGTGGCGGAAGGCGGTTTCCTGGACCGGACCACGCGTTTTGCCGAGGTCAGCGGCACGTCGAAATGGGGATGGTTCTCCAAGTATTTCGACCGCGCCGGGGGCGCTTTGATGGTCGCCTATACGCTCGACTATGCGGCGAAAGGCAAATGGGCAAACTCTGCCTTCGCGGCCACGACCACCGTTGGAACATTCCTGTCTCTGATGAAATCTCCAAAGGCGGGCTTGTGGGGCGCTGGCCTTGCTGCCGTCGGCATCATCGGTGAGGCGATCTACAATCAGTATCGCAGGACACAGATCGCAAACTATTACGAGGGGCCGACCGAGACATTCCTCGTGCAGGCGGGGTTCGACCAGGAGGCGGCCAAAATCCTATCAAATCACGACGGTGACGGTAACAGCGTCGGTTCCGTCATTGAACCCCTTGCAAAGCAATTGGGCATGACCCCGCAGGCTCTCACCGAGTCGCTGCGAAAGACCGAAGACATGGCCAAGCTACGTGAATTCGTGCGGGGCGTACACGAGACGAAGCCGGACGAACATGGAAAATACCCGATGACAGCGCCCAAACGCCTCGAACCACTAGAGATGCCGGATGGTGGAACAATCTCTCGTGATCCTTCGATGGGGCGGCCGCGCACGATCCCGGAATTGGCCGATTGGACGAGGCAAAATCTCATTTTGACGAGCTGATGAGAGAAGGCCGGCAGATAACGATACCCCTGCCGGCACATCGATAACAGTCAAAGCACGACGACTTTGGTTCCGACCTTCACGCGGCGGTAAAGGTCAACGACGTCGTCATTGGTCATTCGAAAACATCCCGATGATGATGATTGGCCAACGCTCCCGGGCTCGTTGGAGCCGTGAATGCGATAAAGAGTATCACCCAGATACAAAGCCCTTGCCCCAAGGGGATTGTCGGGCCCGCCAGCCATGTGTGCGGGAAGATCCGGGCGACGCGCGAGCATATCCGCAGGGGGGCGCCATTCCGGCCACTCGCGCTTGCTTGAGATACGTTCAGTGCCGCGCCAGCCATAGCCCTCCCGCCCCACACCAATGGAATAGCGTAGCGCGCGCCCGTTTGTCTGCACCAGGTAGAGCGCGCGGTCCTGGGTCTCGATGATGATGGTTCCCGGCTTTTCATGGGTCGGGTAGGCAACCATTTGACGCGCAATGGCGGTGTGGATGGAGCTCGCTGACGCACTGGCGCTGCGTGCATGGCGAGGAGGATAGCTCTGCGACCCCATGAGAAAGTCAATGTAGCCGGGCTGTATCCAGACTTTCCTGTTCTTCTTGTCCAGCACGGGCGGAGACGGCTCTGTGGTTTGTGCCAATGCACCGATTGAAACGGGGAAAAGACCAACTGCAAACAATACCGCAAATATTCTGGTGCCGGATTTCAGGACGGCCATTGGACGATTCCTCTGTCTTGAGATTCGTTACAGCGATGGAATAGCAACATTCAGATCAGCCCCGCTGCGACGAGTGCATTGGCAACCGGTTGGAATGCTCGTTCCGGGACCGGATCACCAATTGCTGCCGTACTGGCTATCTGACGTGCAAGATCTTTGTCTGTTGACAAGGGAATGCCCAATTGTCCGGCCTGACCATGCATTTGCATCGTCTCGGGGCCGGACGCGCGGCAAACAATGACAGGTACAGGGGTCTCGCCGCGAACGTAGCGAATGCCGACAAGAACTGTCCCGGGTTCACCTATGAGGAGGACGGCGCTCCGCAGGCCCAACTTTGTTCCCGCCACACTGCGGCGCAGCCGCTGGCGTTCCTGACGGATGAGTGGATCGCCCTCCATGTCCTTCTGTTCGCGTTTGCTTTCAGTCTTCGTCATGCGCATTTCACGCAGAAATAACCAGCGCTGAAGAAAGATGTCGCAAAATCCGATGATCAGAAATGCCGCTACAGCAATCGCTGCCAGCGGCCTGATCATGGCAAGGAACGTCGCTTGCAGGCATACACCACCACACGCGGAGGATTGGAAAAGCGCCATTAAACCGGCCTGGAACACCACAACAAACGCCGTCGTCACCGCAGTGATCTTGAATATTGCCTTGGCAAACTCCACGACACTTTTGAGCGAAAATATCCGTTTCAGACCGGTTGCAGGATTGATCCGGTCAAAGTCTGGCTCGATGGGTTTGACGGAGAAAACAAATCCCCGGGTGACGGCCACGTTCGTCATGAGAATGGCAAGGACCGTAATGAGCAGAATTGGCAAGGTCGCCGTGAGCAGGGTTTGTACCGCAATCGTGCTCAGACGATGCCATACCTCGGCAAAAGGCCGGTCATGGATATGGGATGCCTCTTCAACCAGGGCGCCAATTTTTGCTCGCAGGACCGGGGCTATGTAAATCAGAAATATCGTGCAGGACAGCATGATCACGCCCGAAACCATATCGGGACTATGAAGCACCTGGCCCTTTTTTCTGGCGTCCTCGATCTTCTTGTCCGAAGCGGGAAGCGTTTTTTCTTCGCTTGTCTGACTCACATTTCAAACCTTGACATCAAGTCGACGCAAGCAGTCCGATTGCCTGCGCTCGTTCCGCCGGACTTTGAATTGAACGCAATTTTGCTGCCTTCGCCAATATCTGGTTCTTCTGGTTTGCCGGCATGTCCGGAATGTCGATCGCACGCGCACGCGCCGTATCTCCGGACAGGCTCAGGATGATCATGTAATTGACGAAGTGGCGCTTTTCCGCCAACGGCGATGCCACCACACTGTCCATGCCGATCGATGCGTCCGGAAGCTTATTCGACAACGCCTGGGCGAGCGCGAGGTTGGTCTTTGTGTCGAGATTGGAAGGCTGAAGGGCCAAGGCTTTTGTGAACGCTCCTTCAGCCGCCGCGCCGTCACCGGCGAGGACCAGCGCGGTTCCGAGTTTGTTGTAGGCGGATACGGAATTTACGGCTTGCGCCGCCGGAGCAAGCGTCTTTGCCGCCCCGATGGCGTCGCCGTGCTGCAACTGTATTGTTCCAAGCCCGAGCAGCGCATCCGCGTCTTGCGGATTGATCTGCAACGCCGTCCGGTAAGCTTTTTCGGCGCCCTCCGGGTCACCCTCCTTCAGGCGGGCATTGCCAAGTTTGACATGTATCGTCGAATCATTCGTCGACATCTCCGCCGCGCGCTCATAGAGCGCAAGAGCCGTACCGGTCTCACCCTTCGCATCGATATCGCGGGCGATATTCAACAATCTGGATTGCTCGCTTACAGGCTTGCCAGCGGAACTTTCCGGATCGCTGGCAGAAACGCAGCCGGAGACCAGTCCCGCTCCAACGAGTACTGCAAGAATAGCCATGGTCCGCGAACAACTCAGCACCATGTGAACGCATCCCTATCCCGATCGATCATGCTGATTGTCCCTATTGTGCTGGTTGACTGTAATCGTCTGCGCGCCGGCGCTGACGACGATCCTCGGGAGCAACTCCGTCGATGTAATTCTGCGCCGCCCTCGCCACGGGTGCAGCCATCGCCGGACCCATTTCCCGCCCCTGCATCAGGTCCTGCTTCCTGGCGGCCATATGCTGCAGGTTGAGGTTATTGGAGCATCCCGACGGCAGATAGACGGGATCATCGGCGGTATCGGGCGTAATACACGCATCGGGGACAAGGACGGTCTGCGGTGACGCCATTTGGTCGTACCCCTTCCTGACCACTCCGGGTCTGGCATCCTTCATGCTGAGATAGCTGTAATTCGGGGAGTAGGGCTGCGGTTGATTGCCGATGCATCCGGTGAGAATACAAAAGCAACCGAGAAGAGCTGCGAGACGAATGGCCGTCGGCCGGGTGCATCGGCGATCATTCAACATAGAAGCCATATCCCTTGTTGGCGTTCTTCCTGTTTTTTTTGCGCGGTCCCGATATTGTGCCGGAGGGGCTGTCCAGCGGTGTTTTGAGGTTTCGCGATGAAGTCGGCGTTACCAGGTAGGGTGTAATCAGGATGACCAGTTCCGTCTCGTTGCGCTGAAACCGCTTGGACTTGAACAGTTCGCCAAGTATCGGCACGTCGCCTATGACCGGCGTCTTGTCGATCGATCGCGTGTCCTGCCTTTGGAAAAGGCCGGCGATAGCGAAGGTCTGTCCGCTTCCCACTTCAACAGTGGTATCGGCGCGCCTCACACGCAGAGACGGGACAACCAGTCCGTTGATGGATACGACGCTGTCCTGGGAAACATTGCTGACCTCTGGCCGCACCTGCAAGGCGATGCGATCGTTCGGCAGGAGCGTGGGCGTGAACTGCAGAGACACACCAAACTGCTTGTACTCAATGCCGATCTGGTCATTGCCAACCGGGACCGGGACAGGAATTTCACCACCCGCCAGAAAGCTGGCGGTTTGTCCGGTCACGGCTGTGATGTTCGGCTCGGCGAGGATTGTCAGAACACCGTTCGATTGCAGGGCATCGAGCAGCACATTTACGTTCACATTGCTGCCTGAGACTCCGATGGCTGTACCGCCCCCCTCACCGCTTGTATTGCCGGTCCTCACAATGCCAAAGGAGAATGAGCCGCTGTTGACGAACGCGCTCCAGTCGAGGCCATAGCGAGAGAGCTCGTTGCGCGCAACTTCTGCAAACCGCACCCGGATATTGACCTGATTTGGTCCTGAAATCGTGGTGTTGTTCAGAGCAGGTTTGTCGGGTTTCGAATAGCTTTGCAGTACATTGTCGGTATCGACCGCCTCGCCCACGCTCTTCGTCTGACCTGTACCGACGAACTGCTCGCCGAACAGGGTAATGTCGACCGTCGTCGTGGGCTGCAGGGCACGGGCGGATTGCTGGGCGTCTCTCGGATTGCCGACAACCCGAATTTGAACCGTCCCGCGCGTGCCTTGATCGGGACTGAGGGCAATGAGATTGGTGTTGCCGATCTTGGTGGCGTAGATGTAAACCGCGCCTGGCGAAACGACACGCACATCGGCGATGGACGTGTCGGCGAGAAACACCGATTCAACAGGCTGGTCGAAACGCAATATCTGCCCTTGCCCCATCGTCAGTTTGAGCACCTGGCCTGCAGCTGCATCGACTTTCACCTGGGCGGAGGCCGCAGGCAGTTGTGCGATGATGGCGAGCAGCAAGGCAATAATAAATCCGGCCGTATGTTGTATCCTGGACGTGAACGCCCTTCGAAGGAAGGCAGGCCTCAACATAGGGTCATTGTCCACCACGTCTTGATGTTGCCGATTACGGGTCACGATCGAGAAGTTATTCACTTGTTCCACTCATTTCGATCTGCCGTGTTTGCCTTGACGCTGGAAGCGATACATAGCCGAGAGATTGCACACTGAACTCTGGCGAGATTTCCTGGTATGACAGCACTGGCAGGTTGATATCGTTCCTGATCAACAGGTTTCTGATGGGCCGCCGGATATCCATTGCCGTCAGCACGGTCCGGATGATCTCAGCATCATTGCCATTGAACTTGTTCTTCAACTGCTCGACGAACGGCCTTGCGATTTCCTCCGGAATATTGCCTGCCGATACACCTGATCCCTGTTGGACGCTGGCGCGCACTGCATTCTCGGTCTCTCTTGTCAGAAGATAGGCGGACACAACCCTGTTCATTTCTGAATGGCGGTGGCAGATCTGCCGTGCCAATCCAATGCGCGCGTATTCGGACAGTGCATGGGGGCTTTGTATCTGGGATCCCCATTCAACGATCGCCTGGAGGATGACCCGCAAATTGTTGATCGGAACGTCTTCCTCAACGAGCCGGCGAAGAACGTCCGAAATTTTCTGCAGGGAGGATACGGCGACAGCTTCTTTTACCAGATCGCCATAATCCTCCTCAACCTGCGACAGAAGGAACCGCGTCTCCTGGACATCGATGAAATCAGAAGCGTATCGGCGCACGGCACGTGCCAGCACTTCCATCAGCACCGCGATCGGTTCGTGGAACGTCATTCCGGCCTCATCCAGTGTCTGCCTGTGACTGTCTTCAACCCACACGGAATCGCGACGCCCGATCAGTGCGGGGCGAACCTTATAGGGAACCGACATGAGGTCGAGGTGAACCGGCTCGTCAGTTGCCAGCAAATGATCGACGACGATCATCCCGTCCGTGACGGGCACACCCTCAAGATCGATGCGGAACTGTTCCGGGTCCAGTATCGCGTCAGATCGAATGGCAATCTGGGGTATGCGAACGCCAATGTCTGCAAAAACATCGCTTCGGACCTTCTCTATATTTCGCTGCAGCGCCGGCACCGAAATGGTTTCTGCCATGCCCGGGCCAAGACAGATCACCAGACGCTGCGAAGCGGACAACAAACCGGATACGTTGTTTGCCGGCCCCTGGCCTGGACTGGTGATGTTTCCTATCTGCATAACCGTGTCGTCGGCGTTGTCTGGGCTGTCCACAGGCGGGGCAGCGGAACGCTTTCGAACAAGGTGAGCAAGACCTGCCGCCATCGCCGCCAACGTCCAGAAAACCAATGTTGGAAAACCGGGAACAATACCGAATCCAAACAGGATAACCGCAGCCAGCGCCAATGCACGATGGTTGGCTCCAAGCTGGCCGACGATCTCCGTTCCGAGATCCTCATTCCGGTCCGATGTCACGCGCGTTACAACCGTCCCGGCCGCCACCGCCATCATGAGTGCCGGAATCTGGGAGATTAGACCATCGCCAACCGTCAACAGCGAATAGGTGTGTGCCGCCTCGCTGAACGGCATCCCGTGCTGTAACGATCCGATCGCGAGCCCACCGACAAGATTGATCGCGATAATGATCAACCCGGCAACAGCATCACCTTTGACGAATTTCATGGCGCCGTCCATGGCTCCATAAAACTGGCTTTCGCGTTCCAGCCCTTGACGTCTGCGTCTTGCTTCAGCCTGGTCGATGTCGCCGCTGCGCGCCTCGTTGTCTATGCTCATCTGTTTGCCGGGCATGGCGTCCAGCGCAAATCGTGCTCCAACTTCGGCGACACGCTCCGCTCCCTTGGTAATAACGACAAACTGCGCAATGGTGATAATCAGGAACACCACCAGGCCGACAACCACTTCGCCTCCAATGACAAATTCGCCAAAGGCTGAAACAATCTGTCCGGCATCGGCCTGCAGCAGGATTAGCCGGGTGGTTGTGATGGACAGGGAGAGACGAAACAGCGTCCCAAGCAGTATAACCGAGGGCAATGCGGAAAACTGCACCGGCCGGGAAATATAGAACGCAACAACGAAGATCAGCAGGCTGAATGCAATGTTCATCCCGATCAGCATATCGACAAGAATTGTCGGCATGGGGATGATCATCATGACGATCGCAAGTAACATGAATGCGGCGACGACAATGTCAGATCGTTTTGATGCAGCCCGGGCAAAACGGTTGAGCGAGGCAAGCAGCGTCATGAGGGCAACCTTTCCCTCATATAATCGCGGAACGTTTTTCTTGCTTGCTCGTGTTCACCCTTCAACCACTGGGCCCGAGCCTTGAGCAAGGTCAGGCCAGGCGATGTTCTGCCTTCGATATCTTCAATTCTGTCTATGGCTGTCAGGGCACGGGCGGCGGATTCCGTTTCGACAAAGACCTCGGCCAACGAACGAAGGACTGCCGTTTCGTGCGGTGCGATCCTGGCAGCAAGCAGGAGAAATACCAGGCCGCGCTCCGGCTGGCCGGCCCGGCAATATAGATAGCCCAGCCCGTGAAGAAACTCTACGCTGTCCCGGCGTTGCTCCGTCACTGGGTCTGTACCTGACTCAACCGGTTTTGCAGCTCGCGCCGATTGTCGATCTCCTCGCTCAGCATCGTGGCCGTGATCGATGCAATCTCCTTGTCAATATCCAGTTCCGGCAAGAGATCATTGATGAGATAGTTGAGTATCTCTTGTGAGCGCGACAGGTCGAACAGGCCCGGATTGGCGAGTTTTGGCTTTCTTGGCCGCCCAATCTGACCAATGAATGTTTCCTTCGTGCGCCTGGCTGCCTGTTCTGAGCGCGCAACCGATGCGTCAAACGCCTTTGCCTGAACTTGCTCGACCGTCGTGGCATCGGACCGCGCAGAGACGGAGCCGGCCTGCGCGCGAATTCGATCTTCTTGCCGACGAATGTCGAGTGCCATTCATATCCCCCGTTACTGCGCAGTCCGCGCCACCCATGTGGACTTGTTGCGGAATGCAGTAACATCTTGAAACGACGCTTCGGCCCCTCCAATCGGTTCCGACCTGAGGGGATTGTGCGCCGTCCGAACAATTAAAATGTCAAAACGAACTCTTCGCCCTGCCTGCCTGCCACAAGGCGACCGTCACGAATATCCTTGATAATCCAGCCGTCTTCCAGCGCCGCACCCTTGTAGAGCCTTGTGCCATCCGAACCGATTGCATAGGGCGCTTCGCCGAACCAGACTGCTTGCAGATTGAACTTTGGATATACCTTGGCTGCCTCCGCACCCACGAGACTTGTCAGCACGTAGGATCCGCCATAAGTGCGGTCAAACCAGCTCTGGATGTCACTCCAGGTCTTCCGGTGGCCCTCACCAAGATTACCCGATACGGTCAGCCGTGTTCCTTCCGCCTGCACTTTGAGCGTGCTTAAACCTGCTTCGGCCAGTCGGGTCGCCAGCGACGCCGCAACCGGACCGCCGGCAATCGGAGCGGGATCCTTTGCCGGAGCACCGGATTGTTCGACCGGTTGATAGGCAAGCGGCGTGTTCGTCGAACCCAGAAAATCGCCGACACCAGCCTGTACCGCAGCTATCGTCAACAGCGAAAGCGCTGCGCCGCCAATTGCAATCCAGCCTCCACGCGGAATCTTTCGCGCCTCGGTCCGGTGCGAACGCGGCCACGACAACTCGATGGTAGCGCCGCCAAGCTGAAGCACGCAGGGCATCGCACAGCGCAAGCCATGCCCCACCGGCACGAGTGCATGTTCATCGACGACGACGTCACCTCCGATAGCTTCAATCAACAGGTCGGAGCCCTGACGTTGAAATGTCATATGGTGTGCGCAAACATCACGGTCGCTGAGCGTCAGATCGCAGTCAGCGGCGGATCCGATCCGATAAGTCTGACTGTCGAGTGGAAGCGAAACACCGTCGTGAACTCCGGCAGTCACCTTAAGTAACAATGCCGCTTTTTCTTCGTGAAGTCTTACGATGGAGCCCATATCAACTGCCTCGTTGCAAGGTATTCAATGTATGGTCATGCGCTTCGCATTCGGGGCGCAAACTGACAGGCGCCCCGCTCACGTTCCGAACTGGGTGCAGACGGCGCGAACGCCGTCTGCAAGAATTCGTGGATCAGTTGTTGGGACGCTGCTTGGCAGCATCGAGAGCAACTTTTTTCTCAGTGGTGATTTCGGTAATCTTGGACGACTTCTCGATTGCTTTGTCAAAAGCAGCGGTCATTTTCTCGATCGAATTGTCCGAGCTCTGTGACCCGCCAACACCTTGAACAGCCATGCTATTTCTCCTTGAGTAAACAGTCATCTATGGAAGCAATTGTCACTTCGCACCGCCTGGGCGCCAGCCTTTACCGGTAGACTTGAACTGACTATCCGGCAGCCGGTGATAGTATGAAAAAATAAAGAAGGCAATTTTGTTAGAGGTCAGTTCATATTACGCTCTGTAACGATAGTTGATGTTATGATTGTCTCAGTACAATTTGCTGCGTAACAACATAAAAAAATACTTCAAAATTTGAAATATCATAAATAAATCACTTTACTACTGACACAAACTGTCAGTACCATGCCTGTTCATTCACTTTATAGTTGCATCGAGCGATTTCGTGGATGATATAGAGTTTATTGTGACGCTTCATACCAAAGGGTGCTTCGCATGACTATTCCGATAGCAGGTGGGCATTTGCGGGCACTCGTATGCGCATCCGTTACAGCGGCCGTCATTCTGGGCGCTCCATACCGTGCCTTTGCCAATACACCCGATTGGTTCGCAAGGCCTTATTCCTACATACTCATCAACCAGGATATTCGCGATGCACTCAAGGAGTTTGGGCGTAATCTGAGCGTTCCGGTTTCGCTGTCGGAAAAGATTCGGGGGCAGGTCAGAGGGGAGGTGCGAGCAGAGACTGCCGGGGCGTTCCTGACAAGATTGGCTGAGGCCAACGGGCTGATCTGGTATTTCGATGGCTCGGTTCTTTACGTCAATTCGACAGAGGAATATGCGACGCAGATTATCGATGCCGGCCGCGCTAACGGAGCTATGGTTATCGAGGAAGTCAGGCGACTCAGCCTGATGGACGACCGTTTTTCCATAAAGTCTACCCCCAATGCACCGGCATTGCGTGTATCGGGACCTCCAGCCTTCATAGCGATGGTTCAACAGGTTGTTTCGACTGTTCAGCCCCCGCCCCTGGCGACGGCGGACGATCCGCGTGTGCGTGTCTTCAGGGGTGGTCAGAATGGCGAGGTCATCGAACATTTCGCCCGGCAGGAAGATGGAGCCTCAACGCCAGACACCAGGCAGCGGTCGCCTTCTGTGAGGACGGGCGCCAGGAGCAAACAGGAGATCAGAAAATGACAACAATATCAGCCTTGAATGCCGCACCTCAGACAAGCAACGCCGCACAAACTCCTTCTGCGTCCCAGGAGCAGTTTGAAGCAGCACTCAACCAGGCCGTGATCGGTGGGGGCAGTTCGTTACTTGCCCAGGAAATGATGAAAGTTGCCAATGAAATGCTCAATGAAGCCATGTCGGAAGATGAGTAATGGCGATCACCGGATTCGCAAGCCAGCATGAGAGGAGCATTGGGTCATGACGTCAGTAGCAGTTACAGCTTCGATCCCGACAAATGCGGCGCCAGCACAGGCGATAGCATCGCAAAACCTGTTCGAACACATGGCAGGCAATATCCAGACCTTGCCCCATGGGGCCAGTCCCGCCGATCTCGGCCGTACCCTCGTTGACGATCTGAAGGGATTTGTCGAGCGAACAGGCAAATTTGCGAACCGGGCCAGCGAGGTTCCTGAGACGGCAACGCAAGCCTCCTTCAAAATTGCTGTACCTGAAAAGGCACCGGCGAGGAGTGTAGAAGACCAGCAGATCGCACGTGTGATCGAGTCGCTCGGAACAATGTTCGATCATTCGATTGAGACGCAAATGGTGGTGCGGGGAACGACGCAGGTTTCCGGTGCCGTAAACACACTTGTCAAAGGGCAGTGACCGTCACATGAAAATCGCCACGGCCCAGCGGTTACTGACGCGATGTGTGGCAGTGGCGGCGCTGTGCCTCGCCATTCAGGCCTGCAAGGAAGACCTCTATACCAATCTTGAAGAGCGGGAAGCCAACGCAATGGTTGCAGTTCTGCTGCAGAAGGGCATTCCCGCCAGCCGTGTGATCCAGAAGAACGGCAAATTGTCGGTCACGGTCGAGGAAAGCCAGTTTGCCCAGGCCGTCACCGCGCTTAACGAGGCCGGGCTACCGAAAACACAGTTTGCAACAATGGGCAGCGTGTTCAAACAGGAGGGCCTGGTCGCCTCGCCCGTGCAAGAGCGTGCGCAGATGATTTATGCACTCAGCGAGGAGCTGTCGCGGACCGTGTCGGAGATTGACGGCGTGGTTTCTGCGCGGGTGCATGTGGTTTTGCCAGACAATGACCCACTGCAACGCAATGCTGTTCCGGCCTCCGCCTCGGTATTTATCCGGCATGAGGCCGGACTCGACATCAACACGCTTATCCCGCAGATCAAGACGCTCGTCGCCAATGGCATTGCTGGCCTGACCTATGAGAAGGTATCTGTCATTCCGGTAGCCGCAGCGACAACGAATCCGACAAATCCAAACACTGAGCTGACGTCGTTCCTGGGCATTTGGCTGTTGCCTGAAAGTGCCGCCAAAGCCAAATGGATGTTTGGAGCATTGATCGGTGCTGTGCTCGGGCTCGCTGCAGCCCTTGCCTATTTGTTGATGCACAGGAAACGCCGGCGAATTTTTCCGCTTGTACCCGTTGAGCCAGCAAAGTGATCGAGACCCCGGACCTGGCAGAGGAGGCAAAATCTGCGTCCATAACGCAAGAGCGCACGGATATCGTGGCAGCGCCTGCTCGATTCGTGCATCCTGAGAGGATTGTCGCCTGTTACGATGGCACCATTACCCTCGATATTGCCAGGGATCTGCAGTGTTCCGATCGGGTGCAGCAACAATTGACGTTTTTGCTGATGGACCATTTTCAATTGTCTGCACTACCGGACCTTACGCATCTGGATGATGCAGATCTTGCATTGATGACCGCTTCGTTTGAACAGATCGGTGATCTCGTATCGCTGGCCGGGGCTGTTTTCTGGTCGCATGTTTTTGCATCGGAAATCAGGACCAGCGAAGTGGCTGCGATGAAACGCCGGTTTGGCGAGACCATTTTCCAGACGGCTATCGCCCATCGCGATCTTGCCAGTAACCTTCCGGGCCCGGACGATCCCGGCGCGCTTGAGGCCCTGATGGCAAGTGATGGTTTACGTTGCATCGCCAGCTGGCACGAGGCGCTTCCGGCGCGAATCGGGGCCTGGGCACGGCTGAGACATGCAAGTGACAGCTTGCCATCGCCCGATACGGCGCACGGAAAATTCGGCCCTGCGATCATACGCAGGCTGGCCGCCGACCTGCCTCGATTGCAGAAGGATGGAGCGCAATGACGCAGCTTCCCGCAACGCCTGGCCAAAAGATTATCCGCCAGTCGGAGGTTCAGCCCTGGATCGACGGCTACGCCTTTCTCGCCGCCGCCAGGGCGGACGCACAACAGCAGATGCACAAGATGAGCGAAGTTCGCGAGGCCAGCCGGAAGGAGGGTTATGAAGCCGGCTTTGCAGAAGGTGCGCGTGACGCTGGGCTCTTGCTGACGGCAACCACCGCCCGTGTGAACGATTATGTCGCCGCGCTTGACCAGCAGTTTGTTGATCTCAGCCTGTCGATCATTGCAAGGATTTTCGGCAGATTCGACGATGCCGACCTTGTTGCGAGGCTGGCACGGCACGCACTGCAGGGATTTCAGCGGGAGCGTGACATTACGCTCAGCGTGGCACCGGATATTGCCGAGGACGTCTCACAGCGGATCAGCTCCGAATACGCCGACGAATCGCTTAACATCACGGTTTTGGGCGATCCTCGTTTGAGCGGCACGAAATGTGTGCTTTCCAATGCAATCGCGGTGGTCGATGCCAGTCTCGAAACGCAACTGGCGGCCATAAGAGAGGCGCTCGTCGCGCGTCCGGACCACAGGACGCCTCCATGACACAGGATGTTACCACGCCCGACCTCAGTCACCTTATGGGGCGGCTGCAAGAGACCGCATCGAAGGTTGAAACACGGCCTGTACGCGGACGGATTCGCACAATCACCGGTATCATCGTCCATGCGACTGTCTCAATGGTCAGAATTGGCGAGTATTGTCATCTGCGCGACCCGGTGTCGGGCCGCATCGTGCCTGCGGAAGTTGTGGGCTTCCATGACGAGGAGGCCGTTCTGACGCCGATCGGTGACCTTGACGGCATGTCGACGCGCGCCGAGGTAATTCCGACAGGCCATACCTTGCAGATCCCCGTCGGGCCTCAATTGCTGGGGTGCGTGCTCAATCCGCTCGGAGAGGCAATGAACCGGACAGGTGCTGCGCCATCGCCGCTGCAGACCGGCGTTTACTATCCCACACACAATGTTCCGCCGCAGCCGCTGCAACGTGATCTTATTGAAGAGCCGTTGCAGCTCGGCATCAAGTCAATCGACGGCCTCCTTACAGTGGCACGCGGACAGCGCATCGGCATATTCGGTGAAGCCGGCGTCGGCAAATCCTCGCTGCTATCCAGCATCGTCCGGGGAACCCAGGCAGATGTCATTGTCATTGCGCTCATAGGCGAACGCGGGCGCGAGGTCAGGGAATTCATCGACATCCAGCTTGGAGAGGAGGGCCGCAAGCGATCCGTCGTTGTGGTCGCGACCTCTGACCGTCCGGCAATCGAACGCGTCAAGGCGGCCTATGGCGCAACTGCGATTGCCGAATATTTCCGGGACCAGGGACAGCACGTCCTGCTGCTGATGGACAGCGTCACCCGCTTTGCGCGAGCCCAGCGTGAAATTGGACTTGCCGCCGGCGAGCCTCCAACCAGGCGCGGCTTCCCCCCTTCCCTGTTTGCAGCACTGCCGCGCTTGCTTGAGCGTGCCGGCCCTGGCGCCGGCGGTTCGATTACAGGACTTTACACTGTCCTCGTCGAGGGCGATGGATTGCTCGATCCTGTTGCCGAGGAGACCAAAGCGATTCTGGACGGCCATATCGTCTTGAGTGGCGATCTTGCGCAGCGCGGTCACTTTCCGGCCATCGATGTCCTTCGCAGTCGCAGTCGTCTGATGGACGCTGTGGTGACCAGATCACATCGATCCAATGCGGCGAAAGTTCGCGACCTGATGGCCCGCTACGAAGATATCGAATTGTTGTTGCGGGTCGGAGAATACAGGCGTGGAGCAGATACGCGATCGGACGAAGCACTAGACAGACATGAGCGGATCGAACGATTTCTGCGACAGGAGAGCGATGAGCATTTTGGCTTTGCGGAGACCCAGTTGCAGTTGCAGGGACTTCTCGCATGAGCCAGAAAAACCTGCACAAGCTCATGGATCTGCGAAAAATCCGCATGAGGATTGCCGAGGAATCATCGATCCGGCAACAACGCATCTGCGATGCGGCCGCCGTCGACGTCGATATGGCCGCCGGTCAGATTGTCCAGAACGACGAGAAGCGGCTCAGCCGTGAAACCGCGATGTACCAACACCTCTCGAACCAAACGATACGGCGCGAGGAACTCGACGACTATCTGGATGCACTCTCGGCACTGGACTACCACGCATCCAGGCTGCGGCAGCAGGAAGAACAGGCAAGGAACCGGCTGGAAATTGAGGCAGAGAAGGCCCGCGACGCGAACGCCGCTCTCCGGGCCAGACTTCAGCAATACGACAAGCTGAAAATTTTGCTGGAGAAACAATCTTCCGCCAAAAACAAAAATGCCAACTTGCTGGCTGAACTGGATGACGAGGACCAGTTGCGACCCTCACCTTTAACGCATAGAGGGTCTTGACGTG
Organism: uncultured Alphaproteobacteria bacterium; assembly: GCA_963777425.1. Taxonomy (GTDB): domain Bacteria; phylum Pseudomonadota; class Alphaproteobacteria; order Rhizobiales; family Rhizobiaceae; genus Phyllobacterium. Next base: position 139,892 of record CAVZQS010000001.1, on the reverse strand, counting down.
AATATTCTGGAGCAAGATGCAGGATTGCCGAAGCAATCCATAGCGGGATCGACGGATGATCTGACGTGGTTGCCAGCGGTCGATCCCGACCATGTCGACATTCTGAACATGTTCCGGCGGAATGCTGTGCCTGTGCAGCTGAACATTTGCGGACTGAGTGGAACCTTGTCGATCGCCGATCGCGCCTGTGCGCTTGTCGAACCCGTTGCGATACCCCTCTCGGTCGGGCCATGGGCAGGCAAGCTGGTTCTGCCAGCCGGAACGCTGCAGCCTCTGTTGCAGCGTCGTGGTGTGGTCGGAAATGTCACCGACCTCACACCGCTTCAATGCAGCATCCTTCTTGAACATCTACTGGCTGGGCCATTGAATGAACTCGAGGCGGCTATCGCCCGGCCAATTCGCTTTGACTGGCTGGATCAGGTTGCAGAATTTGACGTTATCCTGCCATGGGTCATCCAGCTCGAGGATTTCCCGCGCCATGCAGAACTGCATTTGAGCACGGGGGCTGCGCGCGCACTTGGACAATTCATTAGCGAATCCCCTGGCGATGACCCCAGCGCGTTGGCACCGTCCATCGTTTTTCCAATTCAACTTTGCGCCGGCACACAGTCGCTGACCGTATCGGAGCTAAAGAGTTTGCACCCCGGTGACGTGATCCTGTGCGGAGAACCTCCCGGGACTGATCCTTTTGCCATTCTGTCGGACCGCTTTTTTGCGCCCACCAGGACGGATGGCGACGACCACGTTCTTGACGCCGCGTGGAAGCCACTCAAACAAACGCAGGAATCGTTGATGAAGTCGCAAACCAAAATTGATACCGCCGCAACTGCCGGCGATCCGGATCAATTCGAAGATCTGCCAGTGCAACTGGTTTTCGAAATTGGCCGCTGTGAACTGCCTTTGAGCGAAATTCGAAAGCTCGGCGAAGGCAGCATTGTGCCGACAGCGCCAAGCGCGGCAAACGCTGTGAACATTCTGGCAAACGGACGACTGGTGGGAAATGGCGAACTGGTGAAAATCGGCGCCGGTATCGGAGTAAGGGTATTGCGGCTGTCCAGGCATGGGTGAGTACCAGACCAATCTCATCCCCATTATTGTCATTGTCTCGACGATCGGGCTCATTCCGCTGGCGGTAGTGACGATGACGGGTTTCCTGAAGATTTCGATCGTCCTGTTCCTGATCAGGAACGCGCTTGGAATCCAGCAATCCCCGCCAAACCTCGTATTGTATGGCATTGCTCTCATCCTGACGGTTTATGTGACAACGCCACTGGTCGGTGAAATGTACCGAATTCTCGAGGCACAACAGGTTGATCTGCAGTCGGTGGACAGCATGAAAACCGCAGCCGAAACGTTGCGTCCGCCGCTTCAGACGCATCTTGCCAAGTTCACCAACGAGAACGAACGACAATTCTTCATGCAGGCGACCGAGAACGTCTGGTCACCGGAGGCGCGAGCCGATCTCAAGCCGGACAGCCTTCTTGTTCTCATACCGGCCTTCGTCAGCTCGGAACTGACACGCGCGTTTGAAATCGGTTTCCTGCTCTATCTGCCGTTTCTGGTAATCGACCTGATTGTCTCCAACGTTCTGATGGCGATGGGCATGATGATGGTCTCGCCAACGCTCATCTCAATCCCTATGAAAATCTTTCTGTTCGTGGCAGTCGACGGCTGGTCTCGCCTGATGCACGGGCTCATCTTGAGTTACGGATAGTTGGCGATGGGTCAGACGGCTTTCCTTGCCCAGATGCAAAACGCCCTCCTGACAGTGCTGCTGGCTTCTGCGCCCGCATTGGCTATTGCTATTGTGATCGGCATTGGGGTCGGGCTGATCCAGGCACTGACCCAAATTCAGGATCAGACGCTGCCACAGGCCGTCAAACTCGTCGCTGTGATGCTCACGCTGATCGTTCTCGGTCCGGTACTGGCGGCTCAGGTCGCAAACCTTGCAAGCCATGTCCTTGACAGTTTTCCTGCGATGACGCGGTAGCTGACAATGGACGCTGTCTCGACCACATCGTCATTGCTGGCGCTTGCCTATCCCTTGATTATTGCTTCGGCTATAGCGGTGGCGCGCGCTCTTGGCATGATCATCGTCACGCCAGCCTTCATTCGCCTTGGCCTGACCGGGCTGATCCGCTCCGGTGTCGCGGTAGCCATTTGCATCCCGGTGATACCTGGGGTGTTGAATTCTCTGCTCATCGAAGGTCCAATGAGCAGTCTTCTCATAACGGGCTTGATCATCAAGGAACTGCTTGTCGGCACCATCATCGGAATAGCATTTGGTATACCGTTCTGGGGCGCTGAAGTGGCCGGAGATCTGGTCGATCTTCAACGCGGTTCAACCTCTGCGCAGTTGATTGATCCGTTGCAGGCGAGCGAAACCAGCATTGCTGGAACCTTGTTCGTGTTTGCGCTGCTCGCGCTGTTCTTCATGTCGGGCGGCTTCCTGCTGCTTGTCGACGGTTTCTACAAAAGCTTTGAGATTTGGCCCGCCGCCAGGTTTGCTCCCGTTTTGAATGTCCAGGCTGTACCGGCTTTGCTCGGTGTCCTGGACCGCATCATGCAGATCGCCGTTTTGCTGATCGCTCCGGTTGTCCTGGCGCTCTTGCTGGCGGATATCATGCTGGCCTATCTTTCTCGCATGTCGCCGCAGTTGCATATTTTTGACCTGTCGTTGGCCATCAAGAATCTGCTGTTTTCGCTGTTGATGGTGCTCTACATTGCCTACCTTGTTCCTTATATGATGGCGGAACTGAAAGATCTTCGGGGTACATCCGATATTTTGCGAGCGCTTGTAGGCCCAAAGCCGGACAGCTCACCCTGACCTGATCCTGCCCCGAGGCTGATCCGCCCCTAAAAAGAATTTGCGTTTGCCAAATGCGTGCAGCGTGATCATTATCCCTGGAGCATTGGCCATTTCAAGACCAGGACATCGGCCAGGGAGGGTGGCGTTGGCACAGCCCATCAACAATGTCGGATCGCAGCAGGCGCTCGAAAGCGGCTGGAACGACGAAAACGCAATACAGAAATTTGAACGTGCAAGAGAAAGCGCGTCGCGTGAGCGACGGGATGAGATTTTGTCGGCCCAATCGCGACCCCGTGCTGTCGAACTGAGAGCACGCCCATCTTCCGCCGATCGCAAATCCGGTCCCGACAGTGACGAGAACCCTCTTGAACCACGCGAACATGAAGCCAAATGCTCACCCGATCGTTTGCGGGTGAAAAGTAACGGCTTCGTCCAGTCTCCGACCAGCCGTGAACTGCCACGATACCTGATGGGATCCGTTATAATTCTTTGTGCGGTGGCACTGGCTGTGGGGCTGTATCTCGCTTAGACGCGCCGGGCTAAAGCTCGCAAGCCCGGCCCATCAATCAGGCCACCGGGATGCCGATGCCGAGTTCGGCAAGGACGACATCGATCTGTGCGACTGATGAAGGGCTCGCCTCCCCTGACCTGATCCTGTCGGCAGTGCTCGGAACATATACGTCACTACCCGTGTACCGATAATTCAGCTGATCGGGGTCGGTGTAGTTGGCATCGCTGTCGGCGGTGGCAGTCAACCTGGAAACATCACCGCCGAAATCGTCGAGCGTATGATGAAGGTTGTCACGCAGGGCTTCCAGCTTGTCGTTGGGAATACTGTTTAGCCAATTAACGAATTGCTGCCGGTCTGTGGGTTGATCGAGCTCATAGCCCTTCATCTCGGCATATTTGGCAAGCATGGGCACGGGGCTGTGTCCATCGCCGCTTTGATCGACTAGGGCACCGGCAACCCTCTCGTCAAGATCGGCGTGTTCAAGGAAGTGTTTCGATGTATCTGTCATGTAGATATTGGAATGGCGCGTGTCGCCAACGATCATCTGGCCGATAACAGCCGCGCCGACGATGACCAGACCTGCCGGACCAAACATCGTACCCGTGCCAAGAGCCGCCATGACAGTTCCACCGGCAGCGACGGCCGAAAGGCTACCCATCACGGGATCACCGGATTTGAAATAGTCGACTGCGTTCCACGCATCGAAGCCGGCGCTGAGTGCTCCGAGGAATTTGACCGCTGGCCGGCTGCTGCTGCCGAAATGCCTGACGGAGGCCGATTCTGGATCAATCCGCTCCATGCCTCCAAGGATCTCGACAGTACGCTGTCCAAGGCCTACTACATCGATAACCACTTTGAGACTGTTTTTCAGTGTCGGGTCATTTTGCAGGTTTGTCGAGGAGTTGGCGAGCGTTGCGCCCGTAGCTGCCACCCCGATCATGCGGAGCAGTTGGCCCGGCACTGCGGTATTGGCGAAAGACCTTACGCCGCTGGAACTCTTCAGACCATTGAGATCGCTGTCCAGCTGCGCCATTTTAGCTCTGGCTTGCTCGAGTGTATCGCCAGGTTCCGGCATCGATCTTTTCAGGGCATCAATAGCCTTATTCATGTCTCCCTCGGGAATGCCGAGCAGGGTGGATACCTTGCTATCCCTGAGATTTTCGAGACTTGCCCTTGCCCTTTCGATACTCGCCGGATTTGCATTGCTCAAGTCGCCAAAGCTGGGCAGGACCATACGGCGGACGATCTGCGTGGTGGCTTCCTCAGCCAGCTTGCGGCCGCGATCGCTGAGCCGGGCCTGGCTTCCCAGGAGATTGAGAACTTGTGGTTTGTCCAGCAGCTCCGGCTTCTTTTTCATGGCGATATCGATCGCCATTGCGGTTTTTTCGTCGGAGAGGATTTGCGTTATACGGTCGTTGACAGCAGACCGCTGCGGGGCCATTTCCGGAGGCAGATCACCGAGCTGTGTGAGTTGTGCCAGGAGTTTTTCTCCGCTGCTGGCAATATTGTCCTCGAGGCGCTGCTCCGTCGCTATCCAGTCCGGGCCTTTCTCTGTCTTGTAGTCCTCGATTGCTTTTGTCAGTTGCTCCGGTGTCATGGTCGCACCGTGATTGGCGATCAACCACTGCAATTCCTGCATGTGCATCGCATAGGCGTCCACGTCCCTGCTCACTGTGCCTGTGGCGTACTGTTCCACATGAGGCATGATGCTTTGGGTGACGAAGTTCGGGCCGCCGGTCGCGCTTTCGGCGGCAAACGCAATCGGGTAGTCGAGGCTGGAGCCCGAGGCGATCGCCGGCGGAATTGAATTTGGATGGTAACCGCCCAACTGGACGAAGCTTTCGACTATCCGATCCGCCCCGGGCGTGCCGGATATACGGTCGATGATCTTCATCATGTCCGCCTGACCATTGAGGCCAATCAGCTGACCGCCAATTTCCCGTTGCTTTCTGGCATTGGCTGCCTCGATCGTTGGCATGGCCGCTGAAACCAGATCAACAGCGAGCCTGGGGTCAGCACCATCGGTCAGCTTCTCAAGATTCATCATGGTCGTTGCCGCATCGCCCTGATCACTGACCGCTGTTTCAGGGTCATATTCAGCCAGAGGCCGTGCTGCCCATTCGGAAGCGTTGGTGACAAGCTGGCCCGCATCTTCAGACCGCAGGAGTACCTGCCGCAACTCGGGCGACGCTGAATGATAGGCCTCGCTGAGCTGACGAAACGCTTCGTCCGGTTTACCGGTCGCATTAGCTTCATCAATGATTTGCCGCGCCCGGTCTTCGATCTCCACGCCAGCATGCGTGGACGGGCGCAAGGCAATACCGAGATCCTCTGCCGCGTCTTCGATTGCATTCCGGGCAGGCGCAGCGTCCTGCCAATTGCGATCGAAAAGACGTTGCAGGGCAGCGCTTCGCTCGCTCTCCGGAAGCTGCCCGATATAGGATTTAACGTCGCTTGAGATAGTGTTGGTTTCGGCCTGGTAGTCGATGTTCGGGCTTTCCGAATACTGCACTGCGTTTCCGCGGTCGTAGATGCCGTCAGCGAATGCAGCCTCCGGATCGGTCTCAAGGCCGCGCTCTTCTATGGCCGCTGTCACCGCATTGCCGGCAGGTCCCGCGTCGAGCCAGTCGCTTTGCGCCAGCCTCAACGCAGCGGCCTGTCGTTCGGGGGCCGGCAGGTTATCGAGATAGGTCCCGACTTCCCGCTGCATGGCCCTTGTTTCCCCATCATAGTCGACACGCGACGGATCGTCTGCATAGGCAAGGTGATTGCCGCGGTCATAGAGGTCGCTGATGAACGCCGCCTCACCCTCCGGTACGCCGTTGCCGTTTGCCGAACCATTCGCCACAACTTCAGGGGAGCTCTGCGGCACGATCAGAACTTCATCGGGTCGGATGGCAGCTTCGCCCGTAATTCTGTTGGTGGCTAACAGATCATCGAGGGTGACGTTGTTTTCCCTGGCGATGGTCCAAAGATTATCGCCCCGCTCGACGACAACAGTCTTTTCCCGAAGAGGATCGAGCCGGTTGGGGCCACCGCCCTCCGCACGTTCTCGCACAGCTTGTCTGATCTGCTCTACGAAGAGTCGTTGCTGTTGATCGGCGACGGGAGAAGTTTGATTTCCAGCGGCGTTGTAGCGGCTTCTTCCATCAATATCGATGCGGTACGACATGTGCACGGCTCCCGGCTGTTCGTGTTCCGGGAGCGGTATTTCGCAGCTCACGGATCGGTGCAACTAAGATGACAAACACGCCGATGATGGCGAGCGCCGGTAACGGTTTGATGACATCATGCAGGTTTAGTAGCTTCGTCCACGGAAGACCGCCGCCTTCAATCCCGATCACATATCCACGCAGACAAGAATTCTGGTTGCCAGCGAGGAAAGAGCCAACGTTGCAGTTTCGTCCGGCTTACCCACGCACCCGCATCCGATAGCGTGCGACCAATTGTTCGGTTGCAACATTCCAGGCCAAGCGCACTCACTCAGGCATCGGACCCGCGATCGACCTGGTGCAATTGCATTGATACGGACGTTGCAGCCATTCCTGGGCGGCTGCGCGTGTCATGACCATAACTACAGATTTCGGAGGCTTCCTGCTGCGATCGTTCAGTCAACTCGTGGGAAACCGACAGCGAATTAGCAAACAGTGCGGGGCGATCAAAATCTCCCTGCATCGTTGTGATGAGGATGGCGAAAAGCCCGACGCCGATGAGATATTTACGCCCGAAATTCTGCGTTGCTTCAATTCGCTCCCGAACATATTCAGGGTCTCGTTCGATATTCTGACGATGGTGCATTAATCCGCTCCTGTTTGGGCCTGGACGTATCAACCGGCAGTCCGGCCAGGACCTTGTCCAGAGTGATTGGAAACTCGCGAACCCTCGTTCCGGTCGCGTTGAAAATCGCGTTGGCAACGGCCGCGCCCGCGCCACAAACGCCAAGTTCTCCAATGCCCTTGCTTCCAAACACATTGGCGTTGCTGTCGGCTTCCTCCAGGAAAACGACATCGAGTTCGGGCACATCGGCACTCACCGGAACATGGTATTCCGCAAGATCATGATTGACGAAGTGCCCATATCTCGGATCAAGGACACTTTCTTCCATCAGCGCGGCACCTATTCCCCAGATCATGCCGCCGAGAATCTGCGAGCGTGCTGTTTTTGGATTGAGAATGCGGCCGGCCCCGATGACGCTCAACATTCGGCGCAACCGTATCTCGGCCGTGTCCACGTCCACCGCAACCTCGGCGAAATGCGCTCCGTAGGAATGTTGCGAAAAGTTGCGGTAATTGTCGCTCGCTGCTTCAACGGCACCGTGAGCATCCAATCCTTGCGGCGCAATGCGGTTGATCAGTTCCGCAAGGCCGACCGAACGATTGCCTGCCCTGATCTGTCCGTTCACGAAGTCGGTCTGGCCGTTGTTCAAGCCGTGAAATGGAGATTCTGCTGCCTCTCGTGCAGACATTAATATCTTCTGCTTTAATGTCTCGCAGGCATTGTGAACCGCAGACCCCGCGCTGGCAGCTCCCCACGACCCGCCCGATCCGGCGGTACGCGGGAACTGGCTGTCTCCCAGTCGAACTTCAATTGCCGAGAGTGGAAGGCCAAGGCTGCTGGCTGTGATCTGTGCCAGGATCGTGTAGGTGCCCGTCCCGATATCGGTCATATCCAGCTCGACCTTCACCTGCCCCTTCCCGTCGATCCTTATCCGAGCAGCCGACGCGCCAATGTAGTTGGGCCGGATAGCCGCTGCCATGCCAAGGCCAACCAGCTTGCGCCCCTCCAGGACCGAACCTGGTTTCGCTCGTCTCTGGTCCCAGCCAAAGCGACGTGCTCCCTCTTGCATACAGGAGACAAGGTTGCGAGTGGAGAAAGGAACGTTGCGTTCGGGATCGATTGTCGGTTCATTGCGTATGCGAAGTTCGATCGGATCCATACCGATCTGGTTAGCCAATTCGTCCATGGCGCATTCGAATGCTAGCATCCCTGGCGCTTCCCCCGGCGAGCGCATCCACTCGCCGCGGTTTGTGTCAAGCCCTACCAGACGATGACGTGTGATTCGATTGGGGGCAGCATAGAGGGATCGTCCGAATACAGCAGTCTGTTCGCAGAATTCCTCGAAACGGGACGTTGCCGAACATACCTCATGCGCGATACTGGTCAGCCTGCCTTCGCGGTCGGCGCCCAGTCGAACGGACTGGATCATCTTTGCCCGATGACCGGCATTGGCGAACATCTGTTGTCGGGTCAGCGCAACCTTGACAGGGCGCCGAAGGTGCCTGGCTGCGAGTGCCGCAAGAATAGTGTCCTGATGCACGATCAGTTTCGACCCGAATCCGCCCCCGACAAATGGACTGACGATACGCACCTTCTCGCCGGGAATTTGCAACGTGTTCGCGATACCTGCCCGAAAGTTCGCAAGAGTCTGCGCGCTCGTATAAATCGTCACTTCATCACCGGACCAGACCGCAAGCGTAGAGTGCGGTTCCATCGGGTTGTGATGTTCGTAAGGGGTCGTATAGATCGCATCGACCTTGACGTCGCTCCCTGCGAACGCCGCCTCGAAGTCTCCGACAAGCGAATCCGTCTGAAAGCCGGCATTCGTGCGCTGCGGTGCATAGGCGTCAGCAAGTTGCCTGTCCAGGTCGTATGCACCGCGTTCATTCGCATACTCCACCGTAATGAGTCCGGCGGCGCCTCGTGCCGCCTCAAACGTTTCTGCCACGACCAAAGCTATAGGCTCGTCATAATAACGAACGCGGTTCGTTGAGAATGCGGGGCGCGCACGGGTAAAGACCTCGCGTACCTCTCGCGTGACGGAGGGACCAAAAGCAGGTTGTGCCGGTGCATTCCTATGCGTCATCACGTGGACAACACCCGGCGCGGATTCGGCCTGCCTGTGTCCATCGCTGTGATGCGCCCGCGCGCGATACCTGCGCCAAGAATGTAGCCGAAGGCCACAGGAGTGTCGGAGGCGTGTTCATAGGCGTATGTCGCAGCTCCGGTGACTTTAAGCTCACCATCGACACGATCGATCGGCTGGCCGATAAGAGATTTTCCGGAGTCCACCATAGGTGCAGATTTGGTCATGACTTTCCTCAACCGCGTTCTGAAGCAGCAGCCAGGGCGTATTGTGTCGTCCGCTTTGCCAAGGGGATTTTGAAGTCGTTCCCGCCTCGACCAACGGCGTTGGCCAGGCGATGTCTGCCGCTCTTTCAAACACCTCCGCAGAAACCATTTCGCCGATCAGGTGGGCCTCGGCCTCGGGTGCGCGCCATGGTTTGGCCGCAACGCCGCCGAGCGCGAACCGGGCCCGCAACGATCTTGTCTCGCACGACATCGACGACGACGGCGACCGAGACAAGTGCAAACGCATAGGACGCGCGGTCACGAACCTTGCGGTAGAGCTGCCTTCCTCGCGGGGGCGGTGGCAAGATGACCGCCGTGATCATTTCCCCGGGCGTGAGTACTGTTTCAATATTGGGCGTTGTCCCTGGCAAGTCGGTGCAGATCGCCGATTGGGATTTGTCTTGTCACGCCGTCGGTGTCCATTGTCTCGACCATTGCGTCGAGAACGAGCATTGCAACCGCCATGTCGGACGGATGGACCGCAATACAGGCGTCGCTCGATCCAAGTACGGCGTGCATTCGATTGAACCCATTGAGGGCGGCAGCATCCGGAACCGGGCTCACGCTTGTTGCAGGGCATATTCCGATCATAGAAATAATAACAGCGCGTCCTCTGCAGCAAATTTCCGGCTGTGGACGCCTTGTTCCGGATTTGAGCTGAAGCGCCCGACAGCAACGCCTGGGCCAAGACCGGATAATCCGAACTTATTCGCGGGTCGGCGGCGAGCGTGAACTGTTACGAACCTGTGCACCGATGCGAAGGCCGCCCTGGGCTGTTGCCTCAATTGCGTCAAAGGGCAGCCGGCTTATATCGATCAGATGTGTCGGCTGCTCGATTTCCGAGCTTCATCAGGTCGAGCAGATTTGTGCCGCCGCTGATGAACTTCGCGTTCGGAGTGACTGCTGCGGCCCTGCCAACGCAGTCGCGCGGATCGACGACCCTTTGATAGGTGAAAGGCTTCATATCTCAGACCTCATTGGCTGCGTCGCGGATTGCGGCGACAATGTTGGGATATGCAGAGCAGCGGCAAATATTACCGCTCATGCGTTCGCGAATCTCCGCATCTGTCAAAGGGAGGACGCTGGACCGGAAAGCGTTTCGCTGACGTGGCTTGGCCAGCCGTCTGCCGCCTCCTGCAGCATGCCGACAGCCGAGCAGATCTGGCCGGGTGTGCAGTATCCGCACTGAAACCCGTCATGCGCAATGAACGCAGCCTGCAACGGATGGAGATCGCGCGCCGTTGGCGAGGCCCTCGATCGTCGTGATGGTGTCGCCTTCGTGCATCACGGCGAGCGACAGGCAGGAATTGATCCGCCGGCCGTTCACAAGCACTGTGCATGCTCCGCACTGTCCGTGATCACAACCTTTCTTGGAGCCGGTCAGATCCAAGATGATTGCGCAACGCATCGAGCAATGTCGTCCGTGGATCGAGCCCGACCGAATAGTTGCGCAAGTTGATGTTCAGGGTGATGTCGACGGGATCAACAGACCTTGTGCCGGCATCGTCATAACGTTCGGCGCCGTCAGGCATCTGTTGACCCGATGCTGGCAATCCCGTTGCGAGGACAAATCCGGCTGCTGCACCGGATTCCAGAACGGTTCGGCGTGTCGGGCCCGTTTTTCTGGGACTGTTCATTCATTGCTTCCGCTCCTTGGAGATCGACAACGATCAGGAGGCCGTACCGGCGGAACAGTCCGCCGGCACGAGACTTCTGAACGTGAGTGATCGGAGACTAAACGATCAGCCTGGCTGCTGGTTCGTATCGGCAGGCAATTTTTGTTGCGTGTCCGGAGAACGCTCACTTTCTGCGTTTGGCGGAGTTGAGCTTCTGGCACGCAAGCGCAGTACCGCCTGAAAGGGCGATAGCGACTGTTGCAATGGCTGCGATCAGATATCTGTTCATGACAATCTCGCTTTCTGAATAGATCTACGGGACAGTTGTTCACTTACACCAGTCAGCGTAGTTGCGGTTTGTCGCAGAGTTGTGCCGTAACAAGGGCAGAGTTGTCGCAAAGTATCGCAGGATTGCGTGACGGGACTGGAGTTGTCGCAAAGTATCGCAGGACTGCGTTACGGGACATTTCGCTACAAACTGGAGGTGTTGACACCACGTCATGGGGCACGATGTGCACGATGTGCCGAGACAGCCGTTAAGGATCTTAAGACCCTTGCGTCTACCAGTTTGCGGGGACAATTCATATAAGATACGGACCGCGACTGGCGATGCGGTTGGACTGTTTCTGCTTGGCGTACCGGCGTCGAGCACCTTTGGTGGTGACAAAGAAGGGCAAGTCGCTGTTTCCAAAGGAAAAGTGAATACCATCGAGTTAGCAATCAAGAGCAAGGCGTTGGGATAACTACTCGCTCGATCAAACGTGTTTCGGTTCCGGCACCTCATCGGGATTTGGCAAAGGTGTCTCGTCGGGCAATTGATTTGGCGGCGGCTCCTTAACAGGAGGTATTTGATCAGGTCCCGGTATCGGATTGGGCGGTTCATGAGGCAGCGGAATTGGCGCGGGATCGGGGTCCGGACCTGGGATTGGGTCGCCCATATCAGATCTCCTTGTTATCGGGTCTTAACTAATAAGCGTCGAGAATGTTCCGAAGACGAGTTTATCAAAGCAGCTCAATCATCAGCGCAACCCATGAAGCGATACGGCAGCTGTTCGTCAAGATCCCCTATCGGACCGGTCGATCGAGCCGCCCTGCATGACGTCGCGGTCGTCGTGCTATGGCTGACTAGTCTTGGCGGAATCCTTCATCCGATCGCTCGCCGCCTCATAGACGTCATCTGCCACAACTAGGGCTTCCTGATATATGTCTGATGCTGCTTCCGATCCTTTGTCGAGAATCTCTTCCGCCTTTTCGAAGACATTGTCCCTTACGCTTTGCGCTGCTTCGCCAACCACGGCATCCTCGGCCTCTGTGTGAGGCAACGCTGCCCCAATTGCAGCACCGACTGCAAAGGCAAGCGCCCCGCCCACCAGCGGTTGGTCGCGAAAGTGCGTGAGGATCGTTTCATTGAGCCTTGTTGTCTTGTCCTTAAGTGCTGCGCCAGCAGAAGCAGAGGTATCTCCAACGGACCGAGCCTGGCTGGTTACGCTTTCCGATATTCCCGCCGCCGCGCCGCTGACCTGCTGCCACGTGTCAGACAGCCAATCCGATGCATCATCCCATATTGCGCCAGCTTGATCTTTAATATCGGCAATACGGTTGCCGGCGGCATCTGCAAATCCGCTATAAGTTTTGCCGCCTTCGTCCATAAAGGGTCCGGCGCGTTTGCCGGCGCTGTCGGTCAAAGCTCTGAAACGGTTGCCCGCACTATCGGCGAAGTGCGTGAATTGTTCGTCGCCGTGATCTTGTGGGGGCTCCATCCGCCGGATGTCTCCGCTGATTGTAGCGAGCGGATACTCAGGCAATTTGTCGAACAACTTGGTTGAGTTCACATCCTTGGCTGGGCCGTTACCCGTGCCGGCCATTAGCCAGGCCATGCTCACTCCAATCAGGGCGAGAGGAATGGGATTGCTTTTGACGGCGGTGCCCAGATTGGCCACATACTCGCCTCCCCCGCTGCTCTTGACGTAGCCGAAAACTTCGTCGAGCAACTGGCCCGGGGACATCCGTTCCTGAATGACGTCTATGCGCTCTTCGATCCGCCGGCGGTCGTCCTCAATATCGCGTTGGATTTCGACTGCACTTTGCTTTCCAGAAGACGATGTCATGATGTTTTCTCCTTAATCACCTCAGCGTCGCGGCCAATGGAGGCTGCGGTGCGCTCAAGTTTCCAGTTGCTTGCCCGGAGCGCATTTGTTCCTTTGGCAATCATAGCCCACGCGATAATGGCCACTACACCCCCGACAATCAGGGATGAGAAGGCATTCGCGCCCAGTTCGGCGTATCCCTGCGATACCAGAACCGCGGTCAGCCCGGCGACCAGGGCAGTCAACAGCACGCCGAGCGCACCGATCGCGAAGACCAAGCCGATGGCCAGTATCTCGATACCTCCAAGCGCTCGTGAAATGCTTTCTGACGCCTCGGTCTTGGCAAGTTCGAGTTCCTTACGGAACAATCCCGTCACATCGCTAAGCAAACTTCCTATCAATTCCGGAAGCGGCTTGTTCTGATTGATGTTAGACATCAGCTTTGCCCTCCACTTGGCGTATCGGAGCTGTCTTGAGCGGGATGTGCAGCCGCAGAGGATCGCCTGTGAGCAGACGCTGTAAGAAAACGACTAGCCACCAGGCCGGCCAATGCGGCCACGCCCAGAAATGCCAGAGGTTGTTTGCGGCCAAAGTCTTCGGCCATACCTGCGACATCGCTGAGCTCGCGGTCCTCGACGTCTTTGGCAAACGATTGAATAGTGGAACCCATCTGCTTCGCATAATTCCCGATGGTTGCATCATCGACACCCTGCATTTCGCCACCAACTTTCTCCAGGGCAGAGCCCAAGGAAGCGGCGTATCGGGCGGCAATGTTTTTTTGCTTCGACGCGACCCCTTCGGCCTTGTCCGCTACGTTGCGGACCTGCGCCTTCGCCTTTTCCTTTACCGTTCCGATGTCGTCGGTGGCTTTGCGCTTGAGTTCTTCAAAGTTCGGCTTCGTCTCGACAGCACCCGATAGCGCGGCGGAGCTTTTTTGATCTGCCCGGATCCCAGTTTTGCTTAGATTTTTTGAAGTCTCCTGCATCGTTTATCTCCCAATCTGTCCAACGCTGTGCGTTGGGAGTGTTTAGGTCATATTTCGCCTCGAACCGCGGCCGAACCTATTAGTTCCCCGCGCCGGAACTTGTTTTCGTATCTCAGGTCAGGGCGATACGTGTTTTGCAGACGCCAAACCATCGGGAGATCAGAAGGTTAAGGTTCGCAAAGCGAAGATGGGAGAACCACAAACAGCTGTTAAACGGTCAGTGCTGTATCGAGCAAGCTGAGGTGGCTTTCTTAAATTTTCCCGGGAACGTTTGGTGACCCCAATTGTTGTTTTAGCCGAAGCTCAGAAAATACACTGACCTTCAATGTGCGCTTGGGTTCTGATCCTAAATGCGTTGGAACAGTAGTTTTCCTAACCCGGTTCCCATTACGAATGGAGGAGTAAGCAGTTGAAAGACAAAGTCCCACTCGATCGTCCTGCATCGATGCTGTCCGAGCCGGGTAGCGATACTTATTTGGTCGATCAGGTTTTGCGACAGGCAAGCCACAACTCAAACCCAGATGCAATAAGGGCAGTTGACGTCGCCGATGAATTGAACGCTATGCGCGCTGAAGTCGATAGGATTGCCAAATCCGTCGGCTTGCTGGCAGATAGCGCGAAGGCGCTTGTTTCGGAAACTCCAACTATACTTAAGCATGAATTGCGCAGCTCTATTCAGCGCAAGCCATTAATCGCGCTGATTGGAACTGTTGCGTTGAGTTTCGGCTTGACCCTTCGGTTGCTCGGCGTCAGCAATCGCCGCTCCGAATAGAACCGCATATAACATCGGAACGGGCATATTCGCAGGGTCGAGAATGGTTTGTCCTTGACGCCCTCTTCCTTTTTCCCAAGGCTAAAAGATTTGTTACGATGCATCTATTCACTTGCGACAATTGCGGTCACGTCGTCTACTTCGACAGTAATCAATGTGTTCAATGCGGATATCGACTCGGATACGAAACGAACCGCGAACA
Organism: uncultured Alphaproteobacteria bacterium; assembly: GCA_963777425.1. Classification (GTDB taxonomy): domain Bacteria; phylum Pseudomonadota; class Alphaproteobacteria; order Rhizobiales; family Rhizobiaceae; genus Phyllobacterium. The sequence goes on along the minus strand of CAVZQS010000001.1, from coordinate 124,781 downwards.
GATGCATGCTGTTGCGGCTGATAATATTACCGGATGGAATTTGGCTACGCAGCCAACCTCCGATATTCGGCTGTGCGCGAACGCAGCGCTCGACATTTGCAATTGGATCGTCGGTGTTAATGACAATCACGATTTCTGCATTTCATGTCGCCACAATCGCCTCGTTCCAACGACAGGAACAGCGGAAGATTAGCCAGGTGGCGTCGAATCAGCCAGGCACAACGGCATCTTCTATTCATTGTTGCGTTGGAATTTGCCGCATCCAGATCGCACCGAAGATCCGCAAGGCGGCCTCGTTTTTGATTTCCTCGAAGACAATGTTTTGGAAGATGGGACGATCGTTCCGGCTATGACGGGACATGAAGAGGGACTTATCGCGATACGGGCCGCGGAGGCCGATGACGTAACGCGAGAGCGAGCAAGGCTGTCGATGCATGAGCTGTACCGTACCCTGCTCGGTCATCTCCGGCACGAAACCGGGCATTTTATCTGGAACAAGCTGGTCCGGGACCGTGAACAGGTGAGCGGTTTTCGCACAGTTTTCGGCGATGAAGGGGGTGACTACAATACCGCTCTACAGCAATATTATGCTGGTGGCCCAACATTGGGTTGGCAAGAAAGCTTCATCTCCAGCCTACCCTACTTTCCACCCATGGGAGGTTTCGCGGAGTTTCGCGTACTATCTTCACATCATCGACACTTTGGACCGCAAGCGTATTCGGGATTGCGGTAAATCCTCAAGGTCATCAGGAAATGGCGACCCTCATCGATTTCGACCCTTATTGTGCCATAAGCGCTGAGCAGCTCGTAAGCTCATGGGTGCCTCTTAGCATTGCTATCAACTCGATCCAGCGCAGCATGGGGCAAACCGATTCCTACCCCTTTGTTCTGTCGCCGCCTGTCGTGGCCAAACTTGAATACGTGCACGGCCTGATACGAATTAATTCACAACAAGATGAGTAGTGATTTTGGGCCGATTTCGCTACCCGGCCAGCACTACCAAATGCAGCAGCACGATCCGTTTTACTTAGTACTTGCCGAGTGTGTCTGCAACCACCGCTCCCCGTTCTCCCATGGGGCGTGGTGCTCCGGTGGTGCTGTCCTTTGCAGTCTGGTGCTCCAGTTCTGCATTGAGTTCCGCACCAAGGATGAGGATTATCAACGAGATCCAAATCCACATCATCAGGCCGACGACTGCACCCAGGGTACCGTATGTCGCGTTGTAATCGGCAATGTTGGTGAGATAAAACGTGAAAGCGGCAGAGGCAATGATCCATACCAAGGCGGAGAAGACAGCTCCGAACGAGAGCCAGCGCCATTTTGCGTATTCGCGGTCTGGGCCAAACCGATAAAGGACAGATACAGCGAGAGCGACAATTACGGCCATGAGCGGCCATCGAGCTATATTGATCAGCGCCTCACTCCACCCGGCTAGTCCAAGTGATGCCAGCAGCGGGGGGATGGCTCCCAGAACGGTGATGAGGACAATCCCGAAGAACAAGCCACCGAAGGTGAAGACGAACGAAATCAGGTTTAATCTCAAGAAGCTACGCGTTTCATTCTGTGCGTACGCGACGTTCAAAGCTTCGAATATGGCTTTAACACCATTGTTCGCGCTCCACAGCGCCACCGAGAGCCCGAGCAGGAACCCCAGACTGAGCACTTTGACGTCCTGCGTGGCCAAGAGCCTCAAGCTGCGCTCGGATCAAATCAATGGCGTCGTTGGGCAAAATTCCAACGAGGAGTGATGTGTTGCCGGCAACGGTGGCGGGATCCGCCAGAAATCCGTAAAGTGATACGAAAGCCGTTAGCGCGGGGAACAGGGCGAGAAGCAAATAGAATGTCGAGCCAGCCGCAATTAGCATGACCCGATCATGCTCCAGCGAATGGTAGACCCTGAAGAGAACATCCTTCCATCCTAATGGTGGAATTTCGGACGGGCCATCGGCTACGCGGCCACGTCCATGTTCCATCGCGGGCGTTTCCGAACCGCCCGCTACCCTTTTGGTCCTATCATTGGATACCATCGTACTGAACCCTGATCCGTCGTTACGCGTCGTCCAACCATCAGGGCGGCGGATTGTTCCCGATATGGGTACAAATGCTGTCTATGTTGGGCTCCGACTTCGATCTACTGCGATAGGGAGTGCTGGGGAGCTTCTAGAATTCCGTCCCGGGACTTTTCACCCAATATTTCCAAAAGGTGTGCCTTAGCCCTGTTCAATCTGCTCTTGACCGTACCAATGGGGCAGTCACAGATTTCTGCAGCTTCGTCGTAACTAACACCCATTACACAAACGAGCATAATAGCTTGCCGGAAATCCGGATCGAGCTGATGCAAAGCAGTTTCAAGTTCATGACCCCGGATAGTCCATTCCTGCGATGCGGGCCTCGAAGGTCCGTTTTGAGCAATATCTTTTTCACTGCCTGTGACCTCCCTCAGGCGTCGCTTTATCGACGTATTGAAGGTATTTCTCATGATGGTGAATAACCACGACTTCATACTCGTCCCCGGAGTAAATTGGTTCAATGATCCAAGTGCTTTTTTGAGCGTTTCTTGGACCAGATCGTCTGCTTCATCTGGATTCCTATAGAATGACCTTGCGAATGCCCTTAACGCCGGCACAAGCGCAACAAGTTCCGCCCTCGAGTTAATCTCCAACTTGAAATCTTGATAAATGGGATCGATTGCAACCATGTCTCATCCTCTTTTGATGAGACGACAATGCATCGAGGATGTAACTGTTCCCCCAGTCAGCAGAACTGTACGCTATCGAACATTCCAGTATTCTTTGGTTGAGGGTGAACAAAATTACCCGTTGCGAGTTCGTCCCAAAAAGGGATGAACAACTGATGAAACAACAAGAAGACAGCAATCGCGTTGACCTAACGATGGCCGCACTGCTTCAGGCCGCCAACGGTCCCTCGGTATTCCAAAGAATTGATCAACGGCGAATTCTTAATCATGCGGCCGAGGTGATTGAAGATCTGTCTTTGATCGCCTCATGTGTCGGCCAAAGATGTGAGAACGATGATCTTGTCCTCGCGTGAGGGATTGTGCCTTGTTGATAAGCGTCATGTCGAGTGAACGGGAAATCGGTGATCTCCTCGCCTGTGCAGCCGAGATAAGGGATCTCCGTATAATGACTGGATTGATAGCAATCAAATTTTCATCACCCGACACGAGCGCCTCCCCACCAACCTCATCCAAATAATAATTCGCAATTGGTTCCTCTCCCCTGATGCTCAGACACAATCGCACCGCGTTATCGCTCGCTATTCGGCTCCAAAAAGAACCAGCCCGCTCTAAAGGGTTGGAACAACCATCGAATTGGGTAGTTAGTCCGGGGTCGGATGTGAGAGGAGCCCACCATGGCAAGCAAGAACCTAGACGACTTGTTCAACGATGGTTTGAAAGACGTTTATTATGCCGAGCGCAAAATTCTAACGGCACTTCCGAAGATGGCGGCAAGCGCCCAGATGGCAAGGCTGAAAGAGGCCTTCGAAAAACACCACGAGGAAACGCAGAGCCACGTCGAGCGTCTCCATCAGATATTCGAACTTCTGGGCAAACCCGTGAAAGCCAAAACCTGCCCGGCCGTTGATGCCATTATAGAAGAAGGCGAGGAAATCCTCGACAAATTTAAGGAAAGTCCCGCGCTGGATCTTGGTCTGATTGCGGGAGCGCAGGCCGTCGAGCACTACGAAATAGCTCGATACAGCGCGCTCAAAAAGTGGGGCCTGGCGTTGGGGTATTCTGAAGCGGTCGATCTTATCGACGCCACCCTTCTGGAAGAACTGAAAACCGACACCGATCTCGGTTCGCTTTCAGACTCATTAGGGAACTCCAAAACTTTCAAAACGTCGCGCTGAATGCCGTCCACCAGAAGTCGGACGAGCCCTCCAGGGAATCTAGTGACGATCAAATCAAGGAACCAGAATGACTAAGACATCTAAATCAAGTCGCTCCAACGCCACCGTCCACGATCAAAAACTGCAGCGGGGCGCGGGCGGGGAATTACACCAGATTGCTGAGGGTGGCACTCCAGTGCTCACGACAGCCCAAGGTGGTCCAGTTCTTGATGATCAGAATACCCTGAGGATCGGCCCAAGGGGGCCCGCGGTCCTCGAAGACTTCCACTTTCGCGAGAAAATCTTCCATTTCGACCATGAGCGCATTCCTGAACGGGTGGTGCACGCTCGCGGTTACGGAGCGCATGGTTTTTTCGAAACTTACAAATCGCTTGCCGAGTACACCCGGGCAGACCTCTTTCAACGGGCGAGCGAGAAAACTCCGGCTTTCGTCAGGTTTTCAACCGTCGCCGGCAATAAGGGCTCGTTCGATCTGGCGCGGGACGTGAGAGGATTTGCCGTCAAGCTCTACACTCAGGAAGGCAACTGGGATTTGGTTGGTAATAATATCCCGGTTTTCTTTATCCAGGATGCGATAAAATTTCCTGACATAATACATGCGGTCAAACAGGAGCCCGACCGAGCTTTTCCGCAGGCTCAGTCGGCCCATGACAATTTCTGGGACTTCATAAGCCTTACTCCCGAAAGCATGCATATGATCATGTGGGTCATGTCCGACCGCGCTATCCCCCGGTCCTTTCGGTTCATGGAGGGATTTGGGGTTCACACGTTCCGTTTTGTCAACGCCAAGGATGAGTCCACATTCGTAAAATTCCATTGGAAACCCAAGCTTGGCCTTCAGTCGGTTGCCTGGAACGAAGCAGTCAAAATAAATGGAGCTGATCCTGACTTCCATCGTCGCGATCTCTGGGAAACCATCAAATCCGGTGCCTTCCCGGAGTGGGAGCTGCAAATCCAGTTGTTTGATCAGGAATTTGCCGACAACTTTGACTTCGACATACTCGATGCAACGAAGATCATTCCTGAAGAAATCTTGCCTCCAGTTCCCGTAGGCCGCCTGGTGCTAGACCGTATGCCCGATAACTTCTTTGCAGAGACTGAACAGGTGGCGTTCATGACGCAGAATGTTCCACCTGGCATCGATTTCTCCAATGACCCACTATTGCAGGGGCGAAACTTCTCCTACCTCGACACACAGTTAAAACGACTCGGTGGCCCTAACTTCACGCACATTCCGATCAATGCTCCTAAGTGCCCCTTTAACCACTTCCAACAGGATGGCCACATGGCGATGCGCAATCCTGTGGGGCGCGTCAATTATCAACCCAATTCGTGGGGAGATGGTCCACGGGAATCTCCCGAGCGGGGATTCCGGTCATTTGCAGAGGGGGAGTCTGGACAGAAGGTCCGCCTACGAGGCGAATCCTTCGCTGATCACTATAGTCAGGCGCGACAATTCTATATCAGTCAAACCCTGCCTGAACAGAAACATGTCGCGGCGGCCCTGATATTCGAACTCAGCAAAGTGAAGACCCCAGTGATCCGCGAACGCGTGGTGTCGCACCTTCTCAATATTGACGACACGCTAGCCGCAAAGGTCGCGCGCGGCCTTGGTCTGAAATTCATGCCCATTGCGGCGGAGGCTGCTGTGCCGACGCGGCAGGATCTTGCGCCGTCACCTGCCCTCAGCATTCTGCAAAATGGCCCGGAGCGCTTTGAGGGTCGAAAACTGGGAATTTTGCTAACGGACGGTTTTGACGCCAACCTTCTGAAAGCATTGCAAAAAGGCCTGCTGGCAGAAAACGCTACTTTTGAAATCATCACCCCGGTGGTGGGAGGGGCTGAAGCGGCAGATGGCACTATGGTCGAAGGCGACCAGATGATCGATGGCGGCCCATCGGTCCTCTACGACGCCGTCGTGTTGTTAACCTCAGATACCGGAATGGCGGATTTGCTGAAAGAATCGACGGCACGTGACTTTGTCGCGGACGCATTCGCCCACTGCAAGTTTATCGGATACTCCGCATCGGTTCTGCCTCTGTTTGAAAAGGCTGGCATCGCAGATAACATCGATGAAGGAGTGATCCTCCTTACGGAAGCGAAAGATGTCGCGCCATTCATTGCAGAGCTTGGAAGGATGCGATTATGGGCCCGGGAACCGAACGTGAAGTTGAAATAGGCACATGGCCGCCGGAGGCAGCTACCTGTCATCTTAACGCCTCTTGTATTGACCGAACAGACGTTTTTGTATTTTCAATTCTTCCGCGAGGGGCACATGCTCCTCGCGGCGGCCTGCTTCTGGAAGCGCTGACAAGAGACCATTCCGGCACAGGCGATTATCATCCCAGCCAGGATGTTCAAGAATCGGATAGAGGCAAATTCCTTCCAGAGGCACACCAGTTGACATAGCTTTGCGGGCTTCCGCGCAGACATACCGCAGCCATGCCGGCCGCACTTCATCCTCGATCCCCGTTTCGGCGATAAACATCGGCTTTCCGTATCGGATGAATGTTTCCAGTAACAGTGAACTCAAGGGTCTGTAACGAGGGTCATCCGCGGCGAGAGTATCGCCTTCAAAAATCCACTGATTGTGTGGATAGTAATTCACCCCAATGATATCGAGGAGACTTTGCTGGCCGCCAAGTTGTGGCCAGGACGATCCACAAATCATATCCCAGGATTCGAACTGTGCCCGACGGTGGCCTTCTGCAGCATCATGCTCCCAGGGCCGAGCAGGATCCGCCACGACATTAATGATAGGATCACAATGGACGAAACGGGCGCGGGGATCAATGTCCAGTATGGCGTGCATAGCTACAATCGATGCTCGCACCAGTTGGACCTTCAATTCAAATCCCCGCCCGCGGGCAAAGGGATTGAGATAACCAACCTGGCCACCGCCCCACGCCATGAACGAAATTTCGTTTATCGGAGCGTAAAAAGGAATGTCGTCACTATATTCTTTAACTGTTCTGGCAGCTGCGGCGGCGAAGGAAGCAAAGCGCGCCACGAATTCCGGTTTCCAGATATCGAGTCCGCAAGGCCAACCGTAATGTAGCAAGTCCCAAATGACTTGAGTGCCCGTCTCCCGGGCAGCTTGCAGCATGGGAAGGAAACTATCCCATTGGTAGATTCCCGGAGCATATTCGATCAAATGCCAGCGAATTCCGTCCCGAACCGTTGATATGGAATGTTCGTTCAATTGGGAATAGTCGGCTGCTGCGGAAATATCGTGTTTTGTTGAAGCGATTATGTCGAGGCGACGTCCAGAAGCCAATTGATGGGTGGAGCATTCAAACCCGCCTTGAAAGAAGGACTGGAACGGGTTTAGGGCCGAAATCTCACCCACTACTGGATGACGCTCAGGTTTTTGACAGACAAAATCCCTTCTGCGGGGCAACAACATCAACTTCTCAACGTCTGGAGAACAAGTTCGAGATACTCTCTCATGACCGGGTAACCACCCTTCCGTCGCTGCTCGTGAACGTCTTCAAGCGGCGATAGGTAGCCAAGGCCTGGCCCACTACCTGATCCATATTGTAGTACTTATAAGTGCCAAGTCGACCGACGAAGGTGACGTCCGGACTTGCCTTGGCAAGTTGCTCATATCTCTTGAAAAGAGCCTGATTTTCCGGACGCGGGATCGGATAGTACGGGTCTCCCTCTGCGCAAGCAAATTCATAGCTCACGCTGGTTTTCGGGTGAACTTGTCCGGTCAGGTGTTTGTACTCGGTAATGCGAGTGTACGGAATTTGTTCTGATGGATAGTTTACCACACCCACGGGCTGGACGCGCCGCCTATCGTACGTTTCATGTCTAAACCGCAGGCTTCGATAGGGAAGTGCCCCGAAAATGTGCTCATAATATTCATCGATTGGTCCGGTAAAAATTGTATGAGCCGCCACATGCTCTTTGCGAACCTCGAAAAAGTCTGCACCCAGCAGTATGTCGATGTTGTCATGATCAAGCATATTCTCAAACATGTGAGTATAGCCATGAAGCGGCATTGCTTGGAGACTGTCCTCGAAGTAACGATCGTCCGTGCTCGTGCGAGTAGGTATGCGCGCAGCGACGGACTTATCGAGCTCGGAGGGGTCGAGTCCCCATTGCTTGCGGGTGTAACCCTCGAAGAACGTATGGTAAAGGTCACGACCAACGGCAGATATAACCACATCCTTTGATGAAATGATCGCCTCTACGTTTTCTGCACAGCTGGTGAGAAAGGCAGCGGCTTGTACGTCATTTCGAAGGTCGAGCCCATAAAGTCCATTGAGGGTAGTGCGATTGATTGGGATCGGGAGCAACGTTCCCGCTACATCGGCAAGGACGCGATGTTCGTAAGCCCGCCAAGCGGTGAATCTGGAAAGATAAGAAAAAATTGCGTCGCTGTTAGTATGAAAGATGTGCGGGCCGTATTTGTGTACAAGGATGCCGCTGGGATCGTGGAAATCGTAAGCGTTGCCACCCACGTGAGGGCGACGATCGCACAGCAGCACGCGTTTGCCACTATCAGCGGCCAATCGCTCCGCCAGCACTGAGCCGGCAAATCCAGCGCCGACGATGAGATAGTCGTATCCCCCGCCGGAACCCCTGCGCCGATAGAGCGGCGGATGGGAAAGATCTTGAACAGATTGCGTTCTGCGAACCATTGCGGCATCGAGATGCCCGCTCATTCGGTGGAAAGTTTCATCCCAAGTGCAGGTCGCAAGGATTTCATCAACGTCGACCAACCAAGAATCATCCGATTTCTTTAATGATAGCGCCCGATCACAGAGCTCGATGAATTCCTCAGCGTCGCCAGCGATAAATACCCCTTTAACGCCACCATAGTGACGAACGACATCCTTGATTGGAGTCGATACTACGGGTCGACCCGAGGCAAGGTACTCAGGCGTCTTTGTTGGGCTTATGAAGCGCGTAGCGTCGTTCAATGCAAAAGGCATAATCGCCACGTCCCACGCAGCGAGATGGTCCGGAAGCTCTGCATAGGGGACTTGGCCAGTGTAGTGGATATTGGGGGCGCGGGGCAGATCACCTTGGGAGATTTTTACGACTGGTCCAATCAACACAATAGACCATTCCGGTCGAGCTGCCGCCGTCGCGGCGACCAACGCCAGATCCATGCGTTCGTCGATAACTCCATAATAACCCAACTTCGGAGGGTTTATGGTCGTCGAATTAAGAGGGGCAGAACGCCCGTTGCGGGCAATGCGAAAGTGCTCTATGTCAACCCCCGACGGAAAGGGATGGATATTGTCGTGAAGCAGCCGCTTTGCTTCGAACAAACTGTATCCACCTGTGAATACGACATCTGATCTCCGCATTAGTTCGGCTTCTAACGCATGCAGACGCGCCGGCGCGCCAAGAAAATTTGCCAGTTCGTCCATGCAGTCGTAAATTACAAGTTCGGCATCGATTGCACTTGTGAAATCATACATCATCGGTGTGTAAAACCAAAAGGTTGGGGTTCGCCCCCCGCTCATATGAATGAGTTCGCCCACGAGTTCCTCCAGCGCATCCTTGGTCTGGCGATCGGAAAATGAATGTGGAATGCGTGGACGAACGCATTTGACCTCGGAACCCTTAAACGCATGAAGTTCCAGGTAACCCGCGTGGTGATCAGTTCGGATCATTTCTTCGAAGAAGAATACTTGTCGATTGATGGCAAAACGTTCCATGAGATGCTGGGGGCGCTGATAGACGAAATCCCATCGGAGATGAGAAAAACATATGAGCGGACCAAGATCTTCTGGGTTGCTGTGCTGAAATACAGTGGATTTATCTTGGATGTTCATCAGGACTCCTAGATTTGTAGGTTTGTCCTTGGCGAACCTCTGGCTACCAATTAGGTTCCTTAAGAGGGCCCAATTGTACTATAGCGCACATAATTTTAAGCTTTCAGCGAACCAACGTTCGATCCTAGTTCTCAAGGTAACTGAACACTCATTTCAACATAATTAGTCCGAGCGCGGCTTTTATTCTCGGCGCTCGGACTAAGAGACTAGATAGTTATACTGGTCGATAATCGCGTATCCGATCCCGCTCGCGAGCCAGTTCTTCTTCGGTAAGGTCGGGGCTACTTTCGTCGAAACGCTCCCATCCCTCTTCGCTATACATGGCACGGCGCGCGTTGAGATCTACGGGTGCATTATCGTTGATGACAGATCGAGCCACTTCTGCTTGATCGTCATCCACTCTAACGGAAACCAAAGTGCTCCCCCTGCGCACGCCCTCGGCATAGACATGAGCATCATCTTCATCGACACCCGCGCTCGTCAACGAGCCGATGATGCCACCTGTCGCACCACCGGCAACCGCGCCGGCTGCTGCTCCAGTTGCAGTAGCTGCAAGCCAACCAGCGGCAACGACGGGTCCCACGCCGGGAATGGCAAGCATGCCAAGACCAGCAAGAAGGCCGCCTGCTCCACCCAAGATCGCGCCAACGCCAGCTCCGGTCGCCGCGCCTTCACCAGCATGGGTTTCATTGGTTTCGCCCTCGCGTCCGATGATACTGATATCGGATGAGGAGATGCCCGCATCCTCCAGTTCGTTGACCACGGCGCGAGCGTCATCGTAATTATCGTAAAGTCCTGTTACCGTTTGCATGGAAATCTCCCTGAGGAATTATTTAGCGGTTTCGGTGATGTTGCCCTGGTAGTCGAGTTTGACCTCAAATGGCTTGCCGTCTTTCATGGCCGAAGCTATCCAGATGCCATCTTCTCCCTTTGTCAAAGCAGTGATCTCGGCATACCCCTTGCTTTCAATTCGCTCCTTAGCCTGACGCTCAGTGAAGCTATTTTCGCCCGGAACGGGGGCTGCAGGATTCTGGGTATCGGGCGTCGCGATGGCAGGCGTCTGCGTATCCGTCGCCGGCTTCATCGCCTCCTGCGCATAAGCTGCCGAAAGAATGGAAAGTGCGCCGAGCGCAAGTGCAATGCGTTTCATGGTGTCTCCTTTTCACGATCGGTTTTCCGATCAACAGAGCAGCTAACCACCGTAGCGGGGAGATGTTCCCGTCGAGCCGAACAACGTCGAAATGTTATTGATGCGTGAACCATCCGGTATGGAACTGCGAAAAGGAAGGTCAGCGCTTACGGCTCTTTGTGCCAAATCCGTATCTCCGCGAACTGTTCGCAATGTGAACCTTGTCAGAACATTTAGTTCCGCTGCCCTTAGCCGTAAGGTTCCCATGACTCGTGCACGAGTGCTGATGTTCGGCATGTCGAAAAAGATAATTGGATCTCAATTCCCAAGAAGCTCGCCACTCATCCCGAGATTTTTGAATGTTCGGTGGCCCGACATGGGGCCACCGTACCCGCGTAAATAACTGTGGCGTCAACGGCTCTTGCTGGTCTCGCCAACTTTGGACTGCTTGTCAGACGCACTTCCCGTTGAGCCACTCTTGGCTTGCTTGTCGTCCGAGCTTTTGGAGCCGCCCTTGCTGCTGCTTGATTTATTGCCCTGATTATTTGGCACTGTTTCCTCCAATGTTTCACTGAATGAATTTCCAGCGCATACTCAACATTGTGAGAAGAGAAGTGTTCCCCACTACTGGGCCTTGGTGCGCTATCGTACTAAATTTTTCAGACATATTCGACAATAGGTGCCGCCCTGACATTTACCATCAAACTGGGCGGGTCGTGATGATAATCGACGCACGTCACATGCGAAAGAAGCTTCATTGAAGCCTGCCGCTAATCGCTCCGGCCATCGGGATCTGCTTTTAGCAGTTCCGCAAAAAATATGGTTCCGATCAGCTCACCCGGCTCATTATATATGCGAACGACCCAAGTCGTTGGGTCGAGGCCATCAAGAACACCGTCAACAAGGGTTTCCTTGGCTGCTTGCTTAGCTTCCGCTAGGGCGCGCTCATAATCCGGAAGTTCAATTCCTTCCACGTCATCAAGAACAACATCTTCATGGAACACAAAACGAAATATCGGCATCGGAGGCCCTTTGTCGAGAAAGCCCTGTTGTTTAACCTACCGCGCAGGCTCTTTAAGCTGTTCCGGAATAGCGGTGCTCTCCACGGAGACCGGATCGCTGCCACGAAAGCTATCTTCCAAGCCTTCCTGAAATTGTTTTTCCAGCGTCTCTTTATCCACTGCGCGACCTTCGGTGCGCCGTTCGCGGCTAAGCGAGTGTAGCGACCTGGATCATTATTGCTTTGGCCTTCGTGATAAGACTGTCAATGTTAAACTCAGCCTCTGAGCGTTCGTCCTTAAGCGTTACCGAAATAGATTCCCCACCTTCGCCCGCGAATTCTACCGAATAGCTGCCCATTCCCGGAGTTTCGGGTGTTACACGCGTATCAATCAATTGCATGGTGACCTCCTCACTGATGAAAAACCGTGCCCACTCCACTGGAATGAGCACGGGTGCTACTACGCTGCTACTTTTTGGGCTTTGCTGTTTACGCCGCCTTCGGCGAGTTTGGTTAGGGCCGCGTCGGTTGCTATCTCTTCCTCCAGGGTTTGGACCAGAAGTGCCAGCGCATCCTTCATGCCTAGTTGATCAGCCCAACGTGCCAACGTGCCATAACGAGCTATCTCGTAGTGCTCGACGGCTTGAGCCGACGAAACCAGGCCTGCGTCAAGAGCTGGCTCGCCCTTAAAATCGTCGAGTATTTCTTCACCTTCAGCAATTATACCTTCGATCGCCTCGCAGGTTTTGCCTTGTGCACGCTTGCCGAAAATCTCGAAAACCTGATCGAGACGCTCCACGTGGACTTCTGTCTCGTTCCGGTGCTTCTCGAAAGCAGCCTTTAACTCCGGGGAGTTTGCGCCTTTTGCCATTTTCGGCAAAGCCTTCAGAATCTTTCGCTCAGCGTAGTAGACATCCTTCAGTGTCTCATGAAATAACGTATCCAATGCTTTAGTGACCATGGGTCGTCCCTCCAGTTTTAATTCGCCACCAAATGTGGCGTGCGAAAAGAACTACGCCGAACGATTATTGTTCCTCTTGAAAAAGATTTCGTGGAATGTTGTCGGCCAGTTCAAATGAGTGACCCTATCAATTCTCACATCAACAGCACTGTTGAGTTTGCCTTAACGACCAGCCAGTCAAACGCACCGATTCTTCTTCGGCCAGACCATAGGCACCGTCCGCCAGTTCCATCAAACCCTCACGGTCTAAAACTACGATCTCCGATCGCTTGGATCGTATAAGGCCTTTTCCTTCCAAGACATGGAGAGCGACGGTTACGCCTGCTCTCCTGACGCCCAGCATGCGAGCCAAATGTTCATGGGTGAAAAACATGCTATCGCCGTCCACCCTGTCATGAGCAAGCAACACCCAGCGGGCCAATCGATCTTCCAATTTTGAGTGTCCGTTGGCGATGGCCGTCGATCCCACCTGAATTGAAAGCGCGCGTGCAAATCTCGTGAACAGCATTTTCATGGGTTCACTAACCGAAAACGCTTCAACAAGGTCAGACGCGTCGATCCGAAAAGCGCTTCCATTCATTTGAACCACCGTCCGATATGCGCTTCGATCATCGTATTGGAGAAGCGCCGACCCAGACATCCCATCTCGCCCAAACAGACCAACTTCCAGATCGCGAGCGCGCGGCAAGCTCGCCATCATCGACGCGATTCCACTTTCAAGAAAATAGACATGTTGGAGCGTTTTCCCCGGCGTCTCAATTTCTTGTCGTAGTTTCAATGGTACCACCTGCATTTTGGGCAGCAGCAAAGCTAGGTCCTTTTCGGACAAACTCGACAGCAAGTGATTGCGTATCGGAGCCTTTTGATCGATCGGCACAACCGTTCCTTCCAACAAATGCACGACAATTTCAACTGCACGCCGCATCGCAGAACTTTGTATTCGGTGAATTATAAGCGTGAACAGCGCCAGTGACATCCGATAGCGGCCGACAATTGTTGCAACGTGATGGCGCTGAATCGATATTTTCGCATGTGCAGAAACGCGCGCGAACCAATAGCGGTTCCAGCGTTGTGCTCTCAATGCTGTAACCCATGCACAGGGTCGTATCTATCACCTTGGATCGATCGACTATTTTTTGATAATGTATACAGATTTACGGCACGCAAGAGCGAGTTTCCCGTTATTCGGTAGCAAATGCCAGATGTAACGCTTCCTACGACAGTTCCCTTATTAGCTTTATTCTGATCGCAGTCGAATAGTCGGCATAATATCTGATATTCATCACGAATGCATTGTTCCCGAGGATGACTTTCTTCGCGTAGTACCCAGCCAGGTCCCCCCATCATCGGATATAACCAGCGCATTGACTGTTACGCCCATTTGTTGGGCGCGTTTGCGCGCATGATACAAAGAAACCACGCGATGCCGTTTTGGTCCCAACGTCTCCATGCCGTCGCCTGAGATGACTACAATCGACATGCGGGCGCACAATTTTGGATCGGAAAGCAGGTCGAGTGCCGACCAGACGCCTCTTCCCGGTACATACCGCGCCGAGCACTTGGCTCAACTGGTGAACTGTCGTTGATGATAGAACGCGCGACATCCGCCTGATCGTTATCGACACGGACTGAAACCAGCGTGCTGCCTCGGCGTATCCCTTCGGCATAGACATGCGCCTTATCTTCATCAACGCCTGCCTCGGTGAGGGAACCAATGATTCCACCAGCAGCACCGCCGGCAACAGCCCCTGCTGCCACGCCCACCACCGTCGCAACGAGCCAGCCTGCCGCCACTACTGGACCAACGCCTGGAATCGCAAGTATGCCAAGTCCGGCAAGCAGCCCACTTGCTCCTCCAACGACGGCTCCTACACCCGCCCCGGTGGCCGCGCCCTCTCCTGCATAGGTTTCATTCGCGTCACTATCGCGTCCGACAATGCTGATGTCAGATGAAGAAATACCCGCGTCTTCGAGAGCGTTAACAACGGTGCGGGCATCGCCATGATTATCGTAAAGTCCCGATATCGTTTGCATCTCGACCTCCCATCTCGGGTGTTTTCAGAGCGGCTAACTCACAGCGCATACATCGCTTGGGGTCCCTGTTACGCCATGAGGCTTTAACCCTTCAAGGACGAGGTCGATCATTCGTTGGATTGAAGACGCACCTTCAAGGGGACAGTTGAGAGCCAATGATTTCAGGTTCATATTCTCGCCTTCGAGTTGGGCCGACCGTCAATGAATAAGGAAAACAAGGCAGAAAACACAAAGTTCCGAATTGGACTTTGCTGAACAGCTTCGTGCGACGTAAGAATCCACTATGACCATTTTTTCGGTGCGACATTCAACCGTCTATCGGTACATGAGGCCCGTTGCATTCGGTGAGCATCGGCTGATGTTCCGGCCGCGGGACAGTTTCGACCAGCGTTTGCTAGAGGCGTCGCTGATTGTGGAGCCCATTCCACTCCAGGTGCGCTGGATCCACGACGTCTTCGGGAATTGCGTTGCGCTCGTGCAAATCTCGGAAACAGCAACGGAATTGCGCTTTCAAAGTCACATTCGTCTCGAACATACACCGCACGTCACTCTCGATCTCCAGATCGATGAAGAAGCGCTCACCTATCCCTTTAGTTACGACCGCGACGAGATCATAGATTTGGAACAGACGATCACTCGTCATTTTCCCGACCCTGACGGTGACCTCGATCGCTGGGCCAGACAATTCATTCGTGTTGGACATCCGACCGAAACCGGGCATCTTTTGATGACCATGTGCTATGGGATTCACGAAAGCTTCATGTACGAGCGTCGTTTGGCGAGCGGCACGCAGACGCCACTCGAGACCCTGCACTTCCGACGGGGTACGTGCCGGGATTTCGCAGTCCTGATGATGGAAGCCGCCCGCGCCCTCGGCCTAGCGGCAAGGTTTGTGACAGGGTACATCTATGTCCCAAGTCGCGATGGTTCGATAACACGTGGGGGCGGATCCACACATGCCTGGTGTCAAATCTATCTCCCCGGAGCAGGATGGGTGGAATTTGATCCCACCAACGGCATTGTGGGCAACCGCGATCTGATACGCGTTGCCGTCGCCCGGGACCCGCGGCAGGCCATCCCTCTGACAGGTAGTTATGATGGAAGTCCCTCTGATTACGGGGGAATGTCGGTGCAAGTGAATGTAACGACGGAAACAGCAGGAGCTTTTTCCAACGATTGACGTTTGAAGGGAACCCTCGCCGCTTGCTGGCGTTGCTCGTATTCGCTGCGGATGCAGCGGTTATCGCTTCAGCAAGGAGAGACGATGAAGATACGCGCCGGGTTCACATTGGGCTATGAATGCCCGCAGCCGACAGCGATGCTACTGGTTCTGAACATCCATCCATCACGGCGCATCGACCTCCTTAGCGACCAAGTACTTACCTTCGACCGACCGATCGAAGCGCGGGGTTACACTGACAACTTTGGGAATGCTTGCACCCGTATCGTGGCACCGCAAGGAGTAACAACAATATCGTCCCAGTTCGAAATCTATGATAGCGGCGAGCCGGACATATTTCCATACGATGCCGTTCAACACGACATCAAGGATTTGCCCGACGATGTTCTCGTATTCCTTCTCGGCAGCCGCTATTGCGAGACAGACCGCCTCGGCGATTTTGCCTGGGCACAGTTCTCGTCGACGCCGCTGGGCTGGCCGCGTGTCGAGGCGATCCGCGACTTTGTTCACAATCATATAACGTTCGACTATCAGAAGGCCAATGTCTTGAGGACGGCACACGGCGGATATAAAGAGCGAACGGGCGTCTGTCGCGATTTCGCTCACCTCGCAATTGCGTTGTGCCGCTGCATGAATATTCCTGCGCGCTATTGTACGGGCTATCTTGGCGATATCGGTGTTCCGTTCAATCCCGACCCCATGGATTTTAATGCCTGGTTCGAGGTCTATCTCGGCGGACATTGGCACACGGTCGACGCGCGCCATAACATACCAAGAATTGGACGCATATTGATGGCCAGAGGGCGAGATGCCACCGATGTGGCCATATCGACCAGCTTCGGTCCATCGGTCTTGTCTCACTTTGAAGTTCTCACCGAGGAAATGCGCGCCGGATAGGAGGATCAAATTCGGCGACTGTTCCGCACCTCGATATTGAAATTCATAGGGCGGCTTTGCGGCGCGGGTTAAGCGTACGATCTATGCATGCCAGCAGAGCGTTGCATGCACAGTGGATCGGCACTTCATCACCCCATACGACGCGTCTTTAGCATCGGTCAGATCGCGAGGAACCTTTCCTATCGGATCACGTTCGGGTTGCGAATGACCTACACGTCCGATTACGAAAGGAAGCTCACATTGCGCGCACTTTCCTGGCACAGAAAAGAAGGTATCTGCTGCGATCCGAATATCTTGGATCCGCACGATGCCATTATCCAAATGAGGCGTTGCCCGATTTGGTTATGCTGCGGACGCTATCCGGCCGGCCAAGACTGTCGCGAGGTAGCTGGGTCGATACCATTCAGCATCCAACTCTGACCTCTGAGGGCGCGCGACATGCATTTTCTGCGGAATAATGGCCTCACAATCGCTCTTTTGGCTGCATTCCTCGTAAGCATGGTGGGCATGTCAATTGCAGGCTTTTACCATGAAAACCAGCAGCTTACCCGACATGGTTTACCATCAATATCGATAAGCCAGTATCTGACCGACGAGAACTTTCTTTCCGCTCTATTCGAAAATTGGGAAAGCGAATGGCTGCAAATGGTCACGTACGTCGTTTTCACCGCCTATCTATTCCAGAAAGGATCGGCGGAGTCTCGCGATCCTGATGAAAGCTCCGACCAGAAAGAAACCGATGACAATCCACGTTACCCTGATTGGTTGAAACGCTCCCACTTGATGCGCTGGCTTTACAAATACTCTCTGGGGCTCACTCTAATACTTTTGTTCATTGTTTCATTTCTTGGGCATTTAAAAGCCAGTCAGTCCGCATCAAACGCCGAAGCTGTCGTTCACGGGGAAGACGTCCAGTCAGTATTAGAATACCTTGGCGGAGCGCAGTTCTGGTTTGAGTCTTTTCAAAACTGGCAGTCGGAGTTCTTCTCCACTGCAATGCTCGTCGTGCTGTCAATCTTTCTGCGCTTCAAAGGTTCGCCAGAATCAAAGAGTTTGAGTGCAAGCAACGAAGAAACAGGAGGTTGAGGTTCCGGTCTCTCGATCACGGAGATCCAAACTGTCCGCAAACCGAACCCAAATACCCCCTTAGAAAAACAGGCGTAGGAGGAACGCAGGCCCAACTTATTCGTTTGACAACTGACATTGCGGACCGTGTCAACCGGACGCAACGGCAGAGCGGACAAGGGAGTTTTCCGGTTTCCGACCTTGGCCAACCAAATGGCAGGCGAGCGCTTATCCCGTTCGGTCAGCACTGTCTACAACCAGGAAAAGTCTCGTTGTAGGTCAGCGGCTTTTCCAGGAAGGGCAACACACAGGCCCGTTGTGAGAATTGCCGTCCCTTAGACTGGAACCAGCCTTGGTCAATCCGGTTAAGACTACAAATCGGATTGGAAGCCTTTGAGCTGCGCAAGCACCGTGCACTTGAGTCCGTCGGATGCATAGACCAAATCGACATGATTTGGTCCGCCCGCAACCCCGCTTCTTATCAGTCGGGTACCCAATCCCTCGGCTGTGGGTTCGACAACCGGAGGACCGTTCCTCTCCCGCCAGTCAAGCCTAAAGGCAGGTTCGCCACCCAATTCTGCGATCCCCCATTTGACGCTTACTTGGCCTCCTGCTGTCGAAAGAGCTCCATACTTAAACGAGTTGGTTGTAAGTTCATGCAGCAGCATTGCCAAAGAAAGTGCAGACTGGGGTCCGGCCTCCAAGGCCGGACCCTCAAGACTGAACTGGCTGCCGCGTCCCTCCTGATTGAGATTCACCGATCTTTCGATCAGGGTTTGAACTGCTATGCGTTCCCCATAACCAGTCAAGAGCAAGTCGTGGGCTCGTCCTAGAACGCCAAGACGCTGGCTGATTGACACGCGAGCGCCCTCAATGCTGTCCGCGCGCCGCAGGGACTGGTTGACGATGCCCTGAACCATCGCAAGCTGGTTCTTCAACCGATGACTTAACTCCTGACTTAATATCGACTGCAGTTCATCCGCCCGCTTTTGCTGCGTCCGGTCTCGAACGATCTTGAGGAACCCCTCGGCAGACCCACCATCTTGAAGCGGCAACATCTCGCCACTGGCCCAAAACTTTGAACCATCCTTGCGCACGTGCCAGCGCTCGTCTGTGGCACGACCGTTTTTTAGAGCATTGGCCATTTCTTTGCGCGGGACGTCATGCGTACGGTCGTCACTCGTGAAAATAATATCGGCGGCCAGACCCAACACCTCATCCTCGCTCCAGCCAAAAATCTCTTGCGCTCCGATGCTCCATGAGGTGACGTTGCCGGAGAGGTCAGCTGTAATGATGGCGTAATCGATCGCGCTTTCTAGGACAAGTTCTGCGATACGTTTGTTGGTCATTGGCTTTCCTCGTATAATTTCAGCTTACCACTACAACACCTACGCGGTCCGAAAGTTCTGGCAAACTTCAGGCCTCACAAACCCGTCGTCAATTGAAGGGTCGTCTCACTCAATAAACTCGGAACATTGATGGCCGTCCGTCGTTCGATACGAACAATTCGCCGTTGAATACGCATTTCATGTCTCACATTGCAATTATCGGTTCCGGGCCTGTGGCCAAAGCCGCATCCATCTGCGAAGTGACTGCCGATAGGAGAAAGGCTACCGTGATAGACCGTTCCCCCGAAGAGATCCAACAAAGACGCGAACGGCGCGCCGAGCGCCGGCAGAACCAACGGCTGGCAAATCTGCAGCGCGCGGCAAAGATGCACGAGGTTCGTATTTCGGAGAAGCAGGTGCCAAAACCTGCGGCTCCGGCCAACCCTTTGTGGGATGGCATCCACGTCGGATGCTCCGGCTGGTATTATTGGCATTGGAAGGGTGGATTTTATCCAGATGATATCCCATCCAATCGATGGTTTTCGATTTACGAGCAAAATTTTAAAACTGTGGAGCTAAATGCGCCGTTTTATGCGTGGCCCGCTATTGCGACAGTCAAGACCTGGCTTCGCCAAGCGGATGCCGACTTCATTTACACCATCAAAGTCTGCGAATTGATCACTCATGTTAAGCGTTTTGAGGATACCGGGACCTTAATAAGGGATTTCGGGTATATCGCCGACCTGCTTGGGCCTCGTATGGGCTGTTTTCTTTTTCAGCTGCCACCGAGTATTCGCTACACCCAAGCTCTTCTCAAAACTGTCTTGCAACAGCTCGATCCGCGTCGTCGCAACGTGATCGAATTTCGTCACAAGAGTTGGTGGAATGAGGACGTCTTTGCGGCCTTTCGCGCAGCGGGAGCGATCTTCTGTTCCTGCAGCGGTCCCCGGCTTCCCGATGGATTGGTGAAAACCGCTGACGACATCTACGTCCGCTTTCACGGAATCAAACAGTGGTACCGCCATGACTATAGCGACGAAGAATTGGCAATTTGGGCTGAGCGGATCCGGAAAAGCCGCGCTAAAAATGTTTGGGTTTATTTTAACAATGATCGTGACGGTTACGCGATCAAGAACGCAAAAGTGTTGGTGGAACTGCTGTCGGAAACGCGAAAGAAGGTTGCGGCGGGTCGAGCATAGCGCGTCTGGTAGTCGTAAAGCGTGAACGACCAGAAATCCACCTCTGGCGCTTGAACCCTGCAAAGGTGTGCTACCTGGAGTTCCGATTGTTTGTTGACCTCGGCCGTGGTTTCCCTTCCCTGTCACGACAATCTGTAGTTTTCGCCATCCCCATCGGGGCCGGGAGCAACTTTCTCCTGGATGCTAGCTATAGCTAGCGACTTTTCGTTAAAAGTTAAATTTGTGCAGCGCAGCAACCAATTCGCAGTTGCAGCATTGAAGCATCGGAAGGCGATTGTAACGTTCACTGAGAGGTAGCACCATGCGGAGCATTGCCGACACGATAAAAAGACTAAATGCTAGAAGAACATTGGCTGTCCCCTCAAGCAGGACAACTATTTCCAGTTTGAAGCCGCTACCCGATTTTGGCTCTAATCCCGGTAACCTGCGCGCTTGGCACTACGTTCCCGCCGGCTTGGCGATCGATGCTCCATTGGTGATTGCATTGCACGGCTGCACTCAAACCGCAGCGGAATACGACATTGGCTCCGGATGGTCTCAGCTCGCCGATAAGCATGGATTCGCGCTGCTCTTTCCCGAACAGCAGCGATCAAACAACCTGAACCTTTGTTTCAACTGGTTTGCCACGGGAGACACCACGCGCGGGCATGGTGAAGTCCTGTCGATCAGCCAGATGGTGGCAACCCTTATCCGAACGCATTCCCTGGATCGATCGCGAACCTTCATAACAGGGCTGTCGGCGGGTGGTGCCATGGCTGGGGCGATGCTGGCTACTTACCCCGATCTGTTTGCAGGGGGTGCGATCATCGCAGGATTGCCCTACGCAACGGCTTCAAGCATTCCCGAAGCGTTCGATCGAATGCGGGGACATGGCCTGCAGGAAAGCGCCGTGCTTGCCGAGCGTGTCCGCCGTGCGTCGGGCCACAACGGCCCTTGGCCGTCCATTTCCATATGGCATGGTACTGCCGACATGACAGTGGACCCGGTGAACATGGAGGCCATTGTCGCGCAGTGGCACTCTCTGCACGAGATCGAACGACCTCCGACGACGAGCACTGTCGATGGTCATACGGTACGGAGATGGCGCAATGCAGAAGGCATCGCTGTTATAAAGGCTTACTCAATAAGGAGCATGGGGCACGGTACGCCTATCCAGACCACTGGTTCGCAAAGCGCCGGGAGCCCACGCCCATTCATGCTGGATGTCGGCATTTCCTCGACATGGCACATCGCTAAATCCTGGAACCTAATCCAGGAAGAAACCGTGACCCAGAATGTCATTCCGTACGCATCGGTTTCAAATAGGCGGCATGTTCAGGAAAACGGAACTCAGTCAGTCAGTATGGTGATCGAGAAGGCCATGCGCGTGGCAGGCCTGATTAAATAAGCTTTGCCAAGTCACCATGTCCCGATGAAGGCTCCATGGATCACACAGCCCTCACACATTCCCGGCAGCGGAATTTGAGGCTTTTGAATGTACATCTTGGCCGTTAACGTCGGCGAGATCTCTTGCAATGAAGGAGCTGACCTTCTCACATTTGCGGTATATCACCAGCACCAGCATGCCGTGGCGGGCGGCCTCTCACAGAGTTTTCAGCGTTCCAGTAATAGAGAACAAAATGAGATCATATTCCCAATTCTACAAGGACAAAGATGCTGTAGAGCTAGTCCAATTTCTTTGATCCAATTGTCATTTTTAATAGCGAGACGACGAAAAGCGAGCATATGTTATTTTTGAACCAGCGGGGCTCGCCAATGACGATACCAAGACCGGACTAACCGAGGAAACATTCAGATCGCTTTGATGCCTGTCAGATGGCAATAGAGGACGAATTCATTGAGCTGGTCGGTCGGGCTTGCGATGCTGGATGGCACCGAGATGAAGTGTTGGGCGCAATCGTAGAGGTCGCTGACAACTTGGCATTGGCCCGGCGCGAGGATATGGCAATCGCAATTGAACTGCATGTCGCGCAACTGGTGAAGAAAAACGTCTAAAACATCTTACGCAAATGGCAATTTGGATGCATGAAAGGAAGCGCAATAAGCCAGCGGGAGCTTCGATGCATAGTTAAACTTGGACGTAGGAGTGAGCTGTGGCCGAGAAACTAGACAGCAAGCTTGAACGCCTGAACTGCCATACAATCTATCTTACCCTCACCCAAAACGTGACTTTGAGCTCTCCCATCCATTGCGCCTTATGCGGATCCTACCTTGGGACATGGGCCGACCTGGAATCAGATTTCATTTGGTCAGGGCGGTGAAAACGGCGTGTTCGAAATGCGCGATGGACAGATCATTCGTAGGGACTGATCGGGGTCGTCTCACAGTCTTTGCTGAGTGATGTAAATGCCCGCCTCGCGGGTGGCATCAATAAATGCATTTCTTGCCATGGTGCAGGTGATTTTCCCTTCGAGCGCGTCAAAACAAGCCTGCCGAGCCGCCCGGAGTTTCTCGCCCTCCTCAATGGGCCAATAGAGGACTAGCCATTCTGCTGCCTCCGCCACAGAAGAAATATTTCGTGTGGTATTCGCAGCATCCATGGAGACAGTCACATACGGAAATGGCAGATCTCGCAAGCCCCAGAACTTATTCGAGGAATGCCCGCTACCATCCTCCTTTGGCTCCTCAGCATGCTCTAAGCGAACCAGCAAGGCCAAGAAGCGTTCGTCGAGCTTTGCCGACCGATACTGAGTGCGCACAGCCTCGATTAATTCTGGCTTGTGAAGTTGCTCTTTAAAATGCTTCGCTTCACTACTCTTCGTGTCTTTCTCATCCATCATCGTGACCCTCGACCGTCAACCATCAACGATGGCATTGGTTCCTAGCGGCGACGCAATTGTTTTGACGACGACGTTCTCGGCAAGGGCGCATCGTGCGATGAAATGACGCCTGATAATCCCAAAGCATTAATGCCGGAACCCGCTTCTCCTGCTACCGTTAGGGGACAATGGAAGATTATAAAACCGTTCAAAATCATTTCAGTCCTGCGCAATGGCTCGTCCGTATCCCCTCGTCCGTGATCCAGTCAAGGTAATAGACACCAAGCTCGACGCTCTGGTCGTCGCAAACCCGAAACTGGCGCTCGACGCGGCCGCGATCCGCTGGTACCCATCGATGAGGCCATCAAGGACAAGCTTATCACCGCAGAAGAAGCGGCCGGCGCGATTGAAGTGGCGGTCTACACTGTTCCTGGCGCGGGCGCGTTCAAGATGGTTGCCGATCCGGCGGCCGTCAGTTGGCCGAAAGTCATCGCGATCCTCTTCATACTCGTGCTCTATGTGACCATGGTCTATGGCCCGATCGCCGCGATCCTCGTCGAGATGTTCCCGACCCGCATCCGCGCAGGCACAACAGCCAAGCCGAGACAGCGCGTCGGGGTAACGCGACCGCACAACGCCAAAAGCGCTCATCCCGCGATGTAGATATTTGCGTCCTTGGCTGCTTCGATGAATACATTTCGCGCCAGGTCAGCATCGGTATTTCCATCCATTGCGTCGAGGCAGGCCTGGCGGGCAAGACCGTGCAACCGAGCGCGCTTGCCTGGCCACTCCGTCAACAAGAATGCTTCAGCCTCCATCACCGACGTGATACTCCGAGCCTCGCCCGGGGTTCCGGTCTCAACTTTCACGACGGGGAAATCGGCGTTCTCCATCTCCGAGAAGGCTGAATCGTTCACCTTGTTTCTGGCAGACCTAGGCGGGACTGCGGCTCGTGTTTTTTCCGCCACGTAAACGTCGATTTCCTTCGCGGCCTCCACAAATGCAAGTCTTGCGTCTTCCACCGATACCCTCTCTTTCAAGGCATTTGCGCACATTTCCACAGCCACCGCATGTTTGGGCCCGCACTGTTTCGTCCAACAGTTTTCCAATAGTTCGTATGCGTGTTTTACGGTAGTGACGTTCAGAACCGTGCCTGAACGTGGAGATTGGATCAACACATGTTTGAAGGACGGATCGCGCATGACGAAGAAATGCGGAACATTCGACTTGGTTCCGCATCGGGGCTGGGATTGGCGAAAGTCAAAACCAGGTGCTCCTCAGCGGCAGATGAGCGGCTTCAAATTACCCCGTTTCAGTGCAACAGTAGTGAGGCAAAGGGGAGATGCCGCTAGTGGAGGCTTACGGGTCGAACGAAAAGTTGTTCCCCGGCGACATCGTCGTCATGGACAATCTCGGATCTCACAAGTCAGCCGCCATTCCGGCAGATGATCGGCGCCGCCGGCGCCAGGCTCTGGTACCTGCCGCCCTACTCCCCGGATTTCAACCCCGATCGAGCAGGCTTTCGCCAAGATCAAACACTGGATGCGCGATGTATGGAAACGAACCGTCGAGGACATTTGGCGCCACATCTAGTCACACAAGCCTCGCTGTCCCACATGATCCGCGAGAGTGCAGGCGTCGGTCCTCAATCAAACGACGATCAGAAGTCTCTGTCTGGCACGTAGCGGCAGATGGAATGATCTATGGATGGGGCACCTGTGGTAGTACAGCGATGAAAGAACTGATCCTTTGATCGCTTGATGCGGGTGCCGCGGTATGGAATTCAGCTCTCCGGTTGCAACAACGCGGTAACCGTTTGGTGTTTCTTTGATAGCCCCATCCTTCTCCTGCCAGCAGTCAATCGTGCTGCAACACTCCACCCCGTAACGCCAACCCAATGGCGCATCGTGCGCTGTTGCAGAGGTGACAAGCAATAGTGAAGCGATGAACATCTTATGGAACACGCAAGCCTCCATTAATGATGAAAGCGACAAAGCCCAGAATCATGGCAGATACAAAAAGCCACATGATCTTGGAGAGTATACCGCTCACTTTCTCGATTTTCTTGTCCAGATCGTCAAATGCTTGTCCACGTTCGCGCCTCGACAATTTCGGTCTGTCGTTGCCATTGCTGCAAGACAGCTCGGGTGCCATTCCCTGACCGCTGCCGGGCATCTCCCTCACAATCTGGCCAGCCTGCTGAGCGCGAACATAGTTGAACGACATAACGTTTAATTCCGATACACTGGGTCAAACTAGGGTAACGTCAAGACCAGATCCTGTTCTGCACCGAACCAACGAGGAGGATACAGCTATGCACGCAGCCAATTTGCAACTTGAAGGTCTCTGTCTCGCTCTCGCATCCATTAACCGCTTGTTGGTTGCCAAAGGCATCGTCACCCAGGAAGAGTTGGACACTGCATTCGAAAAAGCCGAAGCCACGGCCCGTGGCGACAACCGATTTGCCGGAAACATGTCGTCTGCAAACCGGGACGCCGTGTGCTTTCCTATAAGAGTGCTGCAGATCGCCAACGATACAGGCGCCGAAACGCCATGGTCTTTTTCAGAACTTGCCAAACTCGTCGCAGAAACCAAAGAGCCTTATAGCGACAAATTCTCCTCTAGAAAAAACCCGTCCGAATAAGGGGGCTTTTGTTCAATGGATGAAGGCAACGACCTTAAGACGAAGCTGCAGGAACATCGGTTAAAGCATTGATAACACACAATGAAGCTCCATTCGTTGAAACTAATGAAAACCGCGACTGGGCCAGACGTCGTTTCATCGTGGTTTAGTCGCGTTTGGAGTGGCCGCTCACTCGATCCGCCAACCTAATCGTCATCGCCAGCAAGAAGGGGAAAGTTCAAGCACGTATGCTCAAATGGCGTCCACACGATACGACAACGGTAACAAACCTGTCCTTCAGAAATACAACGACGACGGCGAACCGACCATAATGGAGCTGACCCGCGTTTGGACGGGATTTGCATCGAGACTGTCAACGAGCCGCCGAGAACTCGCCCGCCGCCCTTTAGCTGGACTGCCTGGACAACGGGTGGGCAGTTTTAACAGCAGTGCAGTTGCTTGTGCTCGGTGATATCTGAACGATTGACGCTGTGCATCCATTGAACGATGCTGCCTGCGAACGGAGTTGAACTATGATCACTGGTTCTCAATGTCGTGCAGCCCGAGCTCTGGTTGAATATAGCAGGCAACGACTCGCGATTTCTTCCGGCATAAGCGTTGAAATCATTGAAATGTTCGAACGCAAACTTGAGAATGCCGCGCACGATGATGTTCTCGCACTGCAATCCGCGTTGGAGAATGCTGGAGCGTTTTTCATTCCAGATAGTGACAGTGGCGGGATTGGTGTTCGCTTAAAATTCAATAGGTCGGAAACAAAGCGTATCGCGACGCTGGAAAGTGAAGGCGGTATCGTCGCACACGACGACGTTCCTTAAAGGATCAGACTGCCCCAATACGCCAGGAATGCAGTTGCGCAGGAACTACCAGAGCAAACCGTCAATGATCGTCACAACCGGCGTAGCAGCCGGACTCAGCGAGGCCGGAGTCTCCATGTATATGCGAGCCGGGACAGACCCGCGTCCTTAGCGGAGTGGGTTAGGAAAGTCCGGTTATGGCGCTCCGTACTCGTTCCCAACAGCTACCTGGTACGGCAGGTTTCCACCTATTGCGCCCAATGGTGAAGTAGGTAAATTCGGCCCCAGCTTGCCGAAGAGCGGAATTGCGGACGCGTCAGTTCATCTTTCGCGTGGCCCTATGCACTGGAAGCGTCACGATGAAGCAAGCGCCGCCGCCCGACGGAGATTCGTATCGGACCGCGCCGCCGTGGCGCTCAGCGATCTGGCGCACCAACGCCAGCCCCAAGCCCCACCCGCCCGTGGCCTCGCTGCGCCCAGAGGGTCGATAGAACGGCTCGAAAACGCGGGCGCTCTCGGTTTCCCGTATGCCCCGGCCGTGGTCACGGACCCTGATTTCCGCCTCGCCGCCTGCCTGCGCGACAGTGGCCGTAACAGGGCTGCCGCCGTGGCGCAGCGCATTGTGCATGAGATTGCGCACGAGCCTACCGAGCAGGCGTGCATCGCCTGTGACCATCGCCGGCGTGCCGGAGACCTGGACACCGTTGCGCGCGCCCTCCTCCGAGACAAGAGCGAGAAGGTCAAGGGACTCCGGCGCATCGAGCTTCTCAACATGGTCGAGCCTGCTCGCCAGCAGGATCTCCTCGACCAGAATGTCCAGTTCGGCGAGATTGCGTACGATCTCCCGCTTTCGGTTCTCCTCTGGCGCCTGCTCATACAGGTCAATTGCGATGCGCAGGCGCGCAAGCGGCGAGCGCAATTCGTGGCTTGCATTGGCGAGCAGTGCGCGGTGTGACCTGATCAGCCGCTCGACATGATCTGCGGCTCTATTGAAGCTCTTCGCCACCGCTGCGACCTCGTCGCTGCCGTCCTCCGGCACACGCGCCACCAAATCACCCCTGCCCCAGGCATCCACGCCCCCGCGTAGCCGCTCTAGCCGGCGAGTTAGGTGACGCACCACCGGATAGGCGGCGAGCCCGATGACGCTGGCGATCAACGCCAGATAGGCGAGCGGATTGCGGCCGGACGGCCGGAAAGGCCGCTCCATGCGTGCGGCCACCACGCGGCCGTCGGGCAATTCGGTCACTATGGTTTGAAGGTTGCCTGGCGGACCGTGGTGCCAGCGACGTTCGACGATATCGCGCGGAAGCGGCTGGCCAGCGCTCGCGATCAGGCTACCGCGACGGTCGTAGACCGATATGTCGGCGTCGAAGGCCCGTGAAAGCCGCCGCAGCGTCGCCTCGACCGACTGCGGGTCCATGTCAGGCGGAATCAACGCGGTGACGAACCGCGAGCGCTGACTCTGCCAACTGGAGTCCTCCTCGCCCTGTCCCAGCCACACGAAGGCCGCGCTGGCGATGGCGACCGCGGCAAGGCTCGCTAGTAGCGTGAGGTAGATTTTCAGGAACAGTCGGCTGCGCATCGCATTATCTCTCATCATTCCTGGAAGCGGGCAAAGACGTAGCCGACGCCGCGAACGGTAATGATGCGCCTCGGATGCTTGGGGTCGCTCTCGATGGCCGCCCTGATCCGAGAAATATGGACGTCTATGGAACGGTCGAAGGCTTCCAACTCCTCACCCTTGACCGTGTCCATCAATTGCTCGCGCGACAGCGTGCGGCCAGCATTTTCGGCAAGCGCCACAAGCAGGTCCAACTGGTAGCTCGTAAGCGCACATTCGCGGCCGTCGATCTGGACCGAGCGGGATCCCGGATCGATCTCCAGCCGCCCGAAGCGCAGGACGCGCGAAACCACGGCGCTACCTCTGCGGCGGCGTAGGATCGCTTTGAGCCGCGCCAGCAGTTCGCGCGGATTGAAAGGTTTGGGCAGATAGTCGTCGGCGCCGAGCTCCAGCCCGACGATGCGATCGGTCTCCTCGCCCTTGGCCGTGAGCATCAGGATAGGCACGTCGGAGACGGCACGCATCCGCCGACAGGTCTCGAAGCCGTCGAGGTCGGGAAGCATGACATCAAGGATCACGGCGTCCGGCGCACGGCGGCCGAGGTCAGTGAGACCCGCCGTGGCCGTCGCCGCGGTGTAGACGACGTAGCCGTTTCCGCAGAGATAGTCACCGAGCATGGCGGAGAGACGTATATCATCGTCGACGATCAGGACCCGTTCCGCCATTGCTCCGCTCTCCGTTCAGTCCCCTGGCCGACTTAATCTACCACCGACCGCGGCCTGCGCGCTCCTTCAAATGCTCGGCCAGCTTGGCGCGCTGTTCGGGCGTCAGCACCTCGGCGGCGTCGAGGAGCGCAGTCGTCATCGTGCGCGAGGCCTCGTCGATGGCGGAGATGCGCTCACTGCGCAGTTTCTCAGCGGCCGCACGGTCGATGGTTGGCGCGCCGAGGAGTTCGATTACGTCCTCACGCGTCTTGCGGAAGTCCCGGAAAGTCGGCCTGACCTCATCGCGCGCCTTGTCGATGATGTCCCAAACCTTGTCTTCCTGTTCGTTCGTCGCATTGAGTTCGTCGAGCACAGAGCCGATCCGGTGTTCCATAAAGCCGCCACCTCCCATATGCGCGCGCATCATGTGGCCGCCCATGCCGAAATCGTCGCTGCGCGCAACTGCAAATCCTATCCCGCTGACAATCGCGACGGCCGCTATGCCAACGATTACTGCTCGCCGGCTCCAGCCCTTCGAAGCGGGTTCGCTGGCCATCAGGCCCTCCAGGTTCTTGTCCTCGTTTTCCATCATCAGTCTCCTTTTCCTCCGCAGCACCTGCTGCAATGGAGGAAAGCTAGCAGGGCTAAGTTTCGAGCGTTCTGGACGAATGTAAAGAAATGTAAAGCTGGAGGGGTGCGTCGCCGCGGCTCAGCGCCTCTGCTTCGCCCGCCTGATTGAAGAAGCGGCACAATAGGGCGGATTTCTCCATGTCTTTGGGTGGCGCTCCGGTCCTCTCGAATACTGTGATATGGTTGCCGAGAAGGTGGCAAAATGACCGTACTGCGCATCGTTGCGAATATCGCAGCAACAACCACGGTCCCGGACATTCGGAATTTCTATTCCGAGCTATTCGGGCTGGATGCTATCATGGATCTCGGATGGATAGTCACTCTGGCGTCCCGCGAGACCGCCGTCCCCCAGATCAGTATCCTCAGCGAAGGCGGCTCGGGGGCGCCCGTGCCTGACCTCTCGATTGAGGTCGACAATGTGGACGAGGTGTATCGTCGTGCGAGAGAGATCGGATGCAAGGTCGTCCATGATCTAACCGACGAACCTTGGGGAGTAAGACGTTTCTTCATTTCCGATCCCACCGGCAAGCTGATCAACGTGCTCTCGCATCTTCGCTAGATGGGGGCATTGGCGACCTTCCGCACGTTGAAACGGACTTGTGCGACTATCGCGATGATCGTTTATTGCGCAAAGCGGACATTCTGGCGGCAATCCACTTTTCGTCGAACGAGTGCGTTCCGATTAAAATCAGGTCTTGAGGCGCGAGAGGATGCCTTCCAACGTCCTGACGGCGCTTGCTTTGTCAAGCTTCTGCAAGTCGAGAAGGATTCTCAGCCCGTCTTGCTCTTCCCGTATCGCCTTGCCACGTTGGACCATGTCGTCGATCCGCTCGAGCACCCTGTAGTTTCGCACCGGCTTGGCGATGCCCTTGGCCTTTATGGGTTCCCGCTCCTCGGCCAGAACCCTGTCCTTGAAGCGCGAGAAGACCGAAGTCTTGGCGGCCTTCGCCGACCACAAGGACGAGGTCACCGCCGGTTATAAGCGCGGCTAAAGCCTCGTGGCGAGGGCACACCAGCAGCAATCCTATGGCTGCGATGAACGTGCGACGGCTCATGTTGTTCCAAATGAAAACCCCGCACCAGGCGGGGCCATTGGCCGGATCCGCGTGAACGAACCCCAAGGGCAAATGCCTGCTTGGGCCATGCATCGTTTCCGCGCGGGGCTGGTGCATAGCAACCAAGACTGGTGCTTTTTACACTTCTGCCTGCCAAATCCGTGCTATGAGCCGTACATCCATGCCAAGAGCTCTATTGAGACTGTCGGTTGAGACCATATCGATAAAATTCCAGCCGACGAGTTCGTGCTCCAAGAGCCTTACGATAGTTGCGCGTGCAAATGTGCAATGTTCAATAACGCTCACAGTCGGCGAATTGGCCGCTCCACGGCGTTTCGCTTCTGAATTCGTCCCCCCCTGGATTTTTGCAATCCACTAAGCCGAATGTATTATTCGTCTTCCCACTTCATGTCATGATAAAATAGGGATTAGTCCCAATGGAGCAGCGCCAACCTGACACCCGATTTGGTTTACGCAGCAGCACGGCAGCATCAGTGTGTTGGCTCAATTTTCTGCCTGCCGTAATTGCCGTTGTGATTGGTGCCGCGCTCCTTCTTTATGCTGAATGACGGTGCCACTCTACCTGCTCGCTATCGAAGGAGATACCTATGGTTGAAAACCAGTCCGCAAGCGGCCCCGACCTGTCACAGGGCGTTCCTTTCACTGCCCTTGGTCGAGGGAAGCTCCTCGGTCATGTCGGCGGAAGGGACGTTCTCGTGGTGCAAACAGCGGACGGGATATTCGCCATTGATGCGCTGTGCAGCCACTATCATGGTCCGCTTGTTGATGGGCTGGTGGAAGGGAATACCGTGCGATGCCCATGGCACCATGCCTGTTTCGACCTGCGCAGCGGGGAAGCCGTCCGAGCACCTGCCTTAAGCCCATTGTCGTGCTGGGAAGTGGATCAGCGAGACGGGAAGCTCTTTGTTCAGAACAAACGCGATCAACCAAAACAGGAACAGCCTGCACAATCGGACACGCCGGAAAGGGTTGTCATCATCGGTGGCGGTGCGGCGGGTTTTGCCGCCGCGGAAATGCTTCGGCGGCGCAATTATCAGGGCAGTATGGTCATGCTGAGCGCGGACACAGCCGGACCCGTCGATCGGCCGAACCTTTCGAAAGATTATCTGGCTGGCAGCGCGCCGGAAGAATGGCTGCCGTTGCGATCGGACAAATATTACAGCAAGCAGAACATCGACGTTCGCCTTCGAACAGAAGTCACTGCAATCGACGTCACGGCACGACATGTCGTCACCCGAAACGGCGACAAGATTCCCTATGATCGGTTGCTCCTGGCGACAGGTGCGGAACCAGTGCGCTTGACCATACCCGGCGCGGATCAGCCCAATGTCTATACGCTGCGAACGCTTGATGACAGCCGCGCCATCATCGCTGCGGCCAAAAGCGGTAGACGAGCCGTGGTGACAGGGGCGAGTTTTATCGGTCTCGAGGTCGCCGCCTCTCTCCGCGCACGCGATATCGAGGTTCATGTTGTCGCTCCTACCAAGCGCCCGATGGAGCGGGTTCTCGGACCGGAATTGGGGGATTTCATCCGGGCGCTCCACGAGGAGCACGGCGTCATTTTTCATCTCGAAGACACGGTGGTTGCAATCGAGGGTTCGAAGGTTCGGCTCAAGAGCGGCGCCGTGCATGAGGCTGACTTTGTAGTTGTCGGTATCGGCGTGCGACCGCGCCTTGCCCTGGCCGAGCAAGCGGGCCTTGCTATCGACGACGGTGTTGTGGTCAATGCCTGTCTCGAAACAAGCGTGCCGGGGATTTACGCAGCAGGCGACATCGCGCGCTGGCCTGATCCGCGTTCGGGTCGAAATATTCGTGTCGAGCATTGGGTCGTCGCGCAACGCCAGGGACAGATCGCTGCCCTCAACATGCTTGGACGGCAGGAAAGGTTCGAGTCCGTGCCCTTCTTCTGGAGCCAGCATTATGACATACCGATCAACTACGTTGGTCACGCCGGAAAATGGGATGAGATTGTCATCGACGGCGATATCAGAGCGAAGGACTGCACGCTGCAATACAAAAGCGGCGGACGGGTGCTGGCCACAGCCACCATTTATCGGGATCTCGAAAGTCTAGAGGCCGAAGTCCGGATGGAGCGCGAAATCGCTTAGCATGCAGTCAGTCCGCTAAGAAGTTCACGAAACTCACCATCTTGAGAATAGGTTACGTGAAACGCTTGCCTTTGCGCGGTCCTGACACCATGAGTGTTGATATGGCCGCTCGTGGCTCTTCCAGAATGGATCCCCATCGTAATACGCGCTGCGGGACGCCATAGATGTAAACTTGATCTTGATGCTGGATATAGACGAACCACACACCTTCGCTTGCATCGGTCTCAGTGTATGCAACAGGGGTTCTCAAGAAAAATTTGTCGACATTTGACCGGGGGCCCTCACCGTCAGGTTGGACACAGACTTTCTCGGAATAATCGACAGGGAAGCTATGTCGTTATGTTTTCGGGTGTCAGCAATCAGCAAATCCGCAATTTCTTTTCCATCCTTGAACGGTCTGTCGGATGGCAGGTGATCAGAGATGAGATAGGCAAAAACACAAATCAGGATCAATCCGAAAACTGCCCCGCCAATGTGGCGAATACGCATAAGTCCCCCTCAATTTGCCCGTAGCCAAAGTGCCTGAGAGATTGCCAGAGTCAATATTGTCATCAACAGCGGCAAGGCATTTTCTGCACAACGCTAGACAGCGGGAACTGTTCGTTTTGAAAGCATCCAGTCAGACAGTTTGAAGGCTCCGAGACACGTTCCACGGCAGTAGTTCGTCGACCCTTTTGATCGGATGATCGGCAATACGGTTGAGCACATCGCGAAGACAGGCCTCCGGATCGAGGCGTTTAACTTTGCAGTTTCGATCAGCGACAGGATGGCGGGAAGCCGTGTCGGCCATTTCGCGATCCGAGCGAATATTGCTACGCCGTCACGATTTGACCAGGCCCATCGTTTCCGCCACTTGCAACGTATCGATGAACTCCGCCAGATCGACCACCAGTCCGTCCTTGAAGGTGAACTTGTCTATGAACTCGGTATTGTTCCACACGTCTGACGGGATAAAACGGACTTGCCCGGAACGATGAGCAAACACAGTGTCGCCGTCAACATGAAGGCTGGTGGTTTTGAGCTTGGAGAAATCCCAGTTGTTCATAAACCTTGTCATAGCGATGCGCAGGGATTCTGAAATCATCCACTGTCTGTGTCATTGACCCTAACCGATCGCTCCCGACGATACGAAAGCTACAGGCGGGATCAAAAAACGCCATCAAAGCATCAATGTCATTATCCTGGCGAGCCTTATAAATTGTCTGGACGATGCTTTCGAGTTCGCTTCGATCAGTCATAGTAAGCCTCCCTATTTGCCTGGCCAGTTTGCGCTTAATCGATCCGCGCCGCAATCGACGGCAAGGAGTCAGATGGTTTCAGCGTTCGATCTCGCACGTCCTTATGAACTGCCCCCACTTTCGACCGGACACTCAGCATAAGCAGGAAGGCTCAAGCACATGCTTGAGGATAAGCTTATGTCTAACGAGTATCGACAGATCGAACTGATGGTTGATGGTTGGCGATGTTCGGCGGCGGCAACAGCAACCCTCAACAAAGCATTGCGGGGTTATGAATGCTAGCTCGTTGCTGACGGGAACGGCCGCGAGCAATTCCGTCTCGTGAACCGAGTTCAGAGTCGATTGCCTGCGCCGTATCGTGCTAAACTGACGTGGCGCGAGCCGTGTTCTGGACCATGATCAAAGTAACCGCTCTACCTGACCAGATGAACTTCGAGGTTGCCGCCGGCGAGACGTTGCTCGAGGCTGCTTTGAGGTCGGGTGTGCCGTTTGCCCATGCCTGCGGCGGCCGGGCGAAATGCTCGACCTGCCGCGTCTGGGTTCTGGACGGCGTGGAGGGTTGCCCGAACCGGAATCGAGACGAGAGCTTGATGGCGGAACGACTGAGGCTGGCGGACGAGGTCCGGCTGGCCTGTCAACTCAAGCCGGAGGGCGAGCTTCGCGTCCGACGCCTGGTGCTGGATGAGACCGACTTGATAATAACCAGCCAGCTTCTCAGTTCTGCCGAGACGCGTTCCGGCGAGTCGAAACAGGTTGCGGTTTTCTTCAGCGATGTCGCCGATTTCACGAAACTGTCCGAGCAGCTTTCGCCCTATGATGTGATGTATCTGCTCAATCGCTACTTCGCCCAGGTTGGCGACATCATAGAGCGGAATGGCGGGTTCATCGACAATTTCATCGGCGATGGGCTGATGGCAATCTTCGGAATCGACGATCAGCGGGACGCTCCGCTTCGAGCCGTCAACGCGGCGATTCAGACCGTTGCCACAGTCGATCGCCTGAAGCCGTTCTTTGCCTCCATGTACGGCATCGATTTCGATATTCGTATCGGTCTCCATTATGGCGAAGCCGTCATCGGCACATTGGGCTTCGGCGGAAACCAACGCCTCACGGCAGTCGGGAACGTCGTGAACCTGGCCAGCCGGATCGAAGCCGCGAACAAGGATGCCGGGACACGACTGCTGATTTCCGAGGCACTTCACGGCCAGATCGCCGACAAGGTGGAGGTCGGCGATTTTGTCAGGGTACGCCTAAGGGGTACCTGCGAACGTACGAGCCTGTTCGAAGTCATCAGGCTCAAGCCAAAATGCGACGCTGAACTGAACGCCAGGCAACCCCGCGAAGCCATCCGTCATGCCGGCAGGAGGTGGGTCCGCGCATTTCCCGAGGACGAGCTTCAGCCCCACGAACGACGGATTCTCGATTTCGAGGATTACGATATCGTCGTCGTTCGCGGAACCGACAGCTACTGCGCCTTCAACAACGCCTGCCCGCATCTTCATCTGCCGTTCTACGAACGTCGAAAACCTGCCGAGGTGAAGACGCTCAATCTCCCACACACAGAGAGCACGATCACCAGTGATCACGGCCTCGTCTGCCGTTGGCATCAAAGCTGTTTCGACCTGTTTTCGGGCGAAATCAGGAACTGGGCGCAGTTGCAGCAGGATGGTACTGCGCCGGGCTATGAACACACAGGTGACATCTCGAAAAATCCCACCAGGCTGACGGTATACCCCTGCCGAATACAGGACGGATGCCTGTGGATCGGGCTCGACTGACAAGGAACGGTTTCGGTTTCTTCGGCGGATTCCATCAACTACCTCAAAATGGCGCGAATTCTTCAACGACATATGGCGCCGCCCTTGGATGGCGCAGGCGCGCCAACGGCGGCCGTTACCTCCACGGCAGAATATCCTCATCCGCACGTAGGAGCCTTGCGAACATTTTGCGCAGCTCTAATAAACCAGTTTCCCTCATCGCAGTGCTCACGGGAACCCATCTTGCTCTGCGGAAATGCTTTTCAGGGAAGATATCATGGAGTTCCTGGGTAAGCAGCAAATGGACACTTACCGTGATGTAACCGCATAATTCCACGGTAATCGTTCCTCAATCCGGCTCTGCTTGTGACCGCTGACGATGGCGGTGAGCGTAGCGGTCAGGTAGGCAAACGGATCAATTGCGTTGAGCTTGCAGGTCTCGATGAGGTAGAGCAAGAATTAGGGAACCTCTTTGACAATGAAGTTGGCCCAAACGGTGCGGGATATCTCTTCTTGGGTGGGGTTCTCTGTTTCGAAGTCGTATTTGTCCAAGACAGTAAGAAAACCATTCAATGGTGGCACGAGATCATCTGGCGTGATGAAACCCAATTCGCACTCTTCGCAATGAGCGTAAATGTCCTGATTAGAGAGGTTGCGTTGCAGAATCAGCCATCCTTGGCGGCAACTCGGGCATTGTCCGACGTGATAGAGCTCATTGAGTTGGCCGCTGATGGTCATGCGCGATTACGTCATAAACCTCGATCTGCCGCAAGCTGTTGATTGGAGCTCCTTTGACCGACGAGTATTCCCTGTCCCTAGGGTTGCCAGTCAGCTGCGCAGAAGTCCTTTCGCTTCAAGCGGCGCCGGCCGGCCAGCGATATCCTCAATAGGCGAAATCACTCAGCCCGCCCCGCGAGAAAGTTTAGCCTTGAGCGGCAGCTTCCAGTCCGGCGATGTCGAATTTCACCATCTTGAGCATAGCTTCAGAGACCCGCTTTGCCTTAGCGCGGTCCGGATCACCCATCAACTCACCCAGCCGCTTGGGGGTGATCTGCCAAGATAGCCCCCAGCGATCCCGTAACCAGCCGCAGTGTTCCGTCGAGCCGCCCTCTTTCAAACGCATCCCACAGGTGATCAATCTCAGCCTGCGTCTCGCACTCGATGATGATGGAGAAGCTGTGGTTGAACGGGTCGAGCGGTCCGGCCTCGATGGCCATATAGCGCTGATCGCCAAGCGTGAAACCTGCTAGCTTTACGCTGTCTGCCGGCCCGCTCGGGTTGTCCGCGGGAATGGTTGAAATCCAACCAACGGACGAGCCCGGGATCAGCGAGGTGTAGAACCGAACCGCAGATTCCATGTCCTTTTCGAACCAGAGATGTTGCGTGACCTTCATCATTTGTTCCTTTCTCTTGAGACTTAACCCAGAGCGGGCAATCTGAGGACGAAGCAGAGAGAGCCTTCCCGACAAGGCAACGCAAAAAATTGCGCGGTGTCCCACACACGAAGAGGGCATCAGTGTTGGTGTGGCCGCTCGATGAACTGCGATCATTTCAATTTTAGCGTTTCGCTCAATCCATATTTTATTGAGCCGGTGCCAGTATGGGGCCATCAAGAAACAGGGCCGGGAATGAGCGACAAGCTAAAAGTAATACCAAGCGAATGGACCAGGCCTCCAGCGGGTTCGAGGAAGCAGAGATTTCGTCCTTGCTCGTCGTGGCGCTGGCACGTCCGCCGCTGGACTTTGCCCGTCCTGGGATTGGCGATGTGTTATTTCTATTTTGTCGTTTTCCCCGAACCAATGGAAAGCGCACGCGCAAGTCTCGCCGATGGGCAACAGCTCTATGTGATTGACGGCGACACGATCTGGCTCAACCGGGAGAAGATCCGCATCGCTAACATCGATACACCCGAAATCAGCAATGCCAAATGTGAAAGCGAACTAACCCGCGGTCTCGAAGCTAAAGCCGCCTTGAAACGATTGCTCGATGGCCAGGAAATACAGATTACGCGCGGTGACCCCAAAACGAGACGCATGATCGACCAATATGGTCGGACCCTTGCCCTTGTCGCGGTCAATGGCAAAGACGTTGGAGAGACTCTTATCGGGCGTAACCTTGCCAGGCGGTGGACCGGCAAGCGCCTGCCTTGGTGCTTCTTAGAGAACTAAACGCTATATACCGGAAGCGAGCGTCTCAGACCTCAAAAAGAGGCGGAGTGAAGTGGCTAGGGTGGGGACCTTTTGCCGTCTGCTCCGCCTTAAAGTGCTGGGGACCGCGAGACAGGGGCATGGGGAATGCTACGTCGTCCTCGCAGCTCAGCCCCTTCACAATACACCCGAATAGGCTTGCCGACTAAGGAATTGATGGGTCGACGATCAGCGGTTTTTCCGCCAGTTCAGGCTGGTTGCACAGGACAGTCAGCCCTATAGGTGCCCGCAAGGAATGTAGCTCTTGTGTTCGACCGCAATGACCGGCTCCTGGGCGCGAAGCCGAAATTAACTCGGTCCTATGCCGCAGGAGTGAGCTGTTTCGGCTCGAATTCCACTGACGTCATTTCCCGATTTGGTGACCTCCTGAACATCGCCTCTAAACATTGCGAATGGGTTCAAGCTGTCCGTTACCAAAATGCCCTCACCTTTCGGGAACTGCATTTCCGTTGTGGCCTTCTTCGACTTTGCATCCTGTTTTCGATGGATCCGAGCAGCCCGGGTATCATCGAACTGCATCTCGATTTCAGCCAAGTAGATCGCTTCGACGTGCTCCGCGGAAATGCGTTCGGGAGGGCCGTCGACGCCTAGGATGCACTCGACTCCATCGCAGTTGCGGACCTTAAAGAAGTTTCTGCCTGACTGTGGAAGCCCAACAAACAAATAACGCGGCATCGGTGCGCTTTCCCGCGTGGCGTACGTATGCGTCCGCTTATTCTTCATCTCCATGCGGCGCCGCGGGTAATAGACGTCGTAGCCGGCCTTGCGCATATTGTCCGAGGCTTTCACTTCCGCCTTCACATTGGTCCGAACCACGTACCAGTGCTTGTCCTTGTCGATCGCTGCTTTCATGTCCTCGGACCGCAGGCGGCGCCGCTTTCCCCCGCGGTTTATGCAACTAATTTTTCGTCGACTTGATCCCGTTGATGAAAACCCAAACGTCGTGACGCCACCGTTATTGGAAGAGGCTTGCCTTGGTTTAACCGCCGCCCTCGCCTTGATCTCGCGCGTTTGCTTGCGGTACCGAACCTCATCGCAGACCTGTGCCGTTGAGAGACAGATGGCCTTGTTCGCCACCCAAAAAACGTTGTGCAAAATTGTTATCTCTCTATCGGTTTTTAAGACCTTTAAGCAAAATCGCTGCACAACAAGATCGGTATTAATGCAAAATCAACATGTTAACTGTTTTTACCAAACGGATTTACATTCCTGCATAGACCCGCCAGCTTCGTCCGCATTACTAGCGGAACGGCTTGACAAACTTTGATACAATTTTCCGGATACCGAAAGATCACCGCGAGTGTTATTTCAAGCATTTAGATCAGAAGTCATGGGACGTTCCCGATGCAATCCGCACCCCATATCGCAGTCGTCGACGATCACCGGGATATTCGCGATCTCGTTGGCAAATATCTTTCTCAGCAAGGCTATCGCATCAGCGTGGCTGAGAGCGGAACTGCTCTGCGAAAGTTGCTCGAGCGGAGCGCTCCGGACCTGATTATTCTCGACATCATGATGCCGGGCGAAGATGGCTTGTCCGTCTGCCGGCAGTTGCGCCGTTCAACGGAGTTGCCGATCATTTTCCTCACCGCCATGGCAGACGACACGGATCGGATTATCGGACTGGAGCTTGGGGCCGACGACTATCTCGTCAAACCCTTCAATCCGCGGGAGCTGCTCGCGCGGATCAGAGCAGTCTTAAGACGAGTTAATAGCTTGCCGCCGCAGCGCGAGACGCTCAAGGCCAAGACAATCAGCTTTGATCGATGGAATTTGGATGTCGGGCGGCGCGAAATCCTTGCAAACGACGGTGTTGGCGTCCCGCTCAGCACAGCCGAGTTTCGATTGCTGAAGGCGTTTCTCGAACATCCTGGAATGGTGCTGAGCCGCGATCAGCTGATGGACCTGACCGTTGGTCGCAGCGCCGATTCTTTCGACCGAAGCATCGACAATCAGGTCAGCCGTTTGCGAAAAAAGGTTGAGGTGGACCCAAAGAATCCGGCGATCATAAAGACCCACTGGGGTGGCGGATATAGTATTTGCGCAGAGGTGGTGCAGGTATGAAACGGTGGTGGAAGCGCAGCCTTGCAGCACAATTCATCGGGCTGATGCTGCTCGCGCTCGCGCTCTCCCAAGCACTCAGTTTCGTGACCTCGTGGGATGAGCGGGGTAAGGCCCTGCAGGCAGCCGCCAAGGCAGAGTTTTTCAGCCGAACGGCTTCCCTTGCGACACTGCTCGAATCCATCCCGACGGCGTTTCGCAAGGACGTTCTGGACGCCAGCGGCACCGCTTACAGCCGCTTCTGGCTATCCTCGCAAGACCCCGTGGACGCTGGCATGTGGCGTCGGGAGGCTTGGGCACAATTATCAAAACCCATGCCGAATATGAAAGCTCTGAAGTTTAAAATGGCTGAAACAGCCAATTCCGCCGCAGCTTCAGCACCGTCACAACTCGAAACATCTCCCTTCCATGCCCTGGCTGCTCCGACTGATTCCTGGACCACGCTTAGCCCGCACGTCTGGACTGTGCCGCAGCCGGCAAAGTTTCTATATCTCAGTCATTCAAACGGGATGGGGCTGGCGGTTGGACTGAGCGATGGAACCTGGCTGAACACGGCCTATGCCAAGCCGGTCCCCAATTCCATTTGGAACGTCCAGTCCCTGTCGTCCCTGGGTATCACAGCTGCGATTCTTTCGCTGATCGGTGTCATCGTTTCCAGGCGGATTGCAAGTCCAATGCGACGACTCGCCGTTGCAGCCGAAGCGTTGGGACGCGGTGAAAGTGTGCAGCCGCTTCCCGAAGCCGGACCTGACGACATCCGCCAGACCGCTGAAGCATTCAATCGCATGCAATGTCGGCTTCATCGCTTTGTCGAAGATCGGACCCGGATGCTGGCGGCCATTGGTCATGACTTGCGAACGCCTCTGACTTCCCTTCGGCTGAGGGCCGAATTTGTAGCCGATCCTGATGTACAACAGAAAATGCTTGCAACCATCGACGAGATACAGACGATGACGGAAGCGGCCCTTGCCTTTGCCAGGGAAGAGGGCACAGTCGAAAACACGCGCGCCATGAATATATCTGCCCTCGTAGAGAGCATCTGCGACGACATGGATGAGCTTGGCCAGGACGTCAAATTCCTTGAGAGCGAAAAGATCGTTTATCGATGC
The DNA here is from genome assembly GCA_963777425.1 of uncultured Alphaproteobacteria bacterium. Lineage (GTDB taxonomy): Bacteria > Pseudomonadota > Alphaproteobacteria > Rhizobiales > Rhizobiaceae > Phyllobacterium. Next base: position 83,672 of record CAVZQS010000001.1, on the reverse strand, counting down.
CGGCCCGATGCACTGCGAAGGGCCTTTCGCAATTTGATCGAGAATGCTGTCCGCTACGGTGAAAGAGCACGGGTCAGCGTTAGAAAGCGGCATGACGGTATCGGTATTATCGTAGAGGATGATGGGCCCGGTATACCTGAAAGCGCTTTCGAGGATGTCTTCGCCCCATTCTTCCGGCTGGAGCAATCCCGCAACCGGGAAACCGGTGGCGTCGGGCTCGGTTTGTCGATAGCTCGGGCAATCATTCACCATCACGGAGGGGAGATCGCGCTCTTTAATGGCGATATCGGATTACAGGTCGTCGTTACGCTCCCCGCCGCTCAGCGAATCGCCTGAAACAGCCGCAACCACGCATTTGACCGATCTCATCGGAGGCAAGCATTGCCAGCGGCAAGCGCGAAAGGAAATGTGTATCGAAATGTCGCAAATGACCCAATTGTTACGGTTCGGCGCAACAACTCGTGCATTCAGACAAACCTCTGCGACACGTCGAGCGCAATATGCTGCTTGTGAAGCAAGTTGTCGGCCTCCGGGGCCATACTCATTGTGAGGATGTCGAAATGATGCACTTCGAAAACCAACCCGGCCGCAGCGATTTAATGAATCCTCGCATATATCCGATTAACTCAGAAAAAAGTGACGCCACCCACGCCAGATTGGTTTTCGCGGCCGTGCTCTTTGCCGACATCAAAGGCTTCACACGTTTTTGCCAATCCGTTGATCCGTGCGTAGCATTCCACACACTCTCGACCTTTCATCAACGTATGGCAGAGGTCGTCGCAGAATATTCAACAACTGTTACCATGAATACCGGCGACGAAGTGATGGCGGCGTGGTGTGGCACACCATCGGATGTATCGTCGACGGCACTCCGGTGCGGCTTTGCAATGCTGGAGTCGATAGATGCCTGGAACCGCGAGGATGTTTCTTTGCGGACTAGGTTGAATATTGGGGTTGGGCTCCATGCCGGTCCCGTGATCCTTGGCCGCATCCCCGGTCTGCGTGAAAGTCGAATGAGCGTGTTCGGCGACACGGTGAATACTGCCAGCCGGCTCGAGCATATGACAAGGATCTATCCAACTGACCTGATCGCATCTGATCAATTGGTGCGGGTGGTATGTAAACACTCCCCGTCGGAAACCGGGATCAATCGTCTTCATACTGCGATTACCACAACAATCCGCGATCGGACCGGCGTACTTTCAATCCGGATCGCTAATTGAAATCCTCCTACTCGCGGCAATTACCGAATTCCCGGCGCCCCCCGCAAATGCTCCAGAACCGTTGCCAGTCATTCCGATATACGGCAACGCCTGACCAACATTGCAAGGAAGAGGCATATGCAAACGAGCGAGCGTGTCGTCAGAGATGGCGAGATCGAAATCGCCACGCAGGCGGATGTGACGGCGAACTGGCAAAAATGCCGACGACGAGCCCGAGGAATCCCAACGCAATGGCCCCGATGAGTCCGTGGTTCGCCCATCCGAACATGGCTCCCAACGCTGTGGCGATGGCAATCACGGAAACTGTCCAGACAACCTTGGTTGCCCTGACGAACCCGCTAGGCATTTTTCGTTCTTTATGCGTCACGGCGGGTCCATGATTCAAGTAATACGATTTTGGCCGAGTCCCCCTTCTGCGCCGCGACTAGCGGTCATCACGCTGGAGCGATTTTGGCTGCCTCGTCGGCCCACACCTTGAATTTGGTCAAAACGTTTGGCCCGAATACATTTGTCAGCGGCACATCTGCAGCGTCCCTTCCGTGCGCGACCTTGATACGTCCGATGCGAGGGGCGTTGTTGCGCGGATCGAATGCGTGCCACTGACCACCCAAAAACACTTCCATCCAGGCACAAAAATCCATCTCCGCATACGGGGGCGGCACACCAATGTCGGTAATGTATCCGGTGCAGTAGCGTGTCGGAATATTGAGGCATCGGCAAAGTGCAACGGCGAGATGGGTGTAATCCCGGCAAACACCACGGCCTTCGCCAAATGCCCCGTAAGCCGTGCGTGTCGGGTTGGAATATTCATACCCAAACTGAATATGACGGTGCACATAGTCACATACGGCCTGAACACGCGGCCAGCCCAGCGGACTTTGTTCGAAAAGCTGCCAAGCATTGTCGCTCAACAAATCCGTCTCGCAATAGCGGCTGCCCATGAGATAGACGAGCGTGTCGTCCGGTAGATCCTGCACAGAATGTTGAACGGCATCAAGCTGGATCGGATCGGGGTAGCCCGTGTCGTTCACTATGGCGTTCGTGCTTAGGCTGAATACGCCAGCTGGGGCAAGGATCCGATTGCACCAATTGCCAAACTGATCATGGTAGCCAAAAGCCTGGGCGGCGGGGGAGGTATTGAAAGTCTCGACGCCGATCAAGTCGGCAACACGCGAATGGTGAACGTTCAATATGGCAATCAGCGGTGTTTCCTGCGGAAACTCAAATGTCAATTCACACCCGACATGTATTCTCATAAGTGGCACTCCGTGGGTTGCGGCCAACAATGGAAAGTGGGCGCTTCGAGATATTGCAGATTCTGCCGACGCTTCAACATAAGTTATTTTGGAAAGGACATCATGCCAAGGAGTCGACAACGTACCTCCCAGCCACATGAGCTCTGGTGCATACATGTCGTGTCGTTTTTGGCTAGTTGCTCCGTTCAAAATCGGCTTGTGTCAGAACGTATATGTTCTTGCGACCGTAGGAATAAACTCGCCGTGCCACATCGAGAATTGTACCGCGTGCGGCATCAAATGCGGCGAGGTAATCCTCTTCTGCTGACTGTGTGTTCGATCCGGCACTAGGGAATGCGGCGGCCTCGATGAAAAACGGAACTTCAAACAATCCATCGTAGCCGAGAAAGCGCACGCGCTGGTGAGCCGTATCATAGCTTCGGCTTCGGTTGGGGAAAGTTAGCGCCATATCATCACCCTCAAGGCAAACTAATTGGTGGGGTGTCAATGAATTTCCGTTTGATCCTCGCCGCCCGACGCCGCTCTACATTGTTTGCATTGAGCGATATCATCATCGCAGTAGCGGTCGTTTCGTTAAGTCCTGTCGTGGAATGCTTGCCCATATCCGCGGGAAGTCCGGTGTATACGTGATAAACCGTCCACGATCGGTTGGGCTCTATTCGACGGCCATAATGATGATGCATGCTGAAGCGGTGGAGCGCTCCGCCTTCGTTTTCCCAAACGCCAATATCGATGGCGTTCTGGTCATTGTCGAATTCATAGATAGTCAAAATAAACACCATGTGGACTGTTGAGCCTCAAGTTTTCGTTGATCGATTGCAAGAGGGTGAACAATTGCGCCTCAGATAGCAGAGGCCGAGACGCGTGGGTTAATCCCGCGCGTCCTGTCAATCTGAATTTACCAGTTGATTCCAAATAGTATTGAATAGACCAGGAACACAATGGCAATGGAAAATAAAGCTTTGAACACAACGATCCTGCGATCATATAAATAATGTTCGATTTGCATTAGGTTTTTCACGGCGGCCTCCTTTGTTTAAAATAAGCTGGCCTAAAAACACAGTAGCACAAAACGGAAAACAGTGGGGAGTTTATTTGGTCTCTTGAGTTACTGCGCTGTTTTTTATTATTGGATGATGTGCCATTCAGCCGCAATTAAAGCGCAATTGGAGAGCAACTTTGTTCTATCGTCTTTTGGCCAAACTTTGGCTCTTCGCGGCGTCAGAAATCCTCGACCCGCCAATCTCATCCCAAACTGCCGATCCTTATGCGTGTCCTAGTTTGCCGCGCAATGGTTGCTCTCATCCGAGAGTTTGTTCTGCAGAGGAAATGGCATGACCACGCGCACCAAACGTTCAATCGCTCATTTCGCGGCACCCTTTGTCTTGCGCGGATTGGAGGGGATTCAGCCAGCAGGCGACTATGATATCGATGAGGACGAGGAAATGATCGAAGGTCTGTCCTGGCTCGCCTACCAGCGCGTTGCGACGTTCATCCATATCCCGGCCAGGAATTCCAACCAACGTAAAATGCAGCTTGTTGCGATCGACTACCCCGAACTCGAGACGGCACTTAAGAAAGATCAGGAGACAATCAAATGAACATCCACCGGCGTTACAAGACACACGAAACACCACCCCATCGCTTTGCAATCGGTCAGCAGGTCCGAATGAGAAGCGGCGGCGGGGCGATGATGAAGACAAGTGCGATATTCGAGATTTTGGCTACCCTTCCACCTTTGGGCCGCTCTTTCCAGTACCGCATCCGAGACGCTGAAGAGAAATACGAACGGATCACCACGGAAGATAATCTCGAAGCCATCGACATCTGGAGCAGCGGCGACCGCAACAGTTTTAAAGCACCGGCAAACGCGTGAGCTCCAGCAGATGATGCAGCAGGAAGAAGCGGCCTCTGGTGCTGGTATTCTTCCGGATTTCAAACCGCCAGACAACAGGACACACGGCCGTCAAAACGAAACTGCTACAAGTGAGAACGTAAGCCTTGCGATAGGATGCAGCCGACTTCAAAGATGAACGCATCCATTGCCGATTTTGGGCCAATAGGCAACCATGCGATTTTTTCCAACTACGTTCAACGTTGCTTGGCTTTGCGGGCAGCATAGCGTCGATCGCGTTCCGCCTTCCGTTCGGCTTCATCGGTAAGAACGCGTGCGATGCGATTTCTTGCTTCAGCTTCGCGTGCGTCGGCCTCCGCTGAGGCGGCACGAGCGATGGCGTCAGCCTCTGCGATCTGGCGCGCGAGGTCTTCCTGCACCGATCGTTCCCGGTCTGCTCGCCTTGCTTCACGTGCCGCGGAAATTGCTTCCCGTTCGGCGCGTTTGGCAGTCATACCGGGGTCACTCGGTTTTGGTGCGGCCGCGAACTTCTTGAGAAGCTGCTCCTTCGCCTGCGCTGCCGCTGAACGGCGTTCACTCAATTCTTTGAGGTTTTTCAAACGATAGTCGTCCTATGGGTGTATGCAACGGTTTCGCTTCTGAACCGATTGCAAATAAAAAAGGGCCAGGCACGAGCCCAGCCCCTGTTTAATGTATTATCGCAATGATGCCATCACTGTGGCCATTGCAAGGCCGGGCCGCCGTCGATTACGCAGCGCTCAACTGATCCGCTGACAACTTACCTGACTTTTTGTCGCGAACCAGCTCATAGTTGATTTTCTGACCTTCAACGATTTCGCGCATACCTGCACGTTCCACAGCGGAGATATGAACGAACGCATCGGTGCCCCCATCATCAGGCTGGATAAAACCAAAACCTTTTGTGGAATTGAACCATTTAACTGTACCAGTGGCCATCATGAACCTTCCTTGTAGCAACAACAATCGAGCATCGTACGTGTGCACGATGACCGCTTCTATCGAGTTTTGAAGGAGAAGTTCGTTGAAGCGTCTGCACGCAAAAAACAAAGTTCAACGATCCAAAATTCAATGCCGCATTCATACAGCTCTATGCCTGACCTATCAACTCGTTTAATGCAACAAACCTCATGCGGACCTTTCCAGGACCGGAACGACATCGGCGATCATGGCTTCTGCAGTGATCAGTAGCCCAGCGATCGAGCCGGCATCCTGCAGAGCCGTTCGAACAACCTTGGCCGGATCGACGATGCCTGCCTCGATCATATCGACATAGAGCTCGGTCTGCGCATTGAACCCCTGATTGGATTGCTTGCTCTTCAGAAGTGTACCGACCACGATCGAACCCTCGGCACCGGAATTCTCGGCGATCTGCCGGAGAGGCGCTTCCAGTGCTTTCAGGACAATCGCTATACCCGCCGTTACGTCGGAATTTGCACCACTGAGTGCTGATAACGCTGCCTTCGCGCGCAGAAGTGCCACGCCACCGCCCGCGACGATCCCCTCTTCCACTGCCGCACGTGTCGCGTTCAACGCATCATCGATGCGGTCCTTCTTTTCCTTCACTTCGATTTCGGTTGCGCCACCAACACGAATGACCGCAACGCCACCGGAGAGTTTCGCCAAGCGTTCCTGGAGCTTCTCCTTGTCATATTCCGAGGTCGTCTCATCGATCTGTGACCGGATTTGCTGGACACGCGCCGCGATACCAGCTTTATCCCCGGAACCATCGACGATTGTGGTGGTTTCCTTGTCGATGAGCAGGCGTTTTGCCTGTCCGAGCATATCGATCGTGACATTCTCAAGCTTGATACCAAGATCTTCGGAGATCACCTGGCCGCCGGTAAGGATTGCGATGTCTTCCAGCATGGCCTTGCGACGATCGCCGAAGCCTGGAGCCTTGACGGCCGCGACCTTGAGGCCGCCGCGCAGTTTGTTGACAACAAGGGTCGCCAATGCTTCGCCTTCGACGTCCTCGGAGACGATCAGCAGCGGCTTTCCGCTTTGGACCACGGCTTCGAGGATTGGCAGCAGCGCCTGAAGGTTGCCGAGCTTCTTCTCGTGGAGAAGGACGTAGGCATCTTCGAGTTCCACCCGCATCTTCTCGGCATTGGTGACAAAATAAGGCGAGAGATAGCCGCGGTCGAACTGCATGCCCTCGACGACTTCGAGTTCCGTTTCGGTGCTTTTCGCTTCCTCGACGGTAATCACGCCTTCATTGCCGACCTTTTTCATCGCCTTGGCGATCATTGTGCCCACAGTGGCGTCGCCATTGGCGGCGATCGTGCCGACCTGAGCGATCTCTTCCGAAGACTCGACTTTCTTTGCCTGGGCCTGGATGTCCTTGACGACGGCAACAACGGCAATGTCGATACCGCGCTTCAAATCCATCGGGTTCATTCCCGCAGCAATGAGTTTTGCCCCCTCGCGCAAGATGGAAGCCGCAAGCACCGTTGCGGTGGTGGTGCCGTCGCCAGCAACGTCGTTTGTCTTTGATGCCACTTCGCGCACCATTTGTGCGCCCATATTCTCGAACTTGTCGGAAAGCTCGATTTCCTTGGCGACGGTCACGCCGTCCTTGGTAATGCGTGGCGCACCAAAGGAGCGGTCAATGATCACATTGCGGCCTTTCGGACCGAGCGTCACCTTGACAGCGTTGTTGAGAATTTCGACACCGCGCAGAATCCTGTCGCGAGCGTCGATAGAAAACTTGATTTCTTTGGCAGACATGATGATTGGTCCAGTTCATTCTTAAAATGAGGAAAAGTGCAGATCGCTCGCACCCGGGCGCTGTTCCTACAGGCTACTTCGTATCGACGATGCCCATAATATCGGTCTCCTTCATGATCAGGAGATCCTCGCCGTCAATCCTGACTTCAGCACCGGACCATTTGCCGAAGAGAACAGTCTCGCCGGCCTTGACATCGAGCGAGATCAGTTTGCCGCTCTCATCGCGGGGACCCGGGCCGACAGCAACGACTGTGCCTTCCTGTGGTTTTTCCCTGGCATTGTCGGGAATGATGATCCCGCCCCTGGACTTTATATCGCTTTCAGCGCGCCGAATGACGACGCGGTCGTGAAGTGGCCGGAATTTCATGTGGGAACTCTTTCTGTGGCCAACACAATGTGGTCCACTCGGCCTTTGTACGCTCATTGGCACTCGAATGATAGGAGTGCCAGAATGTTCTCGCGCAGCAACAATACGAGCTCTCGCGGGTCCTGTTGGCACTCACTTTTGCCTGGTTTCCTGATGTCGAATTCCGGAGCATATGCCTGGACTTACGGGGATGAGAACATGACAATTGCGCTGCTCTCACGGTTATCTTCACGCCGGGACGGAATATGAATGCATTCATACGTTTGATGAGATTGCCAACATCATTGATGGCAATATTCCGAAATCAATTGACCGACGCAATAGCGGGAAAACGCTGCTCACGTGTACGCTGGAAACAGAGCGTCCCGACGAGCGGGCTACATGACGTATCCTCTTCTAAGTAGCGACGAGGTGCGCTTCGCCCGCGAGTAGCTCGACGCCCTGTTTCGTACCCTTCCGCGGGGCGATGTTGGCACCAGGCGACCGTTCGGCAAGATACAAGACTGTGTCAGCGTTGGCCGTGAGAACAGCGACATTGAATCCTTCAACTCGGAGAAGATGACAACCGAATTGTCCTTTGCACCGGTAAGCTGAGCGGCGTGCCAAACGCATCTTGCCAACGGCAGCGATCTTAGAATCGATAGGATGAACAATCGCTTTCCGTCGTAATAAGCATACTCCTGGGGCCGCCGAGCACTAATCACAAATGGCTTCCGGTGCAAGCGTGGGAGCCACGCGTGTGCGCAATGATCAAGGCACCCAGCCCCGAAGATGAAGATCGCCGCCGCATCTGCCGGGAGCGCAAGGTTCTGATCGCGGAACGTGTTGAACATGTCAATCGCATCAAAGGCCTGCTCTTTTCCCAGGGCGTCAGCGGTTACGAGCCGCTGCGCAAAGACCGGCGCAAGCGGCTGGACGAACTTCAGACCGGTGATGGCCGTCTTTTACCAGCACACCTCAAGGCGCAAGTGAACCGTGAACTTGAGCGGCTCGAACTGTTGCTTGAGCAAATTACAACGGTGGAGAACGAGCGGGATACGCTACTGGCGGCGCAAAAGGATAACGCAGGGGCAACACTCACCCCGGCTGCGGCAATGTTGTGCGATATCAAAGGCATTGGTCTGGAATTTGCAGCTATTCTCTGGACCGAAGGGCTGTTCCGCCATTTTGACAACCGGCGACAGGTTGCTGCCTATGCTGGGCTGGCACCGACGCCCTGGCAGAGCGGAACCATTGAACGCGAACAAGGCGTGTCGAAGGCAGGCAATCCGCGATTGCGCACCACCATGGTTCAAATCGCTAAAGGCCGAGTCGTTGAGCATGCACCAGGCTAATGAAACTTTGCGCTCACAACTGGTGGCAAGATTCGCCACCAGTTGTGCTCAGACGATTACTTGACAAGTTCGACTTCACTCGGCCGCCATTCCTTGGTGAAGAACGACTCGCGCGGGCCGTAGAGGCGCAGGCACGGTATAAAACCTTTACCGGGCAGGGTTTGAATCCAGTTGCCCCGGCCAACACCTTCGGGCTGCGTCGGGCTGAAATACACCGTCGTTGAGCCGTCTGCGGCGGCTTCGGCAGCGGGAGACGGATAGCTCTGGCTGCCAGCGCGCGGGTAGCGCTGCGGCGTGTCGAGCATCGAACGCGTCTGGTTGTCGTAGGCAATGAAGGACCAGAAGTTCGCGTACGGAATATCCTTCGGCAGCGTCACCTTGTAGGTCTTGCCGCCGTCAAATGGCTGCTTGTTTGCATCGACCAATGTCCATAGGTACTGCGAGCCAATGCCGGGCACGCGCATGGCCATCCCTGGCGTAATTCCGGTAACGCCGTAGAAGAAAGACGTTCGCGAGTCCAGCAAACGGTATCCGGTAGCCGGAAAGGGCTTAGCGCCCTCAGGCGTAATTTCCGGGATCGGTGTCTCGAACTCATAGCCGCTTACAAACAGCTGATTCACCCATCCCGAACCGGGGTAGTAGTACCAGTCCGCCGCACGAGGGGCCATAAACAGGGTGCGCGAAGTGGCGTTGGCGAGCGCCACGGCTTCGGTGAGGATCTTCTTCATCCGCGCATCCGGCGCGAAGGGTTTGCCTTTGACGATGCCGATGGCGGCGATCGGGCCCATCAACTCGGCGTCGAGGGCCGTTGCAGGCTCCTGCTGCACGACCTCATTGAGCCACTCGTAATAAGAGTAGTCGTTGGGCGCAATTGTGTTCATCACCTTACCCGTGCCTTCGTGGAACACAGTCGGTTGCGGCGGGGTGATCGGCCCGAGTTTGGTTTTTCCGGCAAGGAATTCGGCAACGGGCGTTCCATAGCCGCCGGCTTGGTACGGATAGATCTTCAGTGTTTTCTTGATATGTTCAACGACTGGCTTCGGGTCGCTGTTCTCCATGAACGCGCGAGCGAACCAGATAACGAAGTTGGTGCGGGCTCGGGCCACAAAGTAGCCACCCTCGGGCACGTTGCCATTGTATCCGGGCGGCAGGATCAGATACTTTCCTCCTTCGCCACGATCAGGTCCGGGAGTGCCCAAATCAATGACCCAGCGGAACCACTGGTCGTCGATAGCGCCCAACATATTGGGCCCGACCTCTAGCACCATGGGCCCCTTGGAGAGGTCGAGCATTCCCAGGGTATAGATCGTGTCCGCGTTGGCCGTCAGGAACAACGAACTGGCATCCATCAGATCGGAAAAGATGAGGACTTCATTGTCCTTCACCCCGACGCTCTGAAATCCTTTGTGAAGGGCTGCTATGCTGACACCCTGGTAAGTGTTCACGAATGCCTCGAAGGCGTGCGTGAAGTCGAGATTGTCATAAACCTTTTCAATGGTTTCCTTGCTCGGCATCCCGTCCTTGAAGTCGAGTGTGCCGATGCGTGTCTCGACCTTGTCAGGTGTGGTGATCTCTTTAGGAACCTCAGGGTTAGTCTGAGCGCAAGCGATGTGGCCGTTATTGAAGCTGGCGGCCGCAACAAGAATTGTGAGCAATGAGACCTTGCTTCGGATCGATGTCATGATATCCCCTGTTGTTGATATTTATGGGTTGAGTTTGACAGAAAATTTACGTCACTTTGGAAACAGGAATGTTATGGCCAGACGTGCTCCAAAACCGTCAGGGCCGTTGGCAGGGCTCTCGGCCCAATAACGGATACCTGCGGTCAACTGAATTGGCTGCTTGTTGACCTTCACCAGCTTTGCGACCGTGAAGTTGATGGGAACGGACCAATCTTCGGTCTCCCAATTGTAGGTGCTCTCGGTGTTCAGCGCGAAGGTCCACGCTTTCGGTGTCGTGTAGGAAATGAAGGGCTGCAGGAACGTCGAGTTCACGTCCTGACGATCCCCGTCACCCGCAAACGACCAGATGTGGTTGGCCAGTGCACCATAGGTCCAGGGGCCGGATTGTTTGAGGACAACGGCCGTCGGTCCCGCGCCCCACTTCTCACCGCCAAGCAGGTCGTCCGTTGCGGTCGGCAGAAGGAAAACAGGCCCCACGCCCCAGACAATGTCTGAAGCGGTCGGCTTCTTCGGCGAGAAGAACAAGCTTTGCGTCGTATCCCCCAGACCGAACTGATCTCCGGATGGCCCGGCAATGTCGCTCTGCCAGGCGATCGGCACAATGGTGCGAGAAATCACGTTCCAGTCCTCGTTCAGGGTGAAGGGAACGACGGGTTGAACATTGATCGTGTATTTGTTGCCGTCGTTCGGGCCGTAGCCGCCATCATAGTTGCCCTGAAATGGTACGCTGATGAGCGAAGCAATGGGATTGGAAAGCTTCTTGGCCAGGTCCTCAGCGCTCTCCTGCGCATTCGCGGAAGACATGAATGCAAAGACCGCTATTGAAGCGGACAGAAATCCAGTACAACGTAAGGCCAAGGCTGTGTTCCCCGAACAGTTTCACGACTTCTGATTAGGGACCCCACGTTCCCGCCTTCAGATGGTCGCAAGTCCTGCTGACGGAAAGAAGTACGTTACTGTAACATCAGGATTGCGGCCCCGCCCACCGTAGTCCAACACCGATCTGAATTAACCACCAGCAGTTTCCGCGATCGACACTTCATCCGAGATCTGCCATAGAGCCACCATGTTCAGGACGGCTCGAATACAGCGTTGATTTCTTGCGGTGACCCCAGTGTCGCCGACAGCTGCTGTACGTCTATTGCGAGAGCCAAAGGAACCTGAACATGCGCAATCACATCCATCTCTCCTCCTCCCATTCACCGCTTTTGGTTGATCTTTTGCACGTCCGTAACCCGTCCCGAGGCTGGGAGATATGCGCTATTTGCCGACCGAGCCTGGAGGGACTGAGCAGTGGCTTCGTCCAAAGATCAACCAAAAGGGCAGCATTTCCTCCTCACGCCGGAGTGCCGAACGCTTACGTTCATGGACCTTGCGAAAATTCGCGAGGCGACGGCTTATAAGTGGTTCATGCGCATGCGCTGGCCCGAAACGGACGGAGAACCCTATTGCCCCGGTTGCGGGACGTTGCGCTGCTATGCGATGACCCGCGGGCGATTCAAATGCTCGGCCACGGCCCGCAAAATCGCCGTCTTGTTCTACAATGCGCTGCGTCACGGTATGGAATACAGCGATCCGGGAGCCTCCCATTACGAGGAGAATTATCGCCGACGCGTCCTCACCCATCTCGAGCGAGAGACAAAGTCGCTCGGCTATACCCTACAGCCCGCGCCAACGTCCGGCTGAGTGTTTCTTTGGAATTCCGGATCTTTTCGACAAGGGGATGCGAGACGAAGACCTCGTCTCCACAGGAAGCAATAGGGAGGATCCGCCTGTGACATGGAACGTCAGGTTTCGTGGCAAGGACTGCAAACTTGCGTACTTCGCCCCAGATAAGCTTTCCAATCAGCATCCGTTGATCGTGGAAGGCGTCGAGCCGGGATCCTTCGCAGTCGATTTTTCCAAGAACGCGGAAGGCAAGTTTTGCCTTTACGGACATCACGATCAAGGAAGCATCCGATCCTGAACGGTACGCCTACCAAGCCATTCGTGGTCATCATTCCATTTTTGGGGAAGTCCTTATGATGTCGAGCAAATCGCAGGACGGCATTATGATCTATGATGCCATGACCGGAATTCAGCCGAGAATGACTATTTGTATTCAGGTGACGGATCATGACCATTAGAGCTCCACATCGTACTCGTGACCATCCGGATCGTTGCTTCGGGTGCCAACGGGCCGCCGTGGTTCGGCTAAATGAATTGATGCTCAACAGGCAGGATGGAACAAGGCAGAAGTTCTGGCGGCCATCATCGACGTGGCGGATGCTGAATCATTGAGGATACACGTCAAAATATGATTATCAATCGAAACGAAGTTCAGAAAATTGATGAAGAAGCGAGATGTGTGACGGCCAAGTTGTTTTTCATGGCCCCACTGAAGAAATCCGCCTGCCGGGCAATCTGATGAAGCAAACCGCCGATCTGACTGAATTGCCTGCCTCCCAAAACTGCCTCCGAAAACCAATCTTAGAATGCTTATCTATTGCAGGTTCCAGAAATTGAAGGCCGCCACTGATCGCATCAAGTACCTCTGCGGGATCTCCAAACCGTGTGCGAGTGTCAGTGAATGGCACATTCTCGATACTACGCGTCAACCTGACCTGAGGATCGATCAGACCGTACGTGAACAATTTGGATAGCGCACCGCGATGCGTCGATTTGATCCAACATAATGTCCGCTATTCATGCACGAACTCACTTGCGAAACACAGCCGGTGCATACATATGGGCCAAGAGCGGTCATTCGATCATATCCAATTATTGCCCGACCGATGTATCGGTCAGAAATGTTCCGCCGTGCGCGGCGGCGACGGCTCGCTTAAGGTCATCGATGACACTGGCGGAGGTCTTCTTTTCGCCTTCGACTTCCGGGGGCATTTTCCAACCGGGGTCGACGCCCTGCATATTGGGCAGTTCGTGTGCGATCCCCTTGTGGCAATCGATGCATGTGGCGGAGCCGGACAATAGGTAGCGCGTGTGGATTTCTGCAGCTCGCTGCGTCTGTTTTGAAAGATCCATTGCCACCGACGAATGGCAGTTGCGACATTCCAGACTATCGTTGGCTTTCAGTCTTGCCCACTCATGCTGTGCCAGTTCAAGTCTGTGATCGAGAAATTTCCTGCGCGTGTTGATTGTGCCAAAAATCTTGCCCCAGACTTCCTTCGACGCCTGCATCTTGCGGGCAATTTTGTCGGTCCATTCATGCGGCACATGGCAGTCGGGACAGGAGGCGCGCACGCCCGAGCGGTTGGAAAAATGAACTGTGCGGGTCAATTCCTCATAAACATTGTCTTTCATTTCGTGGCAAGACGTACAGAAGGCCTCCGTGTTGGTCAGTTCGAGAGCGGTATTGAAAGCACCCCAAAACATCACGCCGCCAACGAAGCCCCCCAATGTCAGGAATGCGAGGCTAAGTGTCGCCGCAGGCGTACTGAGGACTTTCCAGACCCAGGCCAGGATTCTTCTTACCCGCTCCATCACTCGCTACTCGCTCCCCGCCGGCTTGAAACCCAATTCGCTCATATCCTTGAATTTGTTTTCAACGAGGGGACGCACATCTGCCTGCGGCACATGACATGCAGTGCAAAAATAGCGGCGCGGGGATACGTCGGCCAGCATCTGGCCTTCACGGGTCATGTAGTGGGTGACGCTGATCATCGGAGCGCCCGACCCTTGTGTAAATTCGCGCTTGTGGCATGACAGGCAGCGGTTGGTGTTTACCGATAACTGGTATCCCTCAATTGAGTGTGGGATGACAGGCGGCTGATCCGGATAGGCGCGCATCTTGCGGATATCATCAACGATCCATTTGGGCATTGGCGCAGCCGGGACCTCTTCCATTGCCTGGTCCGGGCCGGACAGCGGGGGAACCATCTGGGCGATTGCAGCTGGTCCCACGAATAGAGCAACCGTAACGATGATCAGCACCCATCGTGGTCGATGGGCTATGCGACCGAGACAATCTTGACAGCGCATTTTTTGAAATCCGTCTGTTTGGAGATGGGATCCGTTGCATCAAGGGTGACTTTGTTGATGAGTTGGCTGGCATCGAACCAGGGCACGAAGATGACACCTGCGGGCATTCGATTGCGTCCCCGGGTTTCAACGCGGGAACGAATCTCTCCGCGCCTGGAGATGATCCGCACTTCGGCACCCTGATTTATCCCTCGCTTGCGGGCATCGTCGGCATTCATGAAACATCGCGCTCCGGGGAAAGCCTTGTAAAGCTCGGGAACTCGCATGGTCATCGAGCCGGAATGCCAGTGTTCGAGGACGCGCCCCGTAACCAGCCAGATATCGAATTCGTCGTCAGGAGATTCGGCAGGAGCCTCATAAGGGACGGCAAGAATGACCGCCTTGCCGTCGGGCCGACCGTAGAATTTTACGCCTTCGCCTTGCTTGACGTAGGGATCATAGCCCTCGCGATAACGCCATCTCGTCTCCTGGCCGTTTACGACCGGCCAGCGCAACCCGCGTTCCTCGTGGTAGCGGTCGTAGGGTGCGAGATCATGTCCATGCCCGCGTCCGAAGCTGGCGTACTCTTCAAAAAGACCTTTCTGGATATAGAATCCGAAAGCCTTTGCTTCGTTGTTGTCGTAATCCGGATTGATATCACGCGCCGGGAAGCGGTCGACAACCCCGTTGCTGAACAACACTTCGTACAGTGTCTTGCCGCGATAGTCAGCATTGGCATCAAGGATCTCGGCAGGCCAGACCTCGTCGGTCGAGAATCGCTTGGAGAACTCGACCAGTTGCCACAAGTCCGAACGCGCCTCTCCCGGTGCCTGCACCAGCTGGTGCCAGACATGGGTGCGCCGCTCGGCATTGCCATAAGCACCCTCTTTCTCCACCCACATAGCCGCCGGCAGGATGAGATCCGCGCTCATCGCGGTGATCGTTGGATAGGCGTCCGAAACCACGATGAAGTTATCAGGGTTGCGGTAACCCAGATAGGTTTCATTACTGGTGTTGGGGGCGGCCTGCACGTTGTTGTTAACCTGAACCCAGTAGAAGTTGAGCTTGCCGTCCTTCAGCATCCGGTCCTGTTCCACGGCGTGATAGCCAGGTTTTTCCGGTACAATGCCGTGCGGGACATGCCAGATCTCCTCGGCGTGCTTGCGGTGCTCCGGATTGGTGACCACCATGTCGGCGGGCAAGCGGTGCGCGAATGTACCCACTTCGCGTGCCGTGCCGCAGGCCGACGGCTGCCCCGTCAATGAAAACGGGCTGTTTCCGGGTTCTGAGATTTTTCCCGTCAATAAATGGATATTGTAGACCATCTGGTTTGCCCAGACGCCGCGCACATGCTGATTGAAGCCCATGGTCCAGAGAGACATGACCTTGCGATTGGGATCGGCATAAAGCTCGGCAAGTTCTTCAAGGAAACCGGAATCGACCCCGGACAGGTCTGCGACTTTCTTGAGTGTGTATTCGGAAACGAAAGTCTTGAACCCTTCGAAGTCCATTGGTTCCGTTTTGGCCGGATTGGAGGCATTTGCTGCCTTGACCTCCAGCGGGTCATCCGGGCGCAAGCCGTAACCAATGTCCGTGGCACCGCGCATGAACGTCGTGTGCTGCTTGACGAACTCTTCGTTTACCCTTCCGGTCTGGATAATGTGATTGGCAATATAATTGAGGATGGCGAGATCTGTCCCGGGTTTGAAGACGATCGGAACGTCAGCAAGGTCCATGCTGCGGTGAGTGAACGTTGAAAGAACGGCAACCTTGACGTGTTCATGCCCGAGACGCCGGTCGGCAATACGCGTCCAGAGGATCGGATGCATCTCCGCCATGTTCGAGCCCCAGAGTACGAAGGCATCGGCGTGCTCGAAATCATCGTAACAGCCCATCGGCTCATCCATGCCGAAAGTGCGCATGAAGGCATAGGCCGCAGAGGCCATACAGTGCCGGGCGTTCGGGTCGAGATTATTCGAGCGGAACCCGGCCCGCATCAGCTTGGTCGCAGCATAGCCTTCGAAAATCGTCCATTGTCCGGAGCCGAACATTCCGACAGCTGTTGGGCCCTTTTCTTTCAGCACCTTCTTGCACTGTTCAGCCATGACGTCGAAGGCCTCGTCCCAGCCCACTGGCTCGAACTCACCATCTTTGCTGTAGACGCCATTCTTCTTGCGTAACAGCGGCGTCGTCAGGCGATCAGCGCCATACATAATCTTCGACAGGAAATAGCCCTTGATGCAGTTTAGACCGCGATTGACCTCGGCTTGCATGTCGCCGTGTGTTGCAACCACCTGGCCTTCCTTCACGCCCACCATGACACCACAGCCCGTTCCGCAGAAGCGACAGGGCGCTTTCGACCATTTTATTTCGAGTGCGCTCACGCCGCCCGGCACAGGCTGAGCGAACGCAGGCAATGTGATGCCGGCTGTGGCTGCGGCGACTGCCGCCGCATGTGCCCTGAGAACTTCACGCCGCGTCAGTTCGGTCATTGCTTCCGGTCTCCTCGGTTTCGACGTGCTCGAAAACCATGTTCGCCGCCATCACCCCGTCAAGGGCGGAGATCTGAGACAATCGGTCTCCGAGAATGCCCGTGCTTGTGCCCTCGATCACGACGACGATCTTGTTGCCCTGATACGCATGGACCTCGACATTCGCCATTTCATAGAGCCGTTCGAGCACGGCACCCTGCAGTCCGGGTCGCGTCATGATGACGGCACTCGAAATGTGGTAGGTATCCGCATTGTCACGCATGGGCTGCCTCCTGCGACAACTCCTGAACCTTGATGGCGGCCGCGGGACAGACGCTTATGCACGCGCCGCAACCGTTGCAGGCTTGGTCGTCGAGCATTGGCAAAAAGGGCCCGCGGATTTGAGGGCGAAAACGGATCGCCTGCTCGGGACAGGCGTCGCGGCATGACTGGCACTCGACCTGATTTCGGGCCAGACAGCTGTCAGTGATCAGGGCCACGTGCGGAAAACGATGAAGTGAGATGCCTTGGAAGACCTGCTCCGGACAGACGTTCGCGCATTCGCCGCAGAAGGTGCATTCGCCAAGGGAAAAATCGAGCGAAGGCAAATCACCGACGATGCCAATGATATGGGTAGGGCATGCATCCGCACAATTGCCGCAACCGCTGCAGGCGAGCAGGCCATCGTCAGTCGCACCCGGCGGAAGGATGCGACGAAATCCGGGTGTCTGTCTGATACCAAAGAAAGCCCGTCTTGAAATGTTTGTCGCCATGTCGTGGCCTCTCAATGAGAGGGTGGGCCCGGCGGCCCGAAAATGATCTGCAGCATCCAGACAAGAAACCCGTAGCCGCCGACCACACCTACGGCAACAACTGGCCAGATACCGAATGCAAGCACCAGAAACGTGATGATTTCCACCCGCCGCTGCGATCGGCGCGTCTCTTCCGGCATTGGCAGGCCGGATGGTTTGGACATTGCGCTTGCTCCCAACGCACCGAACCTCTCGATTACTGCTGAGGTCAGGATGGTTACTCTGAGGATACTGGCCGCTCCTGCGACTTCTCGACTGTGGGACCGACCGGCAGCTAATCTCCATTTATGCAGAGCGAACGGATCGGCAAAAGTACGTTACAGTAACGACCGCGTAAAAGACGGCCTCCTCTTCGGAATTGGTGAAGTCGGTTACGCACTTTCCCTTGACGATGGGCTCTCCTTGGCAAGTCACCTTCCGCAGAACCGCCGGGCCATGACAGACGGCCGCGACCGGATTGCCGGCATTGTAGAAGCTCTCGATGAGGGCAATCGAGTTTCTGTCGTCGGCGGAGGTCCCACATCCATGACCGCTCGGTGCAGCGGATCTCAGAAGCGCCAGATCAACGGCACGATGAAAACAGAAACCACAAAAAACCAGATCAGCAGTGGCAAGCCGAGCTTCCAGTAATCGCTGAAGGCATAGCCGCCCGGGCCCATAACCATCAGATTCGTCGGTGTGGCAATCGGTGTCAGGAAAGCCGCTGCCGCCGCCACGGCCGTGCTCATGAGCACAGGACGGGGCGAGATGCCCATAGCCGTGGCGGCCGCCACGCCGATCGGGATGACGATCAGTGCGGTTGCTGTGTTGCTGATGAGTTGCCCCATCACAGCTGTCAAAATGAACAAGCCCGCAAGCAGCGCCACAGGTCCGGCATCGCCGACGAGATCGACAAGATGTTCGGCCATCAGCTTTGCCGCCCCCGTTTCCACCATCGCAGTGGAAAGCGGCATCATGGCGCCCACGAGGATCACGGTCGTCCAGCCGATCGCGCGATAGGCTTGCTCGACATTCATGATTCCTGACAGGATAATCGCGCCGGCAGCGAGCAGGCCGGACACCGCTGGCGGCACAATGCCGGTCGCCAGAAGCAGGACCATCGCAAGCAGAATGATGATGGCCTGGCGCGCGCCGGGCCCCATGGGAACGGCCTGACGACGTACCAGCTCCGGTGAATTGACCACCAGAACGTCAGGATCATCAAGGTGAACGTCAAGGGCCTTCCAGGTTCCTTGCAGCAGCATGGTGTCACCAGCCTGCAGCACGGTTTCGCCTGCGCCGCTGGCTGGGTTGACGGCCCCGATTTCCAAACCTGGGCGCTGCACCGCCAGAATGATCAGGTCGCCACTTTCGGTGACCATGCCTGGGAAAACCCTTTCGCCGATAAGACCGGAGCGCGGGGGGATAACAACTTCTGCAAGCCCGGAACTGCGATTGAAGAGCATGTCCTCGCCCTGGCCAGCCGCCTTCTCATCACGAAACGCAAGATGCATCTGCGCCGCGAATGCAGCGGCTGCGTCGCTATCACCGCGTATCAGCAGATGGTCGCCCTCGGCCACGAGGGGCCTTCGGAGCGGCCCGGCCGTTTCACCCTCCTGTATAGCGACCAGCTGCAGACCAGGATGCGCAGACAGATCGATCCCTGACGATGGCACACCCACATAGGGTGAACTTGTTCGCACCCGTAGCTGGTAGATTCCGCTTGCAAGCCCGTATTGCTCCACCAATGTCCTGGCGTGGCGACTGAAATCGGCCGGCATGGTGGCGCCGTTGCGCTCGGGAAGAAGCTGCTTTCCGAACAGCACGATGATCGCCATGGTTCCGGCCAGAAGCGGCACGCCGACAAGCGCGAACTCGAAGAAGCCGAAACCGCCGACACCCGCGTCAAATCCTGCTTCCGAAACCAGCACGTTCACCGGCGTTCCTGTCAGCGCCAGCATTGAGCCGGCATGCGCAGCGAAAACCAGCGGCATGAGCAACTGTGACGAGTTGCGCTTGAGGCGGACGGCGATAACAACCACCACAGGCAGGAGCGCTGCGACGGCGCCATTAACGCTGATCAGGGCGGTCAGCAGCGAAACCAGCCCCATTTTCAGAAGCAGCAAGCGCGTCCGGCTTTCTTCGCCAGCACCACGGATGAGCAATTGCCCGGCCCAGGCGGTGACCCCGGTGACCTCAAGCCCGGAGCTGACAACAAAGAGCGACGCTATGAAGATGACCGCCGGATCGCCGAAGCCGCCAAGCGCCTGGCCAAGCGTCAGCACGCCGCTCGCCCATAGTGCCAATGCGGTCAGCATGGCGACGACGACGACCGGCAACTTGTTCGAGACGAACAGAACGACGGCGACGGCGATGATGGTGGCTGTGTATGCTATTGGGCTCAATCGCTCAGTTCCTCACTTGCCCCTGCATCGGGCTGTCCAACCCCATCGAACACGCCAACCTTGCGGCGTGTCTCCCTACGGCGGGATGCCTCAAGCCAATCGCGCATCGATATGGGCCATCATTGACCGCCGGGCCCCGGAGATTTTCCTTCTCGGCGACTGGCCGGCAGACGGCCCCGCGAACCGTTAGTCATCGAGTGTCGCCATTAGCACGCCGATACGGCAGCCTTTTTCAAACTCCGGAAGGTTCACATATTCCTTGATGGTATGGATCTCGGCTTGGCCGGAACCGATGGTGATGGTGGGAACACCGTGTTTGTCGAGCCAGTTGGCATCCAGTCCGCCATTGGAGAATACATAGCCCGGCTCAATGCCGAGTGTCTGCAACGCCCTGGTCGCACGCTTTACAATGGGAGTGTCCTTACCCAGTTCGAACGGTGGATAGGATGCCACGTGGCTGAACTTCATCCCGGCCGTGTCGCCCGCATCGTCTGTAACCTCGCTCTGCGCTTTGGTGAATGCATCTTTATAGCCGTTGGCTATCTTCGTCGCGAAGGCGGAGTCGGGACTGCGCGCCTCGCCCTTGATAAAGGCATAGTCGGTCACGACGTTGGTCGCGTCGCCGGCGGCTTTGTTGTCCTTGCCGCCGAAGATGCCGACATTGCTGGTGCCCCGACCGTCTGACTTGACGACCTTTCCGAACCAGCCAGCCCGCCGCGCTTCGGCAAGAGCCATCGCTCCGACCATCGTTGCCGATATGCCCTTTTCAGGTGCAACGCCGGCATGGGAGGCGCGGCCGGTGATCTCTGCTTCCCAATTCTCCTGGCCGACGGCGCCGATGATCAGGTCGGAAGCCATCTGGCCATCGACATTGATGCACATGACAGCGCCGCCGAGATCGGCAGGGTTGAGCTCGCGCGCACCATGCAGGCCGCTTTCCTCGCGTACAGTAAACAACAGCGTGATCGGAGGATGCGGCAGCTTGTGCTTGATAAGAGTTTCGGCGACCACGACGAGAACCGCAACGCCAGTCCGGGCATCGCCGCCGAGCGCGGTAGTGCCGTCCGAGACGATGCGGTCACCCTCGCGACGCGGTCTTGCACCTGCGCAGAGCGGCACGGTGTCGAGGTGAGTGGAAAAGAGAAGCCGCGGTCCCGGCCGTGTTCCGGGCAGGTCCACGATCAGGTTGCCTGTTTCGGTCGGCAGCGGAATACGCTTGTTGGCGTCGTCGAAACGAATGGCCGATTCCGGAACACCGACCTTCTTCAGAGCGTCGCAGACTGCAGCGGCAATATTGGCTTCTTGTCCGGTTACGCCCTCGACCGAGAGAAACCGTATCAGGTGGTCTTCAGCCGCCGCGACGTCGAGGGGAATAGAGTTGTTGTTCATGATATTCATCCGATCATTTGAGTTTTAATCGCTGAGATATCCGCAGTGTTCTCTACAGGCCCCACGGCAGCCCGAGGGCCTTCCAGACCGCAAAGAGAACCGTCCACAGCACGAACATCAAAACGACATAGGGGAGCATCAGCGAGACTATGGTGCCGACGCCCGCGGACTTGTCGTATTTCTGGGCGAAGCCGACGACGAGCGCAAAATAGGCGTTGAGCGGGGTAATCGCGTTCATCGGCGAGTCACCAACGCGATAGGCCGCTAGCACAGCTTCCGGCTCGACCCCGAGCTTCATCAGCAGCGGCACGAAGACCGGAGCGAAGATCGCCCACTTTGCAATGGCGCCGGTTAGCAACAGGTCGATGATCGCCACCACGACGATAAAGCCGATAAGCAGTGGCAGGGCACCAATATTTGCCGCCTGTAGCGCGCCCGAAAGGCTGAGTGCCATAACCGTGCCTATGT
The DNA here is from genome assembly GCA_963777425.1 of uncultured Alphaproteobacteria bacterium. GTDB lineage: Bacteria > Pseudomonadota > Alphaproteobacteria > Rhizobiales > Rhizobiaceae > Phyllobacterium. Next base: position 61,726 of record CAVZQS010000001.1, on the reverse strand, counting down.
TGGTATAAGTAAAGTAGGCGACGAACTGGCTCAGGACGAAGAACAGGAAGATCGTCCCGCCCATATTCTTGATGGACTTCTCTATCGCGGCGATCACCTCCGACAGCGTCCGCAAAGTGCCTGCGCCAATGCCGTAAGTCCACCCTGTCACCAGAAAGATGAGCATGATGAGCGCGATCAGCCCGTTCATGAATGGGGAGTTGCCGATCAGTTCGCCGGTTGCAGGATTGCGAAGCGGCGCGCCACTCGGGAAGAGTCAACAGCAGGAATACCACCAGAAGACCGATAAGCCCGTAGAGCGCAAACCTCAAACCGCGCGATTCCTGCTCGGACAGGGTTGCCCCTTGATCTGCAACGCCTCCGTCAGCCGACGCCTCCGGCCTGTATTCCCCCAGTCGCGGCGAGATCATGCGGTCGGTGATGAATGCGATAACGATGGTGAGGAAGATCACTGACGCGATGGAGAACCAGACATTTGATGCCAGCCCGATCGATCGCTCGGGATCGACCAGCCGCGCCGCGTCGTTGGTGAATTCCACGAGGACTGCATCGAGAGGTTTGATGAGCATGTTGACGGTGAAAGCGCCGGCCACTGCCGCAAAACCGAGTGCCAGACCAGCCAGCGGATGCCTCCCGACTGCCAGATAGGCGACCCCGGCGAGCGGTATGAGGACCAGATAACCCGCATCCGCCGCAATACTTGCAAGGATGCCCACGAATGCCAGGATGTAGGTCAGTGCCCAGCGCGGCGAAACGATTACGAGCTTGCGTATCAGCGCCGTGACCAGACCGGATTCCTCGGCCACACCTGCACCGATCATAGCGGCGATCATAAGCCCCACTGCTGTGAAGCTCATGAAGTTGGGAATGAGCGAGGAGTAGAGAAAGCGGATGCCTTCCACGTTCAGGAGGCTGCGTATCGCCGTCGAAGCGGTTTCGATTTCGTGCGTGTCCGGGTTGATGCGCTCATAGCTGACCGCCGCCCCGAAAGCACTCAGCGCGGCCGACAGAACAATAACGATGCCGATCAGGATCAGGAAGATGATCACGGGATGTGGAACCATGTTTCCCACTTTCTCGACGCCATCCAGTAATCTTTGCATCACAGTCTTTGGCGCAGTATTGGCAGTGGTCATTTCATGTCTCCCGTTAAGCCAACCGATTGCGCCCAAATTAGTCGCAGGTCATTGAGGTGCAGATGGCGCGTTTTCCGGGCTTGCTCAATCTGTGGTCGCCAAAACGACAAGCCGTGGTCAACGGTACCGTCCGGCGCATTCCGCCAGAGCATCGCAAAAATCGTTGATAAGCCGCCAATGATCGCATCAGGTACCGATGCTGACATCCTCTTTCAGTTGTCGCGCTTGCAAGCGATACGCCGAACAATGAAAACAGCAGCACCTCCTTCATCCCTTGCTTGAAGGTCACCAGTTTCGACGCCGACGACAAACGCCGCAAGCGCTACGGTTTGAATATAGTGTTGCTCCAATTATCTGTGATAGGCATGGAATCCCAAAACTAAGCTGTTAGTTCAAATTTCCCGGCTTCAATACCGTGATCCGGATCGAAGCATTCTCGCCCATTTCTGAGCCGAACCAACGGTTATCGCTCACCAGCGCGTAAATTCATCAATACCCGGGGAATTCATCTCTCGCAGCGCATGCACGCCGCCACGCCAGGCGCAGCGGCGTGAAGCCCGGCCGCTGCAACGGGCAGTCTTCCCGTTTTCGTTGCCTGCCTGTGTCGCCGATCGTCTTGACCAATGTCCTTCCGCGATTATGCCGACACTGTTCTGGCCGACGCGTACACGTGCGCTGGCGCTTGTCTCCGACCTTTCGCTGAGCATCTTTCTTGCAATGTCGCTAATAAGCATGCAACTCAGGACGCTCGGGGGCTTGGGGAACTATTAGATAGTAATAACAGCGTGACACCAACCGGAATTGACATCAATATTCGATGGGGTAGCGAGTCGATACCGTCGGTTAAGGGGAACCCGGTATGAGAGCTTATATTTCAGTCTTGGCAAAGTCGTTCTCCACCGCTGGTCTGCTTGTCGGCATCCTCTTCTTTGCCGCATCTCTTACGCCGAGCCTCATGCCGCGCTCCTTCCTGGTTCAGGGCGCGCTCTCCGGCTTTTGCGCGGCACTCGGCTATGGCGTGGGCGTGGCGACCGTTTGGCTCTGGCGCTATTTGGAAATTCCGGTTCCACGCGCGCGGGCTCAGAAAGGCCGCCAAATGGATTGCTGTCATTTTGTGCATCGGAACAGCTGGCATCTTCCTGTGGAAGGCTGCCGAATGGCAAAACACAGTGCGGAGCCTCATGGGGCTTGGGCCGGTCGAAAGCGTTGAACCAATCGAGCTTGCGGCGATCGCGCTCGGTATCTTTCTGGTGGTCATCGTCCTCGCGCGCCTCTTCAGGCAGACGTTCCGGCTTTTCTCGCGCTGGCTGAACCGTGTCGTGCCGCGGCGCGCGTCCAGGGTCGTTGGCGGCATTCTGGCGGTAGCCCTCTTCTGGTCGGTGGCACAGGGTGTCTTGTTCAAGGTCGTCTTGCGCATGGTCGACACATCTTTTCGCGAGCTCGATGCCATGATCGACGACGGTTCAACGCGCCCGGCGGATCCCGCGAAACCTGGCGGCCCGGACTCAGTCCTCGACTGGCAGGATTTGGGACGGCAGGGTCGCGCGTTTGTCGCTTCCGGACCCACCGGTGCGCAGATCGGCAATTTTTTCAACGCAAAGGCGCCTGATCCCATTCGGGTCTATGTCGGCCTGAATTCCGCGGAAACCGTCGATGAACGAGCGCGGCTGGCGCTTGAGGAATTGAAGCGCGACGGCGGGTTCGAACGATCGGCGTTGATTGTCATCGTTCCGACAGGAACAGGATGGATCGATCCTGAGGGCATCGATACCGTCGAGTATCTTCATCATGGCGACATCGCCAGCGTCGCCATGCAATATTCCTATCTCAGCAGTTGGTTATCCTTGCTTGTGGAACCAGGCTACGGTGCTGAGGCAGGCCAGGCGCTCTTTCGCGAAGTATACCGTCACTGGGTTACCCTTCCTCGTGACAGCCGCCCTAGGTTATATTTATATGGATTGAGCCTCGGCGCGATGAATTCCGAACTCTCAACCCACCTCTACGATATCATCAGCGATCCCTTTCAAGGGGCCCTGTGGAGTGGCCCTCCGTTTCAGAGCCGCATTTGGAACTCCGTCACCTCCGACCGAAATCCCGGCTCGCCGGCATGGCTGCCGCGCTTCCGCGACGGTTCGATCATAAGGTTTACCAACCAGAACAACGCCCTCGATATTCCAGGTGCCGTCTGGGGACCTATTCGCATCGTTTATCTCCAATATGCCAGTGATCCCGTGACGTTCTTCGATTTTCACGCGTTCTATCGGGAGCCGGAATGGATGAAGAACCCGCGCGGTCCAGATGTCTCGCCGAGTCTGCACTGGATTCCGGGTGTAACAATGCTGCAGCTCTTGTTCGACATGGCAATCGCCACGACCTCGCCAATGGGGTATGGCCATGTCTACGCCCCGGAGCATTATATCGACGGCTGGGTTGCCGTTACCGTTCCGCAAGACATTCAGCCTGAAGATATTTCTCGCCTGAAGGCGTTTTTCGTCGAACGGTCGCGGAGCGCCGACAATCCACCTCCAGGCGATTGATCGCTTGGCTAAGGTGCAAACCGGCCTTCGATGGAAAAAGAAACACAATGCATAGCTCTGGGATTCATGGCTAATCTCTTCGACGTGTTGGGCACGATATAGTTTTTTACAGCGCGTCCCAGCGTTGGTCACCATAGAGATTGGAGGCAACATGTCTGATCTGATTGCGATCGTATATCCCACCGAACCCAAAGCCGAGGAGGTGCGCAATCGCCTCATCGAACTACAGAAAGAATATCTGATCACCCTAGGCGATGCCGTCATCGCCACCAAGACGGACGCCGGCAAAATCAAGCTCAATCAGATGGTGAGCATGACGGCGGCTGGCGCGGTATCCGGCAGCTTCTGGGGCTTGCTGATTGGCGTCCTCTTTCTCAATCCGTTGATCGGCGCCGCGGTGGGGGCCGCGTCGGGTGCTCTCGGCGGGGCGTTGACGGATGTTGGCATCAACGACAACTTCATGAAGGACCTCGCGGCCAATATTCAGCCCGGAAACGCCGTACTATTCGTGCTCGTCCAGTCGATGACCGCCGACAAGGTCCTGAAGGATATTTCGAGTTACGGCGGCGTCGTTCTCAAGACTTCGCTGGACGAAACCAAGGAGCAGGTTCTGCGCGACGCCCTGCAAAAGGCCACATCGTGACCCCTTGAGTCAGAGCACAGGAGAACTGCACGTGTTCACGGCAGGATCAATCATCCCGATAATCATCGAGATGAGTTGCGGAGCCGCCGGGGAAATGGCCGTGGCCCACTGGGCCAGAGGTCTTCGCCTTGCGCTCCCGCACAGCGCACTGACCGGGATCATTGGAGGACTTACTTTGACTTGGCTGGCAGGACGTACATCAGGTGTGAGCCGTTTTGACGGGCGGGTAGAGCGTGCTGCAGACGCTACGGTTCTGGCCGTCGGCTGCTACGCACCGGCAATTCTCGTGGGCATTGGCATTGCCGGTCTCCTGGGTGGTGTGCTTCTCAGGGTAATCGCTGGTCTGGCGCGAACAAGCGCGTCGGGGAGCTAGCGCGACAGAATTGGGGCATCGGGTTGGGTTCGGGTAAGGGGCGCAAAGCACGACATGGCTCAAGATGCAAAACCGATGATCGGCTACCTTGCAACCGGCATCCTCGTTCTCGCGCTGCTCCGCTTCGGGCAGGCAATCTTCGTCCCGCTCGTCTTTTCCCTGTTCGTCATCGCACTCGTTGGGCCGCTCCAGATCAAATTGCAGCGCTGGGTGCCCCAACTCCTTGCCCTCCTCGTGACGCTCTCCTTGACAATCATCATCATCGTCGCCATCGGATCCTCGGTGACCTGGGGCTTGCGAAAGCTTGGCCAATGGCTGTTCGTCAATGCCCGCAAATTCCAGGATGTCTATGTCCACTGGTCAGAATGGCTGGAAGAACACGGGATCGCCATCGCAGGTCCGCTCGCCGACCGTTTCGACGTGACATGGCTCGTCGGTTTTACGCAGGGACTGGCCGGGCGCCTTAATAGTTTCGCCGGATTTGCGTTGCTGGTCTTTGTTTTCGTGATGCTCGGCCTTCTAGAAATAGAGGATTTCGGCAAGCGTCTTCGCTCCCCCGCCCTTCAACCGCAGGGCATGAAAATGCTCCATGCCAATCGTGAAATATCAAAGAAACTACGCCGGTTCATGCTTGTGCGCACGTTTGCCAGCATCCTGACCGGGTTGATCGTCTGGGCATTTGCCTATTTCGCCGGCCTCGAACTGGCGGCTGCCTGGGGCGCAATTGCCTTCACCCTTAATTACATCCCATTCCTCGGACCATTCGTAGCGACCGTCCTGCCGACGCTTTTTGCCATCGGCCAGTTTGATACCTGGCAGATGGCCGTGGCAGTCTTTGCCGGACTGAACCTGATCCAGTTTCTGATCGGGAGCTATCTCGAACCCCTCTTGATCGGCACATCCCTGGCGATCTCGCCTTTCGCAGTCATTTTTTCGGTGTTCTTCTGGAGCTTTATGTGGGGTGTGCCGGGCGCATTCATTGGCGTCCCCATTCTCATCGCTTTCATTATCTACTGCGAAAAATCGCCTGGGGCGAAATGGATTGCCGTGTTGCTGTCAGCAAGGTCTTTTGACAATTCCGATAAAGCTTCGATCTAGTATCCAGCACTTTGCAAGGAGAGGACCGCAGGTTATGCAACTCGTTTCGTAACAGTTACGTACTGAACAGACTGTGGGGGTTGTGTCATACTTTTCGAGACGAGCATTTGTAACTGCGTGATTTCTAACTCCGGTGGCCTTTTGGAACAGCAATGCCTGTACTTCGCAACAAAAATGGATCGAAGTTACCATACGCGATTCAGGCAACGTGGCAACGTCGCCTGTCTGCACGCCCTTCCGGGCACGAAGGGTGAAATCATGAACGCTCATGATCATATCGTGCCATCGAATGCTCCGCGCGATCAAAACTTCGCACACACAGCAGCGGCGTCTGCCGTCAACTGCCCTCCTCCCCAATCGAAGCGGTCATCGGCCGGCTCATCCTCTATTCCCGCTTTCAAGTTTGATACCAAAGGAGTGCCGATTGACCATCAGTATGACTCCTGGCGCAAAAGCTTCTCATCCATGCTCGAGTTTAGCGAACGAAAGGACCGGTCCTGTGGCTTTGAAGGAAAGCAAACCGTCTGGGATCTCGGCAGCCTCGCGTTCTCCCGGATCAGAACGAGCGCACTCGAGTTTGCAAGTGTGCCTGGTCACACACGCAGGGAAGCGCTGGATCATTGGACGTTGACCGTTCCACTCGGCGGCACCATTAGCACAGTCGGTCCGGCCGGTAGCTTTCAAGGCGGTGCCGGTGTCGTCCAGGTCCATTCGCTTGGGCATTGGTTTGAAGGAAATGTAACAGATAGCGAAATGCTCATTCTGTTTGTTCCCCGGGACTTCGATCCGGAAGTGGCACATGTTCTTGGCGCTGCCGAGTTCTCCGCGATCGATACGGCGATGGGCCGGCTGTTGTCCGATTACTTCATCGGATTAGCCAAGCGGCTGCCAGCGCTTGAGGCAGAGCATCTCCCTGAACTCGTGGGCGCGACGCAGGCGATGATCCGAGCGTGCCTGTTGCCGTCTCCCGGCTATATCGAGGAGGCTCAGGCACCCATCGCCCGCGTACTGCTCGAAAAGGCACGCCGCATAGTGCAATCCAGACTGTTCGACCCGTCGTTCAATGCGAACGTCTTGCGTCGTGACCTTGCGATTTCACGCACAGGGCTTTATCGGATGTTCGAGCCATTCGGTGGCGTTATGCACTACTTGCAGCACCAGCGTCTCCTCGATGCACACGCGGCACTGGCGGACCCGAACGACAAGCGTCGTATTATCGAGATCGCTGAGCAGCGTTGTTTTAGCGATGGGGCAGAGTTCAGCCGGGCATTCAGGAGGGAGTTCGGCTACACGCCAAGCGAAGTGCGGGCTGGACGCAAGGGCGGCGTTCCGTGCAGGCCAACAGGCGAACTCACCACGGCGGCCCCTGAGGAACGCCTCGGGTTGCTGCTACGCAAGCTTCACGGTTGACCTGCGACAAGCGATGAGGTTTTCGATGCGTCATGACGATATGGACGAGCGGTTGCGAAAACTTGGCGTGAACGTCGGGCCCTTCACGTTCACCGTATTGGTCCTGATCGGCATTGTCTTTGCAATAGGAATTGCCTGGCTCCTGTATTAACGCCCGCTGCTGCGGACTGCAAAGCGGTCGATATTGTGCGATTGTTGACCGCGTTTGTTTTGGAAGGCCGAGGGGGCATGGTGCCATGTTTGATAATGATGACTGGAAGTTGGCTATCGAGGATACGCGATTTCGACAGAATGCTATCGTCGCACTCATTTATTCGAGCAACAACCAGGCGCTGGGACTTCTCCGGCTGTTTTCCGTTATCGCTCTTGCCACAGCGACAGGCGCTGTTACGTCGCTTGCAGCAGGCGAATTCTCACCGGCAGTTGGCTGGGAACTTTTATCGCTAACATTGGTCCTCGTGTGGTCGTCCTGGCAGTGTTTTCGCGCCCTTGAAGTCGGAGACATCGATCTGCCTGGCCGTGACGCCGAATTTTGGTTGCTCGCCGCCGATAACGGAAACGACCGACCTGCATTTTCGCGACATTATCTCGAAGTCTTCAGGGAACGGTACCGGACCAACCGCATAGTAAGCGAACGGCAGGCCCGCGCGCTCAGAAAGGCAAAACTGGGAGGAATAATAGCACCACTGATTGGCATCGCCGTGGGCGCTGTCCTGGCTTTCTTTCAAATATATTCTGTTTGAGCTTCCGCGCGATCATGCACTGTGGCATCGGTCAAATTGGCGAATTGGATATGCCCCTGTGTTCAGTCGAAGCGTTGCGATAGTCCGTGCAATCGTACTGACCTTCATGGTGGGCGGTGTTGCGGCATGTGCGTCACCTGCCGGGGTGTCCTGACGCCCGTCGGCACTGCGGCGTCTGACACGGCCAAGGCCGATCTGTTGGTGGCGACGACCCGAGCGTCGACAACGCAAAAGGGCGTGTTGGCATGGAGCCGCGATGCGGATCCTGATACTGGGACTTATGGTCCGCCGACTTTCGACCCCTTAGGTGCCAGCTACACAAATCAATGTAGAGTACACGGTCAGCATCCATTAATGTACAGGCACAAAAATCATCGTTCGAATAGTGGAGATCCCGGATGAAGATTGATTTAGGCGAAGTGCTTGATCCATTTCGCAGGCACGTCATCGACATCAAAGATGCACTTGCTCACGCCCGTTATCGCTACGATGGGCTCGATTTGATAATGGAGGCGGTCTCCAACTCCAAGGTCCGCGGTGCCTCACAGGAAATTTTTGCCGTCGCGGGTGAAAAGATGAATGTCGTTGATGATATGCTAGACGAACTCTATCGGCAGCTATCTGACGTCGATCGTATGCTGGAAGCTTACGCGTCAAAACAAGAGTGACGCCTGCTTCGGAGCTGCCCCCGGATGACTGGACGGAATTCCGGCGGGCCACGGCCAAGGACTTCCCGGGACGGCTACGATCTTGTCGCCATGTTCGATTGCCTGCATGATATGGGCGATTCCGTTCGGCGCTGGTTGGCATGTAAAGCAGAAGCTGGCGAAAGAAGGAACCTGGCTGATCGTCGAACAGTTTGCGTATGACACACTCAAGGATAATCTCAACCCGTTGGACGGATTTACTACGGCGCTTCCACGATGGTGTGCACACCGGCCCCTTTTTCCCAAGAAGTCGGGTTAGGTCTCGGAGCTCAGGCCGGAGAATTGCGGCGCGTAAAGTTGCCCTCGATGCTGGATTTACCCGGTTTCGAACGTGCTCTCCAATTCAGGTCGAGGCAATTGAGCGAAAGAGCCACATCACGCCAAGTTTAGTGTCCAATTCAGTACAGATGCCAAGCAATGACGATAGCCACCACGACCCCAATCAGGAATACCGTGCTGAAGGTTATGGGACCGGCATTGACGTCAAATTTCTTCAGTCGCGCGTCGCGCTTGTCCGACATGACTTTTGTCTCCTCGCGTCGCTTGCTGGACGGCAAATGGATCGCTGCGTTGCTATCAGCCAAGAACGGATAGTTCTGTAACCTGACTGTCAGCTTCACGGCGCGACAAGCTGATGGATTGAGCAACAAGGCGAGGGCTGTTAAGGTTATGTGCTGTGGGTGAAATTACTTGTTTCTTTTTGCATTCCTCGAAAAGAGCGGAGTTTCGATATGGCCGTGCACAGCTACAACATGCCTCTCTTGTTAAAAAAGGTCAGCGGGCTGGCCGCAATCATTCTCGGATTTCTCCTGACGGCAGCGGGTTATAGATACGGATCTCCCGAATTCACTACTGTCGGGATTGCTATTCTCGCTCTTGGCCTAGTCTCCCTGGTACTTATGATCGTTCGACGCAATCAATGAAGTGAGTTGTTGCCAAGCTGAGAATGGTGTTGGCGCGACAGCAACCCATTCGAGACTGTGGCGAGCGGCAATGGCGGTATTGAAGATCAGATGGCAAGCCGCCTGGGAGGCAGTATGAGAAAAGTCAGTATAACCAACTCTGCGCTTTGGGGATTTGTTATCGGTTTCCTCTTCATGGCGGCGATAATCTTCTTTACGGGAAGAGCCCGTAGCGTGCCTATGGCTGGGTACTTGATCGATTTGCTCGGCGGTGCTGTAGCCGGGGCAGGTTCGTTCTCCCTTGTGGCATGGATTCGGAATTTGACCATGCGCGCGAAATAGCAATGCACCCTTCTATTCAGAACGGTGCCTCACAAAGGAGTGGTGTACCCAGCTCAAGGCGGCCATTCGTCCTTTGCCGGACTGATCGGAGAGCGTTGGCAGCGATGAACGGGATCCCGCCACCACCGGCGATGTCAAAGCGTGGCGCGTCAGATAAATCTCGTCCCGAGCGGTTTGCTTCGTTGAAGCCGAGTTTTTCGATCCAACTCTCGAGAGGTGACCCGAGGCGACAACATCGAAATGCCGCCTCAGGTCCGATTGCCGATGGATCAACCCTGATCGATCGGCAACGCGACGAACCTTGACTGGTCCTTGGACTGCACCTGGAGGAGTACAGCCTTGCGACCCGACTTGGCCGCATCTGCAAAGGCGGTCTCGATTTCCTTGCCCGTATTCACTGGCTGGTTGTTGACCGATACGATGATGTCGCCGGCCGCGACCCCCTTGTCGGCGGCATCGCCATCCTGGTCGACGTTCGTCACCACCAGTCCCTTGCCATTATCCGACGGCATCACCGTCAGTCCAAAGTCTTCTAGCGCCGACGCCTTAGCATCCTGCGGCGAGGCGGCCGCCACCTTGTCGTCGCCGGGCATTGCCTTGATGGCGACGTCGACCGCCTTGGCCTTGCCGTCACGCCATACCGTCAGCTCGACGTCGTTGCCAGCCTCGACCGCGGCGATCTTCTTGGCAAGGTCACGCGGATCGGCAACCGTGTTGCCGTTGACGGCCGTGATGACGTCACCAGCGGTGATGCCCGCCTTGGCGGCGGGACCGTCAGTCTGCGGTTCGGCCACGAGCGCTCCTTCGTCCTTCGCCAGTCCGAGCGAATCCGCGATCTCCTTGCTTACCGGCTGTATCTGAACGCCGATCCAGCCGCGGGATACGGAGCCCGTCTTGATCAGCTGGTCGACGACGAGCTTTGCAGTCTGCGCGGGGGTCGCGAATCCGATGCCGACGCTGCCGCCGGAAGGTGAGAAGATGGCCGTGTTGACGCCAACGACGTCACCATTGAGGTTGAAGGCGGGGCCGCCCGAGTTGCCCTTGTTGACGGCGGCGTCGATCTGGATGAAATCGTCATATGGGCCGGCACCGATGTCGCGGCCGCTGGCGGAGACGATGCCTGCGGTCACGGTGCCGCCGAGGCCGAAAGGATTGCCCACCGCAACGACCCACTCACCAACACGGACCTTTTTGTCATCGCCGAAACCGACATAGGTGAACTTGCGCTTGTCGTCGACCTTCAGCACAGCTAGATCGGTGCGCTTGTCCTTGCCGACGAGTTTGGCGTCGAGCTCGGTGCCGTCATTGAGCACGACCGTGAAGGCGCTGCCGTCTTCGACAACATGATCGTTGGTGACGAGATAGCCGTCCTCCGAGATGAAGAAGCCCGAACCCTGCACGATCGGACGGATGCGCTCCGGCCCGTTCTGGTCGCGGGGAGCTTTGCGCTGTTCCATGCCCCGCTGGCCGAAGAAGCGCTGCATGCCCTCGGGAAACTGGTCCAGACCGGGCATATCCGAATTGTCGTTGTCGGCCTGTGAGGGAACGCCCTTGACGCGGACGCTGACGACTGCGGGGCTGACTTTTTCGACGATGTCCGCGAATCCGGATTCTGCAGGACCGGAAACATGGACCGCCTCAGCCTGAGCCGGCACGATGGCAGCCAGCGGGCCAGTAGCCAGCAGGCCGCCGACGAGCGCCGACGACACCAACGCAGCAGCCATACGGGCCCGGTAAGTAAATGGTTTATGATCATCTGACATACATGTTATCTCCTTCGGATGACAGCGATGTGCCGCCTTTAATATCAGACGGTTTACGCATTCCGGAGTTACGGCAACATTTCGGCGGGATGAACAATTTGTAACGGACAGCACTGGCCGTTGATTGAACTCTCCTTCAAGGCCCGGGGCGTCTGCCGACCACTTTTTCCTTGGCGGTGCAATTCATCCAACAGCGCCGGCCTCTTGCCGCCTATTCGGCATTGAATAGTCCGGTTGACCGCCGCTGTATCGTGGATCTCGCCGAACAGCTGTGTTTTGGCACCAGTTCCAAGTTCGGCCGTGCTTTCAAACGCGAGTTAGGAAACACATCGAGCGAGTTGAGAGTCAGCGCTCGGGCCGGAGTGCCGGCGAGGAAAAGAGAGGCCTGGGCTGATCTTGCGCGGCCCTCATCGCTCATAGGGAACTAAACAGGAAGATACGGAACTTGCGCAATCTGATGGCCATGATCTGTCAACTACTCGCATATAATTCCAATGGGCTATCGCGATTTGACAAGGCCCGAGAATCCAGCGATGGCCAGAAGGCTCAGTGCCCATCCGATAACAGACTGGAAAAAGAAATAGTGCACGGCAACGGATCCTGTCGGCTTTGATGGATCCGGCCGCCAATATTCTCCCTGGCCCAACTCCATTACCGGCAAAAGCGTATCGAGCGAATACATCCATGGGCGAAATCCCGGATAGCTTGAGGCTTCGGGCTGATTCAAAAAACACTCCATTTGAGATTGCCCGGTTTCGGCACGCCCCGCAATGACCTGCCCTGCCGACGGCATATAGACGGTTTGATCCTGCTCATGCGCACACATTGTCCATTCGAGGGAACGAAGTATCACAGGGCTGTTGGGCTTGAGCGCGCTGTTCCGCTCCGCAAAATCGAACACCGTCGCTCCGATAGCCCAAAAAAGAAAAAGCCAAACAAAGGCGAAAAGTGGTTGGCGTCCGTAGCGGACTGTGACAGCAAGAATTCCATCGCTAGAAGCCAATCCAATCCACATCCACGGATTTCTTGTTCGGGCCCGACGCGCCCGCCGTTGAAGCCGTTCTTTCTCAATCAACACGGTGCGGGCATCTTCATCGTGGCCCATGTCGCGAAGAACCGCTGAGAGCTGCTCGTAGGGCTGAGGCCAGAAATCCTCTTTCCATCGCTCGGGCACTTGCCGCGCCAGCCAGCTTAACCTGCTTTTCGCATCGACTGGTCCACCGATGAATGCGTCGTATCGGCAGCGGTTGAGCAGTAGATTTCCCGGTTGGGGCCAGCTTGCCTCGTCATCGTAAATCGCGCCTATCGCCGCTGCAGTCAGATCGAGTACTCCCTCCACCGAAGCGTTGTTGCGCAGAAAAAATGCACCGCCTATCCTGGCCCGGTTGAGCCGCAAACAGTAACCACCAGGCTGGTTGAGGGTGGCAGACCCGCAATGAACATTTCCTCCGAAATCAGCGCCCCACAAACGTGTCTCCCCAGTGATCGTCGACCCTTTGAGGACCAGATCGCCGCGGACGGCGACGCCTTCACCGTCGAACGCCAGTCCTTCGGGCCGTCCAATGCGCGCGCCAGCAGCATTGATATCTGCACCAATCCGTGCGCCCGATAGCTTGATACTTCCTTTAATATCTGCTCCGCGAAGCAGGACACTTCCTCGAACTTCTAACTGATCGGCGAGGATCGCCACCTGTTCCGGCAGCATCACCGTGACCGCATCACCCTCAATGTTGCCCCCTATTCGAGCGCCGGACAGGCGAATTTGGCCCGTCAAGGTTGCGCTGCGCAAGGAAAGTTCCCCCCGAGCTTCGAGTCGATCGGCCTGCAGGCCCGGCAAGGACGAGCCGTCGAGAAAAAGATTGTCGATGACGGCTGACCGAAAAACAGGAGAAGCGTCGAAGAGGCAATCCTTAAGGCCAATGTCCCGTTGGAAACGGCAGCCTTCGAGATCGAGCTTGCCGATCACACGTGCCCCGCTGAGCCTTAGGCCCTTCTCATGCAGTCGATGGCCGCTATCAACGCCAAGAAGGAGAAACCGAACCAACTCTGCGCGCACGATCCTGTCGGGGTCATCCCATTCCGGTCGAAGGCCATCGCCCAACCTTTCGAAATCTCCCGATCCCAATTCCGCGACCAACTTGACTTCAGCAGGGTTGAGGGGCTTGAAATTTTCGAGCTTGATTGGGACCATTCGGTCTGTCCTTTTGCTTTCCTCGCACTCACGTTCTGATGCAACAGCGATATCCGCGGGAGTCACCTCATTGTGGTTTTGCTTTATCGGCTACGGCGGTGCCGGTACAAACCCGGTTAACTTCGTCTCCCTATCCGGCGCGCATCGACAACACGGCCATTGCTCTGCCTGACGGCAATCTCGAACCGGGTATTTCCTCGCCATGCGCGATAAATAAAGAACCGACCACGGCAGTTTATCCGCCGGACGTTCCGGAAGCCGCGATTGCGGAGCAGCCTTTCGCCTTGACTGCAGCTAATTCCCCTGCCCCTGTTTAGATTGGTGCCGATCGTGATGCTGACTGACTGGGCAATGGCGGCCGTGGGGAGCGCCACAGGCGTCATCACCAGGCTGAGAACAAGTCCCAGCGATACAAAGAAATTGTTGCGCAAAATTCCCTCCATGGCGACATGGCTGCTACGCCGCGTTCATTCTCGACCAAGGTTAAGCCCTCCCTCGTCGACCTCAATTCCGAACAACCGACGCTTCACAGTCTCCCTGATCGTCTGGACGAGGACGTAGAGAACAGGAATCAGCAGAAGGCCCACGATCGTTCCCAAAATCAGCCCGCCGAATACCGTCGCGCCAATCGAGCGCCGGCTGCCGGCTCCTGCGCCCGTCGCGATCACAAGCGGTATCACCCCGAGGATGGATGCGGCGGCCGTCATCAGCACAGGCCGAAACCGCTCGGACGTTCCCGCCACGGCTGCTTCCAATGTACTCATTCCCTCCTCGCGCCGTTCCTTCGCGAACTCGACGATGAGGATGGCGTTTTTGGCGGCGAGGCCGATCAGCAGCAGGAGGCCGATCTGCGCATAGATATTGAGGTCGATTCCGGCCACGAGAAGCGCGAAAAGCGCGCCAAGCACGGCAACCGTCACTGACAGCATCACAGCGGCGGGGATACTCCAGCTTTCATATTGGGCAACGAGGAACAAATAGGTGAAGAGGATACCCATGAGCACGATGACCGTGATCTGGTTGCCCGCCTGCTTCTCCTGAAGTGCTAGTCCGGTCCACTCATAGCCGAAGCCGGACGGCAGTATCTGTTCGGCCAGGGTAGCCATGGTTGTCAGCGCCTGCCCCGTGCTCGCTCCCGGAGCCGCCTGCCCGTTGACAGCCGCAGCAGGGAAAAGGTTGTAGCGGCTGATGGCGTTGGGGCCATAGGCCGTCGACGCGGTCAAGAGCGCCTGCAAGGGAACAAGTTCCCCGCCTTGGCTACGGACCCTCAGCCTCTGTATATCCTCGATCCGGCTGCGGAACTCCGGCTCGTCCTGGAGGCGGACCTGGTAGACCCGTGAGAATATGTTGAAGTCATCGACATAAGATGAGCCCAGATGCGCCTGCAGGGCGCTGAAGATCGTCGCCGGGGAAATCCCGTATAGCTCCGCGCGCTTCCGGTCGACATCCAGGAAAACCTGGGGAACATCGGCTGAGAACGTGCTGAAGACACCCGCCAGACCGGGTGTCTGGTTTGCCTTGACAATGAGGCCACGCATCGCTTCGGCCAGCTCTTCCTGGCTTTGGCCGCCGCGCGCCTGCAGCCGCATGTCGAAACCGCCCGTCGTTCCGAGGCCGGGGATGGCCGGGGGATTGAAGGGCACTATGGACGCGGTCGAAATCCTCGCAAACTCCGAGCGCATGCGGCTCATAACGGCGTCAACACTCTCGCCGGAACCTCGCTCGCTCCATGGCTTCAGCGCAGCGATGACCATACCAGTGTTGGATCCACTGCCGCCGATCATGCTCATGCCGGAAATGCCGATGGAGTTGGCGACGCCGGGTGTCCGCTGCAACACCGACACGACGCTCGCCAGAGTTTGTTGCGTCCGTTCAAGCGAGGCGGCATTCGGAAGCTGGACGTTGACGAACAGGTAGCCTTGGTCCTCCGCAGGCACGAAGCCTGTCGGCAGGAGGCGGTAAAGCCCGTAAATGCCGACGAAGACAACAAGGACAATAGCCGCCGCGACTGGCAGCCTTCTGCCGACGGCGGAAAGCAGTTTGAGATAGAATTCGCGCGAGGCGGTAAGACCCCGATTGAAATATCCAAACAGTCTGGAGCGAACGGGCTGCGGAGGCCGGAGTGTGAGCACGCAGAGTGCCGGGCTCAGGGTCAAGGCATTGATGGTCGAGAAAGTGATGGTGACAAGAATCGTGACCGCGAACTGCTGGTAGAGCTGCCCGGTAATACCCGGCAGGAAAACAATTGGGACAAATAGGGCCGCAAGGACGAGTGTGGTCGCGACGATGGGACCGGTAACCTGCCACATCGTGCGTACCGTTGCTTCGTGTACCCCGAGTTGGTCCTCTTTCATCATGCGCTGCACGTTTTCGACGACGATGATGGCATCGTCCACGACGAGGCTGATGGCGAGGACCATGGCGAAGAGCGTTATCGTGTTGGCCGAATAGCCAAGCAGATATAGAACGGCGAACGCGCCGATCAGCGATACCGGGATCGTCAGGGTCGGAATGATCGTCGCACGCCAGTCTTGCAGGAAGATATAAGTCACCGCGACAACCAATGCGAAGGTTATCGCCAGTGTGACGCCGATCTCCTTGATGGTCTCGGTGAGGAACGTTGTCGTGTCGAAGACGACCGTATAGGCCATGTCCTCGGGAAACTGCGCGGAAAGCGTTTGCAGTTGGGCGCGAACCGCGTTCGCGACGGCAAGCGCGTTGGCGTCGGAGGATTGGTAGACGACGACGGTGGCGCTGGTCTGTCCATTGAACGTGGAGGCGGTGTCATAGGATTGCGCACCGAGTTCCACGCGGGCGACATCGCGGAGACGGACGATAGCGCCGTCCTTGTTGGTGCGAATGACGATGTTTCCGAACTCCGTCTCGTTTGCGAGGCGGCCCCTCGCCGTCACCGTAAGCTCAAGCTGTTGACCGCTGACAGAAGGCGCAGATCCGAGCTGGCCCGCTGCCGCCTGCACGTTCTGGGATTGGATCGCGGACGTAAGGTCGGCGGCCGTGATGCCGAGGGCCTGCATGCGGTCAGGATTCATCCAGATCCGCATGCTATAGAGAGGTCCGAAGACGCTTGCCTCGCCGACGCCGGCCACGCGGGCAATGGCATCTCGGACGTTGATCGTCGCGTAATTGCTGATGAATATCTCGTCTCTGGTCCCCTTCGGCGAATAGAGCGCAATCCCCATCAGCATGCTTGAGGAGCGGCTTCGCACCGACACGCCCGTCTGTGTGACCGTAGCTGGAAGGCGCGCCGTCGCCATGGCGACGCGGTTCTGCACGTTCACCTGGGCTATCGCCGGATCGGTGCCCACAGCGAACGTGACGGTCAGAGAGTAGGTCCCGTTGTTGCTGCTGGACGAGGACATGTACAGCATGTCCTCTACTCCGTTGACCTGGTCCTCGATCGGCGCGCCGACGCTGTCTGTGAGCACGCTGGCGCTTGCGCCGGGATAGCTTGCCGTGACCTGCACCTCCGGCGGCGTTATCTGCGGAAACTGTGCGACTGCAATTTGTGTGAGGGCCAGCGCCCCGGCAATGGTCATCACGACTGCAATCACTATGGCCAATCTCGGCCGTCCTATGAAAGGCGCGGAGATGTCTCTCATGGCTTCGCCCCAGATGCTGGCTGGGTTCCCGTCGGCGCGACGAGAGTGTTGCTGACGTCTGTGGCTTTGACCACAGTGCCGGGAGGAGCGTTCTGTATCCCCTCGACGATCAATTTCTCTCCACCCTTCAGACCATCCTCGACGACCCAGTTTCTTCCCGCCTGGTTGGAGACCCCAATTCGGCGCTCCACTACACGATCGTCGTCGTCAACGAGAAACACGAACTTGCCTTCGCGATCCTGCTGAACCGCGCCGACCGGCACCACTGGCCGAAGATTTTGCTGCAGTTCCTTCACGACCACGGTGACGAACTGCCCCGGCACGAGAACCGATTGCGGATTATGAAACACGGCGCGGATGGCCATCGTGCCGGTCTGCGCATCGATTTCATTCTCAAAGTATTCGATCTCGCCGGCCTCGTCGAATTGACTGCCATTCGACAGCCGCAGAGCAGTCGTGAACTGCTTCGCTAGATCATCTTTGCTCAAGCCCCCGGCCGCTGCGCGAAGATCGAGTATTGTCCGGTCGCTGACAGAAAACACCACGCGGATCGGATCCATCTGGACCACACGGGCCAAGGCACCCGACGAGGGGCCAACCAGGCTCCCCACCGAAAAAGCCGCTGTGCCTATCCGGCCGTCGATCGGGGACCTTATCCGTGTGTAGCTCAGGTTGAGCTCCGTCTGACGCACCCTCGCCTCGGCCGACATGAGCGTCGACCTTGCTGTTTCAAGCGCGGTCTCGCTCTGTTCGAGAACCGATTGGGAGATGGTCTGCCTGTTTATAAGGGAGCGGTTGCGTTGCACCTGTCGCTCCGCCTCGGTGAAATTGGACTTGGCGCTGACAAGCGCAGCTTGCGCATCTGCCAGAGCGATCTCGTAAGTGTTTCTTTCGATAAAAAAGAGGTCCTGGTCCTTCCGGACGGACGAACCCTCGCCGAAGAGCCTGTTTTCCAGGAATCCGTCGATGCGCGTCAGAATGTCGACGGTATTAAGCGCCTCGACGCGCCCAATGAATTCAGCCGAGCGCGCTGTGTCTTCGGTCAACACCGGCGAAACGCCGACGACGGGAGCATCCTGTGCCAGCGCACTGCCTCCAAGGCTCAAGGCAACAAGAACCGCAGGCATTCCTCCCCAAAGCAGTCTCAAGTTCGTCGTACCTTTCATGGACTTCCCCTTAGCTTGCTCTGTCGTACGAAGGTCAGACTGGCTCCCGTTGCATCTGGAAGATTCCTTGGGTCAAATGGTCTGGCGCAATTATGGCTGCGGGTGTCTGGCCCGAGTGGAGGGCGAACGCAAACTAGAACGACTTATCTAAAATCGGTGAAACTCGGATCTGTCGAAATCAGGTACAACCGGGGACTGCCGCTATGAGAATCGCAGGAGGTCAACAAGACGGCCGTGTCGCCAGTGCGGCATACTGTCATCACCCTTAATAACTATTCATCATCATGGCAATTTGGTGTCCGCAATTGGGCAGTATACTTTTTCAGAAGATGAAGGTAAAGTACCGCCGCAACTGGAGGTTGTCGTTCGGGTTAGCGGAACGGTGCTGAAGCTTCTGAAACCATTCAGCTTTTACAAATTCAGTTGCTCGAGAAAATGCAAGCAGCAACGTTGCGACGATGCGATCGAAAGTCCGGTATCTGCCATATTTGATGTCCAAATCGAAAGGCTGATCGATGAAAACGTTCGAAACAAGCGCATTTTCGATAGATCCCGAGGACTACATCTCGACCGGACATCTTCCGCCGTCTGAGCAAGTGCAGCGGCTGGTTGATGAGGCCCATTCGCGTTACAAAGGCGACGAAGACGGAGACGTCTCTCAGGTTTATCCTGCCCTTGCCCGCGTCCCCGCGGATTTATTCGGCGTCTGCATGGTCGGAACCGATGGCAGCGTAGCTTCCGCAGGAGATGCTGAAGTTGAGTTCACGATTATGAGCGTCTCAAAGCCATTCGTGTTTGGCTTGGTCTGCGATGTTGTCGGGCCAGAAGCCGCCCATGCGAAACTCGGAGCGAACGGAACTGGCTACCCGTTCAATTCTCTGGCCAGCATCGAGTTCAGCAAGGACGGCCGGACCAACCCGATGGTGAATGCAGGAGCGATCGCGACCACCAGCCTGGCTCCGGGTATCTCAAGCGACGACAAATGGACGTTCATCCACGAGGGTCTT
The DNA here is from genome assembly GCA_963777425.1 of uncultured Alphaproteobacteria bacterium. GTDB lineage: Bacteria > Pseudomonadota > Alphaproteobacteria > Rhizobiales > Rhizobiaceae > Phyllobacterium. The sequence goes on along the minus strand of CAVZQS010000001.1, from coordinate 42,088 downwards.
TCCCGTTTCGCTGGACGACGGCTGAACGTGAACGATGAAGTCTACGCGTCAGCCTCACAGACGAATTTCCGAAACCGCAGCATCGCGCGCATGCTGCAGAGCCTTGATCGCATTTACTGCGATCCAAAGGAAGCGACTGATCTTTATACGAGGCAATGCTCACTGGATGTGACCGCCAAGGATCTGGCCGTCATGGGTGCGACATTGGCCGACGGCGGCGTCAATCCTGTAACCAAAGAACGCGTCGTAAGCCCCATGGTCTGCCACTATGCTCTGGCAGTAATGCTGACAGCCGGCTTGTACGAAACCTCTGGGGACTGGCTTTATGAGATCGGTCTTCCCGGGAAAAGCGGCATCGGCGGCGGCATTGTCACGGTGTCGCCAGGCAAGGGCGGTCTGGGCACATTTGCGCCGCGCCTCGACCAGGAAGGAAACAGCCTAAAGGGCCAAAAGGTCGCGAAATTCCTGTCGCACCGATTGGGATTGGACTTGTTGGTGTCTCAACCCGTCTGAAGACGGTGACTTTCGATCCAAAGGGGAAGCATGATGACCGACGCGCGCTCGACTGCCCACCACGAAACAGAGGTTAGAGAATCCTGGGTGCCACTCGCGGCAATTGTTCTCGGCCAGATGATCATGTCGTACAACGTGGCGTCCCTCCCGGTTGCCATGGGCGGAATGGTGAAGAGCTTCAACGTTCCGCCGACGACAATCGCCACGGGTATCGTCACCTACGGAATGCTGGTGGCCGGCTTTGTCATGCTCGGCGCGAAACTCACTCAACGGTTTGGTACGGCACGAGTCTTCCGTGCGGCCATTGTCGTCTTCTTTGCCTCGCAGGTGTTGATGACGTTCAGTCCCACGGCGACGTTGATGATCACCGCCCAGTCCCTTTGCGGCGCGTCGGCCGCGGTCATTGTGCCGGCACTGGTCGCCCTCATTGCTGAAAACTATAAGGGAAGTCAGCAGGCGACCGCGGTTGGGGCGTTGGGTTCGGCGCGCGCTGCTGCCGGCGTCCTTGCGTTCGTGATCGGCGGCATTCTTGGAACGACCATCGGCTGGAGACCTTCCTTCGGAATTCTTATCGCTGCCTCAGCCGTCGCATTTCTCGCAAGCTTCCGCCTCAAATCATCGCCTGGACAGCCGGACGTGAGCATCGATGTTGTCGGTGTGGCTCTCGCGGCAGCTTCCATCATCTGCATCAGCTTCGGCTTCAACAACCTGAACGGCTGGGGCCTAGCTTGGGCCCGGCCGAGTGCCCCGTTCGACCTGGTTGGACTGTCCCCCGCCCCTATCCTGATCGTCTTGGGCATTGCGTTGGGCCAAGCCTTCCTGGTCTGGACCCATAAGCGCAAGGCGGCAGGACGGACGCCACTTCTGGCCCTCGAGGTTATCAACTCTCCGCAGGAGCGCTCCGCGGTCTATGCGTTGTTCATCGTGGTCGCACTCGAAGCGTCCCTCAACTTTCTCGTTCCGCTCTACATCCAGATCGTTCAGGGGCGCTCGCCCATAGCCACTAGCGTTGCGATGATGCCGTTCAATCTGACGGTGTTTTTTACGGCAATGCTCGTGGTTAGGCTCTACGACAAGCTGACTCCCAGGCAAATAGCGCGTTATGGTTTCATGTTGTGCACGGTTGCGCTGCTTTGGCTGGCATTCGTCGTGCGCAATGACTGGAACGAACTTCCCGTTCTCGCCGGATTGATCCTTTTTGGCATCGGTCAGGGCGCGCTCGTCACGCTCCTGTTCAATGTGCTCGTCACCGCCTCGCCCAAAGAGCTTGCCGGGGACGTCGGCTCATTACGCGGAACCACCCAGAACCTTGCTTCCGCAGTGGGAACGGCCGTCGTCGGCGCACTGGTCGTTGGCTTGCTGAGTACGGCAGTACTCGGCAAAGTTACTGCCAGTCCGCTGCTGACCGAGGAGCTGCAGGCTCAAGTCAATCTCGACAACATCAACTTCGTCAGCAACGACCGTCTCGAGGCAGTACTCATGGACACGACGGCATCACCGGAACAGGTTGCCGAGGCTGTGCGTGTCAACACCGAGGCGCGCCTGCGTGCCCTCAAGATAGGACTGCTGATTATGGCTGGACTATCGTTGCTGGCCATATTCCCCGCCGGAGGAGTGCCAAACTATCGGCCGGGGGAAATTCCCGCCGATCCCAAAGCGGCCCGACCATCTGACAAGGAGACTTGATTTGCCGAAGCCATCGGCCCCACCTGAACCTGTAACATCCATCTTTATGAAAAGCGTTCTGGAATGAGGTCAATCACCATCGCAGTTGTTGCCGTTGTTGCAGCAACGGTTACAACAAACGCCGATGCTAATTCAGAGAGCGGTTCTTGAATGTCACCGGCCGGGTGATTGCACTTACATTCGCGGAATTAGGTAGCAAAAGCCACCAGCTCTGAAATCCGGTATGACGTAGCCTTGGTCGACGGAGATCAGGAGCGCTATGGAATGGAGTAACGGGAGAGTTGAAACGGAAAAGAGGCAAGATTCTCGACAAACTTGTCGAACTCCGCGCAATGCAAGGAAATCCGGAAGCCCAGATGGGCGCACTGGATGAGGATTTTATGAACATTTTCCAGATCCGCCTGGAACTGCACTATTAGTTGCCACTGATTCTCGTTATCTTTCTGATGGTTAAGTTATGTGCGGTGACTTTTGCTACCTAATTCCGCAATGGGACGTCAGATCGTTGAACACGTTCTCGTTGGATTATGCTCGGCATAGGCCCATAAGATGAGGGATTCGAACAATGCGTAATGCAGTTTCAAATTCATCCGATACGTTGTCAAAATATCTTTCGCACAGCCGTATCTTGCTGATTGTCTTTCCGCTTATGGTACTCACGTCGTGTGCTTCTTCGGAGAAGAAGTGGGTCCATAGCGAGGCTCCCGTAACCCCCGCGGATAACGACATGGTGCAATGCAAGTATCAGGCCGCCAGTGCAACGGCATCCTTGGCTTCCGATAGTTCCGCCAGACGCAAGGAGGAAGCCAATCTGATCAATAGCTGCATGCAAGCAAAGGGATACAAACAATAATCGTGGTCTCCGTGCCGCTCTAATAAGCTTCGAGAGCTTTAGGGGCTTGCCGGGGATTTTGACTTCTGCCTTACGACGTAATCAAAGCCACAGCGATCACAAACCTATGTGGACGATCCTGCCTAATTCCGTGGATTTATGCCAGTTTCGGATTGCTAATTGGCTCCGGCATGGGGCGCAGGCTCCTCGGTCGAGATCGCATCTGTTGTGCGCTCTTAGACCTTTGTCGCGGCCTCGACTTTGTCGATGGTAATTCTTATCGGTCCTGGAATGATCTTGCCGAACTGTGAGGCAAACTCGATCTCTGCGGCATCGCGACCGACACCAATTCGAACGAGTCCGTCCAAATCCGCTTGACGCGTACCGTGAGCAGGAAATGCTGCCCTTTTGGTTGATCTTTGGACGAAGCCACTGCTCAGTCCCTCCCAGCTCGGTCGGCAAATAGCCTCATATTTCCCAGCCTCGGGACGGATTACGGACGCACAGAACTATCCAGGCTCAATGTGGAGCAACATGCTGTGGGAAGGTGGTGCCAATTTTGAAACGCCGCCGCCGATGATCACCAAGGAGGGGCTTTTCGAACCGTTGCCGCCGACTGGCGCACGGACCCTCAATTCCAAGACGGCGTTTTATTACGGCTACACCTCCCGGGCATGATCATGCGGCTTCCCCGCGTCGGCTCGCAGTATCTCATGGGTTTTTTGGACGCGGACAAGAACGAACTCGACGGAGGCAAAACCTACAAGGTGACGCTTCCGCCGAACATTCCAGCGGCGGCGTTCTGGTCATTTACGCTTTACGACAACCAGTCGCGCTCGATGCTCGACACCCCGCAACGTTACCCGCGGGCTGGAAGCCAGTCATATCCTTCGCCCGCTGCCGAAACCGATGCGGATGGCTCGACGACAATCTTTTTCGGCCCGAAGCAACCGGATGGCGTAAAGCGTGGCAACTGGATTCAGACCATGCCTGACAAAGGCTGGTTCACACTGCTTCGTCTCTATAGTCCGCTTGAACCTTTCTTCACGAAGGAATGGCGTCCAAGTGAAATTGAACTGGTCAAATAATACGGCGGAAGGGGACGTGGTCAATTTCGACGAGCGGTCAGGTCTCTTCTAACGCCAATTGCGATCTGTAAATTGCTAAGGCGTTGAAGATTTCTATATTGTCTTCAACACCTTAGAGCTAACCTGGTGGCTTTTGCTACCTAATTCCGCATAAGTCCGACATAAATTTCCGCTTCGTGCCCAAGAGTGGTTATCCAGCAACGACTGTTCTGCACCTCCGCTGTCTGCAGGCTTGCGGCTTTCACGGTATTGTACGACTCTTCCGAATGTGTTCGATAATGCCACGTGCTATTTCCCGCTCTCCCATGATGATGAGGTTCGCTCCAAACTTGCCAAGGTGTTCTACTTCAGCGTCAGAGTGAGCACGTGCGATGATCTCCAGATTCGGATTTGCAGCCCGGGCCTGCTGGATGAGATTGCCACCTTCGAAAGGATTGGGGATGGCACTAATAAACCAACGTGCCTGCGAGAGGTTCGCGGCGCTCAAGATATCAGGTTGCAAGGCATTTGCGTAAAACGCCTCTATGCCGCGGGCACGCAGCTGTTCAACAACGTCCTGTCGCTCTTCAATAACGAGTAAGGGCAGACGGTCCGCAAGTATTGCTTCGGCTACACGGCTTCCAACGCGGCCATGACCAACCAAGACAGCATGACCGCTGAGCTCAGTAATATTCGCTTCACCCGCGCTTGACGGAGGAGCAGGCTGATCAGGCGCTTTCTGTTGCTCATGCTCGGTGAGCCACGGCATGGCGCGGTGCAGAGCAGCAAAGAGCAACGGATTGACGAGAATCGAAAGGATCGCACCAACCAGAATGAGATCACGACCCTCTTCTGGCAGTAACTTGAGAGAGACTCCGAGCCCGGAGAGGATGAAAGAAAATTCGCCAATCTGTGACATGCTTGCGCCCATCGTCAGCGCGGTGCGAAGGGGATGGCGCAGAGCAAGCGTTATGGCGAATGCAACGATGGCATTGCCGACGACAATGACCAGGAAGGTGCCAACGACCGGGACTGTCTCGCGCACGAGGATTGTTGGATCGAACAACATCCCGACAGAAACAAAAAATAGGACCGCAAACGCGTCACGGAACGGGAGGGTTTCTTGCGCCGCCCGCTGACTTAACCGCGACTCTGCAAGAATCACGCCCGCAAAGAACGCTCCGAGTGCAAGGGAAACGCCGAATAATTCTGCAGCGCCATAGGCGACCCCGAGAGCGACGGCCAAGACTGCCAACCGAAAGAGTTCTCGCGAACCGGTGTGGGCTGCGTAATGGAGAACCAATGGAATTACCCGCTTTCCAACTACCACCATAAGCAGCACAAAGGCAGCGATCTTGATCACCGTGAGTCCGAGCGCACTCCAAACGGTTTGCGTCTCAAACCAGCCGAATAAGTCCGTGGGTTGCGTCGTGTCTTGACCCAGTCCTCCAAGAGCGTCGGCGAAAAGGGGCAACAACACAAGTGCGAGGATGACGCCTATGTCCTCGACGATCAACCAACCGATCGCGATCCGCCCCCGCTCAGTTTCCAGCAACCTGCGCTCGTCCAAGGTCCTCAAAACAACGACAGTGCTCGCAACCGACAGCGAGAGACCAAACACAATGGCCGCTCCGTTGCTCCAGCCCATCAAATGAGCCAATGTACCGCCGAGTAGGGAGACGATCCCAATTTGACCAAGAGCGCCGGGTACCGCAATGGTTCGCACCGAGAGCAGTTCCTCCATTGAAAGATGAAGCCCGACTCCGAACATCAGGAGCAGCACGCCGACCTCGGCGAGTTGTTGCGCAAGCATCTGGTCTGCAACGAAGCCGGGCGTGAAAGGTCCTATCACCACGCCTGCGATGAGGTAGCCGATGATCGAAGGCAGCCGAAGCCTGTTCGCAATTGTTCCAAAAGCGAATGCAAGCCCTAAGGCTGCGACCAAAGTGGCAATGAGCGGGGTTTGGTGAATCATCCTGACCTTGTGCGCGCCTTTGACGATCGATGCGTCGACTAATGCGATGAAGAAACAGCGTACCGCCACAAGCCACCGTGCCGATCAAATGCATGATAACGGTGCGACCCGGGATTGAAAGCGGCTAAACATCGGAAAGAAGGGAGAAATGCCGGCCGCGTGATTGCACTTATTGATATTTTCGGACGCATGGCGCCACTTGCGAAATGCAGCCGGTCCATACATCGGGCAGGAGCGGTCATCGGCTCTCTCCCCGTCCAATCAAGCTATGGCAAACGAAAAGCCAGAACCTTGTCGACACGCCGATGATCGAGATCCACGACTTCAAAACACCAATTGTCGAATATGATCTTCTCGCCAGTCTCCGGAATGCGTTCCAGCCGATCGATCAAAAAGCCAGCAACCGTTTCATAATGACGGTTATTGGGAAGGTCGATGCCCAAAAGGTCCGCCATTTTCGTCCGCCGGCATCCAGCCTGCGAGCAGCCAGGGCCTATCATCACGTTGAACGGCTTCCGATTCCGACTGGTCATCATCAGAGCGGAACGCGCCAGCAATTGCATCGAGAATGTCGGCAGGTGTTAAGAGACCTTCAAAGTGACCGTATTCGTCAAGGACGAGCGCCATCGGTACGTCGGATTCGCACAAGACTTTCAGCGCTGCCAGGGCATCAAGGGTATCGGGAACAACGGGAGCGCTGCGAATGTGGTCTCGTATCACAACCCGCGAAGCCGCAACCATCGGCTCTACCATCCAACTGATCGACCCCGAAATTGGCGCACACTTTGAAGTCAGATTGCCGGTACCCGGCACTTCTACATCATCCGTTGGGAATGGAGATTTCTTCATTCGGATTTTCTGCTTGCGCGGACCAGCTGCGGTTCGACCGGGCTGCCCGGTGCTTCACGTTGCTAAATCTCTGCGGCCATGACACTGGAAACCATCAGCCAAATGAGCGATGATCCTCTCATCAACCTGCCAACTGTGGCGAGCTGATTATCCGGCCCGTGCCGGAAAACTACGGCGACCAGCCGTCAGACCCCCCAGGGACATGATCCCCGATATCCGAGGTAACAAAAATGCCTGAGGAAACTGCTGTAAATCAATCGCTTTCGTCTCTCGATAAGGCGGCCCAGCATGTAGGACGCGACTGGCGGCATGCCGCCTATTACGACGACGCCGAAACCGGAATGGATAAGCACTGGAGCGGCATTATCTGGCCTTTTATCGCGCCACATAAGGAGTACATCGATTTTTCGATAACAATGGACCTTGCGGCCGGGCATGGCCGTAATTCGGCAAAACTCCTTCCGCTCGTCAAGGAACTGCATATCGTCGATATCAATCAGGAGAATATCGATTTTTGCCGGGAGCGGTTCGGTGACAATCCGACTGTCCACTACCATCTAACCAACGGTTATTCTCTCGATTTTTTCGATCCCGGAGAATTGACCTTCGCTTATTGCTTCGATGCTATGGTCCATTTCGATAGTGACGTAGTGAGAGAATATCTCAAAGAGCTGCGCCGCGTGCTAAGTCCGGGCACAGGGCGCGCGTTCCTGCACCATTCGAACCTGGTCAATAATCCATCGGGCAGCCACAAGGCAAGGCCTGGCTGGCGCAATTTCATGTCGAAGGAACTGTTCGAGCATTACGCCGCAAAGGAGGGGCTGCGCGTGCTCAAGCAACAGGTTGTCGATTGGAAATTCGATGGCTCCAACATCGATTGCCTGACACTTCTTGAGCGCCCCTCGAACTAAGGGGCTCAAAGGCCGCGTCATCGTCGTGGCTGTTGGCCTGCCATGCATTCTGTAGGATGCCCCGGGGGCAGCGTTGCGCTGCCAACTTCGCAAGCTCGCATCCGGGCTTGGCATCTTGCTTGATCGTTGAGGAACACTTCCATGTCCTCGGCGGGGACAGTCGGTTCTGAGGATAGCTGTCCGCAATTGTTTTGAGCCTGCTCGACATCGTCAGGCAGGCAATCTACGAACGGCCAAACTCAAGCTTGAAATCCGGGTCAGTAGAGTCAAGAATGAGCGGGATTAGCGCTAGTGTCTGGATGCCGTGCCACTCACACAGCTATCTGTACAGGTTTCCTAGCCCGCTCCCCGGAGAGTAACGTGAGCAGTGGGTCGATCAATGGGCCATCAGTGCCCGAGAACAAGCTCCAGCGCCGTCACAGGCTGCCCTGGTTGCTGGCTGTTGTGACCGCCATCATATTGGTCGTGACCGCTACAGCGTATGCGAAACTATCCGGCAACATCAGGCGCGTCGAGGTCACCCAGGAGGATCTGGGCAAAGTCCGCCCCGCCAAAGCCTCTTCCAGCGTGCTGAACATCCTGGTGGTTGGTTCGGACCAGCGCGACGGAGATAACGCCGAGCAAGCCAATTTTGCCGGACAGCGGACGGATATAATCATGCTCGTGCACCTGTCGTTCACGCGCGGCGACGTGTCCGTGATCAACTTCCCGCGCGACTCGCTGGTCCAGCTTCCGGGCTGCCGCTCCCGGGAAGGCCTGCCGGGCCAGAAGAGACGCCTCGGTATGATCAACTCGTCCTTCAGCTTTGGCGGCATTGCCTGCACCTGGAAGACCATCGAATCCCTCACCGGGATCCACATCGACCACTTCATCAAGTTTGACTTCACCGGCTTTAAGGGCATGGTGGATGCGATGGGCGGGGTAAACCTCTGCATTCCTGAACCGATCCGTGACACGTACGTCCAGCTCTACTTGCCCGCAGGGTTACAGACCTTGCGGGGTGAACAGGCGCTGGCGTATGTCAGAGCCCGCCACGGCCTCGGCGATGGATCCGACATCGGGCGCATTGTGCGCCAGCAGGAGTTCTTCGCCGCCATGGTGAAGAAAGCAATGAGCGGTCAGACCATGTTCAACCCGGTCCGGCTGTACCTCTTTCTGGATGCGGCCACGAAATCCATCACCGCCGACCCCGACCTTACCCCCAGCGTGCTGATGAACGTCGCGCTTACGGTCCGCGGACTGTCGTCCGACAAAATTCACTTCGTCACAACGCCCTGGCGCTACTCTTCCACCTACCCCGGCCGGGTCGAGTGGCTCAAGGGTCCGGCCAGGAAGCTGTTCCGGTTGACCGCCGCCGACCATCCCCTCAACCGTCCCGAAACCAAAGCAACCCAGCCCACCGCGACATCCATAACCAGGACGGATCCCCACCCGGCCACCGCGGTTACTGTGCCCTGCTCTCCCAAGCTTCCATCTAAAGCGCCGGGCCCTGTTGCAGCGGCCGAATTGGGCTATCCGACACCGCAATAGCTATCCGGCAGATCAATCTCCTTATCAAATGAGCCAAAGAAACGCTTGACCGTAAAATTGATGGCTCACTCGGCCGAGCCGGGGGCGACTTGCTCGCACAAACGACCAGCCCCATTGGTCTTAGGTCATACCCCTATTTATCGACCAACGATTTATTGCTACCTCTCGGAGATCACTGCATATTTTTGATGTGCCGCATGCCCCTTTACGGCATAGGCCCGGCGCCGGGCGCGAATCCCCAATCGAACTTTCCGCCGGACCTCTTTTTGAGCCGATCCGGCTGAACACACACGGCATGTGATGTAGTGTCTCATGAGAGGGTGTGGAAAGATTGGCTCGCATCCCCTGCCAACAGGTTGGTCGAAACGTCCCCGTATGCGCGGGGCCTGCCCACTCGAACCAATCTTCAGACGTCGGCGCAACGCCGACCGTACTGAGCGTCTGGGACAACAACCAGCTTGCCGACAAAGCCCTTGGCCATGAAATCAGTTTGCGCCTTATGGAACTCCGACAGGCGATATACACCACCGACAAGCGGCTTGATCTTGCCTTCCTCGATGTAACGAACGATACGGCGGAAATCGCCGCGGGTTCCTTGCGACGAACCGTGCAATGCCAGGTGCTTCAGATACATGGTCCGCAGATCAAGCTGCACAACCGGTCCGGCAATCGCGCCAGCCGTCGTGTAACGGCCCTCAGCGCGCAGGATCCGCAACAGGTCGTTGAAAATCGGACCGCCAACGAGATCGGCCACCACATCGACAGGCTTGCCGCCAGTGGCTGCATTGACGGCAGCAACAAGATCATCGGTTCCGCGGGTGATGACGCCTTCGGCGCCGATGCCGATCAAGGCTTGCTCCTTGCCCGGCCCTACGAGCGCATAGGGAATTGCCCCCCGTGCCCGTGCCAACTGGACGATCCCCGAGCCGACCCCGCCCGATGCACCGGTGACGAGTAGGCGCTCACCCGCTTTCAGGCCGGCACGCTCCAGCATCTGCTCGCCCGTCAGATAGGCACAGCAGAACGTTGCCAGTTCGACGTCGCTGAGTTTCGTATCGACGAGATGGGCGTTCTCGGCCGGCACCGTGACGTACTCCGCATAACCACCGTCACGACCGTGGCCGATATAATCGATGTCGGCGAGACTGTCGTCTTCACGGTTGTAGATCGAAAAATCGACCATAACGCGCTGGCCCATACGCTCGGGCGCAACCCCTTCGCCGGCCGCGACGATATTGCCGACAATGTCGGTGCCCTGAATCCGCGGGAACGTCAGTGTCGGCTCCTGGCGGCGCCAGGTTGAAACTGCACCCGCGTCTTCCTCAGTGCCATAGGCGCCTTCCCGCACCCAGACATCCGTGTTGTTCATGCCGCAAGCCGTGATGGCAATGAGGACCTCTCCGGCCGCCGGCGTCGGAACCGGCACGGTCTGGCTGTAGACGAGCTTGTCGAGCCCGCCATGGCCGACCAACTGAACGGCGGCCATGGTCCTGGGAAGATTGTCATCCATCGTGGACGGCCTCCTTCAGAGTGACTTTGCGACAGCTTCGACGGCTTCGGCCGCGGCCTTGACGACGACATCGGCTTCGTCGCGCGTCAGGCACAGCGGCGGGGCAAACCCGAGGATATCACCCTGGGGCATGGCCCGGCCAATCACGTCGCGTTCCGCCAGTGCGGTGGCAATGCGGGGTCCAACTTTCAGCGCCGGATCGAAGAAGGTACGGTCGTCCTTGTCGGCGACAAACTCGACCGCGGCCAGCATGCCGTCACCGCGCACCTCGCCGACGATCGGGTGATCCCCGAGCGCCTGCGTCAGGCTCTTGCGGAAATATGCTCCTGTCTCACCGGCATTGGTCACGAGGTCTAGCTTGTCGATTAGTTCGAGATTGGCCGCACCGGCAGCAGCACAGATCGGATGGGCCGAATAGGTCCAGCCGTGGCCGAGCGAGCCCAGCATGTCGGAGCCCTTGACCAGCACCTGCCAGACCTTGTCGGAGACGATGACGCCGGACAGTGGCGCATAGGCCGAGGTCAACCCCTTGGCGATGGTTATGAGGTCCGGCCTTATGCCGTAGTGATCGGAACCGAACATGGTGCCAAGCCGGCCGAAGCCGGTTACGACCTCATCGGCGATGAGCAGAATGTCATATTTGTTGAGGACAGCCTGGATTTTCTCCCAGTAATGAGCGGGGGGCGGGACGATGCCGCCGGTGCCGAGGATGGGTTCGCCGATGAATGCGGCAACCGTTTGCGGACCCTCGGCAAGGATCATTTCTTCCAGCTTGTCGGCGCAGTGCTGCGAGAACTGCTCCTCGCTCATCGACCGGTCGGCGCGACGGAAATAATAGGGCGCTTCGGTATGCAGGATGGGAGCGCGCGGCAGGTCAAAGGCATTGTGGAAGAGTTCGAGTCCAGTCAGGCTTCCAGTCATGACGCCGGAGCCATGATAGCCGCGCCAGCGCGAGATGATCTTCTTCTTTTCGGGGCGTCCGAGCACGTTATTATAGTACCAAACCAGCTTGATATTGGTCTCATTGGCATCGGATCCCGACAGGCCGAAATAGACGCGGCTCATCCCCTCGGGTGCCCGGTCGATGATCATCTTGGCGAGCGTGATCGAAGCGTCCGTGCCATGACCAACATAGGCGTGGTAGTAGGCAAGTTCTTTGGCCTGTCGGGCAATAGCGTCGGCAATTTCCTGGCGGCCATAACCGACATTAACGCAATAAAGCCCGGCAAATGCGTCGATGCTGGTACGGCCGGTGCTGTCGGTAATGTAAACTCCCTCACCGCCCCTGATAATTCTCGTCGGGCTTTCGCCGCGTGCATGGGTGCCCATATGGGTTGATGGATGAAAGAAGTGATCCCGGTCCCAAGCGTTCAGTTCGTTCGAGCGGTCAAGCATGATAATTTCCTATTCTTCTTTGGCCTAATGCGTATCGATGCAAAGATATTTGAGCTCGGTGAAAGCCTCGATTCCATGGCGTGATCCCTCGCGGCCAAGCCCTGACTGCTTGAAGCCTCCAAACGGTACCGGAGCGCCGGTGATCTTGACCCGGTTGATCGCGACCATTCCATATTCGAGACTGCGCCCGAGGCGCAGCATCCGCGCCCCATCCGTTGTGACGACATAGGCAACGAGGCCATATTCGGTGGCGTTGGCACGGGCCACGACATCCGCTTCCGTGTCGAACGGCGTGATCGAGGCAACCGGACCGAACGTCTCCTCGCGCATGATAAGCGCGTCGTCCGGTACATCGGTCAGCAGTGTCGGCTGATAGAAGAGCCGCCCAGCGGGATGGCGCATGCCACCGACCAGGCAGCGCCCGCCTCGGGCCAGCGCATCGGCGACCTGTTCTTCCACCTTCTTTACCGCCCGCTCATGCATTAGCGGCCCGATGTCTGCGCCCTCGGTCAAACCAGAGGCGACCTTCAAGCCCGCAATCCGCTTGGCAAATGCAGCGGCGAAATGATCCTGGATGGGGCGCTCGACATAGATTCGATTGACGGCCAGGCAGTCCTGTCCGGACGTTGCGAACTTGGCCTTGACGGCAATGTCGACTGCCCGGTCGAGATCGGCGTCGGCAAAAACGATCAGCGGCGCGTGCCCGCCCAGTTCCATGACGAGATTCTTCATGGTTGGCGCGCATTGCGCCGCGATCAGCCGGCCGATCTCAGTGGATCCGGTAAAACTCATCGCCCTCACCCTCGGATCTTCGCAAAGCTGCCCGACTATCGTTGCTGCATCTCCCGTCACGATATTGAGTACACCGGCCGGGATACCTGCCCGATCGGCGAGTTCGGCCAGGGCAAGCGCGGAGAACGGGGTCTCTGAAGACGGATGGGCAACCACCGTACAACCGGCCGCCAGGGCCGCTGCAACCTTGCGCGTCAGCATCGCCGATGGAAAATTCCAGGGCGTGACGACTCCGACAACACCCAGCGGCTCGCGCCGCACAATCATTTCCGCCCCTGTCAGATGGCTGGTCACGCCTTCAACATTGAGGCGTTTTCCCTCTTCGGCGTACCATTCGATGAAGGATGCAGCGTAGTCGATCTCGGCCTGCGATTCCGCGAGCGGCTTGCCCTGCTCCAGCGTCATGATCAAGGCAAGATCGTCCCTGGCCGCCAGCATGAGCTCATGCCAACGACGAAGCTTGGCGGCGCGCTCTTGCGGGAGCAGGTCCCGCCACAACGGAAAGGCCCGCGCGGCGGCATCAACCGCCACTCTCGTCTGGCCTGCATCGAGACGCGATACCCAGCCGATGGCGGCGCCGGATGCCGGATCGGTGACCTGGAAGGTCTGGCCGGCATCGCCTGCCGTCCACTGCCCATCGACATAGGCGAGTTCACGCAGCATGCGGCGGTCATGCAGCCGGTCGAGGGCAGGATGTCGGTCTGGTCGTGCGAAATGGGCGGACATGCGGTTCTCCCGAAATTTCTCCGGGAAAGGGTGGCATGGATGAGAAGAGAGAGAGGCCGTTTGTCGGCGCTTTCGGAGAGAAAATGTCCTCATTGACCGGGGTGTGAGGAGAGAATGACTAGTCCGGCGTGGTTGCCGTGACCAGCTCTGCCACGGGCAGGACCGCATCATCCTTGACTGTCTTGGTCACGATGTAAGTGAAATAGCGGTCGATCCCAATTTCGCGCTGCAGCAGGTTATCGACCAGACGCTGATAGCAATCGATATCCCGCGCCATGACCTTGAGCACATAGTCCACGCCACCGCCCACCGACCAGCAAGCTACAACTTCCGGTATAGTTTTGATGGCGCGTTCGAACCGGTCGAAATCCGCCTGGCGATGGGCGCCGAGCGTGACCTCCATCAGCACCGTGGTCACCGGCGTCACCAAACGCAGCGCCAGGCGTGCATGATAGCCGGCGATGATCCCCGCCTTTTCGAGGCGCCGAAGCCGCGTCCAGCAGGGCGTTGGAGAAATTCCGACGCGCTCGGCCAATGCCAGCTTGGTGATCCTGCCTTCACGCTGGATCTCGTCAAGGATGCGGATATCGATCGGATCAAGCTTCAGTGATGTCATGTCCTGCCCAACAAATTCATCGAATAACCATGACGTTGCGATTTTTCGATTGTCAATTGCACTGACTTGGATCACTTATAAATCATGACATTATGGCGTCCAGATCCAACCATGCTTCGCCGTCCGGCCTATCTCTCGCTGGCTGAACAGATTGCACGTGCGATAGCAGATGGCAAACTTGACAGCGGGACCCGGCTCCAGACGCACCGGCAAATGGCCGACGAGTTGCGTCTTTCGGTACAGACCGTCAGCCGCGCCTATGAGGAGCTGATCCGCCGCAATCTGATTTCCGGCGAAACCGGGCGCGGCACGTTCGTCCGATCGGTCAGGCGCGAGCCCGATCCGCCCTATCTGCCGGAACGGTTGGGCGAAGTCATCGATCTTTCGATCCTGAAACCGGTCTGCGAGCCGATGCACCTTGACCACATGAAAAAGGCCCTTGGCTGGCTGGCAGAAAACCTGCCGGCAAGTTCCGCCCTTTCCTTCCGGCCCAATGTGGTGTTTCCGCGCCATCGTTCTGTCGCCGTAGAGTGGCTGCGCGCCTGCGGGCTGGATGTTCCGGCTTCCAATGTCAGCCTGACCAACGGCGCCACGGCGGCAATGACAGTTGCACTCATGAGCGCTGCCCCGCCCGGATCGAAGGTCGCGACCGAGGGCATCGGCCATCATACGCTGACACCGCTCGCCTCCTATCTCGGCCTGACACTTGAAGGCCTGGCGATCGACGAACAGGGCATTATTCCTGAAGCCCTGGATGAATGCTGCCGCGAACATGGTATCCGCGCGGTTTTCGTGCAGCCGTCCGTGATCAACCCGACCGCCACGCTCATGGGCCCGGAACGGCGCGCTGCCATCGTCGACGTAGCGCGACGGCATGACATCGCCATCATCGAGAGCGACGTGCTCGGGCCGCTGGTCGAAAACCGCCCGGTGCCGATCGCAGCGCTGGCACCAGAACGCACGCTGTATTTCACCAGCTTCACCAAGATCGTCGTACCCGGTCTGCGCATCGGCTATCTGGTTGCGCCCGACCGTTATGTAGCAGCGGTTGCCAACAGGCATCTCGTTTCAAACTGGATGGCAACGCCGATCGTCGCCGAGATCGCCACGCGCTGGGTTTCCGACGGCACGGCGATGGAACTCGTCAACTGGCAGCGTGAGGCCCTGCGCGGCAGGCACGCTACCGCATCGGAAGTCCTTTCCGGAATACCGTTTCTATCACATCCGCAGAGCCTGCATGTCTGGTTACCATTGACCGGCGAACGGACGGAAGAAGCGTTCGTCGCCCACGCACGCCTTCAGGGCGTGGGCATCGCAACGGGTACATCGTTCCGTATCTCCAACCATCCCTGGCATCCTGCAGTCCGGATTTCGCTCGGCTCCACAACTGAAGCAGAGTTGCGGACCGGACTTGGCGTCGTTGCAAATCTGCTGCGTGGAGATCAGGAACATCTGTTGCTCGCGATTTAGCCGCCTCGCCTGAAAATTCAGCACGATCATTAATATTGTCATGATATTATTTTTGCAATTGACATGATTTGATAAGTCTCCCATCGTTGTGCGCCTGAGATTGCCTCAACCTGGAGGAGAGACGCATGCCCGCAGTGGACGGTCCGCCAATCATCGAGATCAACGGCATCAGCAAGAGCTTTGGCGCGTTCAAGGTTCTTAACGACCTGTCCTTTACCGTTGCACCCGGCGAAAAGCTGGCGCTGATTGGCCCGTCCGGATCGGGCAAGACCACGATCCTGCGCATTCTGATGACGCTGGAAGGCATTGATGGCGGGGACATCAAGGTCGACGGCGATCACCTGTACCAGATGCGGCGCAACGGCAGGTTGCAACCGGCAGACGAGACCCATCTCCACAAGATGCGCAAGAAGATCGGCATGGTTTTCCAGCTGTTCAACCTGTTTCCGCACAAGTGCGTTCTCGACAATGTCACGCTCGCCCCGATGCTGACCAAAGGCGTCGCGCGCAAAGATGCCGAGCGGCATGCCATGGAACTCCTTGACATGGTCGGGCTGGCAGACAAGGCGAAATCCATGCCGGCGCAGTTGTCCGGCGGCCAGAAGCAGCGCGTTGCCATCGCGCGGGCGCTTGCCCTCCAGCCGAAGATCATGCTGTTCGACGAGGTGACGTCGGCGCTCGACCCGGAGCTCGTGGAAGAAGTGCTCAATGTGCTGTGGAAGCTTTGCCGCGAAACGGACATGACGATGCTTCTGGTGACCCACGAGATGGGCTTCGCTCATGATTTCGCCGACCGTGTGCTGTTCTTCGATCGCGGACGCATCGTCGAGGACGGCAAGCCCGACGAAATATTCAGACATCCAAAGCAGGAACGCACACAGGCCTTCCTGAAAAAGATCATCGCTGCCGGTCACCGCGTCTGATGACCAGAACGTCGGCACGTTGCGAACACAAGAAAACCAAAGGAGCTGGGAACATGATCCGAATGAAAACCGTAAGCGCATTGTTGGGGGCCGCGGCACTGTCAGCACTGGCATTGTCTATGCCGGCCAAAGCCGATGAATCGCTGGACAAATTGAAGGCGCAGGGCTTCGCCCGCATCGCGATCGCCAATGAGCCGCCCTTCACGGCGGTCAAGGCGGACGGTACCGTTTCAGGCGCTGCACCGGATGTTGCGCGGGCAGTCTTCAAGAAGCTCGGTGTCAACGATGTCGTAGCGTCGATCTCCGAATATGGCGCCATGATTCCCGGCCTTCAGGCTGGGCGGCACGACGTCGTCACTGCCGGTCTCTTCATGAAGCCGGAGCGCTGCAACGCCGTTGCCTATTCCGAGCCGGTCCTGTGCGATGCTGAGGCATTCCTGGTGAAGAAGGGCAATCCGAAGGGCTTCAAGAGCTATGCCGACATCGCCAAGGACGACAAGGCGACCATTGGTGCACCGGGCGGCGGCACCGAAGAACGCCTGGCGCTCGAAGCCGGGGTACCGCGCGATCGCGTCATTGTCGTGCCGGATGGCCAGAGCGGCCTGAAGATGCTGCAGGACGGCCGCATCGACACCTATTCGCTACCGGTCCTGTCGATCAACGACCTTGTCAAGAAGGCGAACGATCCGAACCTTGAAGTGATTGCCCCGGTCCAGGGAGCGCCGGTCTATTGTGACGGCGCCGCATTCCGCAAGAACGACACCGCGCTTCGCGACGAGTTCGACAAGGTCCTGGCTGAAATGAAGAAATCTGGTGAGTTCGCCAAAATCGTCGAGCCCTATGGCTTTTCGGCCCAGGCTGCAATGTCGACGACACGCGAAAAACTCTGCGCGGCACAATAACGCCATGCCTCGTGACCGCGCTTCCGAACGGCGGCGCGGTCCCCGAATTTACCTGGATTCAAGCATAAGGTTGGCAAGTCAATGGGCCAATGGGCCGGCTATCTGCAACTCATATTCGATGGCGCGATCGTCACCATCCAGCTGACGCTGATGGGTTCAGCACTGGCGCTGGTTATGGCATTCCTCGCGGGCCTCGGTCGTCTTTCGCACTTCGCGCCAGTACGCTGGCTGGCGACCGGCTATATCGAGTTCTTCCGTGGCACTTCGATTTTCGTGCAGCTGTTCTGGGCTTATTTCGTGCTGCCACTCTTCGGGTTCTCGCTGACACCCTTGCAGGCTGGCGTTCTTGCCCTCGGTCTTAATGTCGGCGCCTATGGTGCCGAGGTGGTGCGAGGTGCCATCAAATCGATCGGCAAGGAACAGTATGAGGCCTGCACCGCGCTCAATTTCAATCGTTGGCAGGGGCTCAGATACATCATCCTGCCACAGGCATTCGTGCTCATGCTGCCGACCTTCGGCAACAACGCCATTGAGCTTCTGAAGGCCTCGGCCGTCGTTTCGCTCATCTCCCTTGCAGATATGACGTTTCAGGCCCAGGTGGTACGGGCACAGACCGGCAGCACGCTCGTCCCGTTTCTCACCATCCTCGTGCTCTATTTCGCAATCGCCTGCGTCATCTCCTTCGCCATACGCGGCCTCGAACGTCACTTGACGCGCGGGCTCGACGGCATCAGGTCATAGGAGGCGACATTGGAGTGGGATTGGGCTTTCGTCATTCAAATTCTTCCAACCCTCATCGAGGGCGCGAAGATCACCATTCTTGCCACGCTCCTCGGTTCGATTGTTGCGGCAATCGTCGGGCTGGTTATCGCGATCGTGCGGCGTTCGAAAAACCGGCTGATTTCGCATGCCGATGGGCTTTGTCGCCGAGTTCATTCGCGGCACGCCCTTGCTCGTCCAGCTTTATTTCATCTTCTACGTGCTGCCGGACCTCGGAATTACTCTGTCACCGCTCGTCGCCGGCGTAATTGGTCTTGGCCTGCACTACGGAACCTACACGGCGGAGGTCTACCGGGCCGGCATCGATAATGTCGCACGCGGCCAATGGGAAGCCGCCAAGGCCTGCAACCTCAGCGCGACGCAGGCCTGGACGCAGATCATACTGCCGCAGGCGTTGCCGCCGATGATCCCTGCCTTGGCCAATTACTTCATCGCCATGTTCAAGGAAACGCCGCTGCTTTCCGCAATTACCGTGCTGGAGCTCATGAACCAGGCGCGCAGCATCGCCAATTACAATTATCGTTACATTGAGCCCATCACGCTCGTTGGCGCATTCTTCCTGGTGATCAGTCTGATCTCTGTGTTCGGGCTGCGTTGGCTCGAACGCCGCTACGGCCGCATTGATTAAGGAGCGTGCAGATGGATACTTTAGCCACAATCCAGCGGACGGGTGTAACGCTCGATTTTGATGACCGTCCCGTCGAAAAGCGCGTCGGGCTGGTGATCCTTGCGACCGACCACACGACCGAACCCGATTTCCAGCGCATGGTCGCAAGCAGCCGCGTCGGCCTCTACACAGCGCGCATTCCCTACACCAATCCGACGACGCCGGAAAACCTCCGGCGTATGCACCCGGCTTTGACCGAGGGTGCACGCCTCATCTTGCCTGACGAAGATCTGGACGTGATTTGCTATTCCTGCACATCTGCCTCCGTCGTCATCGGCGATGACGAGATCGAGCGTGCCATCAGCAGTGCCAAACCCGCCGTCCCGGTTGTGAGCCCGCCGCTGGCGGCCGTAAGGGGCCTGCAAGCCATTGGCGCCCGCCGCCTCAGTGTGCTTACGCCGTATACGATCCAAACAAGCACGCCGATGGCGCACTACTTTACCGCTAAAGGCTTTGAAATAGCGCGCTTTACCTGCTTTGGCCTGGATGACGACCGCGAGATGGCGCGGGTCACACCGCGATCAATCATTGAGGCTGCGCGCGAGGCGAGCACCGGCGATTCGGATGCGCTGTTCATTTCCTGCACCGCATTGCGGGCTGCAGGTGTCGTCCCGGAGATCGAACGGGCGATCGGCAAGCCTGTTATCAGCAGCAACCTCGCCACCGCATGGGCGACGCTGCGCATCTGCGAGGACGATGCACCGCGCCCCGAACTCGGAGTCCTGATGACCCGAAAAATGGCAAGTTGGTAAGCCATGACTGACGGTTTTGTTACCCTTTCTGATATCGACAAGGCCCGCCATGCGCTTGCGGGCAAGGTGGTGCGCACTCCGACGGTCCAGTCGGCCTCTCTGTCGGAGACGATCGGCGCACCGGTCCATCTCAAGCTGGAACATCGCCAGATCACGGGCAGCTTCAAATTGCGTGGCGCCACCAACGCCCTCAGCAATCTGACGGCTAAAGAGAAGCAGCAGGGCGTTGTCGCCGCGTCGACGGGCAATCACGGCCGCGCGCTTGCGTTTGCCGCGCATCTGGAGGGCGTCCGTGCCGTCATCTGCATGTCAAGCCTGGTCCCACAGAACAAGGTGGATGAAATCCGCCGGCTTGGTGCCGATATCCGCATCATCGGCAAATCGCAGGATGATGCCCAAGAGGAAGTCGCCCGGCTGGTGCGGGACGACGGCTTCACAATGGTGCCGCCCTTCGACAATGCAAATGTGATTGCCGGCCAGGGGACGCTCGGCCTTGAGATCGTCGAGGATGTCCCCGAAGTCGAGACGGTTGTTGTTCCGGTATCCGGGGGCGGCCTCGCTTCCGGTGTCGCCGCAGCGATCAGAGCTGTGAGACCTTCGGCCAGGATCATCGGTGTCTCCATGGATCGGGGCGCGGCAATGCGCGCCAGTCTCGACGCCGGCAAGCCTGTACTTGTCGAGGAATATGAAAGCCTCGCGGATTCGTTGGGCGGCGGCATTGGTCTCGACAACCGCCTCACCTTCGCCATGATCCGCGACCTGCTCGACGATGTGATCCTGCTCACGGAAGAGGAAATCGCGGCGGGCATGGCGCATGCCTATGCACAGGAGCGCGAGATCATCGAGGGGGCCGCGGCCGTCGGAATTGGCGCGCTGCTGGCGGGCAAGGTCAGCGCCAAGGGCCCGATCGTCGCAATTCTTTCCGGTCGCAATGTCGACATGAACCAGCACCGGCGCATCGTCTGCGCCGATGCGACAGGCGAAAGGGCCGTGCCATGCCCCGCGTGAAGATCCTTACAGAAGCAGATCTGCGCAAGATCGTGTCACTCGATCTCGACGCCGTCGCCTGCGTCGAGACGGCCTTCGAGGCGCTCGCCACCAAGGCTGTCGCCATGCCGCCAATACTCAGGCTGGATATCCCGGAACACCGCGGCGAAGTTGACGTGAAGACCGCCTACGTGCCGGGCATCGATGGGTTCGCAATCAAGATCAGCCCGGGCTTCTTCGACAATCCCAGGCTGGGTCTCCCCAGCGTGAACGGCATGATGATTCTTCTGAGCAGCACCACCGGGATTGTGGAGGCCTTGCTGCTGGACAATGGCTATCTGACCGACGTCCGCACTGCAGCGGCGGGCGCTGTTGCGGCCAAACACCTTTCCCGCCCGGAATCGGAGATCGCAGGCATCCTCGGGGCTGGCGTGCAGGCACGGCTGCAGCTCAAGGCCCTCACCCTCGTCCGTCCGATTAGCGAAGCGCGTATCTGGGCCAGGGATAACGACAAATCCAGGCTGGCCGCACGCGAGTTGTCCGAAGAACTCGGCATAGCAGTCACTGCAGGCAGGAGTCCTGAAGATGTGGTTCGCGGAGCCGATATCGTCGTGACGACGACGCCGTCCCCGAAACCGATCCTGCATCGGGACTGGCTGGAACCGGGACAGCACATCACGGCGATGGGATCTGACGCCGAGCATAAGAACGAACTGGACCCGGCCATCGTCACCGGGGCGGATCTCTATGTTGCCGACAGTGTCAAACAGACCCGCCGGCTTGGCGAACTCCATCATGCCATCGAAGCCGGTCTTGTGAGCGCCGATACCCCGTTCCCGGAACTCGGTGCGATCGTGGCCGGCACGGCACCCGGCCGTTCATCACCGGGAGCCATCACGGTCGCCGACCTGACCGGAACGGGCGTGCAGGACACCGCCATCGCCACGCTTGCCCGCGACCGCGCCAGGCTGGCGAAAGCGGGGTCGAATTTTGAAAGTTGATACGGGCCCTGGCCCAGGAATGAGGAAACGCATTATGATCGAGCCAAATCTCAAGTTCACACGGCAGGAATTCGCCGAAAGATTACAGAAGACACGCGCAGCAATGCACAAGCGCGGTATCGATCTGCTGATCTGTAGCGATCCTTCCAACATGGCGTGGCTGACAGGTTATGACGGCTGGTCCTTCTATGTGCATCAGGCAGTGATCGTGCCGCCGGAAGGCGAGCCGATCTGGTATGGCCGCGGCCAGGATGCCAATGGTGCAAAGCGCACGGCGTATCTCGGAACCGACAACATTATCGGCTATCCGGACAATTACGTTCAATCAACTGAACGGCATCCGATGGACTACCTGTCGAACATCATTGCCGAACGCGGATGGGACCGGTTGACCATTGCCGTCGAGATGGACAATTACTGGTTCTCCGCCGCAGCATTCGCCTCGCTGCAAAAGCACCTGCCGAATGCAGGCTTTGTCGATGGCACCGCGCTGGTCAATTGGCAGCGCGCTGTGAAAAGCCCGGCGGAACTCGACTACATGCGCAAGGCGGCGCGGATTGTAGAAGCCATGCACCAGCGCATCGTCGACAAGGTTGAGCCCGGCATACGCAAATGCGATCTCGTTGCAGAAATCTACGATGCCGGTATTCGTGGCACGGACGGTTTTGGCGGTGATTATCCCGCTATCGTTCCGTTGCTCCCGTCCGGCGCCGATGCATCGGCGCCTCACCTCACCTGGGATGACAAGCCGATGAAGTCCGGCGAGGGAACATTCTTCGAAATCGCCGGGTGCTACAACCGCTATCACGTCCCGCTGTCGCGCACAGTGTTCCTCGGCAAGCCAACGCAGGATTTTCTCGACGCGGAAAAGGCGACCCTTGAAGGGATGGAAGCAGGACTTGCTGCAGCCAGGCCGGGCAACGCCTGCGAAGACATCGCCAATGCATTCTTTGCCGTGCTGAAGAAATACGGCATCGTCAAGGATAACCGTACCGGCTATCCGATCGGTATTTCCTACCCGCCGGATTGGGGCGAACGCACGATGAGTCTGCGCCCCGGCGACAAGACCGAACTCAAACCGGGCATGACATTCCATTTCATGACCGGCTTGTGGCTCGAGACCATGGGTCTTGAGATCACCGAGAGCATCCTGATCACCGACACCGGTGTCGAATGCCTTGCCAATGTCCCGCGTCAGCTGTTCGTCAAGAACTGAGGCGGCCATGCAGTCGTTGAAACTCACGCCATCGCCCGTCACGCCCACGATCGACCTCGACAAGACCGGCGTACAGCACGGCTTCCTGCGGCTGCCCTATAGCCGCGACGATTCCGCGTGGGGATCGGTCATGATCCCCATTGCCGTCATCCGCAACGGCAGCGGT
The DNA here is from genome assembly GCA_963777425.1 of uncultured Alphaproteobacteria bacterium. Taxonomy (GTDB): domain Bacteria; phylum Pseudomonadota; class Alphaproteobacteria; order Rhizobiales; family Rhizobiaceae; genus Phyllobacterium. The sequence goes on along the minus strand of CAVZQS010000001.1, from coordinate 18,822 downwards.
CCGACAGCACTCCTGACCGGCGGAAACCACGGCGACGAATATGAGGGGCCAATCGCTCTTTTCGATCTCGCCCGCAGCCTCGATGTCAATCAGGTCAGCGGCGCAGTGATCATCGTTCCGGCGATGAACTATCCGGCTTTTTGCGCGGGTACCCGCACCTCGCCAATCGACAAGGGCAACATGAACCGCAGCTATCCGGGCAGGCCCGACGGCACCATCACCCAGAAGATTGCCGACTATTTCACCCGCGAGCTTCTGCCGCGCGCCGACGTGGTCCTCGACTTCCATTCGGGCGGCAAGACCCTCGATTTCGTCCCGTTCGCTGCTGCTCATATTCTCTCGGACAAGGAGCAGGAGGCGAAAGGCTTCGAGGCAGTGAAGGCATTCTCAGCGCCCTGGTCGATGCGCATGCTCGAGATCGATGCGGTCGGCATGTACGACACGACTGTCGAGGAGATGGGCAAGGTATTCGTGACGACCGAGCTCGGCGGCGGCGGTACTGCTCGGGCGGAGACCGTTGCCATCGCGAAGCGGGGTGCAACTAACCTGCTCCGCCACGCAGGTATTGTCGGCGGCAAGATAGAACACCGCGAGACCCGCTGGCTCGACATGCCGTCCGGCGACTGTTTCTCGTTTGCCGAGGATGACGGGCTGATCGAAACGATGATCGATCTCGGCGACCCAGTCTCCGCGGGCCAGGTGATCGCGCGCATCCATTCCATCGGTCGCACGGACGCCGCCCCCGCAGAAATTCGCGCAAAGCTCACCGGACTGCTCGCGGCACGGCACTTTCCCGGGCTGGTCAAATCAGGCGACTGCGTGGCAGTCGTTGGAACGATTCAGTCAGCAGGAGATTGAATGCGCCGGTCGCGGCAACGGTGGCCTCGGTTCGACGCTTGGCGCGTTGGTCTGGTCGGGATCGGCGGATGCTCGAGCGATGTGTCCTTAGATGCGCCGATATCGCTCAACGATCCCTGGCGAATCCGGTTGCAATCGCTTCAACGACCCCGAGATGCGCTCTCGATAATGAAGTCTGCTGCCTTCTCTGCAATCATGATAACCGGTGAATTTGTGTTGCCCGAGACGATCGTCGGCATGATCGAAGCATCAACCACACGCAGCCCTGCCAGTCCGTGCACCTTCAAGGTGCTGTCAACGACAGCAAGGTCGTCACTGCCCATCCTGCAGGTTCCTACGGGATGAAAGATCGTCGTCGCGATGTCACCGGCCCGGCGTATCAGTTCGTCGTCGCTTTGATATTGGGAGCCAGGCAGCATTTCCTGCGGTCGATATTGCATCAGCGTTTTCGTCGCCATCAGCGTGCGGGCATGACGGATCGATCTTGCGGCAAGAAGCCGATCGCCTGCCGTCGAAAGATAGTTCGGCCGGATGTCAGGCGGCATACTCGGGTCTCGACCGGCGACATGGACAGTTCCGCGACTTTCGGGACGCAAATTGCAGACCGAAACGGTCACAGCAGGCTCGCGGTGCAAGGGCTCGCCAAGCCGATCAGTGCTGAGCGGCTGGACGTGATATTCGAGATCGGGGGTCATTAATGCCGGATCACTTTTGGCAAAAATGCCGAGCTGGCTCGGCGCCATTGAAAGTGGTCCGGATCGACGGACAAGATACTCCAATCCCATCCCGGCACGCGCAAAGAGATTGTGGTAGAGCTGGTTCAGCGTCTTCGCACCTTCGACGCGAAACACCGTGCGAATCTGGAGATGATCCTGCAGGTTGCCGCCGACGCCCCGAAGCGAGTGACGCGGCTCGATCCCTGCGCGTGAAAGGATTTCGGGGTCACCAATTCCCGAAAGTTCGAGGATTTTCGGTGAGTTTATCGCTCCGGCCGAAAGGATGATTTCTGCCGAGGATTTTGCAATGCAGGCCCTGCCCTTGGACCGATAGCAGACGCGCGAAACGCGATTGCCCTCAAGTTCCAGCCGTTCGACCTCGGCTCCTGTAACGACCCGGAGGTTGTGCCTGCTCAGTATCGGCCGAAGAAAAGCTTTCGTCGTATTCCACCGCAAACCGCCGCGTTGATTAACTTCGAAGTACCCCGAGCCTTCATTGTCGCCCGTATTGAAATCATCCGTCCTTGGAATGCCGAGTTCTTGCGCCGCATCGCGGAAAGCATCGAGAATGGGCCAGGAAAGGCGCTGCCGCTCGACCCGCCACTCGCCACCGCCACCATGCATGGAAGAGCGTCCGCGATAATTGTCCTCGGACTTCAGGAAGTAGGGCATGACATCATCCCAACCCCAACCGACATTTCCTGCCTGCAGCCAGTTGTCGTAATCCGCGGCTTGGCCGCGCATGTAGATCATGCCGTTAATGGAGGAGCATCCACCAAGAACCTTACCGCGTGGATAGGGAAGCGATCGGCCGTTCAGCCCGGGTTCCACAGCCGTTTTCATCATCCAGTCGGTCCTGGGATTGCCCATGCAGAATAGATAGCCAATCGGTATATGGATCCAGTGGTAGCGATCGCTGCCTCCCGCCTCGATGAGAAGAATACGGTTCCCTGGATCGGCCGAAAGCCGGTTGGCGAGGACGCAGCCCGCCGATCCCGCCCCGATGATGATGTAGTCGTAAACATCCTCATTGACGGCGGCATCCATGGCGGGCGGGGTCATGCTGCGGCCTCGCGGGCCAGTCTGCTGCTCGTGGCCATGCGCCTCCAGATCGGCCCCATTGCCTCTGCAATGTCGAGATAAAATTTGTAACGCTCGTCGTAATGGGCAGCCAGTGTTGCGTCTGGCTTGTAGTGACGTTCGGTAGTCACCATTGCCGCTGCCCCAGCTTCAAAATCAGCGAACATATCGGCAGCAACCCCTGCAGCGATCGCCGCCCCCAACGCCCCGGTCTGGCTCGAGCGCGCGACCGTTATCGGGAGTCCCAGCACATCGGCGAAGATCTGCGGCCAGAAGATGCTGCGCGAACCGCCCCCGGAAAGCACCGCCTCGTTGAAGTTGGCGCCAGCTGCGCGAAGCGTCTCGATATGCTGGCGGTGACCGAAGGCTACACCTTCCAGCAGCGCGCGCACCAGGTGACCCTTGCTGTGCCAACCCGCGATTCCGTAAAATCCGGCTCGGGCACTGCCATCCTGCTGCGCTCCATAAAGGAACGGATGGTAGATCGGGTCGTCCGCTGTCGGCACGACTGATGAAGCTATTTCGCAGCAGACCTCGAATGAATTGCGGCCGTCGGGCTGGTTGCCTGGGAAGAGTTCCCGAACCAGCCATTCAAGGTTTGCTGCGGAGGTAGCGCTCGAACTCGATCGCCATGTAGCGCTCGCGATCAACGGTAGATGACATGAATACGGAGCCTTCGAGCCTGGGCCGATCGATGATAACCTGGTTGATGCTCCAGGTGCCCGCGATGATGGATGCAGCGCCCGTTCGCGTAACTCCCGAGCCGATAGCCGATGCAATCACATCGAAGAATCCGCCTATAACAGCTGTTCCTGCCGCAAGGCCGGTTTCTGTCGCAGCGGCTTCAGTCACCCTTCCCGCAATATCGGCGCTTTCGATCAGAGGGGGTAGCAGCCCCATGCAATCGCCGAGCCCGAAGGCCACCATCAGGTCGTGGTCATAGCGGCGCTCTGTGACATTGAGCAGCCCGCACCCGGCCATGTCGGATACTTCGCTGACGCGCCGGTCAGTCAGGCGATTGACGATAAAATCCTTGCAGAGGAAAACGGTACCGATCCTTTTGAACGTTTCCGGTCGATGACGCTTGATCCAGGCGAGCAAGGTCGGTGTCTGAGAAGGCCAGGGTCGTTGCAGCCCGATCGGATAGGTGCGATCGCCAACGCCTTCGGCCAGCCATTCCTCGACAAGGCCGGCCGCTCGCGTATCGAGCGACTGGATGGCAAGCAGAGGCTCGCCGTCGCGATCCAACGTATAGAGGCCGTTGCCGTGCCCCGCACATCCGATGGCCGCGATTTCTCTCGGCTCAATTCCAGCCTGGTCGAGGCACGAGCGGATCACCATTTTGGCGTTTGTCCAAAGCTCACCAAGCCCGCGCTCGACATGACCGGGAAACGGCATGTTGCTATGCCCTTCCTCTGCCACGGACGCGATTTCGTTGCCTTGTTGGTCAAAGAGCACCGCCTTGATGACGGTGTTTCCTGCATCCAGACCCAGAAGATAATTTCCCATATCGAACCCCTCCTCCAGTTCCCGTCAATACTCAGCCCTGTTGGTAGAGCGCGTAGGCGTCTTCGCCGCTGGCACCATCATGGATGACTGCCATAAGCCCCCGAACCACGGCGCTCGGGTTGGCGTGTTGGTAGATGTTGCGTCCGTAAACCATGCCAACGGCGCCCTGTCGCATCAAGGCGGCTGACTTTTCGAAGACGGCGCGCAGATCCTCCTTGCCGCCACCGCGTACAAGGACGGGACAACGCGCTGCTTCGACGACGCGGTGAAAATCCTCCGCATGGGTCGTCGGGTCGGCCTTGATGATATCCGCGCCCATCTCACGGGCAAGCCGGGTCAGCGTGACGATCTTGTCCGCATCGCCATCCACCATATAACCGCCACGATCGGTGACGGGCTGCATGACAAGCGGCTCGATCATCAGCGGCATGCCATATTTCTCGCAGTCGGCGCGCACGCGCGAAATGTTCTCGACGCACTGGCGGAAAAGATCGGGCTCGTCCGGCAGCATGAACAGATTGACCACCACACACGCCGCATCCATCTCAATGGCACCAATCAGCGGTTCGCTTTGATTTTGCAGGACAGCCCACATATTGCGATGGCGGACCGGATTGTAGGGGTTACCCATGTCAATGCGCATTACAAGCGCCGGCTTTTCCTTGCCCGTCATGTACTGCAGGAGATCGGCCTGCCCGTAGTTCATCTGGATCGCATCGGGCGCAGCAGCCACCAATGCCTGCACCACGGCTTCCATGTTCTCAAGCCCTGTCAGGAATGACGTCTCATTGCACACACCGTGATCGATGGCGACGTCAAGGCAGCGCCCCTTGCCGAAAAGACGGTTCATCCGGACCTTGCGATGATTTCGCATATCTTACTCCTTGCTCATTTCGTGCGATTAACATGCCATCGCTGACGCCATGGCGTTCAGCGAGAAGTTTGAGGAATTGCGACCGCTCCCGGTTTCGCCGCGCAACGGACCATCGCTTTTCGGCGGCGACGAGATCGAGTACGGCGTCGAGCATGGCGAGCGACAATTGTCCGCCGATTGCCAGCGTTGTGCGTCTCAACAGGAGATCCGCGAGATGTTCGACGGCTTCGTGGTGGGCAAGGTAGGTAATCTCGCGGCTTGAATAGCCAATATGGGGCATCGCCTCATCGGGTCCGCCGGCGATAAACCGGGCGATCGCCTCAGCGTCCGTGCCGTAGCGTTCGAAAAGTTCCGTTATGCGCGCCGCATCAAGGCCCGTTGCGGAAGACGTTCGCATGACCCAGGCATCGATATCCTCCGGGAATTGGCGGCCGCCGCCAATGGATCGGTCCGCTGTCGATACGCGGCGTGTTAGATGCAGGTGATCCAGGACCAGATCGGCCGCAAGTTCTCCAAAGGAACGAAATGTCGTCCATTTGCCGCCGATCATGCACAGCACAGGAGGTGCGCCATCCGACGATTCAATGAGAGTGCAAAAATGGTCGCGCGGGATGCGACCGGTGATTGTGTCATCACTGGCAGGCAGGGGGCGCACACCTGAAAACTGAAACACGATTTCCTCGGGTTCGATCCGGATGCCAGGCAGTACGAAGGCAAGCGATTGCAGGATATAATCGCGCTCGTCTGCCGTGCAGCGGACATCATCAGGATCATCGATGCGGATGTCCGTTGAACCGACGAGTACCTTGCCGAGATAAGGAAACAGAATGCAGACACGCCCGTCCTCGTTTTCGTAGTAGATCATGTGACCGTCGAGGGCTTCGACAAGTTCGGCATTGTCGATAATCAAATGCGACCCCTTGGTCCCGCCTATCAATGGTGCGGGCCGGCTTTTCACCGGGAACAGATCGCCGTTTACAATGTCGATCCAGCCGCCTGTTGCATTGACAATGAGGGCCGGGTCGACGACCGTTATGGTGCCGTCGATATGGTCCTGCACAGCGAAAGCGCCGCTCGCATCGCGCCGGAGTTCCGCATAGTTGAGTGCACGGGCGCCTGGGTTGTTGGACAAAGCGTCTTGCAGCAGCTCGATACCTATTCGTTCAGGTTGCCTTACCCAAGCGTCGTGATAGGTCGCTGAACTTTTTATTGCGGAATTGAGCGCTGGCCATTTGGCAAGCGTCGCTCGCCGTCCGCGAAATCGATGGCGCGGCATGAGCCCTCGGGTGCGTGTCAGGAAATCATAAATGCTAAGTCCGGCCTTGATGGTGATGGCACCCCGACGGCTGGGCTTGCGGCTGCGGCCAAGAAAGCGAACAATCCCGTTGGTAAGACCAGAGAAGACATTGAATGCCGGAATCATCGTCGGTAGCGGCGCGATAAGATGCGGCGCGTTCCGCAACAGGCGATCGCGTTCGACCAGCGACTCCTTCACCAGGTTGAATTCTCCATTTTCAAGATAGCGCAGGCCCCCATGCACCATGCGCGACAGGGCGGAACTGGCGCCGGAACAATAATCATGCTTTTCGACAAGCAGTATGTTGAGGCCTTGCAACGCCAGCTCACGAAATACGCTGATCCCGTTGATACCGCCGCCGACGACACACACGTCCACCTTCGGGCTCTGTCGAAGCCCGTCGAATATTTCTTCACGCTTCATGATGCAGCCCGTTACCTGTCCATATCTGCAAGTTTCACTGCGATGGCCGCGTCAATGGCCGAGAGGTCTTCCTTGTCGAGCCGGATCGTCCCGGCTTTTGCATTCTCCTGCGCTTGCTCCGGATTGCGTGCTCCACACAGCGCGAATGTCACACCGCTCTGGGCCAGCGTCCAGGCTATGACCGTCTGGGCTATACTCGCCGCATGCTTGTCGGCCACGGACCGGATGGATTCGGCAAAGTCCCTCGCCTTCAACCTGTTGGAGACCGAGAAACGGGGATTGTCTTTACGCTGGTCATCCCCGGAAAACAGTCGGCCAGGATCAACTGTTCCCGAAAGCAGGCCGAGCGCGAGCGAGGAGTAGCTCAACGTCGAGATGTCCTTCTGCCTGGTGAGTGGCAGCAAGTCTTCCTCGATCTCCCGGTCGATCATGCTGAACCGCTCCTGGATGGCATCAAGCGAACCGGTTTCCACGTAATTCTTCAATTCGGGCAAACTGACATTACTTGCGCCGATCGCCCGGATCTTTCCCGCACTGCGCAAATCCTCCAGCGCCCGTACGGTTTCCTCGATCGGCGTCGTCGAATCCTGCCAATGTGTGACGTAAAGGTCGATGTAGTCCGTGCCGAGCCTTGTGAGGCTTTGCTCAACTTCGTAAAAGATCGCATCCCGTCCAAGATAGCGATGGACCGGAACTCCGTTCTGATCGAAGAAATGGCTGCCTTTGTTCGTATGCCAGACCAGGCCACATTTGGTGGCAATCACCGCCTTGTCGCGCTGACCCCGAATGGCTCGACCGACGATCTCTTCTGATCGACCCAGGCCATAAGCGGGGGCCGTATCGATCAGGGTGACGCCCGCATCGAGTGATGCCTGGATTGCGGCGATGGATTGTTGTTCGTCGGTACCGCCCCACATCCAGCCACCGATCGCCCAGGTCCCGAGTCCGACTGCCGAGGCCTGCACGCCCGATTTTCCTATAGTGCGCAACAACTGTTCATTGCTCATGCCCATGCTCCCTCGGCCGCCGCGATATCTAAAACGCGCTGTCCTGTCGCTTCATCCGTGACCAGCGTATCCAGATGATTGCCGCGCATGACGCTGAGGATGGGCCGCGCCTTGTTTGGTCCGCTCGCAACACCGATCTTGCTCGCAATCGATGCAAATTCCCCTAGTGTCAACGAGACAAGTGATTCATTCAGGCTGTAACTGCATACCTGACCGCGCTCATCGAGCAGATGAGCCAGAAGCTCGCAACGCGCGCCTGACTGCTCTATCGCCTCCCTGTCAGTGCTGGACGATGGATGAAGATCATAATAGCTCGAGTCGTCGGTCAGGATTGAGCCGATACCGACAATGGCAACTTTGGCCGCTCTCGCGCGTGTGAAAACATCGGCTACCGAGCGCATGTTGATCAACATCGAGCGTTCCGTAGCGCTGTCGGCAAAGAGCGGCGCGTGGATCTGATATGCGTGGCCGCCAAGCTTGTCGGCCATCAACGTCGAGACGTGATTGACGTCGGTATAATGCTTGCCCTGAACGCACCCGGTGGCCGGTACAACTCTCACATCGAACGCGCGTTGTACCTTCAACCCGGCAACAACGGCGCTCACGCCCTTGCCGCCGGTGATGCAAATCGTGTCGCCGTCGGCGATTTCTTCAACAAGCAGGCGCGCGGCGGCTTCGCCAACAGCCTGTAGTGCCGTTTGGGGGTTATCCGAAACCGTTGGCACGACAATAGCACGATTGATTCCGCCCAGGGCCAGCAGTCGCTCTTCCAGATCGATCAGCGGCTCGATCGGCGACTTGATCTTGATTTCCACGAGGCCAAGCTGGCGGCCGCGCTTGATGAGGCGATTCACGGTCGGCTGTGAGACGCCAAGCTGATCGGCGATCTGCGCCTGGGTGAGGCCTTCGAGAAAATGCAGGACCAATGCCTGATGCATCTGCCGCGCGATCACGATCTCCTCACGTGGAACGGGTGACGGATTAGTTGTTCGTCTTGGGAGTGCCATGTCAGGAAGGTTTCCGCTTGTTGAGAAAGTGATCGACCGAGACCGCCGCCAGCAGGATACAGCCCTTGATCATATCCTGCCAGTAGACCGAGACGTTGAGCAGCACCAGTGAACTCGTCACAACGGAGAGCAATGCCATCCCAAGGATTGCGCCAAGGATCGTTCCGGACCCGCCGTTGAGCGAGGCACCGCCGATGACCGCTGCCGCGATGATATTGAGTTCCATGCCCACACCGAACGTCGGTGTCGCCGCACCAAAGCGGGACATGTAGATAACGCCTGCGACACCCGCGAGCGTCGAGCAGAGGACGGTCACCCAGAATTTCACATGGTTTGTCCTGATGCCGGAGTAGAGTGCTGCCTTCTCATTGCTTCCGGTGTAGAAAACCTTGCGCAAGGCGGTCGCACGTCTGAGCAGGAAATCGAATATCCCGACTACGGCTACAAAGATGATAATGACATAGGGTACGCCATGAAAACTGCCCTGCCCGACAGCCTTGAATGCCGGTGGCAACGCGAATAGCGAAAGCGGCGTCCCCTTGGTGATGATGAGGCACAGGCCGCGCACGATAACCATGCCGGCAAGCGACGTTATGAAATGGTTGAGCCCCACCACAGTCACAAAGAATCCCATGACACATCCGATGAGCGCGCTTGCGAGGATACCTGTGAGCGAGGCACTCCAGGGATCGAATCCCGCAAGAAACAGCGAACCCGAAAGCACCATTGCAAAGCAGACGACAGACCCAACCGAAAGGTCAATGCCACCGACAATAAGCAGGATGGTCATTCCGACGACAACGATACCCTCCACCGAGAAGCTCATCAGCATCGCGCGGAAATTGCCAAGCGTCAGAAAATGCGGCGAGGCGAAGCTCATGGCGAGGCAAAGGGCCAGAATGATTGCGATCAGGCCCGCCTCGCGCATGGAGCCTATTTTTTTCCAGGATAAAGACCGTCCGGACTTTGTCCCCAGCGTATCAGCCAACATTCGTTCGTCTCCCGTACCTGGTTCAGGCAGCATGTTCTGATGTCAGTCGTGATTGCATTCTGACCAACTCCCGAAGCGAGCCGGATGACCGCTTCTTCTGTCATGTCATCCCCGCCCAGTTCACCGGCCACTTCGCCCTCCCGGATGACCACCACCCGATCGCATAGACCCAGCAACTCGGGAAGTTCGGAAGAAATGACGATGATACCAATTCCGGATCGGGCCAGTTCGCGCAGCAATGCGTGGATTTCCGATTTGGCACCAACGTCGATGCCACGAGTCGGCTCGTCCATCAGGATTACCTTGGGCTGTACCGCGAGCTGCTTGGCGATCGCCACTTTCTGCTGATTGCCACCGCTAAGCGAGGATACTGGAGCGTCGATACCCCCCATGCGAATGTTCAATCTTTGCGCAAAATCACGGGCAAGGTCCGCCTCTCCCACGGTATCGATCAACCCCAAATGCCCGGTCAGTGCATTCAGGTTGAGGACAGAGATATTCTTGGCAATCGACAGGTCAATGAAAAGGCCCGAACCCTTCCGGTCTTCCGACAAGTAGACCAGGCCCGCCTTTACCGCGTCAGCATACGTGCCAATTGCCTGTTGCTTGCCATGAACCAGAATTTCACCGTTCGCGGTGGCTCGCAATCCGCAGATCCCTTCCGCAATTTCCGTGCGACCTGAGCCGATCAAGCCGCCAATGCCCAGGATTTCGCCCCTGGCAAGATCGATATCGACATTGCGAAAGCGCTCACTGTCGCCGAGACCGCGAACCGAAAGGACTACTTCCTGTGATCGCTCGCCGGCCGGTTGCTTGGGCGGATAGAGTTGTGTGATTTCGCGCCCGACCATACGGCGAACCACGTCGTCAGGTGTCAGGTCCGCGACGCGGTCGGTGGACACATAGCGGCCGTCACGCAAAACGGTTACGCGGTCGCAAAGCTCGAAGATTTCAGCCATCCGATGGCTGATATAGACGATGGAGATACCGTTGGCCTTCAAGTCGCGAATTATCTCGAACAGTATCCTGGCTTCGGCTTCCGTCAGCGCTGCAGTCGGCTCATCGAAAATCAGGACACGGCAATCGAGCGTCAAGGCCTTGGCGATTTCCACGAGTTGCTGGCTGGAGATTGGCAGCTCACCTACCTTGCGGCGAACGTCGATCGGCGCAAGCCGGCTCATCACCTCCTGTGCCTCGCGTTCCAGCTTGCGGTAGTTCATCAGCAGCGAGCGCTGGCGGCTGATGGACGCCATGAAGATGTTTTCCGCAACGCTGGCATCAGGGCAAAGCGCGATCTCCTGGTGAACCAACCCGAGACCCAGAGACTGTGCAGCAGCAGGCGATCCGATCCTCACCGTCTTGCCTTCCAATACAATCTCTCCCTCATCAGGTTGCAGCACGCCGGCGATGATGTTCATGAGCGTCGATTTGCCGGCTCCGTTCTCGCCGCAAAGCGCATGAACCTCGCCCCGTTCAAGGGCGAAATTGACATTCGTCAGTGCCTTCACCGCTCCGAAATACTTTGTGACGTTGCGTATACTCAGAACCGGTTCCCGCATGATCGTGCATTCCTCCTCGTTGCCTCGCACCGGCTATCCGGACTTTTGAACCCGGATAGCCGTCAGCTGCCAGACCTACTCCTCGATACCCTTGGTACCGCGGCGTTGGAGGTACTTGTCCCAGAAGAAATCATCCGCATTCTCAGCGGTGACGATGGAAAGGCCATTGTCTACGAAAGGGATGCTCATGGGGTTGAAGCCGGCACGCTTTGCGTCATTCATGGGATCGATCAGTTCCGGATGTTTGGCGAGCCAAAGCAGCATGAAACCCATATAGCCCTGCATGCCCTGATTGGGGTTGATCGAGCCGAAGACTTCACCAGCTTTGATCATGTCGAGGATGTTTGCGTTGACGTCCGCACACATGACAAGAATTTTCCCGCCGCTTTCCTTGTTGGCCTGGGCAGCGCCGATTGCCGAATTCGCCTCCGGCATGAAGACGGCCGAGAGGTTGGGATTGGCCTGGATGATACTCATCAGGCCCTGATAGGCCTTGGTGGGATCCTGATTTGAGGCCGCTCGGCCAACAAGTTTCATGTCCGGCCACTTTTCCTTCATACGGTCGATGAACGCGGTGACGCGCTTGTCGTGATTGTCCTGCCCGGGATTTTCCAGGACGGCGTATTCACCCTTTCCGCCAAGCTTCGTCGCTATGGCGTCAGCAGCATAGGTGCCTTCGCGTATATTGTCGGAGGTGATAAACGAAATTCGCTTGGAAAGCGGAGAATCCGCCGCGAATGTCACGACTGCCGTACCCTGATCGATTGCCCGGTTGATCGGCTCGATGAATGGATCCGAGTTCATCGGGTGAACGAGAATGCCGGCAGGTTTCTGGGCCAGAGCCTGGTCGAAGCTGGCGATCTGCTTGTTGACGTCATATTCCGGTGTCCCGGTATAGGCCGTTTCGCAGCCGAGCTGTTTGCCTGCCTGCTTGAACATTTCATAGACGGGGAACCAATACTCGACGCCCGAAACCATGACGTTCATGACGTATTTCTCACCCGGTTCGCAGCGAAACGGTGACTCCTCTTCCGCTTTGGCAGAAGCTGCAAAAAGCGTCGTTGCCAGGACCGCCATTGCGGTCGTGCTTAAAAAAGTGCGCAAGTGTCCTCCTCGAGGCCGAAGCCCCTCCCATTGGTTTCGTGGCGCCTCGAAGGCGGCCACTATTCGTTGTGAAGACCAGCAATCCTCCTCGAATGCTGTCGGATTTAAACAAGCCCAAAAATTGAAACGTGTCAATATAATTCACATCATGAATTATAATTCATACCGCTGTAAACGACGCGTAGCTACCGTGCCAGGACCCGGTCGCACAGAACCAAAGTCGAATTGCCAAGCGGTTGGCCGGCACGCCGCAAGCAGAAAACGAACAAGCGGTCACGATGGCATCAGGCGCGAGCCGGAAACCTCTCAGCAATGCCAATAACATGTTAAGAGCCATTAGCCGGTCTCCTGCGCCTCTGAGCGACAATTCCCCATAGGACCTGTCCAGATTGGATCAACTGACGCGGCCCTAATGGGAGGCGAACCGTGTCGTGGCAGGATTGCAGCTGTTAAATTGGTCGATCCTGGTTGTGTTCAACACACCGTTGCTGCAACTTTGAACAAATCGAAGCTTCAGAAAAGAATATACAATCGAGCTGTGGATAGATATTTGGTTATAAGTCTGAAAATCGTGGGACATTGCATGCAACGCTACGCTAAATACCCTCGATGAGTTTGAGGGCGATCTCTTCCATCGAAATCATCATCCAATTCCATGCCGGCAGAAACAGGCTCTCACCCGAGGATCTGATCGGACACTCACGCAAGGCAAATATCATTGAAGCGCGCGACGACGCGATCGCCGATGTTTATGTGAGGCTGCGGGATTTGACCCTGACCGACATCGGAATCAAGTTTGGCGGCCGGAACTACGCCACGATCAAAACCGCCTTGGGGCGACGGGAGATCGATGTGCCGGTGTCTGGGATTATTGACCGAGAGGCTGTAGTTGCGGACGCGAAGACGGGAATGGAGATTGGGGATTTGGCGTTCAAACACCACTGCTCGCGCCCGAGTATCCGGAAGATACTCTATGAGGCCAAGGTTCCCGTAAAGGGATGACCCTGGCCTCTGAGCAGGCTTAGGAACTTGAGCTTGGCTGACAGCGAGAGTGCGCCAACGAAGTCATCACCGAAATCATAGGCGACATCGGCGCCGCAAATGCCGGATCTGCTCGGGCAGCTGCGCGGAGGGCCATACTCGCCCGACGTGAGCATACCGACCGCGCCGCCCGCCGCAGAATCTACAAACTTATCGTTAGGCGTGTAGGAAACGCCGGTCGAAAGCAACCAGGTATCGGTCTGGGTGGTCAAGCCGGACTTCGCGGTGCCACGGTCCCAGGATAGCTGAACCTGTCCGCTCCACTGCTGCAGTTTGAACTTGTCGACCGACACCGCCCGAGATGGTCCAGCCATAGCGCGGAACATCAGATCGAGCGAGGTTCTCGTGACAGTTTGCCGCCGTGCAGTTCGTAACCGTTACCGAACAGAAACCGACGACCTGAAGGACGCTCCAGTCGACCCATTTTACCGTGCCGAAAGCGAGCCAGTCCTTGGCGATACCTGTCTGAAATCTGAACTCGGCCGATTGCGGCATCGTTGCCGTGCCAAATACATCGATAACCCGCCCTGCGAAGGGTAGAAGAGGGTTGGCAAAACGAGCAGGAATTTCTGTCGACATCGATCGTGCCGGCGATCCGCCCAGATCGACTTCCGCATTATAGATGAAGCTAGCCCGCAGCGCGTAGTCCGGCATTTCGTCAGGATGCGCCGACACGCCAGCCCCATAGGTCACCCTCGGTCAAGGACACCCGTGCCGTCAAAGCCCGCGGCTACCGCGGAAGGAAACTGCAGAACCTGACCGAGCACGAGCCGTTCCTTGAAGCCCTCGACTTCCTCGTCAGGACACGCCACCAATTGCACGAATGAAGCTCTTCTCGCCCACGGCGAACTTATAGGAACAGGTCAGACCGTAGTCCTTGCTGTCGATCTTGGTTTCAATGTTCTGGTTGGCGCCTACCCAGTCTGCACCCGGATTGGTGTGGACACCCCATGGCTGACAGTCCAGGCAATCGAAGTCAGGGGTAATGCGTTTTTAGCACGAAAACGCGGAACCTCATAGTTTAGGCGTTTCATGGCCGGAAGTTTTGCCGCCACCGATGCCATTGGAGCCCAATCCGTCAGCTGGATTGATATCGCGAGCGTTCTTGAACTTGCGATCAGGCATGACGTCGTCGTTGCCGGCTTCCGTTGCAACTTGAGAGGGATCAAACAGCAGCTCCCAGTTGTAACCGCCGCGTTCAAGACCGCCGGCGTGCGCAGCAGATGCAGCACTGGTTGTCGGCAGCACCCCGCGCCGATGATCTTTGAAATTGTTGTAGACATTACCCCTCCCCAAAACTGATGGACCAATGCACAAGGTCCATCTAAATTCTACCAATACGGAAAAGTAACGAAGCCGTGAGAACGCGCAACCTGTTTACTTAGGCATCTTTAATGAGAATTGAATGACTGAGGCTGAAAAAGGTGCAAATTCAGGCGCTTTTCGACCTCTGTGCCGCGCGAATCTGGCGTGAAAAGCGCTAAGAATGGGTGAAAATGGCACATTTTCAGAGCAAAGAGCTTGCCATTGTCGCAAATGCAACGTTGATGGAAAATGACCAAAATGGGGCGATCAACGAGTGGAGCTCGATCGCCCTAATCCATTCGAATTGCTGAATCAGTCGACTTGGACGCGCTTATAACAACCACCAATCGATGGCGATCTTTGCCGCTGTTGATGGCGACGAAGAAGATAATTCAGGTTTTTCCATTTCGTCGCCAACGCATTCTCGCGGCAAGTGCGACACCGCGATGCTCGGCGCGGACAGTAGGTTCCGCATATCCGCCGCTCATCTCAACTCAAATGAACGTCCTGAAAATCCACAGCTTCTGCTGGGTCATGACGGCGCCAACGCAGTGCAGCCGTCGACGGTGCATCCCAAAGGTGCAATGCCTCCTCATCAAGGAGTGACAAGGTAACAGAGAGGCCGGCCATATCAAGCGAGGTAACAACTACAACAAGATCACGATCCGGATGCCGCTCGCCTCGAACAACCGACGCGCAACATTGCATGAAGACGTCTGGCGTCAGGAGTTCCCATGACGCCGTTCACCAGTAGCAATGCTCGGTCGTTATTTTGCAGCTCAGTATCTGCAAGGATGGTACTGCAGATCATTCTGGCTATCGTGTCCGCGTCGGCGATCTTCTGGCGGTAAAGCCCAGGTTCTCCATGGATCCCGACCCCCACCTCCCATCTCATCAGGTTCCAGTATAAAAGTGGCACGCGCGGTGTCCGGGACGGTCACACCGCTGAGCGCCACGCCCATTGTGTGGATTTGCTTACTCAGCCGCTCGCCCAGCGCCTTTCAGCTCAGCAAGATTCACTCCGGCCTCGGCAGCTGCTCCAAGAATTTTCTCGACGATGAGCGTTCCAGCGACACCTCTCAACTGGTAGGCCAGGCGCTGCGCGACATCGTCGCTGCTCGCTGCTCCGTCTGAAATTAATCGTACTCAGCACCACTTCAGCGGCCCATCTCGAAATTCATTACATCACCGTCATAATTCTTGACGATCAACAGACACCCTGCCGGTGTCGTCTATGGCGGCAATGATCTGATCAGGGGTTGGAGAGGTAAAGATGTGACCGGTGCAGGCAGCGTCAAGCATGCCGTGTCCAACGAACCGATATGCATTGGCTCATGCCCGGCCCCTCCGCCCGATATCAGTCCAACCTTTCCGGGAGTGAGATGACGACGCCGGATAAATTTCCGGCCTGCACCGAATATAACCACACTGTCGTGGGCCGATACGAAGCCTTCGAGACTTTCGGCAACCATTGACGCGGCCACGTTCATGAACTTTTTCATCGTGCCCCTCCCGCTGCAGCGACTGTATCCAAACGTAACGTTTTGCTGCGGCGCAAGACGAGAAGGTGGATAGCTCCCATCTGGTCGAGTTCCCTACCCTTCAGTCTGAAACGCAATCTTACCACCAAGCCATCCCGGGAGTTCATCTCAGCTAATGCATACTCCCAACAGCGTAGCAATTTTCTGGACAAAATCGGTAATCGCCTCGTCCAGTAGACAATTCTTCTTGTCATCCCGAGATGGGAACCATCAGCGACAGTGAGCGCAATCCTTCGGAACTGCCAAATTCGGGTCAGTCTCCCGGATGCGCAGCATGATAGGCCTCGACAAACCGGTCGTTGTTCAACCGGACTAAAGTGGCAAACCCTGAAGATCGTCGCGAGATGCCGCGCCGGTAGCGGCGTGGGTGGGCCGAACTTTCTTTTGTAATCTGGGTAACGAAACTGCGGTGCTTGCCAAGCACCAGCAGCCAAGCGCTGACGTGTCCCGGAAGGACGGTTGTCAATAATCTGCGCCAGGATGGTCTTGTAGTCCATGATGGCGTCTTCCACCGGTTCCCGTGCCACCCTATTTCTCCACTGCCATGGTTCCATCCGCGTTGAGTTGCGTAATTTGCGATCTGATTACGGCTAGTTGCGCCCGGTGCCAGCGAGAAATGCCGCAATCCGCAGCACAATGGCGGGAATGTATTCCGGTTCGCCCGCCATATCACCGCAGACACTGACCGGCACCCCCAAGGTTGCAGCGATCTGTACGGTCTGTGCGAGCAGTCTGAAAACTGCAGGAGCGGCATGGGCATAAATGTCTGCGACCGCGGCATTGTCGCGCGCAGCAGCGGTCAGATACTGCGCGAGATCATTCGTTCCGAAGGAGAAAAACTCCGCCGCATCGAATGTATCAAGCATGAGGGCCGTAACTGGAACCTCGACCATAATCCCTATCGACGGCATGCGATGGTTGACCCCGGCGGCGTTGGAGAAGGATGAGTTCCTCCCTGAATATCGTCACCACTTTTGGTTTCTGAGGTAATGCCACCATCGGCAACATTACCTTCAGGTTACCGTGGACTGCAGAGCGCAGCAGCGCACGCGCCTGGATGCGGAGGATTCTGGCCGGGCAAGCAAGAAGCGGATACCACGCGAGGCAGAAACGATGTCCCGTCAGTTGGTTAAAGTCGGGAACCGGCTTGTCACCACCTATATCGAGCATACGAATGGTTACCGGTTTTTGTCCGGCCCACTCCAGTACCTGGCGGTAGATGCCGTATTGCCTTTCTTCGTTAGCGATGTCGGCAACTGATGACATCAAGAACTCGGTGCGGAGTAATCCGATACCCGCAATTCCCGATTGGTCGATACCGATAAGATTGCCGAAAAAGCATAACGTCATCGAGAGATCGATCCCAGCACCGCCGTATTCCCGTCCGCAATTCGGTCGAGCAAGGTCGTTCAGCCTCATCCGCAATCGGGTGCATGAACAACCGCGTTGCTGGTGCCTGCCGGAGCTCCTCATTGGAAGGATTCAAGATGACGACGCCCGAGCTCCATCCAGCAAGAGCATCTCCTCCCGGCGATGTTGAAGGTGCCGGTCCGAATCACCATGGGAACCGATTTCGCACGGGCAAGCATGGAAACGTGGCTTGCGGGCCACTCCCTGAACAGTCCGAATTCCACCGCCAGACGACCAGTCATGAGCAAGGAACACGCTCGGCGAGAGGTCTTTGCCCACGAACACCGACCCGCTAGGGAAATCCGCGACCGGTTTTCCTGTCATAGCAGCAAGTACACGGCTCTTGATGTCGATGACGTCTGCTGCCCGTGCCCGCACATCCTCGTTGTCCGATTGTTCGAAGCCGGCGATGTGATTCTCAAGAGCCGTCACCCAGGCAAGAGCAGCGCCATCTCCGGTATTCAGTCGCCACGGCAGCCATTTCGGTTATCTCGGGATCAAGGAGCATTTCGATCTGGAACTCAAGAACCGCTGCACTTTCCGCGCGGATCGAGCAGCGAGATCACGGAGTGCGGCGATGGAAGCCTGGACCGCGCCCGAGAGGATGGCACGTTCAGCTGCGGGTTCGGTTTGAGGCGAGAATGTTTCTTCGGCATCAACCGCAAGGTGAATATGTCCAAAAGCCTTACCCGGAGAAGTTCCCTGGCCTTGCAGTCTAAACATTTCGGCCATGGAGTCTTGCCCTCGTCGAAATTGTGTTTGACCAGTTCTTTCAGCGCCGCTATGGCTTCCGCTGCACAATTGACAACAGCGCGAATTTTCGGACGGAACCTTTCCGGATTTTGGCGCCCATGACCTTTACAATACTTTTGCCATTCAACCAGACGCTGCTTCCGTTCACCTCGATCTCAATCGTGCAGGGAAAGGATTTGGCAAGACGGGTGAAAATCACGGAAGGCCGGGCATGCAGCCCAATCCCGTGGACGACTTCGATTTCCGTTTGCCACTGCGCCGTCACGTGATCCTTCTCCTGCGGCCTCGTCCGCCGTAATCCTTTATTCATATGGGCGAGAGTTCCTCTGCCGTAGCAACAACTTTTG